>JAZKGE010000032.1:0-134444 GCA_040386075.1 Bacteroidota bacterium
AAAATTCAAACAGCTATGATCATCGCTGCAGCCCTTGTAGAAGGTGTTGCATTATTCGGTGTGGTAGTTGCTTTAATGTCGAAGTAATCTTCAACAAACAAACCAAAGCTATTACGGTTGGTAATAGCTTTGGTTTAAATTATTTGGTTAAAAAAATTACTCGCGACGTTTGTCAGTTCGAGCGGAGTTGAGAACAAAAAGAGTACAACTAAAAACAATATAAAATGAACTTATTTATTTTAGCAAGTTTAATAGAACCAGCAGTTGGTTTGATTTTCTGGACAACTATTACCTTTATCTTATTATTGGTATTGTTAGGCAAATTTGCCTGGAAGCCCATTTTAAATGCGATCAAAACCCGTGAAAAAGGAATTG
This sequence comes from Bacteroidota bacterium, assembly GCA_040386075.1. GTDB lineage: Bacteria > Bacteroidota > Bacteroidia > B-17B0 > Aurantibacillaceae > UBA4416. The sequence goes on from JAZKGE010000032.1 coordinate 376, forward strand.
AAGATGCTTTAGCAAGCGCCGAAAGAGCATTGAACGACATGCGTGAATTGAAATCAAACAATGAAAAAAGTTTGGCAGAAGCACGTGCTGCACGCGATATGCTTATGAAAGAAGCACGCGACACTAAAGATGTGATCATTGCTGAAGCAAAAGCAAAAGCTCAGGCAGATGCAGAAAGAATTATGTCATCTGCACGTGAGCAGATCACTAACGAAAAAAATGCAGCAGTTGCCGAATTGAAAAATCAGGTAGCAACTTTATCTATTGAAATTGCCGAGAAGATCTTGCGCAGCGAATTGTCAAGCGATGAAAAACAAAAAGCATTGGTAAACAACTTAATGAAGGACGTAAACTTAAACTAACATGATAGTTGCATCAAGATACGCTAAATCATTATTGGACCTTGCCGTTGAAAAAGGGCAGCTTGAAGCTGTTTATGCTGATATACGCCAGGTACAAGCTGTTTGCGAAGAATCCAGAGAATTTATCAATTTTTTAAACAGCCCGATCATTAAATCAGATAAAAAAATTGCAACTATCAAAGCTATATTTGATGGTAAATTAAATGCGATCACATCTGGTTTTTTAAGCATCGTAGCTTCTAAAAGAAGGGAAAGTATTATTCCTGAAATGGCAAACAGCTTTATCGAACAATACCGCTCCCATAAAAATATTTTAACAGCTGTTGTAACATCAGCTAACGGGTTGGATGCTGCTACTAAACAAAAAGCATTAGACCTTGTAAAATCTCAAATGAATGGCGAAGTTGAATTAGTAGAGAAAGTAAACCCAAACATCATCGGAGGATTTGTTTTAAAAATTGGCGATAAACAGTTGGATAAATCAGTTGCCCGTCAGTTATCAAACATGAAAAAAGAATTAACAAACAAAGCATTAAACTAATAATAAAATGGCTGAAGTAAAACCAGCAGAAGTATCTGCAATTTTAAGACAACAATTATCAGGCTTCAAATCAGAAGCTGAATTGGAAGAAGTTGGATCTGTATTACAAGTAGGTGATGGTATCGCCCGTATTTACGGTTTATCTAAAGTTCAATCAGGTGAGCTGATCGAATTTGAAACAGGTTTACAAGGAATTGTATTGAACCTTGAGGAAGATAACGTAGGTGCTGTATTATTAGGTGCAAGCGTTGGGATCAGCGAAGGTTCTTCGGTAAAACGTACAGGACGTATCGCATCTATTAAAGTAGGTGAAGGTATGTTAGGCCGTGTTATTGATACTTTAGGAAATCCTATCGATGGTAAAGGACCAATTCAGGGAACTACTTACGAATTACCTTTAGAGCGTAAAGCACCGGGTGTAATTTATCGTCAGCCGGTTACTGAGCCATTACAAACTGGTATCAAAGCAATTGATGCGATGATCCCGATTGGCCGTGGGCAACGTGAGTTGATCATTGGTGATCGTCAAACAGGTAAAACAACGGTTGCCTTGGATACCATCATTAACCAAAAAGAATTTTATGATGCAGGCAAACCTGTATTCTGTATATATGTAGCAATCGCACAAAAAGGTTCTACTGTTGCGAACGTTGTTCGTACTTTAGAAGAGAATGGTGCAATGGCTTATACTGTAGTAGTTGCGGCTAACGCTTCTGATCCTGCGCCAATGCAATTCTACGCTCCGTTTGCTGGTGCAGCGGTTGGCGAGTTCTTTAGAGATACTGGTCGTCCGGCTTTGATCATTTATGATGATTTATCTAAACAAGCTGTAGCTTACCGTGAGGTGTCATTATTATTACGTCGTCCTCCTGGACGTGAGGCGTATCCTGGTGACGTTTTCTACCTTCACAGTAGATTATTAGAACGTGCAGCTAAGATCAATGCTTCTGATGAGATCGCTAAAAACATGAACGATTTACCCGAATCTTTAAAACCAATTGTAAAAGGTGGCGGTTCATTAACAGCTTTACCAATTATTGAAACACAAGCTGGTGACGTTTCTGCATACATTCCAACGAATGTAATTTCGATTACTGATGGTCAGATATTCTTAGAAACAAATTTATTTAACTCAGGTGTTCGTCCGGCAATTAACGTAGGTATTTCTGTATCTCGTGTAGGTGGTAACGCTCAAATTAAATCAATGAAAAAAGTAGCAGGTACTTTAAAATTAGATCAGGCTCAATACCGTGAGTTAGAGGCTTTCTCTAAATTCGGTTCTGATTTGGATGCTGCAACAAAATCTGTACTAGATAAAGGTGCCCGTAACGTGGAAATTTTGAAACAAGCTAACGCTTCTCCACTACGTGTTGAACAACAAATTGCGATCATTTACTTAGGAACTAAAAACTTATTACGTTCTATTCCGGTAAACAGAGTTAAAGAATTTGAAAAAGAATTCTTAGACATGTGCGAACGCAAAAACAAAGAACAATTGGATGCTTTAAAAGCAGGTAAATTTGATGACTCTATCACGAGTGTATTAGAAGCTACTGCAAAAGAGTTATCAGCAAAATATAATTAATTTGAAAATGTGTTGATGTGCTAAATTTGCATATCAACACATTATTTAATTAGCACATTAATTGAGATGCCAAATTTAAAAGAAGTAAGAAATAGAATTGTATCCGTTGGTTCAACCATGCAGATCACCAGTGCCATGAAAATGGTAAGTGCTGCTAAATTGAAACGTGCACAGGATGCTATTACGCAAATGCGTCCGTATGCTAACAAGCTACAGGAAATATTACAGAACGTAAGTTCAAGTTTAGACACTTCTGAAAATGCTTATGCGCGTAGTACAACAGGTAAAAACGTATTGTTGGTTGTTATTTCTTCTAATCGTGGATTAGCAGGGGGTTTTAACGCTAACGTGATCAAAAAGGCCTGGAGCTTAATTAAAAACGAATGCCAGGGCCAAAACGTATCGGTTATCTGTATCGGTAAAAAAGCGAACGATGCTTTTAAACGCACTGAACACCACATTCATGGAACCGATCTGCCACACAATTTAAATGAGATCTTTGATCGCTTAACTTATGATAATGTTGCCCCGATCGCAGAAAAGATCATGGAAACATTTGTAAACAAAGAATTTGATAAGATCGTATTGGTTTACAATCAATTTAAAAACGCAGCTGTACAAATTGTGCAGGACGAACAATTCTTGCCTGTTCAGGCATCTGCAAGTGCAGGGTCTTCTTCAGGTACAGATTACATATTTGAACCAAGTAAAGAATTTATCGTGAGCGATCTGATCCCACGTTCTTTAAAAACACAGTTCTATAAAGCTTTATTGGATTCATTAGCCTCTGAGCACGGTGCACGTATGACAGCGATGCACAAAGCAACAGATAATGCTAAGGACATGTTACGCGATCTGAAGATCAGTTACAACAAAGCCCGTCAAACAGCTATTACTACAGAGATCCTGGAGATCGTAGCCGGTGCCGAAGCATTGAACGGATAATCTTTAACATAATTTAAAAGCCCTTTGCGTTGTAGAGGGCTTTTTTTGTATATTTAAATTATATATGAGTAAAACACTATGCACCTTGATTTGTTTAATGGGTGCACTTCATATTGAAGCACAAATAAATTTTTCTTCGGCATCTTATTATGGCGTTGGCCAACAGCCTTTATCTGTCACATCAGCCGATTTCAATAATGATGGAAAACTAGATTTGGCGGTTGCTAATAATCTTACGCCGATGAATGTTTCTGTTTTAATAGGAACTGGAACCGGTAGCTTTTCTACAGCCTCTAATTATACGAGCTTAGGATCTAATGCTTTTTCTATAATATCTAAGGACTTTAATAGTGATGGTAATGCTGATTTAGCTGTTGCTAATTTTGCTTCTGATGATGTTTCTATTTTTTTAGGTACAGGTACAGGGAGTTTTATCACCGCTGTTAAATACCCTGCTGGAGATACCCCTTGGTCTATAACCTCTGCTGATTTTAATAGCGATGGAAAAGTGGATTTAGCTGTAGCGAATAGTAATTCAAATAGTGTTTCTGTTTTGATGGGAACTGGCACAGGCTCTTTTTCGCCTGCAGTTAATTTCGGAGTAGGAACAAATCCACGTTCAGTAATTGCTGTTGATTTTAATGGTGATGGTAAATATGATATTGGTACAGCTAATTATGGTTCGTCAAGTATTTCTAAGTTAATTGGCACGGGCACAGGAAGCTTTATGCCGGCAGTTAATTATACTGTAGGAGCGAATCCACATTCTTTAACTTCTACAGATTTTAATGGTGATGGCATACTCGATTTAGCTACAGTTCATTATAATTCATCCAGTCTTTCTGTGTTTATTGGTACAAGTACAGGAAGTTTTGTGATAGCCTCTAATTATGCGATAGGAGCAAATCCAAATACGGTAACATCCGCTGATTTTAATGGCGATGGTAAGAGTGACTTGCTAACTGCTAATTGGGGATCAAATACAGTGTCTGTATTGAAAGGTATTGGTACCGGTAGTTTTTCTCCAGCGCTTAATTTTGGAGTTAATGTTAGTCCAAATGAGGCAACTACCGGTGATTTTAATGGTGACGGTAAAACGGATATAGCAACCGCTAATTACGGCACAAACAATGCATCTGTTTTATTGAATATAACACCTCCCATTGCAGAATCCCTCAATTTTGATGGTGTAAATGATCATATAGATATTTCAAATAGTGTAGCATTACAAATAGATACAGGCACAATAGAGGCATGGATTAAGATACCTGGTTCAGGAGCAGGAACCGGACTTAGGGGAATTGTTGTTAAAGAAAATGCTTACGGGTTATTTTTAAATGATAATATTCTTTGTACTTATGACTGGAGTACAGCTACTACAAATACAGTTGGAATACTTTTAAATGACAATAACTGGCATCACGTGGCCTTATCATTTAAAAGTGGAATTGCTAACGGTTCTCAGTTTTATATCGATGGAATTGAAACAGGATTACCTTTTACCTATAGTATAAATAGTCATGCATCGCAACTCACTATAGGCACAAATAATGCTAATGCACATCAATTAAAAGGATCCATAGATGAGGTAAGGATCTGGAGTTTGTTGCGCACCCAATGCGAAATTAACACCTATAAAAATTGTGAAATAATTAATCCAACTACAGGCTTGGTTGCTAATTATCATTTTAATCAGGGCTTTAATTCCGGGATGAATACAGGAGAAACGATTCTATATGATGCAAGCGGTAATGCTGGTATCGGGACGCTTACAGGGTTTGCATTAGTAACAAATACAATAAGTAATTGGGTGTCTCCCGGGGGAGTTGTTAGTGGTTATACTGCAATACTACAACCCCCTGTGATTGGAACAACAGTAACAAATTCAGTGATATGCAGCGGAGACTATACTATATTAAGTGGTACAGGCGCTAATAGTTATATATGGTCCGACGGCATTACAAATGCGGTATCGTTTACACCCACGATAACTAATACTTATACAGTTACAGGAACTAATACACTTACCGGATGCAGTAATACAGCAGTAAATACTGTTACAGTTAATGCTTTACCAACCATATCGGTAACAAGTGGGGCAATTTGTTCGGGGCAATCATTTACTATGATTCCGGGTGGAGCAAGTACCTATACGTTTAGCAGCGGAACTGACGTTGTAACACCGGTTGCAGATGTTAGTTATAGTGTAGCCGGAACAAGCTCTTTGGGTTGTTTAAGTTCAAATGTGGCTGTAAGTTCAATAACAGTTAACCCGGCCCCAACAATATCAGTAACAAATGGGGCAATTTGTTCAGGGCAATCATTTACTATGATCCCGGTAGGAGCAAGTACGTATACGTTTAGCAGCGGAACTGACGTTGTAACGCCGGTTGCAGACATTAGTTATAGTATCACCGGAACAAGCTCTTTGGGTTGTTTAAGTTCAAATGTTGCCGTAAGCTCAATAACCGTTAATGCATTACCCACAATAAATGCAAGTACTACTAACACTTTATTATGTGTTGGTCAAACAGCAACTTTAACTGCAAGTGGCTCAGCAACAAGTTATACATGGAACGCAAGCTCTAATGCAATCAGCATTGCAGTAAGTCCCATAACAACCACTGTTTATACTATAACAGGAACTGATGCAGTAGGGTGTTTAAATACAACAACAATTACACAAGATGTAAGCTTATGTACTTCCATCGATAATTTATCAGTTAAGAAAAACATACTAAATATTTATCCTAATCCAACCACAGGCATATTTATAATTGAATTAAATGAACAGTCTTCTGTAATTGTAACTAGTATTTATGGCCACATAATCTATTCTGAAAAATTAGAAGTTGGAAAACATAGTATTGAACTCGAAAAACTCCCAGCCGGTCTATATTTTGTTAAAGCCATTAAAAATGACAAATGCCATACAATTAAATTAATAAAAGAGTAATTTTATACCATAAACAAGGTAGTTTACCAATGTTTAACGATAAATTTAAGCAAATAACCACTTTTAATGCTGACCTTTGCAGCACGAACTAACAAACACAAAAAATGATCATTCTTTTATTCCTTATACTTCACTGGTACCTTTCTCTCTTCGGACAAACATTTTTCTTACATAGGTATAGCGCCCATAAGATGTTCACTATGAATAAATTCTGGGAAAAATTCTTTTATGTTTTTTCATGGGTTACACAAGGCTCGTCTTACTTAAATGCAAGAGCGTATGCTATCTTACACCGTATGCACCACGCCTATAGCGATACAGAAAAAGATCCTCATACACCTCACTTTTTCAAAGATGTATACACAATGATGATGCATACAAAAAAGATCTACAATGATGTATTAAATAAACGCGTTGTTATTGAAGAAAAATTTGATCGTAATTTTCCTGAATACCCAAAAGTTGATAAAGTAGCAGATAGCTGGTTTACACGCATTGCCTTTGGTGTAGGTTACTTTATTTTTTATTGCTTTTTTGCCACACAGTGGTGGATGTTCTTATTATTACCAATTCATTTTTTAATTGGGCCAATACAAGGAGCTATTGTAAACTGGGCGGGACATAAGTATGGTTACCGCAATTTTGAAGAAGGAGATAAATCTAAAAACACTTTATTCTGGGATGTTTTATTAATGGGAGAATTATTTCAAAATAATCATCACCATGCGGGAGCAAAACCAAACTTTGCTGCTAAGTGGTACGAGTTTGATCCAACATACCCCATCATTTTATTATTTGATAAACTGCGCATCATTAAGTTGGCGAGAGTTAAGAAGTAAGAAAGAATACCATATTTTAAAAGCCCCGTTTTGAATTTTCAAAACGGGGCTTTTTAATTTAGTTGCGTATAAAAAACACATGTTACTTTACAGACATACTAAACGCCTTTTGTTATTATTACCTTTTCAATTATTGATTTTTCGTTACTTTTCAGGCATACAAAGTAAACGCCCGCAGTATATTCCGATAAATCAAGTCTATCAGTAAAATTGGTGCTATAATAAACAATATTTCCCAGCATATTAACAACTTCTATCGACTGCAATGAATTTACATCTCCTTCAAACGACAAATAAATAATACCTTCTGATGGATTAGGATAAATAATTAAAGCATCACTCTCCGGTTTCGTTTTACACGGAGCTACATCAATCATATCAAAGTATTTATAAGTTAAATCATAATCTGTTTCTTTTAGTCTGTAGTATGAAATTTGGGTACTCACGATAGGATCTGAAAAAGAATAATTGTTTAATGTATTAGAGTTACCGGCACCTTTAATTATTTGAATAAGCTCCCAATTAACAGCATCGCTGCTTCGCTCAATACTAAAATAGTCATTACCATTTTCTGAAGCAGTTCCCCATTCTAGCAATACATTATTCTGATCACATACCCCTTTGAAATAGACAAGCTCAATAGGTAATGAATTAAGTGTGGAGATCGTACCAATTGTAAATGGTCCGAAGGAGGAAACGTTAGAACCAGAAAAAACAGTACCTGATGATGTGGTTCCGGTTGTTCCACCAGTACCCTGATCTTTCCATTGGGAGCCATTCCACTGTGCAACACGTAGATCACTCAGGTTAGAAATTCCACAACTTCGTGTGTCCCAACTTAAATTTACAGCCACATTAGAAATGCCATTAGTTCGGTTCAACATCCAATACTCACATGTTGATATGTGATCTAAACTAATATCTTTACTACTAGCGCTATATAAAGGATTGGGGTTTGCCTGGAAATATTCAGCTGTAAATTGATTTGTATTTACTGTTGGTGCCGATATTGCAATAGGCGCATATACAGCATTTTTTCCAACAGGGAACACAAATGCCTGGTTACCTGTTTTACAAACCGGCCCAGAAACAAAACTATTATTAGATGCTCCGGTTGAAGTAGATAAATTATTGAGTAATAAGATATTTGAGGCAGATGATGCAACTGTTCCGTCAATAAAGTTAATATTACCTGCAATAGTAACTGGCGCAGTTAATATAACTCCGGAACCGGTATTGTTAATTTCCAAATTGTAAAATGTCTCAATGTTTGTAGATATATCAAGCGCAATTGTTTGGGTATTTCCTCCATCAAAAACAACTTTTCCATTTTGTTGATTAAAGGAGATTAATGTAGCAGAGTTGTTATTGCTCCAATTACCCGCTACATTTATTTGGTAATTATTTGTAGCATTAACATCCAACCTGTTATTAGTACCATTTCTAATAGTAAAGTCGCCATTAACATCCAAATTACCGCCTAAAGAAATAAATCCTGAAAAGACAACATGGTTAAAAGACATCGTAGCAGTTGTGCCCTGCCCGTCGATAATAGAAGTTTTATAAAAATCGATCGTTGATGCATTAGTTATGGCATCTACATTTCCGGATATGTAATTCCAGTTATGGTCGGTAGAAATAATATTAGAAAGTGTTAATGTGCCACCCGTTTTATTGATAGTAACCTGTGGTAATCGGCCGCCGCCTGCAACGCCGGATCCTGTGAGTGTTTGATTAGCCGTACCGTCAAATAGTAAAACAGCGTTCCCACCAACATTACCGGATGTATTGGTATTGGTAACCAACACATCGCCTTTGGCATTTATTGTTCCGGTATTTATCTGGTACCAGCTACTCCCGCCTGAAAAAGTGAGCAAGTGAGTCGATGTCCAAACAACACCTGCTCCAATAGTAATTGTATTGAAGTTGCCGGTAACCACAAGGTCATAAAAACTCAAATTCTGTCCAGATAGTGTTGATGTTTTTAAAACATTAACAGTTGAAGTACTGGTTGAAACCAAAGATGCTCCGGCAATTGTATTCCATGAGCTACCATTAAAATTAATAATTCCGCTAAAATTTAAAGTGCCCGTTGTTTTATTGATAAGGATGTTAGGCAAAGCACAAATATAGTTCAACCCTGATGCAGATGAGTTCACATTCTGGTTTCCGGAGCCATCAAATAAAAAAGTACCTGTCCCGCCGTTTACAGCTGATGTACTTGTGTTAACCAACGTAAGATCGCCTAAAATTTCCAACGTCCCTGTATTTACCTGGTAATAACTGCCTCCGTTAATAATTACATTATTAGTAGCAGTAAGAGTGTATGAAGGACTCAAGGTAATTACCTGGCCATTGGCATAAATATGAACGGTATACAACGACAGGTTTTGTCCGGAAAATGTAACGGCGGAACTTATATTTACTGTAGAAGTTCCTGGGTTTACGAGCGAAGCGCCGTTGGTTGTTTTCCATGTGCTGCCATTAACATTGATCACACCATTCAAATTAAGAGTTCCTGAAATTTTATCGATCTCCACATTTGGCAGACAGCAGGATCTTTCATTTATGCCAACTAAAATGGAACTGATACCCGAATTAATATTCTGCGTACCGCTTCCGTTAAATAAAAACGTAGCGGATCCTCCATTAACTGAATTATTGGAAGAAGATGTCAGACTGAGGTCTCCTTTTATCTGCACAGTACCTGTGTTTATCGTACATGCAGCGCCGCCGCTAATCGTTACGTTGTTAAGCGACGTGATTGTGGTTCCGCCGGTAATAGTATATATGCCTCCGCTTGCAACAAATGTGAGATTATAAAATGATGTATTACCTGTTATGGTTTGTGTAGTTGAAAAAGCAACGATTCCGTTATTATGATTGAAAGCACCTGAAGTAAAAGTGTACCCGCTTGTTATAAGTAATGTTCCGCTTGTTGAATTAAATACACCTCCGTTCATAAAAAATGTACTATTTACGGATATATTCCCGTTATTACCGGTAAATGTGCCTCCCGATTGGGAAAAACCTGATGTCCCTATTATACACGTCACCGCATTATTCATACTAATGGTTCCGGTATAAGCGGCATATATAATAAACCCGTTTATGTTTATATTAGTATTCACGATGCAATTTGATACATTAGAGCCGTCAAATATTGCTATATCAGAAATTCCGGGGACTGAAAATCCTGATGCTCCGCCCGACACATCGGACCAATTGGCGGTGTTATTAAAATTGCCGGCGCCTATCCAGTACCTGTTGGCCGATTGAGCTTCATGAGGGTTAAGAAACAAAATAACTGTCAGGCAAACACACATAAAAACAGATTTCATACTCACATTATTATAGTTATTCATTACATACATTTTATACAAATGTAAAAAGCATGTAAGCCATTATAAATAGTTGATAGGATGATAAGTTTGTAAGCAAAACAATGACATGTATGAGAAGTAGGAAATTATTTTTCTATCTTGTAGTACAAACAATGACAGGCAGCAAAAATAGTTTATCTATTTTTGTTATCAATTTGCCTGCGCTATTTAAAGGCTGCTTTGTAAGCGACCCTGGTTCTATAAAACTTGCAATGGTTCGCCCCCTGAAAATAACCGAACAAGTTTTTTGTAGCTACAGTAAATTATGTACTGCATATAACTAATTAATTAAATAAACACATTGTTACATGGAAAGTAAGGCCGTATTCGAATCAATTGTTAATTCATCACATGATGCTATCCTTTGTAAAACACTGGATGGAAAAATCATCAGTTGGAATCCTGCCGCAAAGATCATTTTTGATTATGATGCCGAAGAAGTGCTTGACAAACATATCTCCATACTTATTCCTCCACATCTGCACGGCGAAGAAATACTGATCCTGGAAAGGATCAGTGCAGGAGAACATATTAAGCATTATGAAACCGAACGTATCCGAAAGGATGGCACCAGTGTATATGTCTCCTTAACCATATCTCCTCTTAAAGATCCTTCAGGAAATGTGATCGGAGCCTCGAAGATTATCAGGGATATCAGTGAAAAAAAAGCAAGTGAACAAAACATTAACAATTTTGTAAAAGAAATTTCCGATTATAAATTCGCACTCGATCAATCCGCTATTGTTGCTATTACTGATCAAAAAGGGATCATACAACATGTGAATGATAATTTCTGCAGGATCTCGAAATACAGTAGAGAAGAACTGATTGGCAGGGATCACCGTATCATTAACTCCGGCCACCATCCCAAAGCATTTATCAAATCATTATGGGAAACGATAGCCGGTGGAAAGGTATGGAAGGGAGAATTGAAGAATAAAGCAAAAGACGGTACTATTTACTGGGTAGACACTACTATTGTTCCATTATTGAATGCGCTTGGCAAACCTTATCAGTACCTGGCCATTCGATCAGATATTACCGACCGGAAACTAACTGAAGAGCAATTAGTAAATTTTGTAAAGGAAGTTTCTGATTATAAATTCGCACTTGATGAATCCGCTATTGTTGCCATTACCGATCAAAAAGGGATCATACAACATGTGAATGATAATTTCTGCAGGATCTCGAAATACGGCAGGGAAGAGCTGATTGGCCAGGATCACCGTATCATTAACTCCGGCCACCATCCCAAAGCATTTATCAAATCATTGTGGGAAACGATTACTGGTGGAAAGGTATGGAAGGGAGAATTGAAGAATAAAGCGAAAGACGGCACCATTTATTGGGTAGATACGACGATCGTTCCGTTTGTCAATGAACTGGGTAAACCCTATAAGTACCTGGCTATCCGTTCAGATATTACTAACCGTAAATTAACAGAGGAACAATTAGTAAAAAATGAAGAGAAGTTTCGATATACCTTAGACCATATGCTGGAGGGAGTACAGATCCACGATTTTGACTGGCGATATACATATGTAAACGAAGCACTTGTAAAAGACAGTCATTACCAAAAGGAAGAATTGCTGGGGCATACCTTAATGGATAAATATCCTGGTATTGAAAAAAGCGATCTTTTCAAAGTATTGGACAGATGTATGAAAGAAAGAGTCAGTAAACAATTCGAAACAAAATTTACTTTTCCAAATGGAACCGTAACAGATTTTGAACTAAGTATACAACCGGTTCCCGAGGGCTTATTTATTTTATCAATAAACATTACCCAGCGTAAGCAGGCAGAAGAAAAACAAAAAGCAAGTGAGGTGTATTATCATTCCGTGATTAAACAAGCAAACGATATGATCTACATCGTTGACGGTTCCGACAAATCGCGAATCATTGACATGAACCAAAGTGGTTGCGAACTGCTTGGATACAGTAAAGAAGAAATAGTACAACTCACCACTTATGATATCATCTTTGAAGATGATTACCCGAGCAGCGCTTCCCGAATTGAGGAGCTGAGAACAGGTAAGGCTATAAGACTCGAGCGAAGGCTTAAAAGAAAAAACGGAGAGGCCATACAGATAGAAGCATCTGCTAAAAAACTGGACGATGGAAAGATCATGGTTGTTGCCAGGGATATTTCTGAAAGAAAAAAAGCAGAAGAACGATTAGCGGCTAGTGAAAAACGTTTTCGCACGTTGGTTGAAAATAATTTTGATATGATCTCACTTCTCGATGACAAACTCAAAGCAGTTTATCGAAGTCCTTCAGCAACCAGAATTATGGGCTGGACGGACGAAGAGTATGATAGTTTAGATGGCATATTAAATACACATCCCGAAGACATAGAATATTCGTTAAGTATTATTCGAACTGCTAAGGAAAATCCCTCGAAACCTATCCCCGTACGCTTAAGAAGACAGCATAAAAACGGCTATTATATTTGGCTGGAAGGTACGATCACCAATTTGTTACATGATGAACAGATAAAATCGTATGTAACAAATTTCAGGGATATCACGGAACAAAAAAATGCTGAAGAAAAACTAAAACTCAGCGAAGCCTATTATCGATCCATCATTGAGCAGGCCAATGATATGATCTATATTACGGATGGCACTGCTATGGGAAAACTGATAGATATTAACCCGAGCTGCTGTGCAATGCTGGGATATACGAAGGAAGAGTTCCTGAAATTAAAATTAACCGATCTTCTTTTTGAAGAAGATCTGAAGGAAAGTCCCCTCCGGAAACATGAAATAAAATCAGGAGAAACGACCAGGAATGAAAGACGACTGAAGCGCAAAGACGGTAAAGCTATTGAAACCGAATCAAGTTGCAAAATGTTGGACGATGGTAATTTTATAGTGTTTGCACATGACATAACGGAACGAAAAAAAAATGAACAAGAAATCACTGCTTTAAATGAGAACTTAGAATTGCGGGTAAAAGAGCGCACCCAGGAGCTGGAAGCATTTTCTTACTCTGTATCACACGATTTACGGGCGCCGTTAAGAGCAGTGAACGGTTATGCACAAATGTTGAGAGAAGATTACGGAGCATCCTTCGACGGGGAAGCTAACCGTATCATTGAGAATATTAAATCCAATGCCACCAAAATGGGACAACTCATTGATGACCTGTTGGCCTTTTCGAGATTAGGAAGAAAAGAAATTCAAAAGAGAGACATCGACCTGAACGAGTTACTGGAAGCGATCGTTATTGATATCAATAAAACAACACATCACAAGGCCGCCATACAGTTTAAATCGTTACACAAAGTAAAAGCAGATTACGGATTACTTTATCAGGCCATGTTTAACCTGGTTTCAAATAGCATTAAATACTCGTCCAAAAAAGAACATCCCGCGATAGATATCAGTTCAAAAGAAGAAGATGGTAAAATTACAATTTCTATCAAAGACAACGGCGCTGGTTTCGACATGAGGTATGCCGACAAATTATTTGGTGTATTTCAACGCCTGCATTCACAGGAAGAATTTGATGGCACAGGTGTTGGCCTGGCCATTGTACAAAGGGTGATTGCTAAACACAACGGAAAAGTATGGGCAGAAGGAAAAGTAAACCAGGGAGCCACATTTTACATATCATTAAACAATAACTAAACTATGAAATACGAAACCGACATCCTCTTAATTGAAGACAGTGCGCACGATGCTGAATTAACCATACGTGCCCTCAAAAAAAGCAACCTGGTTAATACACTGGTACATTTAAAAAATGGCGCCGAAGCACTTGATTACATTTTTGCAGAAGGCGAGTTTTCTGATCGCGAAATCTCGAACGTGCCTAAAGTGATATTGCTGGATCTGAAAATGCCTAAACTGGGTGGTATTGAAGTATTGAAAAGGTTAAAGAGCGACGAACGCACAAAAAAAATTCCTGTCATTGTTCTCACCTCCTCTAAAGAAGATCCGGATATCCAGATCTGTTATGGTCTGGGTGCCAACAGCTATGTGGTAAAACCGGTTGAATTTGACGACTTTGTAAAAGCTGTGAGTAATTTAGGCTTGTACTGGATGATTCTTAATCAACCACCAGTTTAACATATATGGATATTTCCGTTCGCAAAATAAAAATATTGCATTTGGAAGATCTTCCAACAGATGCTGAACTGGTGGAAAGAGCCTTGAAACAAGCTGCCCTGCCATTTGAAAAAATAGTGGTTGACAATAAAGCCGATTTTGAAAATGCACTCGAGACATTTTCTCCCGATATCGTTTTATCAGATCATTCGCTCCCTTCCTTTAATTCCATTGAAGCTTTGCACATCGTGAAGGAAAAACAACTGCACATTCCTTTCATCCTCATCACAGCCGCCATGACCGATGAATTTGCAGTGGAAATCATGAGAGAAGGAGCAGATGATTATATCATCAAGGATCGTTTACACAGAGTACCAACAGCAGTACTGAATTGCCTTGAGAAATTCAGGCTTGAAAAGGAAAAGCAGATTTTCCTGGATAAAATTGTTCAAAATGAAATTCGTTTCCGTGCACTTATAGAAAAGAGTACTGATATGAAAATGCTATCTACGATTGATGGGATCTTTATATATGGCAGTCCTTCCGTTGAGAAAACCTTCGGCTATACGTCGAAAGAATTTTTACTAAAACCGGCGGCAGAGTTTTTTCATCCGGATGATATCAAGGAATTTCTGTCAAGGCGAGCTGTGATTGTAAAACAACCCGGCGAATCGATAGAATTTGAATACCGTCTTCGCCACAAAAGGGGCCACTGGCTTTGGTGCGAAGGAACCTTAACAAATTTTCTTTACGAGCCAGGCATCAATGCCTTTGTTTCAAATTTCAGGGATATTTCCGGAAAGAAAGAAGCAGAAGAAATCCGAGAATTTGACAAAAACAATTTAAATGCTCTGATAAACAATACCCGCGATCTGATGTGGAGTGTAGATACCAGCTTTAATTTAATTACTTCAAATAAGCCGTTTAATGAAATGGCCAAACAAAACTTTGGAAAGGTGATCGAAAAAGGTGAGAACGTACTTGATACTGCCCAGACTCCTGAAATGAAAGCCAATTTCATGCAGTTATACAAACGGGCATTTACAGGCGAATCATTTACCAGGATTGAGCGCTTTGATTTTCCAGTAAGATTCTGGGCGGAGATCTCTTACCACCCAATCGTCAATAATGGCATAATTGTGGGCACTGCGTGCCAATCAAGAGACATTACCGAAAGAAAGAAAACGGAACACCTGCTTAAAAAAAGTGAAGCGTTTAACCGTGGCGTTTTAAACTCCTTAAGTTCTCACATCGCCGTTTTAGATTTTCACGGAAATATTATAGCTGTAAATGATTCCTGGAATAGATTTGCTTTAGAGAACGGTAGCAACTTAGCAGGTTCTGGTGTTGGTTCCAATTATTTTGATGTTTGTGAGAGAGCGATTTCATCCAATGCAGAACTGGCAGAGGAAGCATACAAAGGAATAAAAGATGTAATGGATGAAACAATAAAAGACTTTTACCTCGAATATCCATGTCATTCAAATGACGAGCAACGGTGGTATGGTATGCGCGTGATAAAATTCGACGGCAAGGAACCAATGATCGTTGTGTCACATCATAATATTTCCGAAAGGAAAAAAGCGGAACAAGAAGTCATTGAAAAAAACTTACAATTAAAAAATTTGCTACACATTGCTCAAACTATCCGTGAAGAAGAGCGAACCAATGTAGCGCGTGAAATTCATGATGAGCTGGGCCAGCAACTTACGGCCCTTAAAATGGATATTGACTGGATCCTGCATAAACAAACTAATCCAGACACCAAAGTTGTTGGGAAACTGAATGATATGTTGAAGATGAATGATGGCATTATTAATACAGTGAGACGGATCTCTTCTGATTTAAGACCTGCTATTATTGATGATATTGGTTTGGTGGCCACCATTGAGTGGAAGTGCACAGATTTTGAAACTAAAACAGGTATTCCCTGCAGCTTCATTTCAGATGTGACGGAGCGCAAATACAGCAAGGATTTTAGCATTCACTTGTACAGAATACTACAGGAAACACTCACCAACATTAGCCGGCATGCCGAAGCGAGTTTAGTAAATATTTCTTTAACTGAAAATGATCGTAGAGAATTGATCCTCGACATACAGGACAATGGGAAAGGAATAACTCTGGAAAACCTATCTAACAGAAAAAGACTTGGTATTTTGGGAATGAAAGAGAGAGCCGGGTTGTTAAAAGGAGAATTAACCATTACCGGTGATGAGAATAAAGGAACACATGTTAAATTAATATTATCCCTTGAAAATGAACGTACTGATAGCCGATGACCATGAATTAGTAAGAGGTGGGTTAACCCGATTGATAACAGAAGAATTTACATCTTCCAAGGTATACGAAGTTTCTGACGGCGCTCAGGCCGAAAAAATGGCCAGATCCCAAAAATGGGATTTGATCATCATGGATATGTCGATGCCCGAAAAAACAGGACTCGATGTATTAAAACAAATAAGAGCAGAAGGCATTAAAACCCCGGTGCTCATTGTGAGCATCCATCCCGAAAATCAGTATGCGTTGAGAGTATTGAAAGCAGGCGGAAATGGTTATGTGCCCAAAGATTGTCCCAGGGCAGAATTTATCAGCGCCGTGAAAATGATCATGAATGGTAAAAAATATATTTCCCAAAACATTGCCGAAAAACTCGCATCCAGATTTGATGATGATCTTGGCAAAGAACAGCACGAATTGATCTCTGATCGTGAATTACAGGTGTTAAAACTGATTGCCTCGGGAAAAGGGGTAACCGAAATTGCACAAGAATTATCACTGAGCATTGCCACGGTAAGTACATACCGCAGCCGGCTGCTAGAAAAAATGAACATGAAAAGTAACGCGGAACTTACACGATATGCTATCACTAACTTTATTGTCTGATATCCGCTCCTGTACATAGCTCTCTTACCTTCTTAACAAGTTACATCTAGTTATCTATTTAGGCGCTTTCAAGACGCTCAAAAAACCCCTATTTATTACATTCATTTATTTCCTTGTCATTGTTTTTCTGACACTATAATTGTTTTTTTCTGACGTTACAATCATCTATTCTACTATTTAGGCAGGCCTCCCATGTGCCTAACTTTGTCATATCAAATAACTAACAACTTAAACTTTTATTAAAAACAATAATCATGAAAACAAAACAAACCAGCATCTGCAATTCAGTAAGAGGGAAAGTAAATTCAATTTCGCTGATTCTGACAAACACAAAATCTTTATCGTTTGTGTTATTGCTTTTAACTCTAAGCATGAGTTCTCAGCCATTTCATACTTCATATAAATCATCAGGAGTATCTGTATACGGCCAGATTAGCGCAAATGGTTATGGAAGCTTGAGAATGCCAGCTCTGTTTTACAAAAATTCATGTCATACCTATTTTGTGGGATTGTCTATCCAAAAGAGCAGAACGGTAGTTTCCGGAATTCAATTCAATTATAATTACTCTGTAACCGGCCTTACTACTCCCGGAGGAGAAAACGTGCCTGAGCTTTATTTCTATATGAGTTCAGCATATAATTTTAACACCAAACTCGGTAAAGAAAACTTACGTAATGAATATATGGCAAATCCTTCTGCGACAGATAATAACGTAAGTTCATTACGCTTTCAATCAGCAGAGATTTTTGTGGGAGCGGGACTACGTTTAAGTTTTTTAAAGAGATTTTCCTGGGACAACTCTATTGGATTTGGTGGCAATTACTCATTTAACTTCCCCGAAAAACTAAAATTATATTATCGTAAAACAAATTCAGGGCTACAATTACGCACAGGCATTTCTTACTCATTGTTTTCTAACTACTAAAGTATACCGAAAACGTTATTGTTCTGATCAAATACTATCATAAAACATTTTTTAAAAGCATTCATTTCTCATTTAAGAGGTTTGAAAAAATAAAAAGTGCGCTTAATTTTTTTATCTGTTACACTAAATACTATCCCATGAACACTAAACTATTAATTTCAGAACATATACGGGAAGCCAATCTTATCAAAATAATTAATGAGCAGATAGAATTTGATAGAAATAATTTAAATGCATTGATCAATAATACAACCGATTTAATGTGGAGCTTAGACAGAGATTTCTGTTTGATTACTTCCAATAAACCGCTTTATGATCTTATAAAATTGATGACTGGAAAAACAGTAAACAAGGGAAGCAATATGCTTGTTGCTGCCTTTTCCAAAGAACAGGCCGAATGTTATAAAACTTTCTATGAAAGGGCATTTGCCGGTGAAACGTTTACTGAAACTGAGTATTCATGTGTTCCAGTTGAGTATTGGCTGGAGATCTCTTTTTGCCCAATTAGGCAAGGCGATTTGATTGTTGGTGCCGCCTGCCATGCAAGAGATATCTCAGATAGAAAGCGTATCGAAAGAACTCAAAAAAGAATTGAATCCGGTTTAAAGGAAGCGCAAGCCATTGCCCACCTTGGAAACTGGGAGCTGAATTTTGAAACAGGTGTTGCTATATGGTCAGAGGAGGCATGTAGGATATACGGGCTTTTGCCTGAAGATAATAAACATAGTTTTGCAGATTGGGTGTCATTTATTTATCCCGAAGATGTGGATTATGTTAAGGCGGCTACGAAGGAAGCACAAAAAACATTAAGTGAATCAGATTTAAGCCACCGCATCATTTTAAAAGACGGCACTATAAAACATATCGAATCAAAATGCAGATTTGAATTTGATAGGGAAGGGAACCCGGTTGGTTTATATGGTGTTGCCCATGATGTGACCGAAGTAAAAAAAGCAGAAAAGCAACTTACCAACCTCCTTCTTAAGCTCGAAGAGCGTGTAGATATCCGTACAAAGGAACTGGTAGCGAAGAATAAAAGTATATTAGATAGTATCAATTATGCCAAACACATCCAAACCGGATTACTGTGCCGTCCTACTCAATTATCAGAAATGTTCCCTAAATCATTTATTCTTTCTATGCCGCGAGACATTGTGAGTGGCGATTTTTTTTGGTGTTATCAAAACCGTCACAAAAAATTTATTGTGTTAGCCGATTGTACCGGACACGGAGTTCCTGCGACGTTATTATCCATTATTGGAAATAACCTGCTTACACAGATCATAGAAAATGAGCATATTGAGAATCCGTCGGAGATATTGGAACTTCTGGATATCAGATTTGCGGAAGCAGTAAAAGGTGAAACACAAACGGTAAAAGATGGCATGGATATGACGCTGTGTGTAGTTGATACATATTTTAATGAGATCTATTTTGCCGGCGCGCATAATCCTTTGTATGCTTCTGATGAAAACGGATCAATTAACCAGATTCCTGCCAGTCGGCATTCAATTGGCGGAGGGATACAGGAAGGCAGCAAAAAATTTGATACAAAACGTTTTCCTGTTCTTCCCGGGCAACGTATATACCTGAGCTCCGACGGATATATTTCACAATTTGGTGGAGAGAAAGGAAAAAAATTCATGAAATCTCAGTTTATTAAAACGTTAAAAGATGTCCAAACTCAAAGTATGGATGAACAAAAAGAAATATTCCTGAACACATTGGTTGAATGGATGGGAAACAATGAACAGGTAGATGATATTATGGTTGTTGGTATTGAATTATAATACTAGATAATTCTTTAACTCTATAAAATATTAGGCTAAACCCAAGCAGCTTTTGGTAGCAGGAGCAACATTAGCGGATCATTAGAAAACTGTTTATGGAAAAGTATGAGTATGCCCATTAAAAACTTTATATCTAAGCAACATGCAATTGTGTAATCCTCGCAGTCTTTAATTTATCAAGTGCATAATCCAATGTAATGGTTAGGTTTTTAGAAACCTTTTCATCACTAGGAGTATCAAACATAATATCCACCATGATCGATTCGCAGATCCCGCGTAAGCCACGTGCACCTAGTTTAAACTCCAAGGCTTTATCAACTATTAAGTTTAAAACTGCTTCTTCAAATTCAAGCCTAATACCTTCCAATTTAAACAGGTGTTTGTATTGTTTTATCAAAGCATTTTTTGGCTCAGTTAAAATAGAACGAAGCGTAGCTTTATCTAAAGGTTTTAAATAAGTCAGTACCGGTAAACGCCCTATTAATTCAGGAATTAAGCCAAAAGATTTCAGATCCTGAGGTGATACATATTGCAATAAATTAGCCTTATCAATATCTTCTTTAGCTACTGAGGCTGAATAACCTACTGCCTGGGTATTTAAACGCTGAGCAATTTTTTTGTCAATACCATCAAAAGCACCACCGCATACAAATAAAATATTTTTTGTATTTACCTGGATCATTTTTGCGTCTGGATGTTTACGTCCACCCTGTGGTGGCACATTCACTACCGATCCTTCCAGCAACTTCAACATGGCCTGTTGCACACCTTCACCACTCACATCACGTGTAATGGAAGGATTGTCGCTTTTTCGCGCAATTTTATCTATTTCATCAATAAACACAATTCCTCTTTCTGCAGAAGCTACATCATAATCGGCAGCCTGTAATAAACGGGTTAATACATTCTCCACATCTTCGCCCACGTAGCCAGCCTCTGTTAAAACAGTTGCATCAGCAATACAAAAAGGTACATTTAATAATTTAGCAATAGTACGAGCCATTAATGTTTTTCCAGTTCCTGTTTCTCCAACCAATATCACGTTGGATTTATCAATTTCAATATCTTCTTTAGCATCCGCTACATGGGCAATACGTTTAAAATGATTGTAAACTGCAACACTCAGTATTTTTTTGGCTTCATCCTGACCAATGATATACTCATCCAAATGCTTTTTAATAGCATGTGGTTTTAATACAGTTAATGCATGCTGTACCTGTTGATTGCCCTGAGCACCGGCCTCTTCACTCACAATTTTAAATGCTTGCGAAATACATACATCACAAATGTGACCGGTAACGCCTGCAATTAAAACTTTTACTTCTTTTTTATCGCGTCCGCAAAACGAACAAACGATTGGACCTGCTTTTGCCATTTAATTAAAATTTGGACTACAAAAGTACGCAAAACAAGCCAAACAGGGGAAAAATTAAGAAATTTTAAATTGTTTTTTTATCTGCTAAAAAGCATTTACTTTTGGTAACCCCAATGAAAAAAATAGTCTATAGCATCATATGTTTATTGATAGTTTGTTGCTTTAGCATGCAGGCACAAAAAGACACATCAAAATTAAAGAAACTTGCTTCAGAATTCGACCTTAAGAATTACAAAGCAGATCCTAAAGACCGCCTGATTTTTGAAGCCAATTATACGAGTTGGCTGGGAGCTCCGTCAAGTATTAAAACCGATTGGAAATGCATTGGTTTTGGTTTTTACACGTTGTTTGACAAACCTTTAGGAAAGTCTAATTTTAGTTTTGGTTATGGCTTAGGTTTTTATAGCCATAATTACAGTTCAAATGCAGATTTCATTTATCAGTTGGACAGTATGAATCAGCATGTAACAACGGTATTACAACCAAAAACAATTCCATACATTGCTAACCGCTATAACGAACGTAGTTTTGAAGTTCCTTTAGAGTTGAGATTCAGAACAAAAACAACAACCATATTCAAGCTGATGTTAGGAGCAAAAATTGGTTATGTGATCTCTAATTTTAAAAAGAGCGATGATGCCGACGGACGCGTTCGTTTGTATAACATTAAAAATGTAAATCCATTTCGATACGGAGCTGTTTTTAGAATTGGGATCGAACAAATTTGTATAACCGCCAGTTATTACTTCAGTGAAGTTTTTACATCCGGAGGACCAAAAGGAATAAACCCTTTTTCGATCGGAATTGCTATTATTCCGTACTAAGAAACACCATTTAACAAAAAAAATTGCGCGTGCCGGCGCAAAAAGAGGCGCGCCCGGAGGGAACGCTCAATTAAATGATCTCGATTGGAACGTTCAGTAAAAACAGCACGATTAAAATACCCCCTACAATAATACGGTACCACCCGAACCCTTTAAATCCATATCTGTTTAGGAAACCGATAAATGATTTAATAGCCAAAAGCGCTACGATAAAAGCGATCACATTACCAAATATCAGGATATTGATCTCATGCCCATTTAATGTGATACCATCTTTATAAAAGTCCAATAATTTTTTTGCAGTAGCTGCAAACATGGTTGGCACTGCTAAAAAAAACGAAAATTCAGCCGCATTTTTACGAGTTAATCCTTGAGTCATACCACCAATAATGGTGCAGGCACTTCTGCTCATGCCGGGCCACATTGCAAGACATTGAAATAACCCTATTTTTAAAGCTTTTGGGTAAGTGATGTCTTTTTCATCATCCTGAATATTATTCTTAAACCATTTATCTACAAATAATAGCACAATACCACCAATAAATAAAGCAACCGCTACCCCCATTAAATTCTCAAGGGCAGCATCAATATAATCACCTAATAACACACCAAAAATAGCCGCCGGAATAAAAGCAACAACCAGTTTAATGTAAAAATCAATGGATTTAAAAAAACGTTTGAAATACAGAACTACTACTGATAATATAGCACCCAATTGAATGGCAATGGTAAATAATTTTACAAAAGGAGTGGCTTTAATACCTAATACAGCGGTTGCTATCATCATGTGTCCGGTTGACGAAACAGGTAAAAACTCTGTCAAACCCTCAACAATAGCAATAATTAGTGCTTCGAAATAAGTCATAAAAAGATAAAAAAGAAGAATTAAGCCTCTTCGTTTTTAGTTTTTGGGCGCCACATAATAGCAACGACAATGGTTATAAAACCTAATAAACAAACCATTGGAGCAATGGTGATACGCTGTGTATCAAAAATCGCAGGATTAAATACATTCGGGTCTTCACTTCCGCCACCGATCATCAATAAATAACCCAGGATAATTAATACAATTCCTCCAATAAAGATCTGATAGTTTTGTTTGCCAAATGTAGTTTTCATTACAATAATTTTAGTTAGCAAAGCTATTAAAAAACTTCGTTTAACAAACCTTGCAAAGCATAAAAATCAAGGCGTTTTTTTCGTTAATTTTTCGTAATATTGCTATTCTATAA
Organism: Bacteroidota bacterium; assembly: GCA_040386075.1. Classification (GTDB taxonomy): domain Bacteria; phylum Bacteroidota; class Bacteroidia; order B-17B0; family Aurantibacillaceae; genus UBA4416. The sequence continues at coordinate 24,075 of JAZKGE010000032.1, forward strand.
AGTAAAATATGGGTAAAGTTGCATTAATAACAGGAATTACAGGTCAGGATGGAGCGTATCTGTCGGAATTACTGTTGGGTAAAGGATATACAGTACACGGCGTTAAACGCAGAAGTTCGTTATTTAACACAGATAGAATTGACCATTTATACCAGGATCAGCACGAAAAACATGTGAATTTTAAATTGCATCATGGAGATCTGACCGATAGCACCAATCTGATAAGAATTGTGCAGGAAGTTCAGCCGGATGAGATCTATAATTTAGCGGCCATGAGCCATGTAAAAGTAAGTTTTGATACACCCGAATATACGGCAAATGCAGATGGGATAGGCACTTTAAGGATTCTGGAAGCGATACGTATTTTGGGATTAGAAAAGAAAACCCGTTTTTACCAGGCTTCAACTTCCGAACTTTACGGGTTGGTTCAGGAGATTCCTCAAAAAGAAACTACGCCGTTCTATCCGCGCAGCCCTTATGGTGTTGCTAAATTATATGCATTCTGGATCACTAAAAATTACCGCGAAGCTTATGGTATGTATGCTTGCAATGGTATTTTATTCAATCACGAAAGCCCGTTACGCGGTGAAACATTTGTTACCCGTAAGATCACGCGCGCTGTAGCAAAGATCAGCCTCGGTCTTCAGGAAAAATTATTCATGGGAAATATAGATTCTGAAAGGGATTGGGGTCATGCTAAAGATTATGTAGAAGGAATGTGGCGCATGTTGCAGCAAGACGTGGCAGAGGATTATGTGTTGGCTACAGGAATTAAAATTTCTGTGAGAGAGTTCATCAATATGGCTTTTGCTGAGGTTGGTATTACTTTGAAATGGGAAGGAAAAGCAGAAAATGAAAAAGGAATTGATGTTTCAACGGGAAAAACACTGGTTGAGATCGATCCAAAATATTACCGTCCGGCAGAAGTAGATCTGTTAGTGGGAGATGCAACCAAAGCAAAGGCCAATATGGGTTGGACGCCAACGTACACTGTTTCTGCTTTATGCAAGGAAATGGTAGCTGCCGATGTGGAGCTATTTAAAAGGGATAAATACCTGCTGGATGGTGGGCACAAAATATTGAATTATAAAGAATAAAATTTAGCCTCCCTGAACGGAGGCTTTTTTAAACACAGAAAAGATCACATGGAACTTACTTCCAAAATATATATTGCAGGCCACCGCGGGATGGTAGGATCTGCCATTATGAGAAATTTGCAAAATAAGGGTTACAACAACATCGTAACCCGAACTTCCAACGAATTGGATCTACGCAATTCTCAAGCCGTTAGCGATTTCTTTAAAACTGAAAGACCGGAGTATGTTTTTTTGGCTGCAGCTAAAGTTGGTGGCATTCAGGCCAATAACATTTACAGAGCCGATTTTATTTATGAGAATTTAATGATCCAGAATAACGTCATTCATAACGCTTATGTGAATGAGATTAAAAAATTAATGTTCCTTGGAAGTTCCTGCATTTATCCCAAAATGGCCCCTCAGCCATTAAAAGAAGAATATCTGTTAACAGGTCTTTTGGAGGAAACCAACGAACCTTATGCTATTGCTAAAATAGCAGGAATAAAAATGTGTGAAAGCTACAAACGTCAATACGGCTGTAATTTTATTTCTGTTATGCCAACTAACATGTATGGCCCAAATGATAATTATAATTTAAATAACTCACACGTGCTTCCTGCGTTGATCAGAAAGTTTCATGATGCCAAAGAAAACAAGTTGTCTTCGGTAGAAATGTGGGGAACAGGAACACCCATGCGTGAATTTTTACATGCTGATGATCTGGGCGATGCCTGCGTTTTTTTAATGAATAATTATAATGGCGAACAATTTGTAAATATTGGTTCTGGAAAAGATCTTACTATTAAAGCCCTTGCTTTATTAATTAAAGATATTGTTGGATACACCGGTGAGATTATCCATGACCTGACAAAGCCTGATGGCACTCCCCGTAAATTAATGGATGTATCGTATTTACATTCTTTGGGCTGGAAACATAAAATAGAATTACCGGAAGGCATTAAACAAGTATACGAAGATTTTAAGAAAAAAGAAGGCGTTAAAGAGTGGTAGTCAGTATCAGCTAATAACATAAAACTAATTTGTGCCTAAAGCAAAATCGATATTTAAAGTTAAGCAAGCCTTTTGTTTTATAGCCTTGTGCCTTATTTCTTTTTCTCTTCGGTCTCAATTCTATAATTTACCTAATGAATATTTTTTCAATACCTTTTCGCAACGGCATTTAGCCCGGTTAGATTCGGAACAAATTCACTCTGCCATTCAACCCTATATTCCATTTTTTAATAAAAATTATGAATTTGTCGCAGATACATTTCATCTGTTCAAATACATATCGGATGATCCGGCTATCAACAAAATATTTTTTGATCATTTGATTCATGTTAAATCAAAAAAAGGATTGTATGAATTTAAAATTGATCCTTTATTAAATGTTGAATTAGGATTTTCTTATTACGATACAACTGAATATAAAAGAATTTCGACAAATACCCGTGGATTTATAGCAAGTGGAACTGTTGGCAAAGACCTGTATTTTGAAACTATGTTTGCTGAAAATCAAAGCCAGTTTCCTCATTACATTTCTAATTTTAATGATCAAACCAAAGTAGTACCCGGACAGGGTAGATATAAAGTATTTAAAACAACAGGTTACGACTATGCTTTTTCTTCCGGATTTATCTCTTATCAACCAATTAAAAAATTGAATATTCAGATAGGACACGGGAAACAAAAAATTGGAAATGGTTACCGCTCTTTATTATTGAGCGATAATGCATTCAATTATCCTTATTTGCGTGTAACATCTGAATGGATGAAAGGAAAACTACAGTATACAAATATTTATGCAGTGTTAATGAACTTAACAACCGGTGGCGCAATTACTCCAAAATACACAGAGCCTCTGTTTCAAAAAAAAGCAGTATCCTTTCAGTATTTGAGCTACAATGTTAATCGAAGAATAAACTTAGGCTTGTTTCAGGGAATGGTTTGGAATGCCGCAGATAGTATGAACCGCCAACACCTGGAGTGGCAATATTTTAATCCGGTTATCTTTACCAATTTAGGATTTTATGGATTAGATCATAAAAATAATATCCTGATTGGGGCAACAGCAAATATTAAATTAACAAATAAGATATCTGTTTATGGGCAGTTTATGGGCGATGATTTCAGTAATACGTTTGCTTTTGGAAATGCCTTTGGCTATCAGGCAGGCGCTAAATATTTTGATGCATTTAAACTTAAAAACTTAATGTTGCAGGCCGAGTATAACGATGTTGCTGAAGGTTCCTATAATAGCCCTTTTGGAACATATAGCAATCAAAGTTTTTCTCATTATAGCCAAAACCTCGCCTACACTCCGGGTTATGGGAAAGAGGTTGTTTTGTTAGCAGATTATAAATTTCGCAGAGCATTTTTAAATGCAAAATTAAATTTGCAATGGTTAACTTTAAATAAGTACGCTTTATATAATAACACCATTACAAAGATCCAGTTGGGTTATACCATTAATACGGCATACAATTTTAATGTATCTTTAGGGTACAATTACAGGTTCCAGGATTTTTTTGGATTTGATGCATCTGATAACAGAACTACATTTTATACGATTAGCATAAAATCAAATTTATATAACACGTATTACGATTTTTAAAAATAAATTATGGCGATATTAATTTTAGTATTCATCACAGCCTTTTCAGTCGTTTTGTATTCGACGCCGGCCCTTATAAAAGTAGCAGTTTTAAAAAGATTGATCGATCTGCCTACCGAAGACAGAAAAGTTCATAAGAGAGCTGTGCCAACCATTGGAGGTATTATTATTTATGCAGCTACTTTATTTTCTTTTTCGCTTTGGTATAATATTGATGATTTGCACGAGTATGATCAGATCTACGAATCAGTTAAGGAATTTAAAATATTAGTGGCAACAAGTTTAGTGTTGTTCTTTGTTGGAGTTAAGGATGATATTATCGGGACCTCTCCGGTAAAAAAATTGTTTGCAAATATTTTAGTGGGATTGATTTTAGTGCTGATGGGAGACATCAGGATCACCGGTTTGCAGGGAGTTTTTGGCATCAACGAGATCCCGCAGTGGGGAAGTATTTTTTTATCCTTATTCACCTATATTGTTGTTGTAAACGCCATGAATTTAATAGATGGGATTGATGGCTTGGCTGCAGGAGTTGGTTTTATTGCCTCATCGGTTTTTGGTACCTGGTTCATATTTGCAAACGAGTATACATTAGCATCGCTCTCTTTTTCTCTATCAGGAGCCTTGTTAGGCTTTTTAATATTTAATTTTTCGCCTGCAAAAATATTCATGGGCGATAGCGGCTCATTGATCATCGGAATGTTTATTTGTGTGCTTAGCATTAAGCTAATTGAGTATCCATTAACAAGATTGGATGATTTTTGGGTCCATATTTCTAAACCAATGATCGTAATAGCAGCATTAACTTATCCCTTAACGGATACACTTAGGATTTTTATTATCAGAGCAGCACGTGGCCAATCGCCTTTTGCCGCAGACAGAAACCACCTCCACCACCGTTTATTGGATTGTGGGTATACACATGTTAAAACCGTGATCATTATTTATGTGTATAGTGTATTTACAGTTGCGGTTTCTTTATTAAGCTACTATTTGAACCCAAGTTTATCATTACTTGCGGTGCTTGGGTGTAGCGGATTGTTTGTTTTGTTTGTACACTTTTCTTATCAGGCAGCAAAAAACAAAAAATTACGTAGGGCTGAGTAACTTTGAAATTGACAGGTAACATAAGTTTCATTTCCATAAAACGCAGCGCTATTATTGTGTTGTGCTTTTTTGCGGCACCTGTTTTCTCACAAAACGATCCACAGGCACAGAATATTTTTATTAATCAGGAAACGCAGCATACTATTGATAACTGGGACATAAAGGCCCCAAGCTTTGAATTTCATTCGGCATTTAAACCTTATCTTACTGCTACACTTCAAAATTTTTCTGATACATCAATAGGATATTTGCATTACCCGGTAAGAAATTTCTTTTTAAGTAAAACGTTTAATGAAGGGCCAAATAAGCATAATCAATATAACTTTCAAATATTACCGATCATTGACCTTCAGGGAGGTTATGACATCGTGTCTTCAAAATTTGTATCAGAAACTTTTGGCGGCGCTCATGCAAAGTTAAATATCAATAATGATTTTACATTTGCCTTAACAGCTATTGCTGGCCGAGTGGCTTATCCTGATTTTATTGATACCATTGTTCAAACAACCGGATTAATTCCAGGCCTAGGGAGAGCATTTAAAAATACAGATGGCAGCTATAATTTTTCGAACCTTACCGGTTATGTTTCTTACAGTCCTAATAAAGCCTTTAATTTTCAGGCAGGGAATGATAAACATTTTATTGGCGATGGTCATCGATCGTTACTTTTATCTGATTTTGCCACGGCTAATCCTTATTTTGGGATCAATACCAATATCTGGAGGATACAATATAATGTTTGGTATTCATGGTTACGCGATTTCTCGAGGTATGATGGCTCTCAACAAAGTTTACAAAATAAGTATGGGACTTTTCATTACTTAAGTTTTAATGCACTTAAAAATTTGAATATTTCTTTTTTTGAAAATGTTGTCTGGCAAGGAACAGATACAAACCGCGTTAGAACATTTGATGTTAATTATTTAAATCCAATTGTATTTTATCGTCCTCAGGAATATTCGGTAGGTTCACCCGATAATTCCATGATGGGGTTAACCATGTCGGTTAAACTGTTTAAAAGCTTAAAGTTATATGCACAAGTGGTGGCTGATGAATTTTATTTTAAAGAGATCAGAGCAAGGAGAGGTTGGTGGGCAAATAAACAAGGTTGGCAATTAGGGGCAAAGTACATGAATGCTTTCAAACTAAAAGGACTAACCCTGCAAGTAGAGTACAATGAAGTACGACCTTATACATACACACACGGTAGCGTGCAGCAAAATTATGCGCATTACGGACAAGCGATGGCTCATCCGTTTGGCGCTAATTTCAAGGAGTATCTAGCCTTTGTTAGCTATAGAGCAAATCGTTGGATGTTAAGTTTTCAGGGAATATCTGCTGTAATTGGCATGGATGCATTTGGTTCCAACATAGGGCAAAATATTTTTTTGAGTTATACAACAAGACCCTATGAATATGGACATAAAACAACACAAGGCAATAAAATGAGATTCATGCAAAGTGATGTTAAATTCACGTATTATTTAATACCACAATTAAATTTAAGACTGGAGTTAGGGTACATTCAACGTAGCATAAAAGATGAATTAAATTATGAACTTCAATCGCCTTATGTTTATTTCGGAATAAAGTCCAGTATCCATCAGTTTTACAGAGATTACTAATTGCAAGATCACATTGATAATTATTTTTTGTCGCTGCCTGAGCCTGAGCAATCTGTTCTTTTATTCCTTCATAGATTTTTAATGAATGAAGTAAATTTACAATATGAACGAAAATTTAACACGCCATTTTATTACCACAATGGAAAATGGTTTTGCTTTATTAGCTACGATCCTAAGAAACGGGATATTTACATCAGCTTTGTGAAGGGTTATAAAGTATTACACCCCAAACTACTTTCAGAAGGCCGAAAACAGCAGAAGATCTACAAAATCATTTCTGAAAAGGATATCAATACAAAGGAATTAATTACTATTTGCAAGTCGTTAAAGAAAATTTACGAATAACATATTACTTCTGTAATGTGATCTTCTTAACCGTCTTTTTACTTCCCTTCAACACTTCTAATAGATACACTCCCGGCTGCAGTGCCGATATGTCTATCGTTATAGAATTGGCTTTGCGAATAGCGGCTACTTCTATTTTTTTACCGGTAATATCCATGATCGAATAAGAGTCGGGTTGGTCATAGGCAGAGTGATCAAAATCAACAGTGATCGAGCCATTAGTAGGATTAGGGTATACGTTCAGATCTCTGTCTCCTCCGGTTTGATTAGTTACAGAGCATAAAGGAGAATATTTATAGGTGTTATCAATGTCAACACATTTTAAGCGATAGTAGGAGATTTCTCTTAAAGCAGAGTTGTCGGTTAAACTATAATGTAATGTAGTAACACTGATGCCTGCAGCAGTTACTTTGCCAATTGACTGATAATTGATTGCATCTGTTGATCGCTCCACATCAAAATAGGAGCTGTTTGATTCAGAAGTTGTTGTCCATTTTAATTCTACTGTTTTTGGATCGATCGTGTTACAGTTAAATGAAACTAACTCTATAGGAAGCGGACTACTGGATGTATTTCTGGTTCCGATCGTATAATAAAAGTTGCTAGTAATATTTGCAGCATCAACCGTAAATATCACTCTATCACCAACTACAGTAACTGTAGTGCCTGCTACAATAGCAAAGGCTCCGGAAGATGAACTTCTATTCATTAAAACATAATTGGAAGCCACGCCCGGAGACATGGCAACACCATAGTCACTAAAATCAAAATATATACTGAGCGTTCCGCTATTAGATCCGACATCGGTTTTATTTATATACCAGTCGTTTTCCCACCGCTGAAGCACAGTTGCTGGTAAGTTAGAAGTAGAAGTGTGAGGTGTAGACCGGCAATTCATCCCGTAAGTTAAATAGTCTCCATTATCTTTCAGGAAAGCAGTTGCGGCAGTTGTAACCGAAATACCCATTCCTACGGTACTTCTTGTTCCTCCAACGCTATCTGTAGCGGTTTCTCGTCCAATACCATTTACATATAAATTATAGGTAGTTGAACTTGGGGGTGTATATTTATTATTGCTTATTGTTTTTGAATAATGAGCGGCTTGGTTTGTTTCAAGTAGGTTCTTACGTGTAGTTGATAAAGCGGAAGTAAAAATGTGAAATTCAGAAAGAGTACCGGGCCATATCTGGCTGGTGTTACTTCCTCCCCATGCACCACCTAATAAAAATCCCGTTCCGGTGACTGAGGTGCCATTCTTTAAATTCAGAGTAGTTCCGTTAACTGTCGGTATTAAACCAGTTGCACCGGTTGCCGATACCATAGTCATAATAGCCTGAGAATTTAGTGCAACAGCAGTTAGTGGTGTGCAGGCTGCTATATCATTCCAGGTTGCAACCCCGTTCCCATTAAATGTGGCATAATCTCCATTATAAACCCCCATGTAACCATAGGAATCACCGGTAGCACTTATATTCACAAGTCTTTGGTGCGCGCCATTATTAGCTGTGCGGGTTGCAATTGCATTTAGAGAATAAGGTTGTGGAACATTCATCGCAGATTGTATCAACCACGTGCTCGATCCGTCTAATGAAATAGCAGGCCGTCCGTTTTGTAAACTCACAGCACCGGAGTTTACAATTCTTGGTTGATTACCCGCGGTTGGTTGAGTAACGTCTCTGCCGTTACCACTTTGATCGAACCAGGTAGTAACAAAAGCGCTTGGTGCACCGGCAGGAATTGTCCCTAAAGTTATTCCTCCGATGTTATAATACTGGCCTTGTGTCCATTCTAAAAACGCACGGTCAGTAGTTGAAGGTAAGGTAGCAAAAGTGATCACCTCAGAGATCCATCCATTCAATCCGGTAACAGCATCATTTCTTGCGCCAATGTTCAAAGGCCTGTTAACATCTACATGTGTTGCAGCAGTAGCAGAATTTAAAATGGATGAGCCGTTTAAGAAGGCGGTTTTATTTCCTGCCAGTTGAGATTGAAATGTCCATACGCCTAGCGGCTGAGAAGAATTGAATGTTTGTGATGTTGTGAAAAATGTAGCTCCGGTACCATTTCCTACAATCACTTGATTATTATAAAAGTCGAGAGGCGCCGGAATATTATGGTTATTAGGCACACCTGTTTTACTCACAATAGCGTTATAGGTTAGATCAGTATTAACTTTTGCAACACCATTAAAACAGGCTGAGGCATCAAACACGTCGAAAGCGGCGGTTGCCAATCCGTGTGTGAGTCCTAAGAATCTTATTGATGGCATTCCGTTTTGATATTCAATAGCTCCGGCATTAACAATTCTTGGTTGAGATCCGGCGGTTGCCTGAGTAGCATTTCTTCCATTCCCACTTTGGTCGAACCAGGTTGTCACAAAGCCGCTATTTGCCCCAACAAATGTTTTAAGTGCAGTTGTGTCTAAGTCCCCATTTGCAGTAAATCCTATGTTGGAAGTGGTATTGTCACTACTTCTGCGAACAGTAATAGCATTCCCGGCATAAGCACATCTTAATTTTCTTAAACTAAATGCAGCAGCAGCAGATGTTGTAATAGAACTTAGGGGATTTGAACCTACTACAAATTTTTTGAGTGCAACGGTGTCCAGTTCACCGCATGATGTAAATCCAACTGTAGTAGTGGCATTGTCACAAGCCCTTCTGATCTGCATTACATTTCCTGTATAAGTTGGAATGGTTTTTCTTAAGCTATAGGTGGCGCCGGCACCATAGCTCACCTGAGCAAAAAAAGGGGCGGAATTAAAAAGCATAGCAATTAAAATAATCAGGGCCAGGGTACAGCTAAGCTTAATACGAAGGACTAAATTTAATGTCATAATTGTATGGTTTTTAAGCAGATAACTAAAATATAAAAATTATGTTATACTCACTATGCCTAAATATAGTGATTTTTTCCTTAAAATCAGATATCAATATGTCTATCTTGGATATTCTATTCTTACATGGTAGATATTCATTAATCGCTTTTTGAATATTTTCTTGATCTGGTTAATATCCCTAAAAGTAATATCAGCATTCATGAATTGGTTTTCATTGATCTGATGGTTGATGATCTTATCCACCAATTCATCAATTGCAATAGCATCATATTTTTTTAAACTTCTCGACGAAGCTTCAACGCCATCGGCCATCATTAAAATAGCTGTTTCTTTACTAAAGGGGATAGGGCCAGGATACCTGAACAGGTCTTCGTTAATGATCTCACCTTCATGCTCTTTTTTATAGTTATGCAAAAAATAGCGGGTAGTAGTTGTACCGTGATGAGTGCGAATAAAATCAATAACTGCTTCTGGCAACTTATTTTCTTTGGCAATTTCAACGCCTTTGATCACATGGCCAATAATTATCTGCGCACTTTCTTCAGAAGAAAGATCCTCATGCGGACTCACTTCTCCAACCTGGTTCTCAGTAAAAAAACGAGGATTACTCATTTTTCCAATATCATGATACATAGCACCGGTTCTCACCAACAAAGCATTGCCTCCTATCTTGTAACAAGCCTCTTCGGCCAGGTTAGCTACCTGAAGTGAATGCTGAAAAGTACCTGGAATTTTTTGAGAGAGCTGACGCAATAGTGGTGAATTCAGATCACACAATTCAAGTAAAGTAAAGTCAGATACAAAACCAAATAGCTTTTCGAATAAATAAATTAACGGAAACGAGAACAACACGCACACGCTGCTTAATAAAAATGGAATATAATTTTGAACGTCACTAATAGCCTGTGGTGTATTATTGATCAGGTGATAAGCTCCAAATGCTGAAACATAAAACACAAAAGTAAGAAGAGCTGACACGAATAGTTTAGAGCGTTTCCCCATATCGGCCACACTAAAAATAGTACCAATGCCGGCAATTAATTGTATGAATACAAATTCAAATTTATCGGGAGTGAAAAATGCGCAGATTAAAATAATGTTTAAAAAATTAAATAATGATGTTCTACTATCAAAGAACACACGTATTAAAATAGGAACCAAACAAAATGGAACAGCGTACACGTAATTGACATTGTATTTAGCTACAATACTTGTTACTAAAATGATCAACAGAATGACCATAAAAATAAAAGTTACCTGTGTGTTTTGACTGAAAATGGCTTTTCTGAAGAAGGCCAGAAATAACATCATGATCCCAAGAACCAATACACAGGCTAAAAACTGCCCGGTAATGATGGACCATAATGGAGCCTGTGTTTCCTGTTCAATTAATGCCTGATTATAACTTTTTAAGATCTGATCCTTTTCTTCACTTACAACGTCGTTTTTATGAAGCAACACTTCTCCCTTTTCAACTTTTGATTTATAGATGTAGTTTGTTTCAGGTTCTTCGGTTGCCATTTCATTGGATAAGATCTCATCATAAACAACATTTGGTTTTATAAGAGATATAATTCTTTCCGTGAGAGATTCGTTTTTAAGACTTTGCGACAAGGATGCTTTGAGTTTTTCTGCGTCAAATAATTTTTTTTTGGAAATTAACATAACCTCATTATTATCTACTACATAAATTGCTGAGTCCTGATCGAAATTTTTTTGCTCATGAAAACAGATGCCAACTTTAAATATGCTATCTAAAATTAATTTTACGGAGGTTTGTTTTTCACCTTGTAGTTCGGGCATTTTTGATAACAGATTATCAATGTTGAAGGCAGTTTTTTTAAAATAAGAAATTTGTTTTTTTGACTCCTTTTTTTCCAATGCCATTTCATCATTTGTTTTTTTGACCAGAAAATCAAAAGGAGCGATCAGATCACTGTTTAACCAAACATCTCCTACACTAAGATTGTTTGTTTGTAAGGAAGTGTTTTTGGGTAGCAGATATGTACATACTATTACACAAAACACAAACACGATGCCTTTGTACCAAAGCGCATGTTTATCGCGTATTTTTGTAAATAAGATGTTCACCTAACAAAAGAAAGTAAAAATTTGAAATGAAATCTGAAAAGTAATAAGGATTATGAACAACTATCTATTAATTTAATCGAGCTTATCTTACCAGTGTCACATGCCCTACATGAGATTCGTTTGATTTGGATACAATGTTTCTAAATTCACATTTCCACACGTAAACATCATCTGTACACGGCTTGTTTTTGTAAGTGCCATTCCATCCAGCTTCGGGATCGTTTGTTTTATAGATCATTTCTCCCCATCTGTCAAATATCATAAAGGTATAATCCTCAACACCGATAGCTATCGGTTTAAAGATATCATTCAAATTATCCTTATTTCCGGGAGTAAATGCGTTCGGGATCCAGAATCTGAATTCAGGAAGCACTCTGATAAGTAGTCGCGCCGTGTTCGGACAGGCATACGTATTAATAAGAGTTTGGGTAACATAATAATCGCCCCAGGTTGCGTATGTATGTATGGGATTAATATCAGACGAACCCGATCCATCAGCAAAATCATAATACCAACTCACCACGTTTGAGGTTGGTGAAGTGTTGGTAAAGAATATATCCGGATCAAAGATCGTTGTTACCATTGGCGTGGCTGTAAAACTGGCTACCGGCGAAGGATTAACAGTAATGCTGGATACAGAAATGGTTTGACTGCTATCGATGCACTTACTGGTTGTTTTTATGGTGAGGGTATAGTCATATGTGCCCGGAGGACTGAATATATGTGTAGGATTTTGAAGGGTTGAAATGCTTCCATCGCTGAAACTCCATAAATACTCCAGACCAGAGGCAGAAGTACTTACGTCTAAAAATGAAACAGACATAGGATCACATCCAACAGCAGTAACAGGACTAATTGCTGCAACCGGATTTTCATAAAGCTCAATTATTTTTGTGATAGTATCCGAACAACTATTATCTACCGCAATAAGTGTAACCGGATATAAGCCAGGGTCGCTATAGGTCACATTTGGCACAGCGTGGTTATTTGAAAATTGAGTAGAGGCGTTAGAGCCAAATGTCCACGATATAACACCTCCGGCACCTATTTGCTGAGAATTGTCTGTAAAGGAAAAATTATGATTATTGAAGCACATACCCGAAGCGGATACATAATTAAAATCTGCAATTGGTGTAGTAGTAACACTTATGCTGTTAGCCGCAATGATGTTGCTGGTGTCTATACAGTTCTGGTTAGTACTGATGGATAATGAGAAACCATAGATCCCCGCCGGAGAGAATACATGTGTAGGATTTAGCGCAGTAGAAGTTGTACCATCACTAAAGGTCCAAAGGATCGTCATGGGTGTTCCTGCCGTGCTGGTATTTGTAAACGTCACTATCAATGGATCACAACCAACACTTGGAAAGGTTCCTATGGAAGCGTTAGGACTTTGCCACACCTCAATAGTTGCTGTAGCAGAGGCAGTACATCCATTCTCGTTTACTGTAAATACAACCGGATACTGCCCGGGTGTATTAAATACAACATTACTGACAGAAGGTGTATTGGCACTTTGTGGTGTGGCATTTGCCCCAAAGTTCCAGTTAAAAGTACCACTTCCCTGATAAGTACCGCCACCGTTAAAGTTAAAATGATTACCTATAAAACACTGAGAACTTGGTGCTAAGTAATCAGGAGATAATAAAGGAGCTACATTAAAAACTTCGTAAGTAGTATCCGCACAAAGGCTGCCAGGATTGGCAATTAATGTCACAGTATATATCCCTGGACTAGGAAAGGTATAATTTGGCTCATCAATGTTGGAAGTGTCGGCTGTTGTTAATGTATCGCCAAAATCCCAATGAAAAGAGGTGGCGTTAGGGGAACTCCCATTTTCGTAAGAAATGGTAAAACCGTTACAGAAGCCTGTACCCTGACCATTGTTGGTAGATATTTGAGAAATGACATCAGCGGTAACTAAAAATGGGCAGGGAATAACATTGAACTGAAAATCACGGTGGTGAACCCCTATCAGTTGCCCGTTGCGATATTCACTCACACATACACCCACCACCCATTGTCCCTGCATGTTTGGAACACCATCTAAAAAACCAGTCGTGGGGTTAATATTAATTGCCGGGCTTGATGACATTGGGTAGGAAGAAGAAAAGGGAGCAGCAAACGGAACGCTTACATAGGGTGGGGGAGTATTTGTTGAAGGGCAATTCGAGGGTGGACTTGAACACTGGGGACCTGGAAAAGGAGTAGTTCCTACAACCGGACAACAACCATCTAATCCATTAAAAGGCGTACATAAACTATAAACCAGTGAATCGCCATCAGGATCTGTGGCTACGTGATCAAATGCAATGGGTGTATTCTGACATATGTAAATTGGCGGCCGATAAGTAAAGCGAGGGCTACTGTTTACTGCTACAACTTCAGGACCCGGAATATGTTCCCAGTAGGTTGCACCTATCCCGCCCGGGTTAATAAGATTTAAAATCGTATTATTTCTACAACAGCGCTGATATGTAATATAATAACCACCCATTAAAGGTGGCAAGTGTACTGTTGTTTGATAGATCGCCTCTTCAACACAGGCATTTCCTGCAGTTGTAGGTGCACAGGGGCTGTTATTGGTTGGGGGAACAGTTATAACAGATATAGGAGATACCTGCATGGTTGTTACAGGGTTGCCAAACATATCAAAAATGGTAAAAAATGCAGGATCATCAAAACCAGGAACACCATTTAAACAATCCCTGTATACCTTCATGTGTATGAGGTAATTATCTCCCCCAAGATTATCATAGTATATCTCACCGCCAACAATATGGGTTGCATCTGCCGGTTTAAAAAACAGCATGAAAAGTAAGAGCAAATATGTTTTAAAACGTGCTATGATAATTAATCTTTAAAAACCTGAAAAAATCCGTTAAACTTTCTTCCGTCACTCACATTTACAATATAAAAATAGGTCCCATCGCTTACATCAGGAGCCCAATCATTTTTATAATCATCACTATTATAAATTTTATTTCCCCATCTGTTAAATACGGTTAAGCTTGAACCCGGAAAATTTTCCAGCCCATTAATTCTAAAGAAATCATTAACGCCGTCTCCGTTAGGTGTTACAACGTTAGGAATTATAATATTGCAATCCACAGTGTTAATGTCAATTGCCAATGTATCTGAATATAAACATTGATCTGTCACAACAATAGTATAAGAGCCAGTACTAGGAATGTTGCTTTGAGTAAAATAATATATATTGTTAAGCGTGTCAAATGGTATGATGCCGCCTCCTGGAATTAACCAATTTATAATATACGGCGTATTACCTCCTTCTGCCCTTACAATAATTGATTTTATCGAATCCAAACAAAATATTATTGGAGAAGTATTGAGAATTTGTGGCGTCGCCGTTATAAGACTAGGAGTAAAGACAGAACTGCTTGTACATGTTGGTATACTTGAAGCAACAACAGTATATGAAGTATTTCCAATTGGTGACACTACAATGGAATTAGTTGTTGGACCGTTACTCCATGTATAACTGCTAGCACCACTCGCAGTAACTGTGGTCGTTTGTCCGGCACAGTAAGGTGTTCCCGTAACTGTTAAAGTTGGCGGAAGCAAAACGCTTACTGTAAAAGAGGCTGTATTTGTGCATGTACCTATTACGGAAGTTAAATTATACATGGTAGTTACGCTTGGGCTTACAGAAACAGAAGACGTTGATGCTCCTGTACTCCAGCTATAAAGTGTGCCACCCGTGGCAGAGAGGATGGAGTTTTGACCGATACAGATACTATCGTTGCCTGTAATGAAAATTGGCTGCCCTATAACCGTTACAGTTACTACTGCAGAAGTTGTACATGAACCAACTGAACCTGCAACAGTATAATTTGTTGTGCTAGCAGGGTTTACGGTAGTTGAGAAAGAAGTTGAACCTGTTGTCCATGTATAACTTAATGCGCCCGAAGCAGATAAGACAGCGGAATCGCCTGCACATATAAGAGGATTTGGAGGACTTACCGAAATGGTTGGAGTTGGAATAACGGTTACTGTGTATACGGCCATATTCGTACAAGTTGCAACTATGCCTGTAACCGTATAAGTTGTATTTACTAAAGGAGCTACAGTTGTAGTATTAGTAAGAGATCCTGTACTCCAGGAATAAAACGTAGCCCCAAAAGCGGTAAGCGTGGTGCTTTGCCCAGGGCAAGTAACACTGCCGGCAATCGCAATATTTGGTATTGATGATACACTTACTGTATATACAGCCATATTTGTACAAGAGGCAGCAACAGATGTAACCGTATATGATGTATTTACTGTTGGAGTTACCACAATGGTATTAGTAGTTGTACCATTGTCCCAAGTGTACGTAGCACCTCCAGATGCGGTTAGTGTGGCACTCTGTCCAATACAGATATTATTATTACCTGTAATGGAAATAGCCTGGCCAACAACAGTTACAGTTGCGACAGCCGAATTAGAGCAGGTGCCAATTGAACCAGCTACTGTATAATTTGTGGTTGTTGTGGGAGTAACTGTTATAGAGCTTGTTGTGGCTCCGGTACTCCAGCTGTATGTAGATGCTCCTGAAGCAAACAAAATGCCAGGGTTACCTGCACATAAAATAGTATCGTTTACAGTAACTGTTGGTATTGCAACCGGAGTAACCGTGATTTGTTTGGTGACCGGTTTATTGCAAATATCGTTTACGGTTATTGTAAATATGGTGGTAGCGTTTATTGGCCCAGTGTTTAATGTAGGAGTATTAACAGCAGGAGATGTTATCGAATAAGTATAAGTTGGATAGCCGAAACTCGGCGACGCATTTAAAATCGTAGAGTTACCACTACATAATATCACATCGTTTTGGCCAATAGAAATGGGAGTATAATCTTTAATATATAGATTAAATTTTACAGAGTTGGACGATAAACAAGAGAGTGTGTTAGTAATAAAACTCGACATTTCAAATCTGAGGGTATCTGTTCCTTCAGTAACATTATCCTGTAGCGCAGCAATGTTACAAAATTTGATCGTATCCTGACCGGCAGCAAAATGTAATGTGCTTGGCCACGTGAAGCCGGGGTTTCCGTTTTGGATATAATCTGTGCCTAACAATGCGTTTCCACTTACCTGTAAATTAAATGAATCTGCATTTGCCACATTTCCATTTCTAATAAAATAAGCGCAATAGGTATTACAATCTTCCACTAAAATAGAATCAGGAATGCTAGAGTTTGAATTAATAGTATAAACATTTAAAGGAGGAATACTGCTAAAAGAGCCAGCTTCTAAAAACACACCTGAATCATATGATCCATCACCGGCATCAGCAATAGCTATTTTTATATGATAGGTTTCGCCACATACGACTTTTTGCTTAGCTGTTAAAACAACAGTTAGCCCGTCATATACACAATAAACAGAGCCACCATCGTTATCACGATAATAAGTACAGTTAGAACAAGGGCCACTAGACGCGCCGGCAGAATTTCCGTTATTCACATTATTAATGGTAATAGGCGTTGAAGTTCCTGGGATCAACGCAATATTTGTAGCAGCAAACGGAGTAGAGACACCTGTTAAAATAAATGCAAAAACATCATTAAAACTTGAGTTAACAAAATCATTGTATTCTTCCGAACCAAAAACATATCTGAATCTTACTGTATCTGATTGCGGTACAAAATCAAACTCTAACACAGCTGCATCTTGAGTTCCGGCCGTTGTAAAGGCATTCAGTGCAGCATCGCCAGGCTGGTTTTGATCAACGCTTTGGAAAACATTACTAGGACCATCCGGTCCCTCCTCTGTGGTAATCTTACCGTTTGAACCCGTTGTTAAATAAACACCTTGGTTCAAACCCAAATTTGTGACTGCTGGCGCTGTAAAACTGGCGATCATTCTTGGCAAACCGGTAAATGTAATGTTACTGGCTGTAACTCCACCTCCAAGTAATACGTTCTGAACATATTGGGTCGGTGTCATTGTTGAAGTTGTAATTTGTGATTTCAACTGATTCGTAAAAAGAAGAATCAAGGCGGTAAATGCATATAGTTGTCTCATGTTATAAAAATATGCTATAAACAACTAATTAACAATTTTTTCAATCATTCAAATAGCCTTTTAAATAAAAAAAGTACATTAGTACCAAAATTCTACAATAATGGAACGAAATCAGATCCAAAACTACTTGAATAGCAATAAAGACAGGTTCTTGAACGAACTTTTAGATTTGTTAAAAATACCATCGATCAGTGCTAAACCTGAGCATAAATCAGATATGGAACGAACAGCGGAAGCTGTAAAACAGCGATTGATAGAGGCTGGAGCAGATAGCGTTGAAATTTGCCAAACAAAAGGGCATCCTGTAGTATATGGCGAAAAGATCATTGATCCTGCAAAACCTACGGTAATTGTATACGGGCATTATGATGTGCAGCCTGCTGAGCCGTTGGACTTGTGGCATTCTCCTCCTTTTGAACCTGTGATCAAAAAAACAGATATCCATCCGGAAGGTGCCATCTTTGCGCGTGGAAGTTGTGATGATAAAGGCCAAATGTACATGCATGTGAAGGCTTTTGAAACCATGATGAAGACAAACACGCTGCCCTGCAATGTGAAGTTCATGATCGAAGGCGAGGAAGAAGTTGGCTCACCAAACCTGGGCCCATGGATCATAGCAAACAAAGAAAAATTGAAAGGCGACATCATTTTAATTTCAGATACTTCAATTATAGCTAACGATATTCCAAGCATTGATAGTGGTTTAAGAGGTCTAGCATATATGGAAGTAGAAGTGACTGGTCCTAACAGAGATTTGCATAGCGGCGTGTACGGCGGAGCAGTTGCCAATCCTATCAATATTTTATGTAAACTGATCGCATCTTGTCACGATGAAAACAATCACATTACTGTTCCAGGATTTTATGATAAAGTACAAGAGTTAAGCACAGCCGAAAGAACAGAAATGGCAAAAGCGCCGTTTGAACTCGAGAACTTTAAGAAAGATCTTAATATTGCCGAAGAACGTGGTGAGAAGGGATATAGTACAAACGAAAGAACGGGGATTCGTCCTACGTTAGATGTAAATGGTATCTGGGGAGGTTACACTGGCGAAGGCGCTAAAACTGTGTTGCCATCTAAAGCATTTGCTAAAATTTCGATGAGGTTGGTTCCGGATCAAAATTCAACTGAAATCAGCAATTTATTCATTAAACATTTTGAAACTATTGCGCCTAAATCAGTGAAAGTAAAAGTAACGGCGCATCACGGTGGAGAGCCTGTTGTGGTGCCAACCGACTCTAAAGGGTTTTTGGCAGCAAGTAAAGCCATGGAAGAAACCTATGGTAAAAAGCCGGTACCAACACGCAGTGGCGGGAGCATCCCTATTGTAGCGTTATTTAAAAAAGAATTGGGATTGGATAGTATTTTATTTGGTTTTGGATTAGATAGTGATGGCCTGCATTCGCCAAATGAACATTACGGGTTATTTAATTATTACAAAGGTATTGAAACCATTCCTTTGTTCTATAAATACTTTACCGCATAGTTTTGTCAAAAAAAAACATAACAATAATAGGTGGCGGGCCAGCATCATTGATGCTGGCTTGTTCGTTAGATGCCAATAAATTCAACATCTCTATCTATGAAAAGAATACTGCGCTTTGCCGTAAATTTTTAGTCGCAGGAAAAGGAGGTTTTAATTTAACCCATTCAGAAGAGCTGCCTCAGTTTTCAGACCGTTATTATCCTCAGAAATTCATGTTACCTTTTTTGGAACATTTTTCTAATTCCGACTTTAGAAATTGGCTAAAAGAAATAGGTGTTGAAACTTATGTAGGCACCAGTAAACGTGTATTCCCTATAAAAGGAATAAAGCCGATTGAGGTATTAAAACAGATAGAAAAGCAACTAGAGGAAAACAACGTTTCTGTTTTTTATGATCATACCTGGCAGGGTTGGAAAAACAAAGAACTGATGTTTTCTCACAATAGTAGTTTAAAAAACATTAAAACAGATATCACTGTTTTTGCGCTAGGTGGTGCAAGTTGGAAAGTAACAGGTAGCAGTGGTGATTGGGGAAAATATTTTAATGAAAAGAAGATCGAAGTACAGCCTTTTTATCCCTCAAATTGCTCTTATAAAGTTGATTGGCCTGATGTTTTTATCAAATCAAATCACGGACAAGCTTTAAAAAATTGTGAATTTAGTTGCGGACAAATCACACGAAAAGGTGAAGCTGTAATTACTAAGTTTGGTATCGAAGGGAGCGGTATTTACCCGCTAAGCCCTGAAATAAGGAAACAGTTAATCGTTAATGGGTCAGCAGAAATTACCATTGACTTTAAGCCTGACCTGTTGTTAGGAGACATCAAAGATCGTTTAAATAACAAAGGAAGATCTTCTATCAAAGACGTTCTCGAAAAAAAGATCAACTTGTCATCTATTCAAACAGAGTTATTAAAAATAGCCTCATCTAAAGAGGAATACAACGACATAAATATTTTAAGTCAGCTTATAAAATCATATCCATTAACAATAGTGGACTTTGCTCCAATTGACGAGGCTATTTCTACAGTGGGAGGAATTTCATTAGATGAGGTAAATGATAATTTGGAATTAAATAAACTTCCTGGTCATTATTGCATAGGAGAAATGCTCGATTGGGATGCACCAACAGGCGGGTACTTATTGCAAGCCTGTTTTAGTATGGGCAAGTTTTTAGCAAGTCGGTTAAACGCAAAACAGGTCAGTTAATTATTGTATAATTACTTTAACGCTTCTGGTTTTTTTACTGCTTGTGAAATTCAGTATATACATTCCTTTTCCAAAAGGCAATAAATTGATTTCTTTTTTAAGATTTCCATTCACATCTATTAATTGCTCTGAATACACTTTCTGTCCAACTACATTAATAATTTCCAGTTGATAATTTTCTTTAGAAACAGAAGACAGATCAATGGTAATATTACCAGAGCTTGGATTTGGGTATACATTGATATGAGCATTGTCATCCAGGCCTGCGAGACCGGTTACCAATGAATTGTATAAATTAATATTATCCAGATAAATAGCCTGCCCATAAAAGCCTCTGTTTTGAAAAGCAAACATAACGCTTGGTTGTCCTGCATAACTTAACAGATCAATGGTATCTTTTTTCCATTGGGTTGAGGTTGGAGTGAATATGGAGCTGGTTTTATCGGGAGCAGTTGCCAATGCTGTATTTCCTTTGACATAAAGTTGTGTATAGGTCACCCCACAATCTATAGATACTAAAACGGCAAGAGTATCATTGTTTACACTGCTGTATCTTGCATAAGCCCTATCAAACGTGAGAACAGGATGGGAAGAAGAACTAAAATCATATTTTGCAGTTCTTAATTCATCGCGTTTTCTGTTAACATCATTATTATAGTTATCAAAATAAACGGATTGTGAACTTGTACCAAATCCTCCGGTTGAAGTGCTATGCTCCCACATAATGGCATCATTACCACTATCATAGTTCTCCCAATTAGCCGGGGTAACAGATGTTGCAAAACCTTCAGTAAACGGAATAACTTGCGGTGATGTGACATTGATGTATGATGTTTTAGTTACAGAATTTGCTCCGTTACTATTCGAAACAGTTAATGTTACATTATAAATTCCGGTAGCAGGGTAACTAACAGTTGGATTTTGAACATTGGAGGTTGATGGTGACCCACCTGCAAAGGTCCAGTTCCAACTTGTTGGGTTACCTATACTTAGATCGGTAAATGTAACTGATTGATTAACGCAGATTGTGTTTGTATTGGAAGCAAAATCTGGGGCAGGCGCTAAACTTGTGTTAAGGGGAAGTTCCCATACTCCTCTGCCATAATAAGCAACTCGTAATAAACTGGCCGCTGTTCCGGGATTATACATCATAAGATCTCTGATACCGGCTACCGAAGGTAAATTGTAAGTTATGTTTGTCCAGTTTACCATGCTTATGTCCTTATAATATACACCATTAGAGGAACACACATACATGGCTTCATTGGTACTGAACTCGTCATGATAAATTTTTATAATGTTTACGGTTGGTAAATTTGCAGACACATTTGTCCAGGTAGCGCCTTTATTAATTGAGCGATATACTTTGTTGCCGCAGGAGATATATACAACATTAGAATTTGTTTTTACACTGGCAATGTTTGCTATTAAACCAGTTCCACCAGGTGTTGTGTAATTTGTGAAAGTTGGTGTTACCGCTAAAGCGTTATCACTCCTGTAAATTTTATTGTTTGCTGTTATAATATAAAGTATAGTTGAATCGGCTTGAGATGAATTTATTGCTTTCACCGTTTGGTTAAATGTACTTATTTGGTTCCAAGTTGGGCTTGCATTATTCAAGTCAGTTGTTCTCCAGATATTTTGTTCGCCACTAAATGCAAGTGTGTTTATTTTTTTTGTAAATTCTAATACAATATCATTATCAGGAGTGAAAGGTAAATTGTAACTGATTTCATTTCCATTAACGGGTCTTCTTTCTCCATTTTCATAATAGTATACTACATTATTGGTAAGGTAATCAAAAGAAGATCTGCTTCCCCAGTCGCCACCTCTATTGGTTCTCCACGAATTTGACTGAAAATAAAGTTCTCCATTATCCTGCGTGCCAATGCTTATCATATCTCTTCTAATTGGACTTTGAGAAGCGTGATAAATTTCAGTTGCGCCCAGTTCATCACTTTTCGGCACCCAATTGTCGCCAAGATCATTACTTAACCACACCCCGCCGTCATTTACATTAAATAATTTATTTGGAAATGCAGGATGAAATTTAATACCATGCATATCCGTATGTAATTGATCCCACCAATCTGTCAGTTGGGTCCAGGTTACACCTCCGTCAGTACTTCGCCATACTACATGAGCTACAACAAAAACAGTGTTTGCATTCGTTGGGTCAGCAGTCATTCCAAAATTATAGTCACCTTGTCCACCTCCGGTTGCATCATAACCTACTAAACTTTGTGATGGATTATGATATACAGTTGTGAAACTATTGCCGCCATCAATTGATTTTAAAATGGTGCCTTCATCTGTGATCATTCCGAGATACACTATATTTGGGTTTGAGGCACTTACTGCCATTCGCATACCATTACCACTTCCTCCTCCCGGAATAACAACACCATTTGTAATTTGTGTCCATGTGCTTCCAAAATCCAGTGAACGCCAAAATTCGGAATAGGTGCACGCATACAGTATGCTGGAGCTTCCTGGTTTAAATTGCATATCTGTAAAGTCGCCACCAGTTTTTACTAAACCCCAGCTTGCACCGGCATTTGTTGATTTGTAAATTCCGTTATCAGTAGCAGTAACTAAAACGTTAGTGTTGGTTGGGTCCATTAAGATCTCAATTGGTAATCTGTTTCCCATGCCTGTTGTTGATTGGGCCCAGTTTTGCCCTCCGTCTATGCTTTTCCAAATGCCAAAATCAGTTGAATAGTAATTTGGATCGCCAGTTCCTAAATAAATGACATTATCGTTAGTGTAATCTATGCAAGCAGATGCGCAGGCTGTTGAAGGTAATTTATCCGTGCCTGTTTTAACCCAAGTAGCAGCACTATCAGAGCTTATCCATAAACCGCCCGATGCACTTACAGCATACATTTTCAATGGATCGGTAGGGTGAAATTTTAACTGACAAACCCGTCCTATACCATTTACCTGTCCGCTTTCGTTTGTTGGAAAAAGGCTTGGCCCTGTTTGTTCCCATACAGTGCCTGGCTGCGACAAACAGATCGTTGCTATTAGTAGTAAAAAAGTTGTTGCAGTATGACTGATTTTAAAACGCATAAACGGGTAGTTTTTAAATAAACTTAATTTTTTTGTTGTTGGTCTTGCCATAATTTTAAACGAGCATCAGCATCTAAAATGGTTCCATCTTCTTGCACGTATGGCTCTGTTTTTAATTTCCAGTGCTTGTATTTTTTTACATCTAACGCATATTTTTTTATTTCTTCTTCATCGCGTTCTTCTTTAGATTTGAACCAACGGCTTAAAAATGATCTTTTTGACTCTGCTGTTTTCGATTGACCAATGATCTCATCTTCTTCTTTCGGTTGTTTCCGTTTTTCCCAAAATTGATCATATGCTTTTACAGTTTCAAAATAATTTGCTTTAGGGTCATTCATCATTTCGATCCAATATGGCTTTTTGGAATAATTGATAGCTCTTTTTTGATTCTGAGCATATATCATAATGCTGTTAAGCATCATAACTGCTAATATAATTATGTGTTTTAGTTTCATGATCGTTGTCGCAATTGATACTTATGATTTAAATCGCTTTATCAAATTTATAAATCAATTTAGATTTTACTAGTATTAATTATGGTTAATATGATATTCCTAGTTAAAAATGCCTGTTTGGACCCCTTTTTCGCGCAAAGCCCTTTTGTTTTACCTTATTTTATGGTTTATCTTTTAAATTAAACCTGTAAATTAGGCATCTTATTAAATTTATACAGTGCAGAACATTAAAGAATATTTTAACCACCTTGCTTCTAAAAGAAAAGGGCGCGGACTTTCCAACTATTATTGGAAAGAGATCACCAATTATTGTAATTATTTTTCGCATGAGGATAGTTCGGTTTTGGAAGTTGGTTGCGGAAGCGGTGATTTATTAGCGGGAATTGCTGGTAGCAAAAAAACAGGAATTGATTTTAGTGAAGGACAAATTGCCTGGGCCAAAGAGAAACATGCCGGAAAAAACATAGAGTTCATTTTAATGGACGCCAATAATATTACTTTAACAGATAAGTATGATTTTATTGTGATCAGTAATGTTATTGGTTTTGTGGAAGATATACAGGCTGTGTTCGAACAGGTAAAAAATGTTTGTCACCCAAACACAAAAGTTATTGTTCAGTACTATAACTCTTTATGGGAACCTGCTTTAAAATTTGCCGAACTCATAGGATTAAAAACTAAAACACCCACTCAAAACTGGCTTAATACAAAAGACGTTAATAATTTATTATTTGTTTCAGGTTTTGATGTATATAGGAACAGCAAACGATTTATTTTCCCTTTCTATATTCCGGTAATTGCCGAATTGCATAATTTAGTGTTAGCTAAATTCCCTATTTTCAGATTTTTTAGCTTGAATACCTATTCTTTTGCAAAACCTTTGCCAATAAGCAATCCGGAAGAGTACAAAACAAAATACTCTACAACAGTTGTAATTCCTGCGCGTAACGAAAGCGGCAATATTGAAAATGCGATCACGCGTTTGCCGAAATTTGGTAAGCATGTGGAGATCATTTTTATTGAAGGAAATAGTACGGATGATACCTGGCAGAAAATTCAGGAGATCCAAAAAAAATATGAAGGAACTCACGATATAAAAATTGGCCAGCAAAAAGGTAAAGGAAAAGCTGATGCTGTACGTGAAGGATATAAAATCGCAACCGGAGATATTTTAATGATCCTGGATGCAGATTTAACAGTGCCACCTGAAGATATTCCAAAATTTTATGACGCTATTGCCGGAAGCAAAGGCGATTTCATTAATGGAACACGACTGGTTTATCCAATGGAAGGTGAGGCAATGCGTTTTTTAAACTATTTAGGGAATCATTTCTTCAGCTGGGTATTTACCTGGTTGTTAGACCAACGCTTTAAAGATACTTTGTGTGGAACTAAAGTGATGTTTAGAGAAGACTATATTAAATTGACCAAAAACAGAAAGTATTTTGGGGAGTTTGATCCATTTGGAGATTTTGACTTGTTATTTGGTGCGCATAAATTGAATTTAAAGATCGTGGAAATTCCAATCAAGTACAGAGATAGAACATACGGAAGCACTAACATTTCCCGCTTTAAACATGGTATTATTTTATTACGCATGTGTGCTTTTGCCAGCAGAAAATGTAAATTTATTTAATTGGTGTCATCATGAACGAACGTATTTGGGTTTATACTTTAAGTAAAGAGTTAAGCAGTGAGCAATTAGTTGATTTTAATGATCGTTGTCGAAATTTTGTGAATAGCTGGACTGCGCACGATGTGAGTCTGGATGCTTCTTTTGAATTGTATCAGGATCGTTTATTGATCTTTAAAGTAAATGAGGATAAATACAATGCCAGCGGTTGTAGTATCGACAAGCAGGTTCGTTTTGTAAAAGAACTGGAGCAAAAATTTTCCATAGAATTATTGAACCGCTTACTGATAGCTTTTGTAAATTCAAACGATGAGATAGAAGTTGTAAAACAATCTCAAATTGCAGAATTATTAAAGAGCAAAGTCATTAACGAAAATACGATTGTATTTAATAATACTATTTCACAGTCTTCTGAATTAACTTCTAACTGGAAACAACCTTTAAATAAAACCTGGCTTTCGAAGTATTTACAGAATGCGTAAAGTAAAAATTATAGCTGTTATATGTTTAGTTGTCATAGCAATGGTTATTTCGTATTCCTGCAAAAAAGACATCGGACAAAACCCATTACTGGCTTTTACAGACAAGGCCTTGCTCGATAGTGCAAAAAACACTGCAGCATTTATGTATTATAAAAATAATCCGACCGCTATTTATTCGGGAACAAATGGCCCACATGGAGCATTCAAATTAAAATTCAACAAAATTGCTAATGCGGTTTTAACAGATGCCGGGAAATTGCCGGTCGGACAGCATTTTCCGG
Organism: Bacteroidota bacterium; assembly: GCA_040386075.1. Taxonomy (GTDB): domain Bacteria; phylum Bacteroidota; class Bacteroidia; order B-17B0; family Aurantibacillaceae; genus UBA4416. Next base: position 50,422 of record JAZKGE010000032.1, read on the forward strand.
ATGGATCGTTAGTTGTAAAGGAAATACCGTCTAATGGCATTTATGCTTTAATGTATAAGAGAGAAGGTTCCTGGATCTGGTCAGAAATAAATGGTGATGGCAGTGTCATCCATAGTGTGACTAAAGACCCGAGCTCAGCTTGTGTAGGTTGCCATTCTCAAACCGGACAAAGAGATCTGGTTGTGAGCTTTAATTTTTATTAAAAGAGCCGCCAATTAATTTTAAGAATTCAATTTTGGTGTTCAAGTTCTTTTTTTCTCCGATCCAAAATGCGTTCATGCCACTGAGTTTTTTCTAAACCTAAAATTACATCAGCAATTTCTAATTGTAAAAAAGTTGCAATTTTATGATCTGCCGAATTAGTCAAAATAATAATTCCTAAGCTGTCATTCGGAAAAATAGTTATTTGAGATCTGAAACCATTAATAGCGCCGCCGTGTTCGTTAAGCAAGTGATCTTTGTAAGTTCTTAAAGTTCTGCCCATTCCGTATAATTCAAAAGACAATTCTTTATCTTTTATGGTACCGGAACTTATTGTAAGAGGTTTCATAGTTTCCTGAATAACAGAATTAGGAATAATTTCTTTATGATTATATGTTCCTTTTGATAATTGACAAATTACCCAATGTGATAAATCGATAATGTTTGAATTGATCCCGTTTGCCGGAGCAGAGGCTTTGGTTTGCCTGTAAAACTCTATAGGCACAATTGTTTTTTTGATAAAATCTGTTTTATAAGGCTTTGCATGATCTGATGTTTTTTCTAATTCTTCAATAATGAATACCGTATGATTCATATCAAGAGGAATTAGAATTTTTTCTCTAACATATTCTTCCCATGTTTTATTGGTTTTTAGTTTGATGATCTCCCCGGCTGCTATATACATAACATTAGAATAAATGAATTTGGTTCTGATAGTTGCTACAGATTCATGGGATTTAATTTTGGCAAACACTTCTGTCCTTGTAAGATCAGAACCATACCAAATCTCATCATTTCCTGAGAGTCCTGTTCTGTGACATAACATATCCCTTAAAGTAACTTCACTATTTAAAGTTGGGGTGTTAAACTCTATTTCAGGAACGATAGATTTAATCGGTTTATCATATTCTAATTTGCCCTCATTTACTATCATACCAATAACAGTGGATGTAAATAATTTTGAATTGGAGGCAATGGGGAATAACGTATTTGGTGTAACAGGTAGTTTATTCTCAAGATCTCTGTATCCAAAACCTTTGGCATAAATAAGTTTCCCGTTTTTAATTATTCCAATAGCACAGCCAGGAACTTGCCAGTCGGAAATTATTTTTTCAACCCGTTTATCTATTAAATTGAGTGTGTCAGTTTGTCCAAAAAAGAAAGAGGGAATAAATAATAAAGTGAATAGTTTATGCATAGTATCTCATTCCTTTTGACCCGATAGGTGTATTACATTTAAAACCCACTATCCTCAGTATCGCAATGAAAATGGTTCTGTTTTTTAGGTTGAGGTTTAATAACCTTAGCGCCTTTATTTTTTTCGATGATCAATTTAGCAATGATACGTGCACGTTCTTTTTTAATATCTTCCTGTAATTTAGTGTCATCAGCTCTGTCGTAGTATACTTGCCCATCAATGATCGTTGTATTTACTTTGGCATAGATACTCAAAGGGTTATCAGTCCATAAAACAAGGTCACCTGATTTACCTACTTTAATACTTCCTACTTTATCATCAATGTGCAACATTTTTGCGGGGTTCAAGGTCACTAATTTTAAAGCCTGTACTTCTGTTAAACCACCATACTTAATAGTTTTCGCCGCTTCCTGATTTAAACGTCTTCCCATTTCTGCATCATCGGAGTTGATAGCAGTATTCACACCTGCTTTGGTTAACATGGCAGCATTGTATGGAATAGCATCCATTACTTCCAGTTTATAAGCCCACCAGTCGGCAAAAGTTGATGCATTAGCTCCATGAGCTTTTATTTTATCCGCTAACTTATAACCTTCTAAAATGTGTGTAAACGTGTTTACTTTAAATTTCATACTATCAGCAACATGCATTAACATATTCACTTCGCTTTGTACGTAACTGTGACAAGTGATATAACGTTTACTATCCAGTATCTCTGCCATGGCTTCCATATCAAGGTCTCTGCGTGGGGAAGCAGTTTTACCGGTTTCCATTTGTTTTGGTGTTAATTTGCCAAAGTCAGCCATTTGTTTTTTATAAGCTGTTGCTCTTATAAAATAATCATAATACAGTTGTTCAACACCCATACGTGTTTGTGGGAATCTCACCTGATCTGGGTTGGTACCGTTTGAATGTTTAACATTTTCTCCAAGTGCAAATTTGATGAAGCCTGGTGCATTTTCAAATTTAAATTCATCAGGGCTTTTTCCCCAACGTAGTTTGATCAAACAACTTTGTCCGCCAATTGGATTTGCAGAGCCATGTAACAATTGTGCCGTGGTAACGCCACCCGCTAGCTGACGATATACATTGATATCCTCAGGATTGATCACATCACTCATTCTTACTTCAGCACTGCTGGCATCTGCGCCTTCATTTACACTAAACAGGGCAATGTGTGAATGTTCATCTACGATGCCAGGTGTTAGGTGCATTCCTTTGCCATCGATCACTTTAATGTTTCCACTTGTTGGCAAGCTCGCTCCAATGGCAGCTATTTTCCCATTCAACACATAAACATCCTGACCAGTTAAAATAGAATCTTTTTCGTTCGTCCAAACTGTAGCATTTTTAATTAATATACCATCATAACGTTTTTTGAACTTAGGCCAGCTGTCTTTTATTAAACCGGCGTTATCCGATTCAGGTTCTCCATATGCACCAAATGGATAGTATACTTTTCCAAATGTTATGGGTTCTTTTTTAGCTTCTCGGTTTTTTGCGGTATCAATTACATTGAGGTTATTCAATCTAAAATCAGTCCAGGTCCCATCAGTGTATTGACCTTTACCATAAAATGATCTGGTGTTTTCATTGTAATTACCGGATAAGCGTAGTGCAAAGGTTGAATCGTAAGGAAAGCTCAACGTCAATAAATTGTTTTTAAATGTCACATTTGATTTTGCCTTTGCACTGTCCTTCAACATAACAAGGCCCGAGTAATTTTCCTGTTCTTTGGTAATCACCACTTTATTGGAAGTTGCACCGTATATTAATTGATATGTACCGCTAATATCCGGAACTATAACATCAGCATAAACATGTTTCACACCATTGCTCCATGTTTCGTAAATGATAGCATCTTCTTCAAAGATCGATTTGGAAGTAATAAAAAAGTTAGCAAACATGCCTTGTTTCAAGCTTCCTATTTTGTCTTGCATGCCAACAAAACTGGCAGGGTTGTAGGTCAATGCTTTTATTGCCATTTTCTCTGATAAACCGTATTTAACAGCTTTTCGTAAATTTTTCAGGAATGCGGACCTGTCTTTCAGATCGGCAGATGTGACACAAAACGAGACATTATTTTTTTCGAGCATAGCTAAATTGGCTGGCGCCATTTCCCAGTGTTTAAGGTCGGTTAGTGAAGCCTGTTCTGCATCAAAAGGGTCTTCCACATCAATAGCATCAGGAAAGTTGATCGGGATGATGTATTTCGAAAAACTATTTTGAATATCATACAAACGCTGGTATTCATTTCCCCCACCTTTGATAATGTATTTTACTTTAAATTCATCACCCACTTTTTTTCCGCGAATGTCATTGTATTTGTCGCCGCCTTCAAATATCGATGGTAATTCCTGTAATTTATTAAAAGCGTCAAGCGTAATGTTATATTCTGTTTTTGCTTGATTGGCTTTATACCATTCGGCATCATAATACGTTTGTCTTAATAAGGCTATGCCACCCATTAAAGATGATGGATAATCCTGTGGTGAGCTACCTTTGTTAAAGGAATAAAAACCGGCTGCCCTGTCTTTTATCACACTTTCATTTTCTTTGGAATTACATAGATTCACTAAAGCGCCGCTGCCTCTTACAATACCGTCTTTTTGAACAGTCAATACACAGCCAAAGCCCAATTTTCGTAATTCGTCAGCTTTTTGTTGGTTATGTAAGAATAATTTATAAGCCTCCACTTCGCTTCTGATCGCCTGATTCCACCCAAAGGCACCTTTTTTTGGCGCATCAGAATTATCCGCTCTTTTCACTTCAGGCATTCCGTAATCGCTATAAAGGTCAATAAAAGCAGGATAAATGTGTTTCCCTTTCAGATCTATCGTAACGGCATCTTTGCTCGAAACTAGTTTTTCTCCGGCATTTACTATTCTGCCATCCTTTACAAACAAAGTGGCATTAACTATAGTAACATCAGCATCCACATGTAGGGTGCAATTAGTAAAAACATATAAGGTATGAATATTATTGGGAGCACCGTTATTTGGAAAAGTGATTTGGCTCCTTAAAACAGATGTAGCAATAAAAACAGCGGCTAATAGTAAGAATAGTTTACGCATAATAGAGTTTAGTTATAACAAATATAACATTATAGCTCATGTATAAAAATTTGTTTGAACGTTTTATTTAATGATAAATTGTTAATTTTGAGCTAACTAATTTAATCCTATGGCTACAGGCATGCTTCATTCTCACACCCTATTTGTGGTGTTGTTTACATTGATCTATTTAATAAAAACTATTTTATTATTAAGCGATAAAAATGAATTGTTAGAGACATTCAAAAAGAAAACCAAAGTGATCGAAATGATCGTGAGTTTTGGATTTTTGGCAACCGGTATTTTCTTAATTACTCAATTACCTGAGATCAATAAGTTTACAATTATTAAACTGGTATTGGTATTTTTATCAATTCCCTTGGCGGTTATTGGATTTAAAAAGAAGAACAAGATCTTGGCAACTTTGTCTTTTTTCTTTATCGTTGTGTCTTTCTCTTTAGCCTATAAGGCAAAATCAGCTAAAGCGGGAGAAAAAACAGTAGTTATAAATGGCAAAGAGATCTTTGAAGAAAAATGTGAATTATGTCATGGCCGTGATGGTAAACAAGGAACAAATGGAGCCAAAGATCTTTCGGTAACACAGTTGCCACATACAGGTATTATCGATATTGTGTCGAATGGTAAAAATACCATGGCAGCTTATAAAAGTGTATTAACGCACGAACAAATTGAAGCAGTGGCTGTTTACATTGAAACAGATATAAAAGGAAAATAAGACATTGAAACCCGACTCTCATTCTACACAAATACAAACCTCTACAGCGGTTTTAATTGGCGTTATTAATAAAAAACAAAACGAATCCTTAGCTTATGAGTATTTGGATGAGCTGGCTTTTTTAGCAGAGACCTATGGTGTAGAAACTAAAAAAGTATTTACCCAAAAACTCGAACGACCTGATAAGGCAACCTTCTTGGGAAAAGGAAAATTAAGTGATGTAAAAGCATTTATTAAGGAGCACAAAATAAACGTTGTTATTTTTGATGATGAGTTATCACCTTCGCAACAACGAAATTTAGAGAAAGAGCTTGGGGTTAGGATACTTGATCGTACGACTTTAATTTTAGAGATCTTTTCTCAGCGTGCTCAAACAGCACATGCCAAAACACAGGTTCAGTTAGCGCAGTTGCAATATTTACTACCACGCCTAACAGGTATGTGGACACACTTAGAGAGGCAGCGTGGAGGAACAGGTACTCGTGGTGGAGCAGGGGAGAAGGAAATTGAAACGGATCGTCGTATAGCTCGCGACCGCATTGCGCAGTTAAAAGAAGACCTGAAGGTTATTGATAAGCAAATGGCTACACAACGGAAGAACCGTGGCGAGTTTGTGCGCGTAGCTTTAGTGGGTTATACCAATGTTGGAAAATCTACGATCATGAACATGATCAGTAAGAGTGAAGTGTTTGCCGAAAACAAATTGTTTGCAACACTCGACACAACTGTAAGAAAAGTAACCATTGATAATTTATTTTTCTTGCTGGCTGATACGGTTGGATTTATACGCAAATTGCCTACGCAATTGGTAGAGAGTTTTAAAAGCACATTAGATGAAGTACGTGAAGCTGATATTTTATTACACGTTGTAGATATTTCACATCCAAATTTTGAGGATCATATCAATGTGGTTCGCCAAACTTTAATTGATATTGGGGCTGGGGATAAAGAAACGATCCTAGTATTTAATAAAATCGATGCCTTTAAATATGTGAAGAAGGATGAAGATGACCTAACTCCGGCAACACGTGAAAATTTATCATTAGAAGAGCTTCAAAAAACCTGGATGACCGACCTGCATCAAACCTGCGTTTATATTAGTGCCAAGAACAAAGAGAATATCACTGACTTTAGAAAACTGGTTTACGATACTGTAAAAAAAATACACGTGATCCGTTTCCCTTATAATAATCTGTTTTATTAGTACAACTTATAACGAATACCAAGATTGCTATAGAGCATTTTTTGGGTATAAATACCATAGGCTAAGGTCTTATCATCTCTAACTATACCACTTTCACGAACGGAAGGGGAATAGGTTTGCAATAAGCCATAAGAAGCACTGATGGATAGAGACAGGCAAAGTTTGTTGGTTAACGCATAAGTGTACATTAATTTCATATTTAAATATAGATCACGATTTTTCTCAATGTCGAGGGGTCTGAAATTTTTTGGCAATTGTATTTGCGATGTATCCTGATTATTGAAGTAAGAGTTAGTTGTATAATTAGTACTAACAATAATATCAGTAAAGATCTTTTTTTGCAAATTAGCAGTTAATGCAATATTATGTTTTTTGATCCAATGGTTGTACCCTAATCCTAAGCCAGCTTGAAGGTAATTGTATTTAATGGTTTGATAAACCTCAAATGATCTGTAAACTTCCTGGTTATTATAGGAATGAATATACTTGCCCCATGTGTAATAAGGGTCACCGTTAAATTCATTAAAGGAATAGTTGAATAGCAGGTTTATTGTAAAATGTTCGATGTTGTGTTCAAAGTTCAAATTTAAAGAAGGTTTCCGTTTGGAGTCTGCACCACGCGGCAAGCCCTGTTGTTCGTTTCGATAATCAAAACTATTGTAAATCGGTAAACCAACATTAAAAGAGAAAAAGAGTTGATGTTTACTTTTTGTGCTGTCTTTCTGCCCGTAAAAGGATGAGATAGTTAAACCCAGAATTAGTATAAAGAATAGTTTTTTGTTCATGTTCAATGATACTAATTTAGTAAAATAAATATTGCAGGTTGAGTTTGCTCTATTTTTTTGACAATAACTCGCCAATTAATTTTTCAGTTTTACCGGTATAATCTTCGTAAGCTTTACCGGTTGCAGGCCCACTAAATCCAGTATACACAGATCTAACGACATGATTAGCATCTAAAAAAATGGTTGTTGGAAATGCCATTACCTGATTCAAAAACGGTAAACTTTCAGATGCTTTATCTTTCCCCGTTAAACCGGTCAGCAAAATGTCGTAACCAATATCAAAACGCTTGGTGAGACGCATTAAATTTGTTTTCGCGCGTTCTGCATCCGCTGTTCTTTCATAGGCTAAAGCAATGATCTCTAAACCTTTTTTGTTATACTGTTTGTATACTTTAGCCAGATAGGCGCTTTCATCCATACAGTTAGGGCACCAGCTTCCCATGATCTGAACGATAACAGCTTTGTTCTTATACTTCGGATCGCTTAAACTTATTTTTTCATTCTTTGCATTATAAAATGAAAAGTTGACCTCTTCATTTGGATTTTTTAAATAGGTTAAACTTTCCGGATCATGCAATTCAAATTTGTCATTGCGTTTGGCGATCCAGTTTTCATGCCAGGTGGCGCCCGAATAAAAATCGCCTTTTGTTATTTCAGATCCGTTGCTTTCGGCGATAAATAAAAAGGCATGAGAACCATCGAAACAACTCAGATACAATTTACCATTGTGCATCATGCCATCCAGGTATCTGTAATCGCCGGTTTCGGTTAAAAATGTACCATACGCATATGAGCTTCCGTTCGCATGCGTAAACATTCCTATTGCTTTAGAACTATCTTTGTTATCAGGGCTAAAAGTGACTTCCCATTTACCTTCATAAAATGTATTTGGTTTGCCCGGAACAAAAGGAAAACGCTTAGTGTCGCCATACTTTGCTGTGAAATCAATCGTTTTATTTTCTTTTTTGGTATGATTGATCCATAGCCCTATCATCATCGTATCGCCAATTAATTTGGCGCGAAATTCTGTATCAAAAATGGGCATTTTAAAATTGAATGAATCTTTTTTAAATGTTGTTTCGTCAACTACTATCCGTTCCTGTGCATTATGAATAATGAGTTGATGTTTACCCTTTGTATTTTTTATTTCGAAATTAAATGGAAGTTCAATTTGTTGTTCTTTATTCAGTTGAAGAACGCCTCTCCAGGTACCTTGTTTTGGTTGAGCCAAACACAGAGAGGTTAAAAGAATAAATGCCAGAGCCAGTTTCATTATAGGTCGTTTTTCTAATTTATCAAATAGCTATCATCTAACTAGCTATCAGGACACTAATTAAAAATTATTTTTCAATATAACCTATTATCTTACCTCAATTTCATCAACAAAAATGTAGGCATCGCCCCCGTTTCCCTGATGCCAGTCTGGTAATTTGCCAAAATTGATCGCTTTTATTTTCACAAAACGGGCATTTACTGGAATGGTATTATTATTAAAGAATGTGCGTTTTTGTATGGAATAATCATCGGCAGCAATCCCATTTTCTATTGTACCAAAAGGCGCATAAGTATTACCGTCTTCAGAGATCTCATAAGTGACTTGTTTTGGATAGATGATCCAGGCGCGTGTATCCTGCAAAAATTCTGCAGTTACATATTGTATGGGTGTTACTTTTCCCAGATCAATAATACAGTTAAAATCCTGTCCCTGATAACCTTGCCATCCGCCACTACGCCAATTGGTAGTAGCCTTTTGCCCATCAATAATGCCTTCATTTCCGCCTGCATCATATTGTGGAGTGTATTTGCTCTGTATACTGATCTTCCAGTTGTTTGGCTTTTTGTAGGCAATGGCAGTAGTAACCGAACTGCTTTCCAGTTTTAAAAATGCTTTAGCTTTAATGGTCACAGTTGTATCGCTTGTAAAAGGACCTGAGTAAACTGTGGAACTTATTTTTGGTTCGCTTCCATCCAGGGTATAAACCAATTTAACTTTAGGATCGGGATGTTCAATGCTAATGGTGTTTTCGGTTTCGGTTATTTTTGCAGGCGTTATGATAAGCGGTACCTGTACGATCTGTTTGGTATTAATTTCTGTGGAAGGACGCAAGAATTCAGAACTCCCAAAAAGAGTTGTTTCATCTAATTTTTCCTGCATCACAAACTCTAATTTTCCACCTGAAACAATAGCGCTATGGGTTAACACTGAACTATTGGATGGCTTGGCATTTAACATGGATGACTGAATATATTGAAAAACAGGTGTGGGATTTTTCTTGCTGATCTCAAATATTTTACCATTTTCTAAATGTATTTTTACATGATCAAACAAAGGCGAGCCAATAGTATATTCAGGATTACCCGGACATACCTGATAAAAGCCCATAGAGCTTAATACGTACCAGGCACTCATTTGTCCGCAATCTTCATTGCCAATTAATCCATCGGGATCGTTCTTATAAAATCCTGCTAATACTTTGTAGATCTTTTCCTGTGTCTTGGAAGGTTTACCCACATAATTATATAAATAGATCATGTGGTGGCTTGGTTCGTTGCCATGGGCATATTGACCGATCAAGCCAGTTATATCAACCTGTTGTCTTCCTTCTGTTTCACTTTTAGCACTAAATAGATCATCCAGTTTTTGCTCGAATCTTTTTTCCCCACCCATTAAATTCATCAGGCCGTTAATATCCTGTGGCACAAAGAACGAGTATTGCCAGCTATTAGCTTCTGTGTAATGGTTGTTCACTTCCCTTGGCTCGAAAGGTGACAGCCAGTTACCGTTTTTTCGGGGGCGCATAAATCTGGTTTTTTTGTCAAACACATTTTTATAAGCCTGAGCACGTTTCATAAACAGATCGTGATCAGGTTTTTTATTTAATTTTTTTGCTACTTGTGCTATGCACCAATTATCATAAGCGTATTCCAGTGTTTTTGAAACACTCTCAGGTTCGTCATCTATTTGCAAGAAATTATTTTTATTAAAAACGGGCGTACTTAAGTTTGTATAATTAGAGGCGGCAACCATCGCACCATATAAAGCGTCTTTATCAAAACCGGATATACCTTTGGTCATGGCATCGGCAATAACCGATACGCTGTGAAAAGCTATCATGCAATTGGTTTCGTTAGCCGAAAGTTCCCACATAGGCAAACGTCCGCTTTCGTTATATTGATGTAAAAAGGTATTGATGAAATCAGCGGTTCGTTTTTGCTGTATGATTGTAAATAATGGGTGCAATCCTCTAAAAGTGTCCCAAAGTGAAAATACGGTATAAGGTGTAAAACCGTTAGCCTGGTGGATTTTCATATCTCGTCCCCGGTATTTACCATCTACATCACCAGCTAGGGAAGGATGTGTAAAGCAATGGTATAGTGCTGTATAGAAGATCACTTGTTTCTCAGGATCTTTGGTTTGGACCTCAATTTTAGATAATTCTTTTTCCCAGGATTTTTCTGCATCAGATTTATATTTTTCAAAATTCCAGTGAACAGCCTCTGCTTCTAAATTGCGTTTAGCGCCATCAGTGCTGGTTTGAGAGATTCCTGTTTTAATGATCAATGGTTTTCCATCACGCATATCAAACTGCAAGTAACCTCCAATGGTATTTTCTTTTACTGTAGGTGTTTTCGACATATTCTTAGTAGTAAGACTTTTAGCGAGAATTGGTTTATTAAATTTCATGATAAAGTATACATATTGCTGTGTTGCCCAGGCTTCACTCACACGGGAACCAACAATAGTAACGCTATCCACAATTTTAAGAGAACAATTCAATGTTTTGTCGCGATGTAACAGATCGATCACTATGGTTCCTGTATCTGTTTTTGGGAAAGTATATTGGTGAATGCCGACCCTTTTTGTAGCAGTTAGCTTTACATCGATGTTGCTATTCAATGTTACTTCATAAAATCCGGCACTTGCTTTTTCTTTTAGATGAGAAAATTTTGTAGCATAGGCTTTATTTTTATAACTGTTCTTGTCTAATACTGGCATCACTAAAACATCGCCATAGTCGCTTACGCCTGTACCACTCAAATGTGTATGCGTAAATCCATAAATAACGGAATCGGAATAATGGTAGCCACCACAACCTTCCCAGCTGCCATCAATTCGTGTGTCGGGACTTAGTTGAACCATGCCAAACGGAAGAACTGCGCCGGGAAACGTATGGCCCGCGCCACCGGTACCAATAAAAGGATTAACATACGATGCATATTTTATTTGCGCAAGAGATGTTGAAACAAAAAACATCAAAACAACAAGTGAGTTGTAAAAGGATTTCATAATAGTTAAAGGTACTGAATTATTGAATTAGGTAGCTAATATCCGGTAAGAACAATATGTTGTATTTTTTAAAAGAATTTTATTCCTATGCTGTTTGAAGTATGTTTTTTAAATGTTTTATCTCTTCTGCACTTATCGTGTGATTTATAATAGCGGCTGAATGAAATTCCACACACCTAGTTATCTCTAGTATCTGTTCTAAATTTAGGCGTCTAATCCCCCCACCGGGCATAATGATTATTTTATCTCCAAATTTTTTTTGAAAGCTTTGTAATGTTTCCATTCCATCAAGAGCGTTTACTTTTCCGCCTGACGTTAGTACCTTATCAAAATTTAATTTTACCAGTGCATTCAATGCTTTTTCTATGTTATCGCATTGGTCGATTGCCCTATGAAATGTCACGGACATAGGCTTTGCCAAATCAATTAATTTTTTATTTACTTCGGTATTTATAGTCTTGTCGGGATTTAAAACACCAAATACAACGCCGTCTACCCTATGTTCATTACAAAACAAGATACTCTGTTTCATTCTCGTTATATCTTCGCTACTGTAAACAAAATCTCCGCTGCGTGGACGAATGATCACATGCAAAGGAATAGATACTGATTTACGAACTTCTAAAATGTGATCAGGTGTGGGTGTAATTCCTCCGGCTTCATAATCTGCACAAAATTCTATCCGGTCGGCACCTGCTTGTTGTGCAATTATGCAAGACGCTACGTTAAAGCAGGCTATTTCTAGCAAATATTTAGAGGATGTGCTTGGCATCAATCAATTGGTTATTGATCTCGGGAGAATACACGGCGTAATTAAAGCCTTTTTGCAAGCAGTAAGCGCCATGCTCTCCCTTTTTGTTAATGGCAATGAATCCTATTTGTAATTCATCCATTGGTTTGTTTCTTCTTTTGGCAATAGTAATGATCCGTTCCACTGCTTTTTTACAGGCATCTTCCGGCGAAAGACCCTGACGCATTAATTCAACTACGGTATGACTCCCAACAATACGCATCACTTCTTCGCCATGTCCTGTGGCTGTTGCAGCGCCTACTTCATTATCTACAAATAGGCCTGCTCCTATAATTGGTGAATCACCAATACGCCCATGCATTTTAAAAGCCATACCGCTTGTAGTACATGCTCCTGATAAATTGCCGTTCATGTCCAAAGCTATCATACCAATGGTATCGTGATTTTCGATATTGGCTTTTGGCTTATATTCTGCTTTTTTTAACCATTCCTTCCATTCATCTTGTGAATCTTTAACCAATAGATTTTCCTTTTTAAATCCCTGCGATAACGCAAATTCCAGGGCACCATCTCCAACCAACATGGTGTGTGGTGTCTTTTCCATCACAGCCCTTGCTACCGAAATGGGATGCATAATGTGTTCTAAACAACCTACTGAACCAATATTAGAGAAATCATCCATAATACAGGCATCCAGTGTTACACGACCATCACGGTCGGGTCTGCCGCCATACCCAACGCTTCTTTCTTTAGGATCTGCTTCGGGAATTTTTACACCGGCTTCAACCGCATCTAATGCTCTTCCATTTTTGGAAAGTATAGTCCAGGCTTCTGCATTAGCTTCTATCCCAAATCGCCAGGTAGAGATCACGATGGGCTTGATTTGAGATTTGGTTACCTCTGCAACAATCTTTGCAGCTTTACTTTTATTAAAAGCAAATAATGTAGAAGCAAAGGTCGCAAGTTTTAAAAATTGTCGTCGGTTGGTTTCCATAAACAACATTGTTAAAAGTTATTCTTCCTCATCCGTATTTATAAGTTCCGTCAATTCTTTCGGAAAATCGTCTTTTATGATATATACACCGGGCATAGGGTTTACAACCTGACGTACACTTTTTAAATAGACATTGAATAAAAAATGATCTGCTGATTCTGACTTTTCTGTTTTACTGACTGCTTTTTTTGAAAAAGGTATTTGTGTTACAGAACCATTATCCATGATGCATTCCACGATGGTCATGTCGGGAATTTCAAAACAAAATTCATCATCATTTGGATAGAGGCCTTTTAATAGATAAGTGGCGTTATTGATTACTTTAAATTCCTTTACATTTCCCTGTACATCAAACTCATCTTCCCATAAATATTTAATATTATCTTCTGTCTCTTCTCCTTCGTTATCCTTATCGGCATAAGCCTGACTGAACTGTGAGTTTACTAATTTGACGTTGATCGTTACTTTCATTTTCTGTTTTTATAATAGATTAAAAATTAATGTGTACTTGCCTCTGTTGAATCATAATCAATGCCTTCTGTTTTTAAAATGGCCTTTACTTTAAAAGCATACCAGGTTAAAAATGCGAAGCAGATCACTGGTATGATGTAAGAAATGTGAATGTTCATTTTGTCAGCCATTAACCCTTGCATCGGTGGAATAAAAGCACCACCCAGGATCATCATAATTAAAAAAGACGATGCCTGGCTGGTATATTTTCCTAAACCTGCCGTTGCTAATGAAAAGATACATGGCCACATGATAGAGCAAAATAAACCACCGCTTAAAAATGCAAACACACTTACCTGCCCTGTTGTAACTAATCCTATAATCATCGCTAATGTTCCTAAGCCTCCAAAGATCATTAAGGTGAGCGCCGGTTTTTGCTGACCCATAAAAAATGCAGCGATCAATAGAACTACGCAAATAACATATTTATAAAATTGCGATGAATCTGCGCCATTCAAATGATTCATGAATAACACTAAACACAATGCTAAGAAAGGAACAATGATAGTCAATACAGTTTTCAAATTTTTATTGAGATCAAAAGCACCAATGGAACCTGTCCAACGGCCGATCATTAAACTTCCCCAGTACAGCGAAATATAAGGCCCGATCTCTGAATCCTGTAAGCCACCAAAATCAGGCAGTTTCAATAAAGATCCTAAATTACTTTGTATGGACACTTCAACACCTACGTACACAAAAATTGCCAACATGCCCAGGAGTACCTGCGGGTATTTTTTCACTTCAAAACGATCCTGTTTTTTAATGGTTTGATATTGCATGCTTAGGGCTAGCAACACAACAATCAGGAATGAACCAATTCCGCCCAGGAACATATAGGTTTGAGAACCGGCATTGTAATCGTTGAAAGCGCTATAAAAAAATACAATCACTAAAAACACAATAATGCCCATAATAAATAGAAGAGGGCTTTTCAAAACTTTCATATTGGTGCCCTGTTCTTCAATTTTCAGTTTTGGCATTTTGGTAAAATATAATATGATAGCCGCTAAAACAAAGGCAATTGCTAAAATGATGTATAAAGTATTGATAGAAGAAATGGGGGCAGACTCTTTATCAGCGCCGGTTGCTATAGCTTTTCCAAATAAAAGCACGCTTACTAAAATGGGTCCGATAGTCGTTCCGAAAGAATTAATGCTGCCTGCAAAATTTAAGCGGTGTGATCCGGTTGCCGGATCGCCAATATTTAACACCAAAGGATTGGCGGATGTTTGTTGCAAAGAAAAACCTAAGGCGATAATAAAAAATGCCACCAAAATAAAGGGAAAAGATCCGATGTTAACTGCAGGGATCATAACCAATGCACCCAGAATAGAAATACCTAATCCTAACACAATAGTTGTTTTATAGCCTATGCGATTGATGATATCGGAGTTTAATTTTAAAGAGATCATATACAACAACAAAGAGCCGATAAAGTATGCGCCGTAAAATGCACTGTCGATCAACTGCGACTGAAACTGACTTAACTGAAAATGTGTTTTGCAGAACGGAATAAAAATTCCGTTGGAAGCTGCTAAAAACCCCCAGAAGAAAAAAACAGTAATGATCGATATAAACGACGATTGTAATTTTTGCATAAAAAATAATTTGATATGTATCTAAAGTAGGACTTTTAGTTCAGTAGACTTTCTGTAGCTAAACCCTTTTATTAACAACCTTCTTTTTACTACTTATTCCAATAACTTATTACTCATATCACATAACTTATATCTTTATACCATGCAATTATTAACCCCAACCCATTGGCAGGACTATGAACTGATAGACTGTGGTGATTTTGAAAAACTGGAGCGCTTTGGTAAATACATTACTATTCGCCCGGAACCACAGGCTGTGTGGAAGAAAAAATATTCGGTAGCCGAATGGGAAAAGCAGGCGCATGTACGTTTTGTTCCTAAAAGCAGTTCCAGTGGCGAATGGAAAGCACTAAAGAAGATGCCAGAGCAATGGACCATCTCTTATCCTTTAGGGAACAAAGAGATCACTTTGCGTTTGGGTTTGACTTCGTTCAAGCATGTGGGTGTATTTCCTGAACAGGCATGCAACTGGGATGTGATCTTTGATTATTTATCGCCATTGGAAAAACCAAAATTCCTTAATTTATTTGCTTATACTGGTGGCGCTTCAGTAGCAGCCAGGGCCGCAGGAGCCGATGTAACGCATGTGGACAGTATTAAGCAAGTGGTTAACTGGGCTAACGAGAACATGCAAAAATCCAACCTCGATAATATTCGTTGGATGATAGATGACGCTTTGAAATTTGTAAAAAAAGAACAACGTCGTGGTAACTTATACCAGGGAATTATTTTGGATCCACCGGCCTTTGGGCACGGACCAAATGGTGAGAAGTGGAAACTGGAAGATAATATCCTGGAAATGATAGATAGTGTGTTACAGATCCTGGATCCTAAACAGCATTTGTTAATTCTGAATGCTTATTCATTAGGGTTTTCGGCATTGGTACCGCAAAATTTACTGGAACCTTTTGCAACCCAGCATAAATCCAATTTAAGTATTGGCGAATTATATTTGGATGCGAAAAGCGGAATTAAATTACCGCTGGGTGTTTGGGGAAGATTGGAGAAGAAGTAATTATTTGATCTCACAATCCTTCCATTTGTTTTTTTCTTTACGAAACCAGTATTTGGTTAACTTTTCTTTGCTTTTAGCAATAATAAATCCATAATACGATTCCCTGTAGAATGTGCCGACCTCATTATTATACTTTTTTGTAAAGTCAAGCATCTGAAAAACTGCACTACCACTTAAACAATACTCTTTAAACACTTTGGGATAGCCACCCTCAAATTCGTCCAGAAGTATCAATTCGTCACTGCCATATTTGGTATCAAACCATTTCAATGTTCCGTTAATAGCCATTGGATTTCCTTTCTCAGGCAATTTTCCTTCATAAGTAATTTTATAACGGGTCAGATTTTTTTCAGTAATAAATACAGGATAAACCGATTTTCCACTTTCGAAAAACTCATATCCATATAAGTATGAATTGGCGCTATCAATTGGCATCACACGCTCATCTAAAAAAACTTTCCAATAGCCTGTTTTTTTACCCTTGGCATCAAGTTTATTAATAGTATCGGTTTGTGCAGATATTTTTAGTGATAATGCTACTAGTGAGAAAAGTACTATTCTGTAAATTTTTGGCATAGCATGATGGAACCGCAATGTAGGATTACTTTTTCTCAGTATCTCTTATTAACTCCAGTACACCATTACCAACAGGTGATAATTTTGATTCTCTGAAAGTCGTATTCCATTTTAGTTTAATACCACTTTTTTGCATGTCACCAGAGCCTGCTAATTCAGGATAAACCATGGTAAAGTCATCGCGCTCGCCTCTTTCTAAAATAATAGGTTGCGTTTTTTTAGAATTAGGATTTTCTTTTCCATCAGGCATGATCGCTGTTGATTTATAAGGATTGATTAGTCCTACGCCATCTCCAACGTATACACAATCAAATTTTACTACCGATTTATCTGTTTTCACATCGGCTTTTTTAAGATCGCAGGTAAAATTTTCAACGGTAAAATCATTTTTATTTGGGGGAAGTTCAAAATCAGGAATAGAGTACACTTTGCCGCCTGCTGATGCTTTATAAATTCCTTTGAACTCCATGGTAAATTTTTCGGCCAACATGTCAGCACCTTTAAAATCGATCACCTCTGTTTCCTCTTCGTTTGGCGATACCACATATGTTTTGTCTTTACCCAATAAGGTTTTATCTCCCGCCATGTATTTAAACTCGGTAGGTTTTACCAGTAAATAATCGTTGGTTTTATTAAAGATCTTGATCTTGAATTTTGCCTGTTTTAAATTTGCTACGGCGTCGATCACGTAGATCTTATAATCATCCGTTTCATAAGTAGCCTCTTTATATACATATTTCTCTCCTTCTTTTTCTTTGGCGCTTTTTGCTTTCTCGTCTTTTTTTTGCGCTAAAGATTGCAAACCTATAAACAATGTAATAGCCAATAAAATATGTTTCATATGAATTTCTATTTTGTTAAACAAATATAGTTTATAGCTAGAATTAAAGCCCTATAATTCCTAAATTTTTTGTTAATTTTGAGAAGCTTAAAACAGCTTCTATAATATGCATATTGATATCATCACGGTTCATCCGCCTTTACTGGACAGTCCCTTTAGTCATAGTATTCTGAAACGAGCTGTTCAAAAAGGGTTGGTTTCTGTGAACGTGGTAGATCTTCGTGACTATGGCATTGAGCCGCATAAAAAAGTGGATGACTATGCATTTGGCGGCGGAGCAGGAATGGTGATGATGATAGAACCAATTGCTAATTGTATCAACGATCTGAAAAGCAAGCGTACCTACGACGAAATTATTTATATGACTCCCGATGGAGAAACATTAAAGCAAAGCACCTGTAACCGTTTATCTACTTTACAAAATATTATTGTTTTATGTGGTCATTATAAAGGCATTGACGAACGCATTCGCGAACATTTTATTACCAAAGAAATTTCTATTGGCGACTATGTATTGAGTGGTGGTGAATTGCCCGCGGCCGTTTTATGTGATGGCATCATTCGCTTAATTCCTGGAGTTTTAAATGATGAAACATCTGCTTTGTCTGATTCTTTCCAGGACAATTTATTATCGCCACCTGTTTATACACGTCCGGCCGATTATAATGGGTGGAAAGTGCCTGAGCTTTTAACCAGTGGGAATACCAAAAAAGTAGAAGAGTGGCGCCACGAGCAATCGATTGAAAGAACCAAATTAAGAAGGCCTGATCTGTTGTTATAACAAACAATACCTTGTTAATTATTCATTTTTATATCCCGATTGGGTTTTTATATACTGCTTATTTTTAGTAGATATTAAAATCATTGAACGTGTCGAACAGAACTGCTACTCAAAAATTAAAAACATCTTCGGTTACCGTTGTCATTAGTTTGGCTTTGGTTTTATTTATGTTGGGACTTTTAGGATTGGTTGTGATCAATGCTAAAAAATTATCAAACCATATTAAAGAAAATGTTGGCTTTCAGGTCGTATTAAAGGACACTACTACGCAGGCCGAATTAGATATTTTAAAACAAGAGATCAGTTCATCTGCTTTTACGAAAGAAGTTGCTTATATCAGTAAAGACGAAGCTGCTAAAAAATTGCAAAAAGATCTGGGTGAGGATTTCATCACCTTCCTGGGATACAATCCATTGTTATCGTCTTTGGATGTAAAATTAAATTCTGATTATGCCAACATTGATAGTTTATCAGGATTTGAAAAACAGATCATGCAAAAACATTTTGTGAAGGAAGTGATCTATCATAAAGACATGATCAAGCAGGTAAACGAAAACGCCAAGGTGATCAGTTTTTATATTTTAATTTTCAGTGGTTTATTATTGGTAGTAGCTATTGCTTTAATTAATAATACCATTCGTTTATCTATTTATGCCAAACGTTTCTTGATACGTACCATGTACCTGGTTGGCGCTACGCAGGGCTTTATCCGTATGCCTTTTATTTTAAAGGGAATTCGTCAGGGAATAGTGGCCGGATTATTAGCCGGATTTTTGCTGGCAGGTTTTTTAGTATTAAGTACACGATACATTCCTGATCTCTTACAGTTACAGGACCCTAACTTATTGGCAGCATTATTTGGGGGAATTGTTGTACTGGGCATTTTAATTTCGGGATTAAGCGCGGCATTATCTGTAAGCCGTTACTTAAGATTAAAAACAGACGATCTCTATTTCTAAGATCATAAAAAAAAGCAACACATATTTTAAACTAGGTGTTTTAACCTGTATTGTTTGTTTGGTATGTGTATTTGCTTTTCGTAGGCAACAGTCTTCTTTGCTACTAAATGCACCGGGAAAAACCATTGCTGAACGCTTTAATGTTCCTGTCGGGTTTACAAGAGCAAAATCAGAAAACAATTCTTTCGCAGCCTTTCTACAAAATACTTCTTTGAAAGCAAACGGAACTCAGGTTCATTATTATAACGGCACAGAAAAACCAAATAAAGTTGCAGCAGCAGTTTTGAATATAGATGTAGGAACAAAAGACCTGCAGCAATGTGCGGATGCAGTAATGCGTTTGCGCGCAGAGTATTTATACCATAGCAAACAATACAGTGCTTTACATTTTAACTTCACCAATGGCTTTAAAGCGGACTATGCAAAGTGGCGAACAGGTTATCGCATTGCAGTAAAAGGGAATGTGGTAAGTTGGGTAAAGTCTGGCAAAGAAAGTACTTCCTACGAGTCATTTCGGGAATACATGAATTTGGTGTTTACCTACGCCGGGACAGCATCACTCTCAAAAGAATTAAAGATTATCGGTCAGAAAGATATGCAAATTGGCGATGTATTGATATTAGGAGGAAGTCCTGGACATGCCGTTATTGTTGTTGATATGGCAGTGAATGTAAAAACCAATCAAAAATTATTTATGGTTGCGCAGAGTTACATGCCCGCACAGGATATTCACATACTTATCAATAAAAATGATCCTGCTATTTCTCCATGGTATAAACTTGATCCTAATGCGGAACAGATCAATACACCGGAATGGGATTTCTTTGGTAATGAACAGTTGAAAAGGTTTTAACTGATATATATAAAATTACTACAGAATTAGTAAGAAGCAGATACATTCCGTATTTAATTTGATATATGTCATCGCTTGATGAAGACAATGCAATAAATTCCAGAATAGTACATGTTAAGTTTATGAGGCTTAAATAAGAAATAATTTTTTGATTTTTTCTAAAGCTAACGATAAATAACGCCAGATTTAATACTGGAATCAATATTGATGGAATAGGCAGAAGGTCATTAAAACATTCAAATTGTAAAGTTTCTGCTGCGTTATAAAATAGTTGGTATCCATTTAAAGTGCCATTTTCTTTTGAAGCTGTAATCATTTGTTCTCGTGCTTCAATTGACAGAGTTTTGGTATTGCCTTTTAAAACATTCTCTTGCGCCTTTTCAAAAATAATGTCATTGTCCGAACACGTTTGAAAAAATGGCATGGCCAGTATTAAGAAATTTAACGCGATTAAATATTTTAGAAGATGTTTTTTCATAATTTAATATTTTCTTCCTTGAAATTTCTGTGAGCCTGAAAAAAATGCAATTCCCCAATCCATTAAAAACGGCATTTTATAATACAGATTGGTGATCATGGTTTTGCGGGAATAGTTTCGGTAATATTTTTTATGAATGTCTTTATCGTAAACTTTCATAAATTCGGCCGAGAAATTATTTTCCTTAAAACATTTTTTAATTTGCCAGGCTGCATATCGTCCTGATGACATAGCGGGGCCAATACCTTCACCTGTAGCAGGATCAACCAATGCTGCTGCATCACCGCATAACAAAAGCCTGTTTCCTGAGATCGGTAATTTGCTGTTAAAGTAACCAATTGGGATGGTCCAGCCTTTGATGTCGCCAACCAATTCAGCTTCTGCAAAACGTTCTTTAAATTGTGGTGAAATTTTAACGAGTTCCATAAATATATGACGCATATTTATTTTATGCTTTGTAAGTACATCTTTATCTGCACCAATACCAACATTTGCCAAACCATCAGTAGAAGGAAAGATCCAGAAATAACCTTTCGGGATTTCTTTCAGAAAATGAATTTCAAGGCAATCGGTTTCAATATTTTTTACGTTTTTATAATAGGCCCGCAAGCCCGGACAACTCTCTGTGATCAGTTCACGCGTGCCGGTTAATGCAGATTGTACAACCGAATGTGCACCATCGCAGCCAATCACCATTTTGGCTGTTAGTTCCTGTCCTGACGATGTTATTACAATGACCTGTTCTTTTTCGATACTCACTTTTTGAGCAGATGTATTTTCGAGAATGGTAGTTTTAGTTTCCTCTCGTACCATTTGCAATAAAAAATTATCAAGCTCGGTGCGTGGTAGGTTTGCGTAAAAGCCATCCAGTTTTAATTCGTAAGCATAACCTTTTGGTGAAATAAAACGCGCACGTTTGGCAATAACACCTTTGTTGATCTCCAGAATTTTTTTTCCGAAAGCAGGAGAAATAGTATTTAAAATTTTGTGAGCATAGCCACCGTAAGCATCTCCGCAAATTTTTTCACGTGGAAAAGATTGTTTGTCTAATAAAGCAACATTCAAGCCCGCATCAAACAAACCCAAAGCACAAGTACTTCCGGCCGGGCCTGCTCCGCATATAATGACATCGAATTGTTGCATTAAGATAAAAGTAGTATTCTTTTGTCATATCGAGTAGAAAATCCTTCCTCTTTGGATTTTCGTATCGAGATGTTTTTTGAATAGTATCTCGATACTATTTTTGCAAGAGGCAGGCAAAAATCACTCGAACTGACCCTAAAGGAAAAACAAAAAAGGCCGTCTTTTCAGACAGCCTTTAAGAAGGGTAAATGAAGGGGCTCGAACCCTCGACCCTCGGTACCACAAACCGATGCTCTAACCAACTGAGCTACATCTACCATTTTGGGCTACAAATGTACTATTTTTTTTGTTTTTACTAAAATTTATAGAAAAAAATAGATAGAAAATGTGATTATTCGTCACCCTGAACTTGATTCAGGGTCTTAGAAGATGCTGAACTTGATTCAGCATGACCCAAGGGCGGTTTACTTAACAACCTCTTTACTATAATTCACCATGTAGTGCAAACCCACAGACTCCTTGCGGCGCATAGCATGTTTAATGATCAGGTAACCTATGCAAATGAGGTTACGTAATTCACCCAGTTTTTGGGTAACCGTGGTTTTATCGTAAAGCGCTTCATTTTCTTTATAGAGGATCTCTAAACGGTCGAAAGCACGTTTTAAACGCAATTCGGAGCGAACAATGCCTACATAATTGCTCATGATCTGCTGCACTTCGCGTTGCGATTGGGTAATAAGTACCATTTCCTCGGCATGTTCCGTGCCTTCTGCATCCCAGTTGGGAATATTTTCTGTAAAAGAAAGTCCTTTTAAGAGTTCTGTCGCCGTTTTTGCAGCACGGTGTGCAAATACAACCGCTTCAAGTAAAGAGTTACTGGCCAAACGGTTAGCCCCATGCAACCCCGTGCAGGCACATTCTCCAATGGCAAACAAATTGCCAATGGTTGACTGGCCGTTCTTATCTACTAAAATACCGCCACATAAATAGTGCATAGCAGGTACTACAGGGATCATTTTTATAAAAGGGTCAATTCCCAGGTTCATGCATTTTTCATAAATGTTTGGAAAATGCTCGATGAAAGCTTTACGGTCTAAATGACGGCAATCCAGATATACAAAATCCTCACCACGTGTTTTTAGTTCATTATCAATGGCACGGGCTACAATATCACGGGGTGCTAATGATAAACGCTCGTCATATTTATGCATGAACTCTTTACCATCCATGGTTTTTAAAACAGCTCCAAATCCACGAATAGCCTCTGTAATTAAAAAGCTGGGATGTTCTCCGGGATTATATAAAGAGGTAGGATGAAACTGCACAAACTCCATATCTTTTACCCTGCCTTTTGCCCTGTAAACCATTGCTATACCATCGCCGGTGGCAATAGTTGGATTGGTAGTAGTTGCATATACATGCCCTGCTCCACCACTTGCCATGATCGTAATTCTAGAAAGGACCGTATCTATTTTTTGTGTTTTTGTATTTAAGATATAAGCGCCAAAACATTTTACATTCTCTGAATGAGAGGTCACTACTTCACCCAAATGATGTTGTGTGATCACATCAATGGCGTAATGATGATCGAGTACAGTAATGTTTTTGTGCTTACGGATCTGTGCTATCAGGGCACGTTCAATTTCGTAACCGGTAATATCTTTATAATGTAAAATGCGATGTTCAGAGTGTCCTCCTTCTTTTGCCAGATCATATTTACCTTCCTTCGTCTTATCAAAATTAGCGCCTAGTTCTATCAGTTCCCGTACACGCTCTGTCCCTTCGGTTACTACTACACGAACTGTTTCTTCATCACACAATCCGGCACCGGCTATTAATGTATCCTGTATGTGTTTTTCAATACTGTCTTTATCATGCCACACGGCTGCAATACCACCCTGTGCATATTTGGTGTTGGATTCGTCTTCATTACTTTTAGTGACAATATAAACCGAACCATGTTCTGCAACCTTCAATGCATAACTTAAGCCGGCGATACCGCTCCCAATAATTAAAAAATCGACTTTTTGTTGCATGTTCTTGTATTACGAATATACGAATCTGTGTTTGCTAAATGATTACTTTTTTCCTAATAGCCGTGCCACGTATTTCCCAACAATATCAAACTCTAGGTTCACCGTATCGTTTACTTTTAAATGTTTAAACACAGTGTTCTCAAAAGTATAAGGAATGATGCAAACGGAAAATGAATCGTCTCTTGAGTTTACTACCGTAAGGCTTGTACCGTTGATGGTAATGCTTCCTTTTTCTACCGTTACATTTCCTAACTTATTATTGTATTCGATCGTGTATGTCCAGCTGCCTTTATTATCAATAATGGAAGACACAATACCTGTTTGATCAACATGACCCTGTACAATATGTCCATCAAAACGACCATTGGCCGGCATGCAACGCTCCAGGTTAACATGATCGCCAACTTTTAGTGCCCCTAAATTTGTTTTTTGTAAGGTCTCGTCAATGGCAGTTACGGTATAAGTGTTACCGGCTATTTTAACTACGGTTAAACAAACACCATTGTGCGACACACTTTGATCTATTTTTAATTCGTGCGTAAAAGAACAGCTGAATGTAAAATGCACATTGCTATTCTCTTTTTCAATTGTTTCAACTTTCGAAAGACCTTCTATAATTCCTGTAAACATATTACAAAGTTAGATTTAATTATTTGTACTCAAAATTTTAGTATACCACCCTGAACTTGATTCAGAGTCTCTTTGAGATGCTGAATCAAGTTCAGCATGACGCTGCCATTAGAAAAACGCTCTTACCTGCGCGCCACCAATATTTACGATCTTACTATTAGGCGATTTTCGTCCGTTATAGTTAATGCTGATCTGGATGTTATTAGTTAAGTTACGCTGGTAGCTTAGTTCCCAGGTATAGTTATAACCCGTTTTCAAAGCATTGAGCATTTCATAGGCTACAGGCGTATTTTCGAGACCATTATAAGAGATATTAATAAAATCGGCTTTTCCGGTAAAACTACCTTTTTCAACCTGGTTAAATTTAAACTCTAATCCAATATCATTCAGTTCAGCTTTTTCAGATATTTCAGTAATAGCGGCGTCTGTTCTATCGATTACATTTTGTTTTTTATTGTGTTTATATAAAACGCTTATTCTCAGAGCGGTGTTAGGTTGGTAGCTTAATTTTTGCTCGAGGTCATAAGATTCGATCCTATAATTACGATTGCTTAAGAACTCTGATTCGGTAGATTTGATCCCATAAACATTTGTACTATTCAAACTCCATGACCTGGTTACATTCCAACGCCAACGCCACTCGTGGGTGGTATTTTCGCGTCGTTCAAACCCGTTAGTGAGCAGTAGCTTGCTTAAATTACTTTGGTAGGTATAATCAGTACCAAACACGGTGGCACTTTGATTGAAGAATAAACTTTGACGCAGCGAATAATTCATGGCAGTGATCAAAGGATCAGTTAAACTAATGTCAGCAGGATTGAATGTAAATAATTTTCCGTTATCATTCGATTTTTTATCGATTCGGTAAACAGATTGTGTGGCAAAGCGACTGATGAATTTTAGCGCTTTACCGGAGCTATCCTGCAAAAAAACAGATGGACGAAGGTTCAATGAAAAACTGAACTGATCATGCAATACTTTTACATACTGGCTGGTGGGCGTATATACTTTTATGTATAAAGCCTGATCAGAGAATTGTGCAATTTCAAATTCATCGATCTCCTGCGTGCCGTTGCCATTATAATCCTTCCAGGCATAAGTTCCCTGGCCTGCAGCTACCAGTAAATAGTAATATTCTTTTTTATTCTCCAGGCCATAACCTGTTTCATAAAAAACACTTGAAGTAATAAAACCATTGATCAAACGTGGCGAGTATTCTATCCGGCTTAACAATGTGTTATCTGGTTTAATGGTCATGGAATCGCGTTTTAATTTTAATTCGCGATACGTAAATACAACCGAGAAGGGATGGTTACGAATGCTATTGATGTTTGCCGAAAAGCCCGTGTTTTGTGCAAAGGTAGAATCTTTTAAAACAGAATTGTAAGCTTGTTTATCTCGTCGCTCGCGGTAAAATAATTTAAACAAATTGCCTGTAGTGTCTTTATTGGTAATGTTTCCTTCCCATTCCCAAAACTGGTAACTGCGTGATAGCAAACTATCCGATGTGCTTTTTCTGAATTTGTTTTGCTCAAATTCATCCAGGAAGTTCAATCGCAATTTCCAGATCGATTGAGAGAAAGAGGCTTTGTGCCTGTAAAAGTTACTGAGTTGCGAATTGTAATTACTGGTAAGGTAAGAACCGTTATAGGTAATGGTATTTGTTTTGGTATTATACATACTCTGTACACTGTGTTTTAAACCGTCATAAAAAACACCCTCCTTAAAAAAATTGATGCCGTATAATAGCCGCAATTTATTGTTTTTTTGAAGTCCCACCTGTGCAAAACCCACATGCTGGTCGGTGTTTATGGGGGCACTCACAGGTCGGTTCCAATCACGTTCAAATTCAATGGATCTGTAGCGCTCAATAGGATTAAAGTTTTGTTGAATGTATTCATAACCTATGTTATAAACCGCGTTTAAAGATTGCTTGGAAACCGTATCTTCTTTTATAACGCTTTGGTTATTGCTGTTTAGCCTTACGCCATAACCATCATCATTTTCGGAATTGAATTTACTGAATGTATTAATGTCATTCTTTGTATAAACACCTTCCACATCAAGGATATGATTTTTATTGAATTCATAACTGGTACCAACGGTTAGCATTTGTTTTTTCTTTGGGGTTACCAATGGTATTACCGGCTCGTAGTTGCCCTGCAAAATGCCACCAATTGGCGCTATCCATTTATAAACTTTGCCGTTTGCTGTGGTGGAGACCTGGATATAATAGCCGTTGTTTTCTCCGACATAACTGTATTTTACCCTGTACCTGGCGCTGTCAGGGTTGGTTGAATATACATAAATGCCGGGATAGATGACTGCTGAGACAACGGTATCTTTTTTCCAGTAAAATACATCTGTTGTATTGAACTCAGCTAATTCGGCGCCACTGGTAACAGCTTTGTTTAAAGTGTCGCCAACGTTGAACATGGTTAGCTTTTGTTGTTCGGTCAGGGTTTGTTGCAGGGTCTTATTTTTATTATCCTGTTCACCAAAAAAATTAAGACGAACTTTTAGTTTATTGGCCTCTACTTCTTCACTAAAAAAATATAAAGAACGTGCATAATTCCGTTCGGCATATTGAAACTCGGCAATGATCCGTTTATCTTTTGTGATGATCTGTTTGGCTGTAAAAGTTAATTCCGAAGTATTATAATCAATGATATAGTCATTTTCCTGACCACGTTGCAGTAGTTTTCCATCAACATAAATTCGCTCAGTACCGGATAATACAATAATGAATAATTCATTATCAGCTCCACGCAAGCGATACGGCCCCTGGTTATTTTCTGTTCCCTGTATAATATTCCGTGCAAATTTACCTTTACTTACAGCCCCACTGACCTGTGTTTTAAAAGTGACTTGTTTTTTATTGATGGTGTCGTAATAATTATTTGCAAAGTAAGCTCCCTGTGAGCGTTTGTAAAAATTCATGAAATAACTGTTGGGGCGTTGTAACTGAAAATCACCTACAATTAACTTGGAATTTTTATTGGATAACTGCACAAATACTTTATCGAATTCCTGTAGTTGTGCTGTCGTTCCATCTGCCTGAAAAGGAATATTATCATCTGTCGCGGCCAGTAACAGGTCAACTTCCTGGGTCAGTTTACCGCTTACCTGTAAATTTAAACTTGAGTTAACTACTACATCCTGGTTGTTCCCAAAACTAATTCCCCGGCTAATACTTCCGTTCTTGTTTAATCCGTCCGAAACAAAAGATTCGCTGGCAGGAGCAGAACCGGCAAAGGCCAGGGTAAGTGGATTGACCGGCAAAGACAGATCCTTGGTAAGCTGTTTTGTACTTTGATGATAGTACTGTTTTTCGAAATTGTAAGGGAATGTTTTGTATTTAACGGCTACTGGGTCACTTGGTCTTTTTTTAAAGATAATGGCTTTTTGGGGATAATTGATCCGGTAATCAAATGTGTCTAGATCGCTACCTTTAACAGTTAATTTTACGGTACCAGGCATTAAGCTTAAAGTATCTAAAAAAAGAGTGTCGGATTTTACAAAGTAATATTTCAGTTTTTGGTTCGTTTGAGATCGGGCGGATAAGAAACATCCACACAAAATTGTAACTATAAAAATAAATCTAAAACTCACCTTGCTAATAACGGTTTATATATATAGAAATTGTATTTTTAAAGCCACAAACATGAGTCTATCCATAATATTCGATGTCATCGTTATTCTCGACCTTAAATTTAGTCATTTACTAAAGTAAACTCCTAATTTTAAAGGTCTCGAATGCCTCGACCTCAAATATTCTGAGCCAGACTCCTTAAATAGAAATGCATGAAGATCATCACTTATAACGTTAATGGAATCAGGGCAGCCATGAACAAAGACCTGGTAGGATGGCTAAGATCAGCTGGTCCGGATGTATTATGTTTACAGGAAGTGAAAGCAACCCCGGATCAGGTAAATGTAGCTGAATTTGAGGCTTTGGGATATCATTTATACTGGTATCCGGCACAAAAAAAGGGCTATAGTGGCGTGGCTATTTTTAGCAAGATAAAACCAAAACATGTGGAGTATGGCTGTGGTATTGAACATTATGATTTTGAGGGCAGGGTTATCAGAGCAGATTTTGATCATTGTTCAGTGATGAGTGTATACCATCCAAGCGGCAGTAGCGGCGATGAAAGACAGGTTTTTAAAATGAAGTGGCTTTCAGATTTTCAGCATTACATCAATGATCTTAAAACAAAAGTTCCAAATTTGATCCTTTGTGGAGATTACAATATTTGTCATAAACCTATTGACATTCATAATCCAAAATCCAATGCCAACACATCAGGTTTTTTGC
This sequence comes from Bacteroidota bacterium, assembly GCA_040386075.1. Lineage (GTDB taxonomy): Bacteria > Bacteroidota > Bacteroidia > B-17B0 > Aurantibacillaceae > UBA4416. The sequence continues at coordinate 79,313 of JAZKGE010000032.1, forward strand.
CTGAGGAAAGAGATTGGATGGAGCAATTCATCCAATCGGGATTCACTGACTCGTTCAGGCATTTTAATCAGGAACCCCACCAGTACAGCTGGTGGAGTTATAGAGCCGGATCGAGAGGTAAAAACCTGGGCTGGCGTATCGACTATAATTTGGTGTCAAATCACCTGAATGACAAGCTCAAAAGATCAGTGATTTTGCCTGATGCGGTGCATAGCGACCACTGCCCCGTACTATTAGAAATCGATTTTTAACAAATTAAACCCATTTTTTTAGTTTTTTTAGTTTTTTAGATTATATTTGTCACTACTATAAACTTATGTACCTAGGTATGAAAAAAATATTTATCCCACTAGCAGCAGGTCTATTTACTTTAGGCTTAGCTTCTTGCACATCTTGTTCAGACGATAAAAAAGACAATCACGATGGCGCGGAAGGCAAAGGCGGCGTATATATGGGCGGAGTAATGCGCATGAACGAGGTTGAAGCCTTTAAAAGCTTAAACCCCATTGCAGTAAACGAAGTTGTGGGTTTCCATATCGGTAGCCAGTTATTTGAAGGCTTGGTTAAATTTGATCAGAACGATCTATCTATAAAACCCGCCATCGCCAGATCATGGGAGTCAAATGCTGATCAAACAGAATGGACCTTCCATATCCGCCAGGGAGTTAAGTTTCATAACGATGCTTGTTTTCCTGATGGGAAAGGCAGAACTGTAACAGCCAACGATATTAAATTATGCTTTGATAAATTATGCACGAACGATCCTAATAATGCACAGTTTGATGTAACATTCAAAGACCGTGTAGTTGGAGCCAATGAAGCGTTTGAAAACTCAAAAGCGGGCAAAACTATGGCTGTTTCAGGGATTAAAGTGGTAAACGACACTACGTTAGTGATCATGTTACGTTCGCCATTTGCAGGGTTCTTAAACATTATCGCAATGCCTGGCTGCTGGGTTTATCCTAAGGAAGCTTTAGATAAATACGGCTTGGACCTGCGTATTCACCCGGTTGGAACTGGACCTTTCTTTATGGAAACAGTTAAGGAAGGTGAAGTCTTGATCATGAAAAAGAACCAGGATTATTACGGAGTTGATAAGGATGGTAACAAAATGCCATATTTAGATGGATTGAAGTATACGTTCATTCGTGAGAAAAAAGCTGAGATCTTAGAATTCAAATCAGGTAATTTAGATATGGTTTACCGTTTACCGGTTGAGATCTTCCACGAGATCATGGGCGACCTGGAACACGCTAAAGATCGTAAAACAGAATTCCAGATCTTAAATTCAACAGCTTTCAACACAAACTATTTAGGATTTAATACGGCAAGTCCTGTATTCAATAAAAAAGAAGTTCGTTTAGCATTTAACTTTGCTATCGACAGACATAAAATCGCTGATTTCACTATCCAGGGTGAAGGTAACTCAGCCGACTACGGAATTGTTCCTTATGTTGATGCGTTTGAAAAAGACGGCTATAATTTTAAAGGGTTAAAAGGATATACATTTGATCCGGCTAAAGCAAAAGAATACCTTAAAAAAGCGGGTTATCCTGATGGAAAAGGTTTTCCAAAGGTAACTTTACAGATCAATAGTGGTGGTGGAGACAGAAATGGATTAATTGCTGAAGTTGTTATGAAAATGTTGAAAGAGAACTTAAATGTAGATATCGAGATCAACACCGTTCCTTTTGCTGAGCACATAGAACAAGTTCAATCAGGTAAATCAGATTTCTTCCGTTTTGCATGGGTAGCTGATTATCCGGATCCTGAAACTTTCTTAACTATTTTCTATGGTAAACACGTTCCTGCAAGCGCAACTGAAAAATCATTTGTGAACTACTCAAGATTTAAGAACGCACGTTTCGATTCGTTATTTGCTTCTTCTTTCACTGAGCCCGACAAAGCAAAACGTTATGCGATCTTATCTCAGGCAGAGCAGGTATTGTTGGATGAGGCACCATTTATGCCAATATTCTATGATGAGAACTTCCGTTTAGAGCAATTAAATGTTCGTAATTTCCCTGAGAATGCCATGAATTACATGGACCTATCAGTGGTGTATTTAATGCCTAAGGATAAAGTAACCAAGAAATAAAATAACCACAATATATTAAGCCGTTCACTGAAAGTGAGCGGCTTTTTTGTTTAAATAAGATAAGATAGTTAATAAAACATACACCAGATTTTACCAAATCATTGATTTTTAGTAAATTCGCATATATGACAATCATTTCTAAAAAAAATAATACAGATAGCAAACAGAGTTTAGCTATCATCTGTACCTCATTTAAAAATAAAGCAGAATATAATCTGAGCAAAGAGCAAGCAGATTATATTGTTCATGATATAAAAGCAAATGATAAAAAATTTATTTGTATAAATGCACTATCACGTATAGTATGTGTGATCATTGTAGATGAAAAGAAAAATCACTACAGTATGTTGGAAACGATCCGTAAAACCGGCACCACTATAGCTGACACTTTGAATGCTGAAAAAAAGGATGCCGTTTATTGCGTGAACGAATTATCCAACACCGATTATTCCTTAGCATTGGCAGAGGGAATTGCTTTATCCAATTACCAATTCATTAAACATAAGCCGAGCGCTAAAAAAAATGCTAACACATTAAAGCATGTTCAGGTTGTTGATCCAAAAATTACAGCACAGCATGTTTCCAATTTATCTATCGCCGTTGACGCAACCTTAAAAGCACGTGACCTGGTTAATGAACCGGTAAATACCTTAAATGCAACCGATCTTTCTGATGCATTTAAAGCAATGGGAAAACAGGCAGGCTTTAAAGTGGAGGTGTTGAACAAAGGTAAGATCAAACAATTGAAAATGGGCGGCTTGTTAGCTGTTAACCAGGGAAGCGTTGATCCACCTACGTTTTCGGTAATGGAATACAAACCGAAAAATGCAAAGAACAAAAAGCCTTATGTATTGGTTGGTAAAGGAGTTGTGTATGATACCGGCGGATTAAGCTTAAAGCCTACGCCCAACAGCATGGACCTCATGAAATGTGATATGGCTGGCGCAGCAGCAGTTGGTTGTACCATGTATGCCATTGCCAAAGCAAAATTAAATGTTCATGTTATTGGATTAGTGCCAGCAACAGATAATCGTCCGGGCTTCAATGCTTTTGCACCGGGAGATATTATTACCATGATGGATGGCAGCACTGTAGAGATGCTGAACTCAGATGCTGAAGGGCGAATGATCTTAGCCGATGCGTTGCATTATGCTAAACGTTATAAACCTGAAATGGCTATTGAATTATCAACACTAACCGGGGCAGCTGCAGCAGCAATTGGTCAGTATGGTATTGTGAGTATGGGAACAGCAACTGATGAACAAAAGACAAACTTAACGGTAAGCGGCCTGCGTATGCATGAGCGTTTGGCGGAATTTCCTTTCTGGGATGAGTATGATGAATTATTAAAATCGGATATTGCAGATCAGAAGAATTTAGGCGGACCTTATGGCGGCGCTATTACTGCAGGCAAATTTTTGGTAAAGTATACAGATTACCCTTATATGCACTTCGATATTGCCGGTCCGGCTTTTGTAACAGCAAAAGATAGTTACAGAGGAAAAGGTGGTACAGGCTATGGTGTAAGATTATTATTTGATTTTTTCTCGAATTTATAATATGACAAAATTATTACTACATATCCTGTTATTTTGTTCTGTGCCGGGCTTTGCTCAAAGCGCAGAGGAATCGTTAATTGTAGTACATTATGATGAAGGCAATAAAGCTAATTTAGGCCAGCACATTTACAGGTATAATTACGTTAATAATGTGTATGCGGGAAGAGAAAAGATCCTGACGGTTATTGGTAGAAAAAATGATAAGGATTATATACGTTGTGATAAAGGTGAAAATGTTTTGTACAAGGATCGTTATTTGATCTCAGCTATTGGAAACATTATTGATCTGAAAGAAAAAAAAGTGGTACATGACGGTACAGCTAAACTGGTGCGCTGTTCAAACGACAGCATCATTTTTTTCATCAATGATATCTTTAAAGGAAAATACTATGCTTACTTTGATCTGAAGAGCAATGCGTATGCCGAGATCAAATCACTCACCTTTAATCCTACTATTGGACAGGCAGTAGAGTTCGACAGAACCAAATCTCCCTACAAATTATTGTATTACCCGCAAAATAAACCTAAGGTTGTATTGATGGAAGATGCCGGGCATGGGGGAGTGAGCTCTAAAGCACCAAAGGCAGATATTCCTATTTATTGGGTTGATAACAATACTTTTGTTTTTCCGAATATAAAAATCACTGATCTTGAAGGAAGCATTGTAAAATATAATATTGCCACTAAAACATCTAAAGTAATTGGCACATTCAATTCAACGGCAAATGTGCCTGCTACCTATCAACTGGTTAACAGCATTGATTGCTACATTGAGTTTTATTTTAAGAATAAATTATATTGTATCAATCCTGCTAAAGAAACCATGTTGCAGTCGAACTTTAAGGAAGTGGATAAAAATTTCTCTATTGAGGTAGAACCAAGATCAACGGGAAGAGCGGTTTATTATAAAGGGAAAGAGAGTGGCAGGTTTCACTTTGACATTAAAAACTTTAAAACATCCTCTAATTACGCAGCTATTGTAAAAGAGATCATCATGGGGGACGAATCGTATCAGCAGGGTATATCCGTATATAATGTATCAAAATCAAAATGGGAAGCAGTAGATGGGGAAGAAGTTGCTTCTTTGGTGGGCTGGATAAAAAAATAAATTATGGTAGAAAATAAAGTAGTAGTAGGGATCTCACAGGGAGACCTGAATGGCATAGGACTGGAGATCATTTTAAAAACATTATCTGAACCGGGATTGTCAGAAATTTGTGTACCTGTATTGTTCAGTTCTCAAAAAACAGTTTCTTATTTTAGAAAGATGCTGAACATGGATGAGTTCAACTTTAATCCAATCAGAGATTTTAATCAGTTGCACACAAAAAAGCCAAACGTATTTATTTGCTACGAAGAGGAGGTTACCATTGAAATGGGGAAACCTACTACTATGAGTGGCAAGTATGCAAAGCTATCTTTGGAAGCAGCTACCATGGCATTGTTCGATAAAAAAGTGGATGTGCTGGTAACAGCTCCTATTAATAAACACTCCATGCAGGAAGCAGGATTTAATTATCCGGGGCATACCGAATATTTGGGAGATAAGCTAGGTGGTAAGCCTTTAATGCTGTTATGTTCTGACGACTTGCGCGTAGCAATTGTTACAGGACATGTACCTATCAAAAATATTTCAGAAAAGATCACAACGGCTAACGTTCTTGAAAAAATAAATCAATTACACAATTCCCTAATAAAAGATTTTGGCATTCGTAAACCAAAAATTGCGGTGTTGGGATTAAACCCGCATGCTGGCGAGAATGGCGCAATTGGCGATGAAGAGAAAACAATTATTTTACCGGCTATTGAAAAAGCAAAGGAAACCATGATGGTTTACGGACCTTATTCGGCCGACGGTTTTTTTGGAAACAATACGCAAGCTAAGTTTGATGGTGTATTAGCCATGTATCACGACCAGGGATTGATCCCTTTTAAGACCTTAGCTTTTGGCCATGGTGTTAATTTTACGGCCGGTTTGGATTTTGTGCGAACGTCGCCCGACCACGGAACGGCTTATGAAATTGCAGGAAAACAAATAGCAGATGAATCATCTTTCAGACAAGCTATGTATACCGCAATAGATATTTACAGAAAAAGAAATTTGCTGGAAGAGATCTCGGTAAATCCTTTGGCCTTTGCTCCTATTAAAAAAGAGAGAGGGTAATCTTTATAAAATCTTTATACCTTTTAAGATTAATTTAATGGCTTGCTTATAATAGTTGCCGTACATTTGCTGTATAAAACTATTGGGTGTCTAATTTCCTCTTACATAAATTCAGTAAAAGAAAACAATATGTGGTCAGTATATTTCTGATCCTTTTTGTTGCAGCATTATCATATGCCCTTTCAAACTTTATAGAGTATAAAGTTGTTGCCTTTTTACTATTGGTTACTGTATCTTTAATAGCCATGTTCTTTGATATTATTCCTGTATTACTGGCAGCTTGTTTGAGTGCAATTGTCTGGAATTATTTTTTTATTCCTCCACGTTTTACATTTGCTATCCAAAGTGCCGAAAATGTTATTTTATTTGCGATGTATTTTGTTATAGCTATGGTAAATGCTGTATTAACATACAAGATCAGAGAAATCGAAAAGAAAGCCAATAAAAAAATCGAAAAAGAAAATACACTGAAATTATATGACACTTTACTTAACTCGTTGTCTCATGAATTACGAACGCCTATTTCTACCATTATTGGAGCTACGGATACCTTACAAGAAGATAATAATAAATTGTCAGAAGCAAACCGATCGGAATTGATCTCAGAGATCTCAAAAGCATCTATTCGTTTGAACAGGCAGGTTGGTAATTTGTTGAATATGTCGAGATTGGAATCAGGCTTTCTTAAACCTAAAAACGATTGGTGCGATATTAACGAGTTAATACATGATATTGTTAGCCAGTTAAAGGATATCCTGCAAAGTAAACCCGTTGAGATTAGTATCAAGGATAACCTGCCGCTTTTTAAACTGGATCATGGTTTACTGGAACAAGTGTTACATAATTTAATTTATAATGCAGCTCTATACATTCCTAAATATGCTGTCATCACGGTTCGTGCAACAGTAAATAAAGAACATAAATTAATTATCATTGTGGAAGATACAGGTGAAGGATTTCCTGAGAATGAAATTGAGCATGTTTTCGATAAATTTTATAGGCTTAAAAATTCAAATACAGGTGGTACCGGTTTAGGTCTATCCATCGTAAAAGGCTTTGTTGAAGCAATGAACGGAACTATTTATTTAGAGAATGGAGAAGAATACGGAGCTAAATTTACTATTGTGATCCCTGCCGAAATAGCACATTTAAATGACATTAAGAATGAAAATTAGTTCAGAGATATTAGTTATTGACGATGAACCTCAAATTCGCAGACTTTTAAGTATTGCTTTGGAAAGTAATGATTATAAAGTAAAGGAAACTGCTAATGCTCATGAAGGTTTAACAGCAGCAGCTAATCATCCGCCCGATATGATCCTTCTGGACCTGGGGTTGCCTGACGATAGCGGTCATAATGTTCTTGAAAAATTACGTGAATGGTATACAAAACCAATTATTATTTTATCGGTGCAAAGCAGTGAAGAAGATATTGTAAAAGCATTAGATAATGGTGCTAATGATTATTTAGTAAAGCCATTCCGAACAGGGGAACTCCTGGCACGGATTCGCTCCTTATTAAGGAGTTCTTCGTCTGAATCTGAAAATCCAATTATTAGTGTCGAAAATATTCAGATAGATCTGTCACTAAGAATTGTCAAAAGAAATGGAGAGCTAGTGAAATTAACGGTGACAGAGTATAACTTATTAGCGCTGCTTGTTAAAAATGAAGGAAAAGTTTTGACACATCAATTCTTATTACGTTCGGTATGGGGGCCAAGTTACATTGACCAGTCGCAATACCTGCGGGTTTTTATAGCGCAGTTGCGTAAAAAAATAGAAGATGATCCGAATAGGCCTTCGCATATTATTACCGAAAGCGGTATCGGATACAGGTTTGTTTAATTCTTAATCTATTATTCTGTCAGTTCGAGCGGAGTCGAGAACAAAGAACATTATCGAAGAACGCTTCTCGACTCCGCTCGAAGTGACACGCTGTAAAAAGTCAAATCAATATCTTTATAAAATCTTTATACTTCCCACTATAATCTTTATACAACGTTTATAGTATTCGCGGTAATTTTGTACCATGAAAAAAATCATAATGGCATTGCTTTCCGTAGGCCTTTCCAGTACTGCTATTTCGCAGGAAGACACCATAAATTTTAACAAACAAAAGGGAGAGTTTTTAGAAGGAATGGATTGTTCCTGGTGGAACGGAGGAGATCGAAGATCGAAGCCAACTCTTGCAGGAAAATATTTTACACCTACGGTGATGGTGGATGCCAATTATTCTTATTCTTTTAATGATCCCATTGATCATACAGTTGTAGGTTCTACTGCCATAGCTCGCAATAACGAAATGCAGATATCAGCTGTTCATTTAGGAGGAGATTTTAACTATCAAAATGCACGCGCCCACATTGTTACTCAATTTGGCACTCGTTCTACAATTATTCCAAGAAATGACTATAGTGTTTATAAAGGTCAGTACCAATTAGCGGATGCATATAGGTATTTGGCTGAAGCAAATGCGGGATATCATTTTAATGTATTGCATGGGATTAATATTGATGCAGGTATGTTCATGTCATACCTTGGATTGAATTCATATTACCAAACCGAGAACTGGGAATACCAGGCATCTTTTACTTCCGATAATACACCTTGGTTTTTTAATGGTATTCGTTTGCAAATATTCGTCAACAAAAAACTAAAAATAGAACCATGGATTATTAATGGATGGCAAAGCTATGGCATGTACAATCATCAGCCAGGAGTTGGTGGAAATATTACCTGGTGTCCGAATGAAAATATAAAATTATTAACCAATGATTATTATGGAGCAGATGCTGCAGGTATTCCTTCACGCAAGCGCTTTCATTCAGATAACAGTTTATTAATAAGGTATTTTAATCGCACTGTATCCAGGGGTATCAGTAAAATGGCATTTTCTTTAACCGCTGATCTTGGTTTTGAAAAAGGCGGTGGCGTTAATGGTTTGGAAAAAGGTGATTCGATACAAGGTCCCGCACAATATTTTGTCAGCGTTATGTTTTATAACAGGATTTGGTTTGCAAAAAATCATTTTGCCTGGACCTTTGGCGGAGGTTATATGCAAAACCCCGGAAGGTATTTGGTTTTGTATCCAACAGGTGAGGCAAGTCCTTTACCAAATGCGCTTGATCCTTCTCAAGTGGAAGGTTCTTATCCATATACTGCTAATCCTGGAGATCAATTCTCGGGCTTTGATTATTCGACTAATATCGACTGGATGCCAAATCAACATATTAGTTTCCGCCTGGAATATGTACATCGCGAATCAAGTGTACCCTATTTTGCAGGACGTGGCGGCGTGACCTCACCAAGTGGATATACAACCACGCAACTTCCTGTCGATTGGAGACCAGATCTTGTTCAGTCAGAAGACCGTATCATTTTTGCCGTTTTATTCAGATTATAAATTTATTATGGAAAACAAACATCAGATCAATAAAATTACAGCAGCCAGTTTATTGGTTACTTTGGGAATTATTTATGGAGATATTGGAACCTCCCCTTTATATGTAATGAGTGCTATTTGCGGAAAAGATCCTATAGATGCAGGGATTGTAAAAGGCGCTGTGTCGGCTATATTCTGGACGTTGACTTTACAAACCACTTTAAAATATGTGATCTTAACTTTAAGAGCCGATAATAAAGGCGAAGGAGGCATTTTTTCATTATTCACTTTAGTAAAAAGGGCTAAATATAAATGGCTGATAGTGCCTGCTATTATTGGCGGTAGTGCCTTACTGGCGGATGGCATTATAACGCCGCCTATTTCTGTTTCGGCTGCTGTTGAAGGTTTGCGCTTCTTTAGACCCGAATTAAATACAGTTCCTATTGTGATAGGAATTTTATGCGGTTTGTTTTTTATCCAGCAATTTGGCACCAACTTTATCGGTAAATTTTTCGGACCCTTAATGACCATTTGGTTTTTAATGCTTGGTGTACTTGGCGTGTACAGATTGACGGATGACTGGTCTATTTTATCTTCCTTAAATCCGTACTATACGTATTTGCTTTTAAAAACACATCCATCAGGATTTTTAATTTTGGGAGCTGTATTTTTATGTACTACCGGGGCCGAAGCATTGTATTCTGATCTGGGGCATTGTGGTAAACAAAACATACGTATCTCCTGGGTTTTTGTAAAATCAATGTTGGTGTTAAATTATTTCGGACAAGGTGCCTGGTTAATTTCGCAGGAAGGAAAAACGATGGAAATGTTCAAATCAACTAATCCGTTTTACGCGATGATGCCCGAAAATTTTGTGCCTTATGGAATTGCGATCGCTACCATTGCTGCGGTGGTGGCTTCTCAGGCTTTAATTAGTGGATCCTTCTCGTTAATTAATGAAGCCATGCGTTTAAACCTTTGGCCTAAAGTAGAAGTAAAATATCCTTCAGAGCTAAAAGGACAATTGTATATTCCTTCTTTAAACTGGTTGTTATTGGTAGGTTGTGTTGGTGTTGTATTGTATTTTAAAGAATCGGCAAACATGGAAGCTGCTTACGGACTGGCTATTGTATTGTGTATGCTAATGACCACAACCTTACTCAATTTTTACATGCACATGAAAAGGTATAATGTTATTTTCATTTATGCGATCATTACAATGTATCTTGTTATTGAATTCTCTTTTTTAGCAGCTAACTTAAGTAAGTTCTCTCATGGCGGTTGGATCACTTTATTGATAGCGTTTGGATTAATGACTGTTATGACTGTTTGGTTTTTATCCAAAAAGATCAGGCAGCGGTATGTTGATATGGTAAAGTTGGCAGATCATCAAAGTAAATTAATTGATCTGAGTAATGATGAAACACTCGTAAAATACGCAACACACCTGGTATACATGACCAGTGCCAGTAATCCGGAGGAGATCGAATCAAAAATCATTTACTCTATTTTACAAAAACGACCTAAGAAGGCAGATGTGTATTGGTTTGTGCATGTAGATGTAATGAACGAACCTTACCGTATGGAATATAAAGTAAAGCATGTGGCAGGAAATGATATTATAAGAGTTGATTTTAGATTAGGCTTTAGAGTTGCTCCAAAAATCAATTTGTTATTCAGGCGTGTAGTGGAAGATCTGGTAAAGAGTAAGGAAGTTGATATAACGAGTCGTTATGAATCATTGAACAGAAATAATGTAATAGGAGATTTTAAATTTGTAGTGATCGAAAAATTTTTGTCGTACGAAAACGATCTGCCATTTTTTGAAAAACTGATCCTCAATATTTATTTCTTTTTAAAGCGTTTCAGTATGAGTGAAGCAAAAGCATTTGGATTGGATAGCAGCTCCGTTAAGGTTGAAAAATTCCCAATGGTAATTAGTCAGCCAAAAGAAATGAAGTTGAGGAGGATAGAGTAAATTAAAATCTTTCGTGCAAACGAAAGATTTTTTGTTTTGTCGAGCGAAGTCGAGAATCAAGGGGAAATAATTTAGAACGCATCTCGACTTCGCTCCAATTGGCATGCGGTTATTAATTTGCCTTCTCTTCCCAGATGGCAGCCAAATGCACAATAGTTTGCGTTGCTTTTTCCATATCCTGCACGCTTACCCATTCTAATTTACTATGAAAAGCATGTTCGCCTGCGTAAATGTTAGGACAGGGAAGACCCATGAATGATAAACGTGATCCATCGGTTCCGCCACGGATGCTAGATAAAACAGGTTTTACCCCGGTGCGTTTAATGGCTTCTAATGCATTTTCTACCACAAAGTAACAAGTATCCAACACATCTTTCATGTTACGGTATTGTTCGGTTACTTTAAACTCGTAGCTCGATCTTTTATAGTTAGATAGAACGGATCTGGTAATTTCTTCCAGCTCTGCTTCCAAAGCTTTTAAGGTTGGTGTGTCAAATGCACGAATGATGAATTTAATTTCTGCCTGTTCCAGCCCACCATTAATTGCAACGGGGTGAATAAATGGTTGTTTCTTTTCGGTGGTCTCAGGTGTTTTATCCTTTGGAATGCGGTTAATGATCTCGGCTGCAATTTTAATGGAGTGTTCCATTTTATCTTTTGCAAAACCCGGGTGTGTTGGAATTCCTTTTACTAAAATGGTTACGCCATCAGCACTAAAGGTTTCATTCTCTATATGGCCTAAACTTTCGCCATCCATGGTATAACCATATTGCGCGCCCAGTCGTTTCATATCTACATGATCTGTTCCACGACCTATTTCTTCATCGGGTGTAAATAAAATGCGGATATCACCATGCTTTACTTCGGGATGATGCATTAAATAATTAGCTGCATCCATAATTTCAGCTAAACCTGATTTATTATCAGCTCCTAATAACGTTGTGCCATCTGTGGTGATGATATAATTTCCTATTTGTGCAGCTAAGTCGGGATGCTCGGCAAACTTAATGATCTGCGAAAGATCTTTTGGTAAAATAATATCCTTGCCATCGTAGTTTGCATGAATCAAAGGATTTACGTTTTCACCACTACAATCGGGTGATGTATCCATGTGTGAGCAAAAGCAAATGACAGGAACCTGTTTGGTTGAATTAGAGTGAATGGTTGCATACACATAGCCATGCTGATCCATCTCGGCATCGGTGATACCCATGGTGGTTAATTCCTGAACCAATAATTTACCAAGATTTTTTTGTTTCATGGTACTTGGAACGGTGGTAGAATCAGGATCGGATTGCGTATCAATTTTTGCGTAACGGATGAAACGTTCGGTTACTGTGTGTTTATAGGTCGTAAAGTCCATAGTATTTGTTTTGCACTACAGAGACACAGAGGACACTGAAGCTGTTTTGTTTTTTAAAAGTAAGTTAATGTTGTTCGCTTCTCGACTTCGCTCGAAGTGACAAGCTATTTAATTTGTATTATAAGTTATCAATAAAGTAATCTGTTATTTTTTCCATTAAATGTGCGCGGTCTTTGCCTAATACATTGTGTTCGTGACCAGGATATAAATAATAATCTAACTGTATGCCTTTTTCAACTGCTTTGCGTTGATACATCACACTGTGCTGCCAAACAACCACAGGATCCTGTGCACCGTGGATCATTAATAATTTGCCTTTTAATTTATCCACATAGTTTATCAGGTTGTTTTTATCGTAGCCTTCTTTATTATCCTGTGGCGAATCCATATAACGCTCAGTGTACATGATCTCATAATATGTCCAATCAATTACAGGTCCGCCGGCCGCACCTACTTTAAATGTTCCCGGAGAGCGGGTCATTAAGGTGGTTGTCATAAAACCTCCAAAGCTCCAGCCATGAATTCCAATTCTTGCAGCATCTACATACGGTAATGATTTCAAATAATCAACACCTTTCAATTGATCTTCCATTTCTTTTGTGCCCAACTGTCGGTGAGTTGCCTGTTCAAATGCTTTTCCACGGTAAGATGTTCCGCGTCCGTCCAATGTAAATACAATAAACCCTTTTTCTGCCATGTATTGGTACCACAACTCTCCGCCAGCCATCCAGGTATTGGTTACCATTTGTGAGTGTGGACCATTGTATAAATAAACCAACACAGGGTATTTTTTTGTAGAGTCAAAATTTACAGGCTTAAATAAACGGCAGTAAAGATCTGTTCCTTCAGCATTTTTAATGGTGAATAAATTCCAGCTTCCTGTTTTATAATCTTTAATAGGATTTTCTGCTTTATAAAAATTCACTGCTTTTTTGGTAGCTGTATTAATGATGTTATACTCTCTTGGTGTAGTTGAACTTGAGAAATTATCGATGATGTAATTTCCTTTTTCATCGATCATGCAGGTATGGAAACCATTACCGTAAGTTAAGCGCTTTACTTCGCCGCTTTTTAAATTCACGCTGTAAAAATCCTGGTTAACCGGACTTTGATCATTAGCATGGAAGAATAAGCGCTCGCCTTTTTCATCAAAACCATTTTCTGTTTTTACTTCCCAGTTACCTTTGGTTAATTGTTTAATTAAAGTGCCGTTGATGTTGTATAAGTAAAAATGGGTGTAACCATCTTTACGGCTTTGCCAGATAAATTGTGTGGGATTATTTTTCACAAACAACATTGGGTGCAAAGGCTCAGTATATTTATCATCGTGCTCTTCAAATAAGGTACGGACAAAATTTCCGGTAGCTGCATCGTATTCATTTAATTTCATGTCGTTTTGAGTGCGACTTAATACAGCAATGTAAATGTGTTTTTCATCAGGACTCCAGGCAATGTTGGTTAAGTATTGTTCTTTATCGCCTTCTGTTTTTACATAAATGGTTTTGTTTGTTTTTACATCATAAATACCTAAAGTAACGTGGTGGCTTTTGTTGCCTGCCATCGGGTATTTAATGTTCTCGTTTTTTGCGGGACGGGAAGTCCAGTCGATAATAGGATAATCAGTTACCGGAGATTGATCCATTCGGTAGAATGCTAAAAAATTTCCTTTAGGGCTCCAGAAGTTTTTTCCATCAATTCCAAATTCGTTTTGGTGCACATTTTTTCCGGTGTAAACGATCTCATAAGAACCATCTGTTGTTACCTGAGTTTCTTTACCGTCTTTAACCACATATAAGTTATAGTTTTTGCAGTAAGAGTAAGCGCCAGTAACCGGTTCTTTCAGATATTCATCTAAGCCAGTTTCTTCTGTTTTCTTATCTGTATTTCCAATTGTTTTTTTATCCAAAGAATAAAGTACTTCCTCTTTTTTATTTTGAAAATAAAACTGGTTGGCGTTTTTCCAGGTGATGGAACTTAACATGGATAAGGTGTCTTTTCCTCCGGCTTTTAAAGTAGCGTTCAAATCTTTTACGGATAACAGGTCAGTTACTTTACCTGTTGCATTATCTCCCACTTTGATCATACCATTATCAATGTATGAAAACTTACTGGTTCCTGTAATGAAATTTAAAGCTACCAAACGCTTAGGAGCTAAACTGGTGCGGCCTTTTAATACAGCATCGTGTATGGTTAGTAGTTTGTTTTGGGCTACTGCTGTGCTGAATATAAATGCACTTGAAATTAAAAATAGAGGTTTCATTTTGTTTAGTTTAAACCACATAGTCACATAGATGACATAGGGTTATTGTTTTTATGTTAGTATTGTATAGTTGTTTGTATATAGTTAGTTTTAAACCACATAGTCACATAGAGTACATAGTTGTTGTGTTTATTATTCTTCTGTTAAGGTTCTAAAATATTCGTTTACAAATGTTTTCTGACCTTCTTTGAATATATTTTGAACATTAAAATTAATTAATATTCCTTTCGGGGCTTTTAATAATTTCATATAGGTTAATAATTGCGCTTCAAATATAGGCTTTAATGTTTCGACTGACTTTATTTCAACGACAATACAATCATCTATAATAAAGTCACATTTTAAATCTGCATTAATATCGTCATCTTTATATCTAATTGGAATACAAAGTTCTGTCTTAAAAAAAATCTGTCTTGTTTCAAGTTCCCTTTTTAAACATTTGTGATACACGGATTCAAGTAGACCCGGACCTAGTTCTTTATGAACTTCAATAGCTGCGCCAATGATCTCGTAAGTCATTATGTCTAAATATTTTTTAGAAACAGTCTCCATCAAATAGTTCTATGTTTTCTATGTGCCTATGTGGTTAGGATGATTTTATTTTTTAATCGAATTATATAAATCTAAAATTTGTTTTTTTGTTTCTGATACCGTTTTTAATTCTGCGTTCATAGCAGTAACGTCCTGATTTTCTTTTTTTGCCTTTTCAATTTTAGCATTCAGTTTATCTTCTCTGTCCTGCCAAACATTCAGTAAATTATCTTTCATTACTTTTTGAGCGGCATATTTTACGTATTTGCTATCACTTGATCCCAATTTTGCAATTTCTTTGGCACCATCTATGGCTACTTCAGGATTTGTAGTACGTTTTAAATATTTACCGTAAATGTTTCCGTAGGCCAATAGTTCAAAACCGCTGAACTGATTTTTTACTTTTTTGAAATAAGCATGGTGTTCATCTGTTCCGTTCTTTGAATAAAGATCTGCAATAGAATAAATAATTTCTTTCGACATTTCGTTTTCCAATGCTTTGGCTTTTTTCATGCCCAGTTCAGGATTTATTTTTGCAATGGCATCAAAACCTTCGGATACGATAGCATAAGATTGCTCGCCCAACGCTTTTTCATATAATGCATTTAAGTCGTCGCCTTTATAATTTGTAGCTAAAGCTTTAATGGCAGCGGCCCGAACTTTAGTATTGGCATCTTTTTCTGAAACAGACATAAATAGTGGTTTTAGTTCTGCTTCTTTATCTTTAGCGTGATCGCTTAACATGGCAACAGCATCTGCTCTGAATTTTCTCCAGGGATCATTTTGCGCAGCCCATTTTACAGTTTCATAAATGGCTTTGTCGCTCATGTGATCTTTGAAGTAGTCCATTGCTTCATCTCTGTCGCCCCACAATGCTGCATTTTTGTATTGAAACAGATATTCTTCTTTGCTTTTCTCGAAGGTTGTTTTTGCAAGCAACTGACGTTCTGCGTCGAAATTTACCAGTTCAGGATTTGAAGACACATCAAAGGTGTAAGAATTTTTTACATCAGTGATCCAAATCTGTTTGCGTTCTTTTTTGCCACCCGCATAAATGTCGATATAAACCGGCAGTTTGTATAACGGTGTTGTTTTGAAATCCTGTTGCTGGGTAATATCCAGTTTTAATTTTTTAGAAGCTGGATCGTAGCTTTTTTTAATATCCAGTTCAGGATGGCCTTTGGCGTAATACCATTCGTTAAAGAACCAGTTAAGGTCTTCACCGGTGGTTTCTTCAAAAGCCAAACGTAAGTCATGTGCCTCAGCTGTTTTGAATTTATTTTTTTCGAGGTATAATTTCAGTGAAGCGAAAAAGGCATCATCGCCAACATATTTGCGAAGCATGTGTAATATTTGTCCGCCTTTGTTGTAGCTGAACGCATCAAACATGTCTTCACGCTCCTCGTAATCAAAACGAACTAAATCAACTTGTTTTTGGCCTGCCTGAGCAAAGTATCCAAAACGTGAGCCGGCGCTGTGATCATCAGCCGCATCTCTACCATATTCAAATTCTTCCCATAAATATTCTCCGTATGTTGCAAACGATTCGTTCAGGGTTAAGTTACTCCAGCTTTCGCAACTTGCCAAGTCGCCAAACCATTGGTGAAATAGTTCGTGTGCGATAGTGCTTTCGCCCTTTGCCCCGTCAATAATTTCGCGGGTTGTTTGATATACGATGAAATCTCCGTGCAAAGTTGCTGTGGTATTTTCCATGGCACCGCTTACATAATCCCGCGCTACAATTTGAGCATATTTTTGCCATGGGTAAGCAACACCTAGTTTTGTTGAATAGAACTCCACCATTTTTTTTGTTTTTCCAAAAATGGCTTTAGCGTGTGGTTCGTATTCCTTTTCTACATAGTAAGAGATCTCTTTACCGTTCCAGGGTTCGTCCGTTACTTTTTTAAACTGGCCAACACCCATCATTACCAAGTAAGGCGCATGAGGCAAGTCCATTACCCAATGATCGGTACGGGTGCCATCTGCATTTTTTTTAGAATCTGTCAATAAACCGTTTGATAAAGTTGTGTATTTGTCATCAACGGTCATGTAGATCTCGTTGGTCATTTTTTCGGTTGGATTATCGTTAGTTGGGAACCATACAGAGTTTGATTGTGTTTCTCCCTGTGTCCAAATTTGTGGCATTTTATCAGGGTCTTTACCGGTTGGATTGATGAAGTATAAGCCTTTGTCATCAGTTATCGCCCCGCTTCCGCCTTTTTTTAATTCGTTAGGTTTAGCAATGTATTCTATCTCGATCTTGTATTTTTCTTCTTTGGTAAACGTTTTGCCTAAATTAATTCTGATAGAATCGTTACTGTAAGTATACGTTACATTTAATGGAACATTAGTATAGCTATTTTCTTCTTTTACTTTTTGTCCGGGTTTTACAATGATCGCTTTATAAACAAAGGCGTTTCCTTTCACGCTTTTTATATCCATGCCGCGCGCATTGAGGTATAACATATCGGTAGCATAGAAATAAGGTTTTATTAAAAGCTCTGCTTTCCCAATTAATTGAGATCTTTCCCAATCGAAGTTTACCCACAGTTTTGTGTGAATGATGTCATTGCTTTTGGTATGGGTTGCCTGGTATATTTTCTTTTTAATGGGCTCTTCTGCTAAAACCCTAATTGTATCTAAATCAATTGCAGGTTCGGCCATTGTAACCGGCTGAGTTGCTTTAGTGGCTTTTTTGGAGGAAGAACAGGCAGCAATAAAACCAAATATAATGGCCGGAAAAAGTAAATGTTTATAGTTCATGTAAAAAAGTTTGAATAGTAAAAATGCAATTAATTTAGGGATCTGCAAAAAAAGAAAACCATAGAGTATATAAGCGGTTGAGGTTAATGATTGATGGATTTTTTTAGCATGTTTTGGCTATTACAGCAGTGTTTTTTATTTATGTGATTTATGGTTTAATCCGTACATTTGCGCCATGCAAATTGAAGTGATGAAATCTAAATTGCATTGTGTAACTGTAACACAGGCAGAGTTAGATTATATAGGAAGCGTTACCATTGACGAAGATCTGATGGACGCCGCAAATTTTATTGAAAACGAACAGGTTCATATCTTAAATAAGAATAATGGCGAACGCTTTATTACATACGTAATTAAAGGAGAAAGAGGAAGTGGTGTGATTTGTTTAAATGGCCCAGCTGCGAAACTGGTGAGTTTAGGAGACGTTGTCATTATTATTTCGTACGCTACCATGGAGTTTGAAAAAGCCAAAACATTTAAGCCCTGGGTCATATTTCCCGATACTAAAACTAACCGTTTAAAATAAACCTATGAACAAAAGCACCAAATCTGTCATTCAATTTATAGTGTTGCTTGGCATTGGTATTTTGTTAGTGTGGTTATCTTTCAAATCGGTTTGGACAGAGAAAGAGAAGATTCTGGATTCGTTTAAAACAGCCGATTACTTTTGGGTAGGAATTTCTATACTTATAGCATTCTTTAGCCATTTTTTAAGAGCTTTTCGCTGGAACTATTTATTAAAACCCGCCGGTTACTCGGTAAAACCTGCCAATGCTTTGGGTGCGGTATTGGTTGGTTATTTTGCAAATTACGGGTTGCCACGCATGGGCGAAATAACGCGTTGTACTTTAGTAACAAAGTATGATAATGTGCCTTTTGAAGTTGCCCTTGGAACAGTTATTACCGAGCGTATTGTTGATATGCTAATCCTGATCGTGATCTTTTTTTTAACACTGTTCGCACAATTCAGCCAGCTTAAAGATCTAACGGCTAAATACATTTATAATCCCATGATGCTTAAATTTCAGGGTATCTCAGAAAATCCTGCCGGTTTAATTTCTTTGATCGTGATCGTGCTTGTTGTTGTTGTCGGTTTCTTTTTCCTGCGTAAAAAATTTTCGGGATTATTAAAAGGAAAATTAGGAAATGTGATCAAAGGTTTTGGTAAGGGATTAAGTTCAGTAAAAGACATGGAACATAAATTCCAATTCATTATTTTGAGTTTCGCTATCTGGGCTTCCTATTTTTATAGCTTATACGTTTGCTTTTTTGCTTTCGAAGGGACATCACATTTAGGTCAGTCGGAGTGTTTGGTACTTTTATTATTTGGCACTTTTGGTGTCGTATTTTCTCCCGGCGGATTAGGCGCTTATCCGGCTATTATTACGGCTTTATTAACCTACTACGGCATTGAACAGATCGCCGCCTTCTCATTCCCCTGGATGGCCTGGACATCTCAATTTGTATTAGTTGTTGTACTGGGATTATTGAGTCTTATATTATTGCCGATCATTAATAAAGAAAGATCAAATGTCGTATCATAAGAAATTATCAGAAAAATTTCATACTAAAGATTCACTTAAAAAAGTGCTGGATCAATGGAACTCTGAAAGCAAAAAGATTGTCTTTACAAATGGTTGTTTTGATATTTTGCACCGTGGCCATGTAGAGTACTTATGCCATGCGCGCGACCTGGGAGATAAACTGGTTTTGGGATTGAATACGGACGCTTCTGTTAAGCGTTTGGGAAAATCGCCCGAACGACCAATCAATTCGGAAGACACCAGAGCGACCATTTTGGCAGGACTTGAGTGTATAGATGCTATTGTTTTGTTTAATGAGGATACTCCTCTTGAGTTGATCACGTTTGTGCAACCCGACGTTCTGGTAAAAGGAAACGATTATAAAGCTGAAGACATAGTTGGATATGATGTGGTGACTGCCAAAGGCGGAAAAGTTTTAACCATACAGTTAGTAGATGGTTTCTCAACCACTAAATTGATTGAGAAAATGAAGTCGTAGTACTGCAGTGAGTGAGCAGTACTTTTGAATTATTTAGCAACCTATATTTTGTAGTTTTTTGGTATAAATTTGATTTATAATCAAAAACTATGAAAAACTACACTCATATAATTTTAGCTTTTAGCTTCTTATTTACCTTTTCGCACTTCTTGAAAGCTTCGCATGGATTACCTTTGATCGGGATGACCTATACTATTGGTACAACAGGTGTAACTGTTTCAGCATCTTCAGATCCGGCAACATGTGGTAGTGGTCCGTTTTGGATGCAAACAAAAGTTTCCTGCACTCCGACTGCTTTTTCAAATGTGGTACCTGAGCCTTGTATTAAAACATATCTGCAAAACTGGACAGGTCCCGGTGTTAATTACAACGCATTCCCTTGGTATAATGCTCTTTTAAACGTTGTTAATTATACGGGTCCGGCCGGATGGCCGGATGCCTGTGCATTAGAGCCATACAATAATAACTTTATTCCTTATACCGATCTGTGTCCGGGCGGAGTGTATTACTTTGCCTCGCGCGAAATTGTAACCGGTGGATTTGGATCTCCTGGCCCATTTGGTCCGGTTATTTCTTTTACTGTGCCTGGAACACCTGGACCAACGATTCCGGGATTTGTTTCTTCCAACCCTGCAACATCTCCTTCAAATCCATCTTGTGGAGGCGGTGTATTGCTCACATTTACACCACCACAGGGTTGTGGGCCGGTTAAAGCCCTGGTTCCCGGTTGTGCAAGCTGCGACTCCATAGTTTGGCGTGGACCCACCGGAGTTATTGCCGTTAACACACTCACCGTTTTAGTGAATCCTTTAACTACTACAACGTATACCGTTAAATATGATACGTGTAGTGGGGCCGCAAAAGTTGGTTGCGGGGCGCCTTATAATCCATTGATAACTGTGTATGTGGCTAATACGAATGCTGTATTTGCAGCACCACCTATTTTATGTGCGGGCTCTACAGCCAATTTTGCCGCTATGTTTCCGGCATTAAACGACTTGTGGACTGTTAGCCCTACCACCAGCGTTACTCCTTCTTCGGGAACAGGACCTAACTTTTCGGCGGTTTTTGATGATCCCGGAATCTATGTGGTCACGCATCAGGCTATGAATGGTGCCTGCACTGATGTTCAGAGTCAAACTATAACTATTACACCCGGAATTACATCTTCGTTATCAACTTCGGGTGGAGGTTGTGCCGGCCCGAGTGGTTCGGGAACAGCTACCATTTCGGTATCTACATCAACGGTTGGATTAACTTATTTATGGACTCCTTCAGGAGGAGCCGGTAATGTAGAAACAAATATTCCGTTCAATACAACCTATACTGTTACCCTCTCGAATGGAGGGTGTGTGGTAACAAAAACGGTGGTGATTTCTAATAACCCGCCGCCAAGTGTTACTTCATTCAGCGTTACCTCGCCATTGTGTAATGGCCAATCAAATGGAGTGGTTGGGGTAAACCTAACAAGCGGTAACCCACCATTCAGTTTTACCTGGTCGCCAACTATTTCTCAAACAACCCAAACAGTAACAGGCGTTGGAGCAGGAACCTATTCGGTAATGGTAATGGATAATAATGGTTGTACGACCTCAAGCATTGTTACGGTAAGTGAGCCAAATGTTTTAACTGTAACAACAAGTCCAACTGTAAGCATTTGTTCAGGAGAATCAACTACATTAACAGCTACAGCAGCAGGCGGTACGCCGGTTTATTCTTATACGTGGAATCCCGGAAACATAAATGGTTCATCGCCGGTAGTTGCACCTTTGGCAACAACTCAATACACTTGTATACTTGCTGATGCAAATGGCTGTACCACTTCTCAAACAGTAAATGTTACGGTGGGACCTGCACTTACAGCATCAGCCAACTCTCAGTCAATTTGCGCGTCAGGCGGTTCGGTAACTTTAACCCCAACTATTACCGGTGTTGGTAATGGCGGACCTTATACTTATTCATGGTCTAACAGTGCTACAACTTCATCGATCTCTGTGGCTGCAGGTTCTGTGCCCGGCACAACAACCCTTACCCTTACTATTTCTGATGGCTGCACAATCCCTTCGGCAACAGCTGTGTTTACAATAGTTACAACAACTGCACCTTCTGTTTCTTCTTTCAATGTGATACAGCCTTTTTGTAATGGTGATGCAACCGGAACTATTGCCGCTAATTTAAGCGGAGGCTCAGCCCCGTTTAGTTTTATCTGGTCGCCAACCATTACTCAAACCACACAAACGGTAACTGCCATAGCAGCAGGAACCTATTCGGTTAACGTAACGGATATTGCGGGTTGTACAACGTCAAGTGTTGTCAATGTATCTCAGCCAAGTGCAATAACCTTAACCACAACTGCAAATGCAACCATTTGTGCAGGCACATCTATGATGTTAAATGCATCACCAAGTGGCGGCACACCTGGTTATTCCTATGTGTGGAATCCTGGCAATACAACTACACCGCAAGCACTTGCAAACCCTACAGCGAGCACGGTTTATACGTGCGAAGTTATGGATGCTCACGGCTGTATTCAAAGTCAAACAACGGCGGTAACTGTAAAACCTGTGTTAACTGCAACAGGTGTAGCCAGTGCCATGTGTATGGGCGATTCACTATTGCTAACGCCTACTATCACAAGCCCTGGTAATGGTGGACCTTATACGTACTCATGGAGCAACGGAGCAACAACTTCTGCTACGATGGTTTATGGAACATTACCTACATCAACTAATTATACATTGACGATTTCCGACGGATGCACGGTTCCATCTGCAACGGCTGTATTTACCATAGCTACAAACCCACCGCCTACAGCTAATATTACAGCCGATTCGCTAGTTGGTTATGCGCCACTGGCAGTTCATTTTACAGATCTTGGTACTGGCGGAAATACCTTTAGCTGGAATTTTGGGAACGGTAGTACATCTACTTCTCAACAACCACCTGCTCAAACATATCAAACCGGTGGTACTTACCAGGTAATTTATTCATCAACCAGTTCAAGTGGCTGCGTGGCTTACGATACATTATCTATCCTGGTAATAGATGTGATCCCTCAGATCATTGTACCAAATGTATTTACGCCAAACGGCGATAAGGCAAACGATTTCTTTGCTGTTAGCGGGATAAATGTTACATCTTTTGAATGTTCTGTATTCAATAGATGGGGTAAATTAGTATTCACTTCTTCGGATATTAAAAATGCCTGGGACGGAAAGATCAATGGTAATTCGGCCGATGAGGGTACTTATTTCTTTATCATCAAAGCGGGAGGCTCTGTTGGAGAAGATATCAAACAACAAGGTTATGTAACATTGTTCAGATAAAATTTGTTTGCATTAAATAAAAATAAGCCCCGCAGTAATGCGGGGCTTTTTGTTTATGAACACTATCAGCCGTTAATATCTTAATGAATGCTCTAAAATTAGTTGAGGCTAAATAAAGTATTTTTGTAAATTAAACTATAACCTTGTCGAACCCACTTAAAAAATTAGCATCGCAAACGGCTGTTTATGGCCTGGGTAGTATATTGCCACGGGTTGCTACTTTTTTATACTCCTTTATATTAACCCATGTCTTTAAGGAACCGGCCGAACTTTCTGCCAATACTGAGTTTTATGCTTATATGAGTTTTCTCAATATTCTGTTTACTTATGGTATGGAGACAGCTTTTTTTAATTTTTCCAATAAAATTGAGAATAAAAATTCCGTTTACTCTACAGCTTTAATTTCCATTTTTTCAAGTTCAATTATCTTGTCATTAATATTCATTGGTTTTTCCGGATCTGTTGCCGAATTTATCAAAGAGCCGAACCATGCTAATTTTGTGATCTGGTGTGTTTTAATTGTTGCTACTGATGCCATCATGGCGATCCCTTTTGCAAAACTAAGGCAGACCAATCAGCCCCGTCGTTTTGCAGGATTGAAATTATTGAACGTAACCATATTTTTATTGATAAGTATTTTTTTCTTTAATATCTGTAAACCTGCTTTTTATAACCATCCTGAATCGGACCTGGCTAAATGGTATAACCCCGAAATTGGAGTTGGTTATACCTTCATTGCAAGCCTTATAGCAAACGCGGTGACTTTGTTGTTTTTAGCAAAAGAATTCCTCAGCATTCAATACATATTTGATAAAGAACTTTGGAAGAAAATGTTGTTGTATGCCTGGCCTTTACTGATATTGGGTTTTGCTGGCATGATCAACGAGACCTTTGACCGTTTTATCTTAAAATACTTATTACCCCAATCCATCGCACAACACGAATTGGGAGTGTACGGAGCCTGTTATCGCATTGCTATGCTGATGTCCATTTTTACAACCGCCTTTAAATATGCGGCTGAGCCTTTCTTTTTTAGTAACGCTAACAGTAAAGAGCCTAAGAAACTAAATGCAGTGGTGATGAAATACTACGTTATATTTTGTTTATTCCTGTTTTTGGGCACTATGATGAATTTACCATGGCTGCAGTATGCTATCAGTGAAAAATTCAGAACAGGACTAGGAGTAGTGCCTGTTTTATTAATGGCAAATTTGTGCATGGGTATTTACTGGAACTTATCAATCTGGTTTAAACTTACAGGTCAAACAAAATATGGCGCAGGAATTACAATACTTGGAGCTATGGTCACACTCATTATCAATTTCATGTTCATCCCCAAATTTGGTTTTATGGCCTGCGCCTGGGCTACGCTAGCAGCTTATAGCATCATGATGATCTTGTCTTACATGCTCGGACAAAAACATTATCCTATTAAGTATAACCTGCGCAGCATTTTTGTATTTACTTTTTTGGCACTGGGCTTTTATTTTATTTCAACTTTTTATTCCAACATGGAAAGTACTATCCTAAAGTTAGTATTGAATAATATCTTGTTTGGATTGTTTGCCTTAATTTTTTATAAATTAGAATTCGATAATTTAAAGAAATTAAAACATTTAGAGGAATAAAGTAAAACACATAGGCACATAGAAGACATAGTAAAAATGTTGATTAACAGGTGTGTAATTAAGACAGAACAATCATGAAAATAAGAGTAGTTAACCAATCCAAACACGAGTTGCCGCAATACGCTACCGAGTTATCAGCCGGGCTTGATCTGCGGGCAAATATAGATGCAGCCATAGAATTAAAACCATTAGAAAGAACTTTAGTGCCGACAGGATTATTTATTGAACTGCAAAAAGGTTATGAGGCGCAAATTCGTCCACGTAGTGGATTGGCATTCAAGAACGGCATCACTGTTTTAAATTCGCCGGGTACTATTGATGCTGATTATCGCGGAGAAATAAAAGTATTGTTGGTGAATTTATCAAACACTTCTTTTCTTATTAATGATGGTGAGCGCGTAGCCCAGATGATTGTTGCTAAACATGAGCAAATTGTTTGGGAGCAAACCGAATCGTTGGATGAAACGCAAAGAGGAGCCGGTGGCTTTGGGCATACAGGTACTAAATAGTAAAAGAAGTTTACTGGCATGAAATTTTAATTAGTAGAATAAACTAATTATATATTCATGAAAGCCAACGATAAAACCCTTTGTGATTTCTTTGTAAATTTTGGAGATAAAGACCCTGACGCACTCATTCACAGTGCCAAAGCAGAGATAGCCAAACATGGCGGCGAGCTAATCGGTGACTCTACGCAAGGTCAATTCTCAGTTGCATCACCGTCGGTTGAAGGTTCCTATACTATATCGGGAAATGAGATCTCATTTATCATTACTAAAAAACCATGGTACGCTACCTGTGCAATGATCAAAAGTAAACTCACAGAATACCTGGAATCATAAACAAAAAAGCCGCTCTTTGGGGAACGGCTTTCTTTTTAACAAAAATCTAAAAAATTAATTTCCAAATTCACTAATGAATTTGATGCGCATTAAACGTACTTCTTCCTCACTGTATTCGTCTTCTCCTAAATCTTTTAAAATGGCATTGATATCATCTGTTTCAGCTTCACGCAGGCATTCATAGATATCATCTTTTTTATCCTCATCAATTACCTGGTCGATGTAGTAATTGATATTTACTTTAGTTCCTGATGTAACAATGGTTTCAATTTCGGTTAACAAATCGTTCATTTTCAGGTTCTTGTTCTTTGCCATATCTTCCAAACTCACCTTACGGTCGATGTTTTGAATGATAAATACTTTTAATCCTGATTTGTTAACCACCGATTTGATGACCATATCACTCGGACGTTCAATTTCGTTCTCGTCAACATGCTTTTTAATCACTTCTAAATACGGTTTACCATATTTAGCGGCTTTACCTGCACCAACTCCCGAGATCTTTGTCATTTCTTCCATCGTTATAGGATAGTTGATCGACATTTCTTCCAGAGATATTTCCTGGAAAATAACATAAGGAGGCAGGTTATTTTGTTTGGCGATTTTTTTAGTCAGGTCTTTCAGCATGGCATACAATACTTCATCAGTACTGTTAGCGCCTTTTCCACCAACAATATCGTCGTCGTGATCGCTTTCGGCATTGCTGAAATCGTTATCTCTGGTAAACTTAATGCTGAACGGATCTTTTAAAAATGCTTTTCCTTTTTCGGTAATTTTTACCAAACCGTAATTTTCAATATCTTTTGCAAAGAATCCATTTACAATAGCCTGGCGCATAACTGCATTCCAGTATTTATCGTCTTTATCATGCTCAACACCTTCTCCCCATGTTTTTAGTTCGTTGTGTTTGTATGATTTTCCGGTAGCGGTTAAGTTACCCATTAACAGGTTAACGATATCTTTAACTTTATGTTTCTCTTTACTTTCTTTTACCGCTTTGATAGCTAAGATCAGATCGTCCTGTGCTTCAAATTTTTGTTTTGGATGACGACAATTGTCGCACATCTCATTACATTTAGTGTCGTTGAATTCTTCACCGAAATAATGTAAGATGAACTTACGGCGACAAGAAGAGGTTTCGGCAAATGATGCTGTTTCCGAAAGCATTTGTTTCCCAATTTCCTGTTCGTTCACCGGCTTGTCTTTCATGAACTTCTCCAGTTTCATGATATCATCATAGCTGTAAAAGGTCAAACAATTTCCTTCGCCGCCATCACGCCCTGCACGCCCTGTTTCCTGATAATAACCTTCCAATGATTTTGGAATATCATGGTGAATAACGAAACGTACATCCGGTTTATCAATGCCCATTCCGAAGGCAATAGTTGCAACAATAACGTCAATATCCTCCATCAAAAAGCCATCCTGTGTTTTAGCACGCTCTTTAGCGTCTAATCCTGCATGGTAAGGCGCAGCTTTTACACCGTTTACAATAAGTGCTTGCGCTACTTCTTCTACTTTTTTGCGGCTTAAGCAATATACGATACCTGATTTGCCGGTATTTTGCTTGGCATATTTAATGATCTCTTTGATCACATCTTTTTTAGCGCGTACTTCATAATATAAGTTCTCGCGGTTAAAAGAGGATTTGAATAATTTGGCGTCCAGCATGCCTAAGTTCTTTTGAATATCGTGCTGAACTTTAGGAGTAGCGGTTGCGGTTAATGCCATTACCGGCACCGAACCTAATTTATCGATAATGGGACGTAAACGACGATATTCGGGACGGAAATCATGTCCCCATTCCGAGATACAGTGAGCCTCATCGATAGCAAAGAAGGAAATAGGGAATTCAGAAAAGAACTCAATGTTATCTTCTTTGTTTAATGTTTCAGGAGCTACATATAATAATTTGGTCTTACCTGAAAGCACATCCTTTTTTACAGTGGCTATTTCCGATTTATTTAAAGAAGAGTTTAAAAAGTGGGCGATACCTGATTCGTTACTGAAACCACGAATAGCATCCACCTGGTTTTTCATTAAAGCAATTAAGGGCGAAACAATAATAGCCGTTCCTTCGCTCATAATGGCTGGTAACTGATAGCAAAGTGACTTGCCGCCACCCGTAGGCATGATCACAAATGTATCCTGTTTATTCAGGATATTATTGATAATGGCCTCCTGGGTTCCTTTAAAGCCTCCAAAGCCAAAAAAGGCTTTAAGGGGTTCGGCTAAATTATGGGTTTCAACTTCTGCAATCATGGTTTTAGTGATTAAAATGTATGTTCTAGTGAGTGAATGATATTGGCTAATTCTATTATAAAGATATAATTAAATTTTTGATAAAAGCAAAACAATTTGACGGTTAAATAGCATTTTCAGACAAATTAACAGTTTGCTACGATGAATCGATGAATCACCAAAAGTAAATCTTGTTGGTTTTGAAGAGTTTAGGTACGAATGGTAAACCGGATAAATTTTATGTGTCTTTTTAATGCGCGCAGCATTATAATTTTCCACTAAAACTTAAAACCCTAACTATGAGAGCAACTTTACGAGCTATTCTGTTGATTGTAGTAATTTCAGGCATCTTTTCCTGCACCATTAAAAAGAGGGTCTATATGCAGGGTTATTACATTGATTGGATGAATTTTGCCAAAACGGATCCTAATCCCGGTCAAAGCAAATTTGTGAACTATTCTCTCAATGCCTATAATGCTTTGTCAACAAAACATTCGCAGGAAGCGATTATTGATGCTTCTGATCCAGTTGATATTTATTGTGACGAAGGAACTGTGATCAGGTTTCCTGATGATGCTTTTATATATGAAAACGGAAAAGCGATTAAATGTACTCAGGTGGCTGTTTATGTCACTGAATTTTATTCCATGTCGGACATACTGGAGTCGGGGCTTACCACTACCAGCAATAAAAGAACCCTGGCATCGGCCGGCATGGTTTTTATTGAAGCCACCTGCCATGGAGAAAGACTAAAGCTAAAACCAGGCAAGAAAGTAGCTGTAAGTATGCCAACCGATGCCTATGATAAAAAAATGAAGGCCTTTTCGGGTAAATTAAAAGGTGGTATTGTTGATTGGAGAGTGAATGGAACGGTTGCTAATGCCGGAATTGAACCAAAAAGAGATACTGCTATAGCCATTGGAGATGGTTCTGTTGATTTTTTTGGCGAAAGAAGCGAAGGCTTTTTTACGCCGGGCGCAGAATACCCCGAAGGTTATTTAATGACAATGAGCAAGTTGGGATGGATCAATTGCGATCGTTTTTACGATACGAAAAACCCAACCCATTTATTGGTAAAAGCAGATTCGGTAGAAAAAACCTGTGTGGCACTTATTTTTAAAACCATGAAGTCGGTTTTGCCGGGTTATCAGTATGCAAATCATACGACCGAATTTAAAAATATTCCTTCTGGAGAGGAAGTTACCATTTTAGCTTATCGTGTCATTGAAAAATCAAAACAGGTAATTGTAGGAAAACAGGATATGATATTAGGAGATACCAGCCTGGTGCAATTAAATATGGAAGCAATGAGTTTACCCGACTTTAAAACCATGCTGGCGCAGTATAACTGAGAACACATAGAGGGTGTCAGTTCAAGCGTAGTCGAGAACCAAAAAGAACTTACAAGGAAGGCTTCTCGACTTCGCTCGAAGTGACAGAGTATTTATTTAATTAAAGATTATTATCCATCTTACGATAATGAATCAAAAAGAATACAATAAAAATAATGGAATAAAAAATATTAAAATAAAAACGAAAGGTATACATATCCAGGAACATGAATGTGATAATGCGTATGCAAAACATGATTATAAATAATTGCACACCCCATTGTTTCATGTGCCAAATGCCAATTAACGAAACGAATTGAAGCGTGATAATAATTCCGAGGATCATTGGAATAAAATCACCCATGCGTTTAATGGAAGGCATGAACAGCATAGGAAATGCCAGCAGGACCAGTATAATAGCTGTGACTGTTATTATAGTAATATCTTTTGGGCGATGTACTACTGCCATGTTAGTTCGTTCTGTGTTCAACAGGTTCAAACACCCGTCTTTTTTTATTGTTTTTTAATTTGTTCTGATTGCTTCTACCGGATCTAATTGCGAGGCACCATAAGCGGGAATAAAGCCGCTGATAATACCAATTAATACCGAAATGGTTAAGCCTAAAATAATGTTGGAACGCGTTAAGGTAATCTCCATATCAATCACACCATCGGCTGCAAAGGTGAGGAGGTAAATGAGTAAGAGTCCTATAACACCTCCCATTAAAGATAAGAATACAGCTTCAAATAAGAACTGCGCTAAAATAAAATAATTTTTTGCACCCAATGATTTTTGAATGCCAATAAGGTTAGTACGTTCTCTCACCGAAACAAACATAATATTAGCAATACCAAAGCCTCCCACTAATATGGAGAAGCCTCCGATGATAGCCCCGGCAATACCTACAATATCAAATAATCCATCAAAATTCTTACTTAATAAATTAGTTTCGTTCAGCGCAAAATTATCATCGGCCAGGGGTTTCAATCCTCTAATACTTCGCATAATGCCCGTAAGCTCATCTTTTAACTGTGCGTTGGTAACGCCTGGTTTTGCTTTTGCTGCAATAAATGGGTCGCTGTTCTCAGACTTCACATCCATAAATAATCTTGCAAAATTATAAGGAACCACTGCCTGGTTATCCATGCTGTTACCCAACATGCTTTCACCCTCCTTTTTAAATACACCAATTACTTTACAGGTTCTGCCGGCTACTTTAATGGATTTTCCTATAGGATATTCGTTATTAGGAAATAAACCATCTGCTAACGTATAACCAAGTAAAACAACATTATAACCACCTTCTGCCTCATCTTCCCTGAAATAACGCCCTTCCGAAATATCAAAGACCTTTACCTGTCCGTAACCATAAGACCAGCCAGAAACAATGGCGTTTTCAATCGTATTGTTATTATGTTTTAAGATCTTACGCGCGCCGATCCTAAAGCCAATAGCTTCTATACTTTTTGCCTTGCGCTCTACCACTGCTAATTCGCTGTATTCGGGCACAGGACGGTTCATGTATTTCCACCAGGGATAATCAGGGCCAAAGGTCCAGGGCCATTTCATTACAAACACCACATTGTCGCCCAGGCTTTGTACGCTTCCGCGAATATTACGTTCCAAGCTATCAACAATAGTAAACACGGTAATAATGGCAAAAATGCCAATGGTAATTCCTAATAAACTTAAGAAGGTTCTAAGTTTATTGGCTATTAAAGCGCCCCAGGCAAAAACAATACTTTCTTTTAACAGGGTAAAAACCATACCGTAAATATACTTCATAATACAACGCTCTGATGGCTTTTTTGTTTTAACGGTAGCCGGATGTGATAAAGGGAGCTAGGAGAAATGCAGATAAATATTACTTTTGGAACCTATGAAAAATCAAAAGAACGCTTTACTTTTTATCTTCATCACCATGCTGATCGACTGTACCGGCATTGGCATTATTATTCCCGTTATACCAAAACTAATTGCAGACCTGACAGGAGGCGATATGAGTGTTGCTGCAACCTATGGTGGTTGGTTACTCGCTTCCTATGCCATTATGCAATTTTTGTTCTCAAGTGTATTAGGCGGACTGAGCGACCGGTATGGCAGACGACCTGTATTATTAATATCATTATTAGGATTAGGAATTGATTATATATTTTTGGCATTTGCACCAACTATTTTCTGGTTATTTATCGGGCGAATGATCGCGGGTATTTCAGGCGCCAGCTTCACAACCGCATCAGCATACATTGCAGATGTGAGCGAACCTGAAAAACGCGCACAAAATTTTGGAATGATCGGAATGGCCTTTGGTATTGGATTTATATTAGGCCCTTTAATTGGTGGTGTATTCAGTAGTTTTGGTGTACGTGTTCCGTTTTTAATTGCTGCAGGTTTATCTTTACTTAACGCCTTATATGGATATTTTGTATTGCCCGAATCTTTATCACAAGAGAACAGGAGAGCATTTGACTGGAAACGTGCAAACCCAATAGGTATGTTCTTTAATCTAAAGCGTTATCGATCACTATACGGCTTGATCATTATTGTGTTTTTGGCGAACGTGGCAGGACATGCGGCTCAATCTACCTGGACCTATATTACTATGTTAAAGTTTAGTTGGAATGAAGCCATGGTTGGT
Organism: Bacteroidota bacterium; assembly: GCA_040386075.1. Lineage (GTDB taxonomy): Bacteria > Bacteroidota > Bacteroidia > B-17B0 > Aurantibacillaceae > UBA4416. The sequence goes on from JAZKGE010000032.1 coordinate 111,440, forward strand.
TACTCGATCGCTTTTGTGGGGCTAACAGTAGGTATCGTACAAGGCGGTTTAACACGCGTAATTATTCCTAAAATTGGCGAGGTAAAAGCTATTTTTATTGGGTTTGTATTTTGGTTACTGGGCTTCATTTTATTTGCATTTGCCAATCACGGCTGGATGATGTTTGCCTTTATGATTCCTTATGCTTTAGGAGGTTTAGGGATGCCCGCTTTGCAAAGTATCATTACCAATAAAGTACCTGCCGATGAACAAGGCGAGATACAGGGAGTTTTAACCAGTTTGATCAGTTTAACAGCTATCATCGGGCCTTTGCTGATGACGGGATTGTTTTATACGTTTACGCAAAACAATGCACCGGTTTATTTTCCAGGAGCACCCTTTATGATGGGCGCTGCGCTTACAGCTATCTGTTTGCTCATTGCAGTTAAAGCAGTTAATAAAGCCATGGCTCATTAGCTATTTTTAAGATTTTTAATGAGTGATGGCCTTTTGTTATTGCTTATTTAAACTTAAATTTGATTTCTGTTGACATTACATGAAGGTTTCACTTTTCATACTATTTGTTTTTATTTTGGGAACTTGTTTTTCTTCCTGTAAAAACACGCATGCTTATGATAAGTACGTAAAGGAGTTGGACAGCTTAAAGGTTGTTTTGCAACAGTCAGTAGATAATTTTAAAACGGTTGATAGTGCAGCTACGATGCAGGCTTATAGTAAACAATACACTTATACACGATTCATCGAAACTCATTTAAAAGATACGGTCGCAAAAGTAATAGCTGAAGACCTGCAAAGCTTTCAATCGGTTGAAAAAGGGCTACAGGATTACCTAACCGTACGTTCAAAATGGTTAAAGGAAGCAAATATGTCAATTGCGCAACTACAAACGTTGTCCCACGATCTAAAAACGGGTAGCGTAAATAATGATGATGCTATTGAATTTATTGCGAATGAGAAGAAACGATCCGAAGCTATTATTGAAGAATTAAAAGTAAATACCGAAACCGTTAGAAAGCATCTGGAAATATTTAACCAGTCGTTACCAACAGTTGAAACATTAGTTAAGCAATTGAACACAGGCATCTTGCCCACATTGATCAAACCCGAATTAAACCAATCTATATAAGTCCATTAATTTGAGCCGTTTCTTTTTGATAGTTATTTTATTTGTTTTAGGCCTTACAAATGCCCTTGCTCAAAAGCCCACGGATGACAGGTTGGCTATGCAATACTATGAGCAAAAGCAATTTGATAAAGCTGTTGTGTATTTTGAAAAATTATATGATAAACAACCCGATGCTTATTTCAACTATTATTTTAAATGTTTGCTGGAAACCAAAGATTATAAAACAGCCGAAAAAATCACTAAACGCCATATCAAACATAGTGAAAGCAATACGCATTTGTATGTAAAGTTAGGTAAGGTCTATAAGTTGATGGGAAGTCCGGATAAAGAAAAGGACCAGTACGAAAAAGCAATTAAAGAATTGATTCCTCACCAGAACCTTGTATTTGCTTTAGCCCACGCGTTTGAAGAGGAAGAGTTATTTGATTATGCGGTTGAGGTTTACAAAAAGGGGCGTAAAGAAACACCCGCCACTTATCCTTACTATTATGAAATTGCAGATTTGTATAAAAAGAAAGGGGATCTGAAAGCGATGGTAAATGAATACCTGGATGCTATTGAATTCAGAGAAAGCGAATTGTATACGGCACAGGCTAATTTGCAACAATCATTAGGTTATGATGATAAGAATGGTGGGTTTAATAACCCGGTTTTAAAACAGGAACTTCAAAAACGGATCCAACAAAAACCTGACAGGACTATTTTTTCTGAATTCCTGATCTTTTTATTGAATCAGCAAAAAGATTTTGAAGGCTCTTTCGTTCAAACTAAAGCACTGGACAAACGTCAGAAGACTGATGGTACCAGAGTGATGGAGCTGGCTAAATTGTGTGTGAGTAACGAAAATTATGTAGTAGCCGAAAAGTGTTACCTCTATGTGATGAGTAAAGGAAAAGATAATCCGTATTACAATATAGCGGATATCGAAAGATTGAATGCTAATTACCTACAACTTACCAATCAACCAAATGCACCTGCCACTGATGTGATTACATTAAATGCAAATATTGAAGCAGCTATTAAGCAATATGGGATCAGCAATTTAACCCTGCCGCTCATTAAAAAATCGGCATTGCTAAAAGCGTATTATTTAAATAAACCCGAAGAAGCTATTCAATCATTAGAAGTGATTATGGCAGAATATACCTTTGACAAAAATAGTGTAGCCGAAATAAAACTGGATCTTGGTGATATGAATTTATTGGTCGGAAATATCTGGGACGCATCGTTATTGTATTCGCAGGTTGAAAAGGATTTTAAATACGAAGTAGTAGGGCAGGGTGCAAAATTCAGAAATGCCAAACTGAGTTATTATGCTTCGGATTTTAAATGGGCCAAAACACAATGTGATGTTTTAAAAGGAGCAACCACTAAAACTATTGCCAATGATGCACTGGACCTTTCATTAGTGATCACAGATGCCATAGGTATTGATACAAACGATGCGCCTTTGAGCATGTTTGCATCAGCTGAATTATTGGTACTTCAACATCAGTACGATAGGGCTTTGGCGCGTTTAGATAGTATCAATAGTATGTTTAGCGAGCATACATTAGGAGATGATATTTATTATAAGAAGGCAGACATTTACAAGCGCACCAATCATTATGCAGAAGCAGCAAAAATGTATGAGAACATCATTGAGTTCTATCCAACGGAATTATATGGCGATGATGCTTTATTTAAAGAAGCAGAGTTGTATGAACGTTACCTGAATGATAAAGAAAAAGCAAAGCAATTATACCAGGATGTTCTGGTAAAGTATCCGGGAAGTATTTATGTGGTAGATGCGCGTAAACGCTACAGAGATCTAAGAGGCGATATAGTTAATTAAATAATAAATTCATGTACATATACAACGTAACTGTAAGCATAGAAAAATCAATAGCTGATGAATGGCTGAACTGGATGAAGACTATCCATGTGCCCGATGTTTTAAAAACAGGTTATTTTATTGATAATAAAATTTGCAGAGTGTTGAATGTAGATGATGAAGGAGCGACCTATTCAATACAATACACTTTTAAAGAAATGGCAGATATTGAGGCCTATCAAAAGAATGATGCCAAGCGTTTGCAGGATGAACATTCAAAGCGCTACGAAGGCAAGTACGCAGCTTTCAGGACCTTGTTGCAGATTATGTAATGAGACTGGTTTTTTTAATAACTGCGCTTCTGCTTTTTAGGCTGGGATTTTCTCAAAAGATATTGGACGTGCATTATTATTCTTTGTTTGGAAAGGAAAAATATTTTCAGATCTTCAATAATTCAAAATTGGACTATAAGTTAAAAGGCGATCTTTTATACCGAACTCACAAATTAGTGAACATGAATGATAGTTTGTTGATATTTGATAATGATTCCGTTATTAAATTAAGTCAGCTGAAATGTATTAAAATTAGAGGCACAAGGATAAGTCATTGGCTGTTTGTTTCTGGCATTTTATTTTTTATGATAGACACCGGCAATAATATTGTAAATGGCCATACAAAAATAGTGAATGAACAAACAGTTTTAATAAGCAGTGTTGGTATTATAGCAGGCCTTATTGTCAAACGACTACAAGACAAACATATTTATATCCGAAAAAACACAGTATTGAAAGTGTTGGATACAAATTACGAAAATCTTAATGCGGCATCACATTAAAATTTTAAATAGATCCCTGTATTTGCTCCTACCGAGTAAAAAGTACCGCTTACCGGAAAATCTACCAGCGGCCTGATAAAACTTCTAAAACTTGGTTCTATTTTCACAAACAGTTTATCACTGATGTCATAACTTATACCAACACCTGCTAAAACAGCTAACTCGGTCTTAGGAATATTTTGCTGTTCAAATGCTGTTGATGTTTCCTTACTTCCTTCAGAAGTAACAGTAGTTTTTTTACCCATGAATATGTTAACCGAACAGCCAATGCTTGGAAAAATTTTTAGTTTAGTATTGATCAGGTAAACATTTACTTTCAGTGGAATTTCTAAATACTGGTAAGTATATGTTATGGTTTTTTCAGGTTCGGTCACATAACCTTCTGTTGGAGTTAACCATGAAAAAGAACCTGCAAGCGTTTTTTGGCCTTTGGTGGAATATAAAGCGCCAAACTCGACCCCTATCTTTTCTAGTAGCTGATAACGAAGATTAATGCCGGTTGTAAAACCCATCTTCCCTTTTTCGGTCATGTTTGAAGAGCCTTTTTCACTGGCTTTTGCATACGGTGTTCTGAAACAAAAGTCGGGCGAATAACTAAGACCGACTGCCCATTTTTTGGTTTTTAAGCTGTCTGGAGTTGTTGCAAGGAGCATCCCTGAAGAAAAAAGAAGAGTGAAGATCAGTAATCGCATAAAATCAAGAGGTTGTCTAGTTGCTAGTGTTTTTGTAAATCTAACAAAAGTGATATCATAAGCAAAAAAATTAAGTCCGTTTTTTATAGATAATAACTAACACAATGTCAGATTTAATAAACCAACTATTTTACTTACTTTTATGCATGGCATCACCAGTAAAAGCAAAGAAACATTTAGGCCAGCATTTTTTAACCGACCTTAACATCGCACAAAAAATTGTGAATGCGCTGCCGCAAGATAACTTGCCGGTATTAGAAATTGGTCCCGGAACAGGAGTCCTGACTCAATACCTGATCGAGAAAGACAATTTCACTGCTTTTGATATTGATGCAGAATCTATAGAATTCTTAAAGCAAAAATACCCTCAACATCAACATAAGATACAATTTCAGGATTTTTTAGAAGCCGACTTAAGTCCCTTTGCCAGCAAAGGAAATTTTAAAGTGGTTGGCAATTTTCCCTATAATATTTCCACACAGATCATGTTCAAGGTGTTGGAGCATCGTGCTGACGTGACCTCTCTTGTTGGGATGTTTCAGAAGGAAGTAGCACAGCGGATTGCCGAGAAACCTGGATCGAAAACCTATGGCATCTTAAGTGTATTGCTGCAGGCCTTTTATAAAATAGAATATTTGTTTACGGTGAGTGAGCATGTGTTTAATCCACCGCCGAAAGTAAAATCGGCAGTAATAAGGTTAACCAGAAATGCAACCGGAAAATTGAATTGTAACGAAGACTTGTTTTTTAAGGTAGTGAAAGCTTCTTTTAATCAGCGGCGAAAAACTGTACGTAATTCGGTGAAAGTATTAAGCGGTAATGCTGTAGTTGAATCTGTTTATTTGGACAAACGTGCCGAGCAATTATCTGTGTCGGAGTTTGTCGAATTAACCAATTCTATTGAAAAGGTCATCCGGCTATAATTTCGCCTACAAAAAAAACCTATTTACCGAAGTTATTGGTTGTCCTGTAAAAGCTTTTTTATCTTAGCAGGATGACACAGCAAAGAAGAACTATATTTATTCACATTTTAGGATGTCTGGTGTTCTTATCTTTGCCTGTATTATTTTCTCCTGATTTTGGAGATACAGCGAACATGATTCGTATTCGTCCTTTTCAGAGAGATTTTGTGACAACCGTATTGCTACTTGTCTTTTTTTATATAAATTATTATGTCTTAATACCACAGTTCTATATTCCAAAACGATTCTTTATTTTTTCAGTTTTTGTTACCCTAGGTTTTTTAATAACTGCCTTGGTTCCTGAACTATTACTCATGGGCCATAATCATCATCATCCAATGCATGGTCATGGTAATTTCAATCCGCCGCCGCGTAAAATGGGCTTCCTCTTTTTTTTAAGTCACAGATCAATAAATTTTTTGATCGTATTTGTATTTTCATTATTGCTTAAGGTCAGAGAGCGTTTAAAGCAAACTGAGACAGAGAAATCGAATGCAGAATTATCTTATTTGAAAGCACAGATCAATCCTCACTTTTTATTTAATACACTTAACAGTATTTATTCACTGGCTATTCAAAAGAACGACCGAACAGCAGATGCTGTTGTAAAGCTGTCGGATATGATGCGCTATGTGTTGAATGACAGCAACACTAATTTTGTACTGTTGGAAAAAGAAATAAATTACATTACCAGCTACATCGAACTACAACGCATGCGACTGGCCTCTAACGTGCAACTTTCTTATGTTTGTGAAGGAAATATCAGAGATAAAAAGATCGCCCCATTGGTGTTGATCCCTTTTATTGAGAATGCTTTTAAGCATGGTGTTAACTCCGAAGAAAATTCTAATATTGACATTAAAATATCGATTACTGACCTTCATTTGAAAATATTTGTGAAAAATAATTGTGTAACGACCAATAACAATACCCTCAATAAAAGCGGTCTTGGAATTGAGAACACTATTGCCCGTTTAAAATTATTATACCCTAAAAATTATACATTAAATATTTCAGAAGTAGATAAAACCTTTACTGTAAGCCTTATCCTTAACATTCATGATTAAAGCATTAGCCATAGATGACGAACCATTAGCACTTAGTGTGATCGAAACTTTTTGTTCGCAGGTAGATTATATCAATCTGCAAAAAACATTTACAAAACCTAACGAGGCATTAAAGCACTTGAATAAATATCCTGTAGACCTTCTATTCCTGGATATTCACATGCCGGCTCTTACGGGCATTGATTTTTACAAGAATATAGAACAGAACACCATGGTTATTTTTTGCACGGCACATGGCCAGTATGCCGTTGAAGGCTTTAACCTCAATGCATTGGATTACCTGTTGAAGCCATTTACCTTTGAACGCTTTCAACAGGCTACAGAAAAAGCCAGAGATTATTTCTCTCAGTTGAGCAGCCAAAAAACGGTGGAACATATTTTTGTGAGAGCCGATTACAGTCTTCAAAAAATTACACTGGATGATATTTTATATATTGAAGCTTTGGATGATTATTTGAAGATCTATTTGCATCAGCAAAAAACCATTGTTGCCCGGATGACGATGAAAACGATGCTTGAAAAATTGCCGGCTACTGATTTTATTCGCGTACACCGGTCATTCATTATTCCTATCAAAAAAGTAGAAAGCTTAAGAAATAAAACATTCCAGATATCGGATCGAAAGATCCCTGTAGGTAATAGTTATGAAGTTGAAGTGTTAAAACACTTCAGCTATTAACCTCAAAAAACCTGATTTTTATCTCAAATAGTTGCTATAATTTAACGATTAAGTTACTTTTAGTTAATAATTAATAAACTATGAAGAAATTATTTACTAAAATTTTATTGACGGCTACATGTATTTTAGGTTCATCAGCTTTAAATGCTCAACAATGGGATGGCTTAACACTCTACAGTGTTCAGAACTCTACAACTGCCCGGTTAGTGGATACCGCTAATGTAGTTGTAAAAACCTGGACAGGTCTTACAACCGGTACGGCTTATTCTCCTTATTTAATGCCTGGAGGAGTATTGGTTAGAAGTGTGAAAATTTCAAACGCTACATTCAACGGCGGTGGCGCAGCAGGAGGAATTCAGAAGCATGATTATAATGGAACTTTATTATGGGATTACACACACTCGTCTTCAACCTATTACTCTCATCACGATCATTGCCCATTGCCTAACGGAAACGTATTAATGATCTGTTATGAATCCAAAACACAAGCGCAATTAATTGCTGCAGGCGGCACGGCTACCTTGGCTTCTATTTGGCCCGAAAAGATCATTGAAGTGCAACCTACCGGACTTACAACCGGAACGATTGTTTGGGAATGGCATGTATGGGATCATTTGGTACAAAACGCAAATATCAGCTTACCTAATTACCAAACATCCATTGTTAATCATCCTGAATTGCTGAATATTAATTACCTGCCACAAAAAGACTGGATGCATATGAACGGAATAGATTACAACCCTATTTTAGATCAGATCATTGTTAGCTCTCATAATCTTAACGAATGGTATGTAATTGACCATAGTACAACAACTGCGCAGGCGGCTTCTCATAGCGGCGGTAATTCAGGAAAAGGCGGCGATTTTTTATACCGTTGGGGAAATCCGGCAGCCTACCAGGCAGCGGGTACCAAAATTTTAAAAGTAACACATGATGCTCATTGGATTCCTGAATATCCAGGTGTGACCTATGCGAATAGCGGAAGAATGGTAGGATTCAATAACCAGGGCGTTTCTACTTCTGTGTCTTCAGTTGATCAGATCGTTGCTCCATTGATGACAAATTATAATTACAGCCTGACAGCGGGATCAGCGTATTTACCTTCTAGTTATTTACAACGTACTTCAGGTTTTGGGTATACCAGTAACATGGGATGTTCAGAACAATATCCTAACGGTAACCAATTAGTGTGCATGGCAGTATCCGGCAAGATCTATGAGTTAAATCCTGCGGGAACGCCTATATTTACAATAACTGCAACCGGTTCAACATCGCAGGCTCACCGTTACTCTACCTGTTATATTAATAACCCTGCACCTACACAACCAACCATTACCACCAGCGGCAATGACCTAACAACTACTGCGGCTACTACATATCAGTGGTATCATAACGGAGTTGCAGTAAGCGGGGCTACTTCTCAAAACTATACACCAGCCCAAAACGGTATTTATGTTGTAAGAACAACCGATGCAAATGGATGTGTATATGCTTACTCACAAGGGTATGCTCATTCTATTTCTACCGCAATTGAAGAATTGGAAGGAAAGAATATTTCTATTTACCCAAATCCATCAACCGGTATTTTTGATATTGATCTGAATTACCAGAATCCTAAAAAATTGGTCGTAATGGTTTATGACGCTTTTGGAAAAATGGTTTTTTCTGCCGAGAATTCCTCCCGTATTGATTTGACCCAATTAGCAAACGGAGTCTATTCTATGTCGATAGCATTGGATAACAAGAAGCCGGTTTATAAAAAGGTAGTCTTAAGTAAATAGCATCACAAATTTTTAAAATAAAAAGCATGAAAAAAATTCTACTAGGTTTATCATTCATTTTTGCAGTAACCCATCTGGCTGCAAAAAAAGTAAAATTCGCGGTTGACATGACCGGACAAACTATCAGCGCATTTGGTGTGCACATAGTTGGTGATTTTCAGGAAGCAGCTGGGTACCCTTTAAACTGGGATCCGGCAGCTACAACACTTATGCAGGAAGGAGGCACAGATATTTACAGCATTGTTGTGAATATCCCTGCTTTTAATAAATATGAATACCTTTTTGTAAATGGCGATCAAACGTATGAGGTAGAATTTGTGCCGGACGAATCTCGTGTAGGATATAATTTTGATGATAACAGATGGTTATATGTAGATTCGTTGGCAAATGATACGTCGTTTGTTGGTGCTATTTTATTTGGAGGTAATGCTCCTGCAGGATTAAGTTTAGTTCGTTTTAAAGTAGATATGAACAGTGCATTACCTGTTTCTTCAAACGGAGTGCATGTTGGAGATAATATGAATGGATTTAGCACTACCAAAGTGCCATTGTATACATTTGGCGGCAATATTTATGAGATCATCAGTTATTACCAAAATAATTCATACGCATTTAAATATTTTAACGGAAATACTGTTGCAACGGCGGAAACGATATCCGGTTCATGCGATGTTTTTGGCAACAGGGGCTTAACTGTTATAAAAGATACTGTAATGCTGCCTGTTTGTTTTTCAAGTTGTAGCGCTTGCCTGACAGCTTCTGTAAAAGAGAACCAAAACGTGAATTTATTCAGCATGTTTCCTAATCCTGCAAAAAACAAAATCACTATTCGATCTTCTCAAAACGCAATGATCGAATCCGTTTTAATTTATAATATTGCCGGAGAATTAGTCAAACATGTTTCGCATATTGGTCAGGAAGATGTTACTCTTAACTGTGTCGATCTTTCAACAGGATTGTATACAGTACGGGTGTCTAATATATACAAACAAGCTCAACATTTAAAGTTAATTATCGAATAACATGCGCTTATCCATACTTTCATTTTTAGGTGTAATTATTTTGTGCGGGAAAATTTCCGCACAAAATTTTTATGACCAAAACACGATTCAAAAAATTGAGATCCAATTTACCCAATCAAATTGGGATTATCAATTGGATACCGCTAAAGTAGGTGCAGAAGGCTATATAATGGCAGCATCCGTGACCATTAATGGCGTTTATTTTGATAGTGTAGGAGTAAAATATAAAGGAAACAGTTCTTATAATCCTACATACAATAAAAACCCCTTGCATATTGAATTAGATGGATTTAAAGATCAATCTTATCTTGGTATAAAAGATATCAAACTTGGAAATAATTATGCTGATCCATCCATGATCAGGGAAGTATTAGGATATGACATTCTCAAAAACTATATGCACTGTCCAGAGGCTAATTTCGCTAAGGTTTACATTAATGGGGCTTATCACGGTGTTTATTCAAATGTAGAAAGTATAGGGAAGAAATTTTACGCTAAACACTATCATTCGTCTGGCAACACAGCTATTAAATGCAACCCTATTGTAAACCCAAGTGCCAATACAAAATCAAACTTAAAATATTTTACAACAGGAGATAGCAGTAATTATTTTAATTTTTATGAATTAAAATCAGATTACGGATGGAATAGCCTAAGGGCCTTGGCAGACACAGTAACTAACCATCAATCGCGGTTTGCAAGTAATGTAGACGTTGACAGACTTATCTGGATGCTGGCATTTAATAATGTGAACGTGAACCTGGATAGTTACAGCGGTGCATTTTGCCAGAATTATTATTTATATAAAGACAATACAAATCACTATAACACTACCATTTGGGATCTGAACATGTGTTTTGGAGGCTTTCCTTATTTAGGTAACAGTAATAGTAGTTTGGCTCAATTGAACATTACAAGCATGCAACAAATGCTTATTAGCATTCACGCCACAGATGTTTATTGGCCAATGATCAATATCATTAACAGTAATGCCCAGTATAAAAAAATGTTGGTAGCACACATGCGTACGATCGTTAATGAATATATTGCCAGTGGAAATTATATTACAAGAGCTAATCAGTTTCAGGCACTTATTGACACATCGGTTCAGAGCGATAATTTTAAATTTTATTCATATCCTCAGTTTCAAACCGGATTAACAAGCAACGTTTCAGTTGGCAGTTATTCCGTACCAGGCATTAGTAACTTAATGTCAGCTCGTTTAATTTATTTGCAAGGCACCGCAGAATTTGGATACACAGCCCCTGTAATTTCTGCTGTAGCCGCAAATACTAATTCTCCAGCCATTAATACAACAGTTGCCATTACAGCTAATGTTGTTAATACAAATACAGTTTATCTGGGTTACAGAACAGATAATCATCAGAAATTCACACGCGTGTTAATGTATGATGATGGAGCGCATAGTGATGGTGTATCGGGAGATAATGTTTATGGAACAAGTATTACAGTAACGTCTGCCGAAACTGAGTATTATATTTTTGCTGAAAACACAAACGCCGGAATTTTTTCGCCCGAAAGAGCAGAGCATGAGTTTCATGTACTGCAAACAAATTTAGCACAGCCTAATTCAGGTGAAGTGGTCATCAATGAGTTTTTAGCAGCCAATAATTTTGGACAAGCAGATGAAAACGGTAAGCATGAAGATTGGATCGAGTTATATAATACAACCAATGCAACTTTAAATTTAAGCGGCTTATATTTATCTGATGATTATGCTAACCCAACAAAATATACCATTCCCAATAACACGATCATTCAGCCAAACGGTTTTTTAACCATCTGGGCAGATGAGGATAACACCAATGAAGCTGAAATACATTGTAATTTTAAGTTATTGAATAGTGGCGAGAAAATAATGCTCAGTAAAAACACCACGGTTTTGGATAGCATCACTTTTGGATTTCAGGGAGCAGATATTTCAATGGCACGTTGTCCGGATGGTATGGGCGCATTTGCAGCTTCATCTACTCCAACCTATAATAATAGTAATTGTGCTGTTGGTATAAATGAGATCAACATGGATGCCGCAACATTAACTGTTTTTCCAAATCCTGCTAACGATGAGATAACAATCATCTGTAGTGCAAACGCTGTTTTACCGGTTGAAGTTTTAAATGTGGTAGGTGATATGATACTGGAAGAAGAAATGAATCAACGTATAAAAATAAATACCTCGGCGTTAAGCCAAGGTATCTACTTTGTAAAGGTGTTGAACAAAACTTTAAAAATTGTTATTACCCACTAAACAGGTTGTTTAAACTCGTACCTGTATACTGGTTCAATATCACCTTTCTCATCATACACCGCTTTTAATTCGGTGATTAATCCGCTATTTAGTCCATATACCCAGCCATGAATAGCAAGTTGCTTTCCTTGAGCCCAGGCACTCTGTACTATTTTTGTTTTTGCTAAATGCTGAACCTGTTCAATCACATTCAGTTCCGTTAACCTGTCAATACGTTTATCTTCGTCTAAAATTGATTCTAATTCTATAAGGTGTTTTTGATAAACATCTTTTATATTTCTTAACCAGTTATCTACCAAGCCGTAACTCCCATTGCCCATAGCAGCTCTCACGCCACCACAGCCATAATGCCCACATACAATAATATGTTTAACTCCTAATACAGTTACAGCATATTCCAGTACACTCATTAAATTCATATCAGTATGTACAACCAGGTTTGCAATATTTCTGTGCACAAACATTTCACCACTTTCAGTATTAGTTACTTCATTAGCAGGCACGCGACTGTCACTGCAACCGATCCACAAATAATCAGGTTTCTGGCCCAGCGATAATTTTTTGAAATACTCGGGATCATCAAATGTTTTCTCCATCGCAAAACGCCTGTTGCCATCTATTAATTTTTGATATGCTTTATCCATAATTTAGTGTGTGTATTTTACAAGCTCTACTTCTATTTTTCTTTTTTTTGCGGTTCTAATGAAATCATCGATCACATCTTTCGAATCACGGTTAATTTTTTTGTTGATACTCCCGTCAATAATTAATTTACTGTGAGGTTTTAATTCACTGAAGAATTTGATCAGGTATCCTTTATTAAAAAAAGTAACATGTTGAGGAAGCTTTATCAGATAATATAATTCGTTATTCATGGTATTGCTACTGACATCAAACGATGATTTAATATTATCTCTGATTATATATATAATAGATATGATCACACCGGCACAAACGCCTTTTAGTAGGTCTGTTAGGAGCATCACAGTAATAGTTACTACAAAAGGAATGAATTGCTCGTATCCAAATTTCCATTGCTCTTTAAAGATAGCCACTTTGGTTAATTTAAAACCGGTCATTATTAATATAGCAGCCAGAGATGCGTTTGGGATCAGAGCCAGTATTTGCGGCAGCAACAAAACACTTATCAATAGTAAACAAGCGTGTAATATGGCCGATGCTTTCGATTTTGCTCCTGCATTAATGTTTGCAGAGCTCCGCACAATAACAGAAGTAACAGGTAAACCTCCTACTAAACCACATACAATATTTCCAACGCCTTGCGCCAATAATTCTTTATTGGTATTGGATTCATTTTTTTCAGGATCCAGTTTATCTATTGCTTCAATTCCTAGTAATGTTTCCAGACTCGCAACGATTGCAAGGGTAAACACAATGATCCAAAACCCTGTTGTCCCTGCTTTACTAAAGTCAGGAAAGAATAAATTACTCTTTAGATCATCAAAGTTTGAGATAGTAGGTAAGTTAACCAGGTGTTGAGAATCAATGGCTAGAAAAGAAGAAGCTTTAAAAGCAAGGGTAAATAAAACACCAATAATAACCACCAAAAGTGGGCCGGGTACATTTGACAAGATTTTATTTTTCTTGTAAAATGATTTTTCGGTAACAAAAAGTACGATAAACGAAACCACGCCAACTATAATTGCGCCGGGTGTAACAAAATTTATCATATTGATCAATTCGGTAAATGAGTTTTCTCCATCTATTTGAAAGAACGCCTCATCTCCTTCAGGATCCTTATCATAGCCAAATAAATGTGGAATTTGTTTAATGATCAAAATTATCCCTATACCTGCCAGCATTCCTTTAATGACTGCATTTGGGATATAATTCCCTATACTTCCGGCTTTTAAAATGCCTAAAATTATTTGCACGACTCCTGCAAATACAACAGCTGCTAAAAACACTTCAAAACTTCCTAATTGTGCTATTGCAGCAATAACAATGGCTGTTAAACCGGCAGCCGGGCCCGATACACTATATTTTGAACCACTTAATGAGGTCACTAAAATACCCCCAACTACGCCGGCTATAATTCCTGAAAATAAAGGCACTCCACACGCAAGAGCAATCCCTAAACATAAAGGTAGTGCTACTAAAAATACTACAACGCCCGACTTTAGGTCAGACAAAAGATTCTTTTGAAACATAAATTTTTTTAATGATTTAATTAATTGTAAAAAATAAATTTTAGGCCCGCATACAAGCAGGCATGCAATTAATTAATACTTGGGAGGTGGTACCAGAATATTTTTGGCACTGGATGGATAGTTTATTTCAAGTGATGACCATGATAATTTGCTCAAATATTGAGTAGTATCAAGAATAGAATGGTGCGATAAGAATAAAACTTCTTCATCAACCGATTCATCGCTATCGTGACTTTCTTCCTCTTCTTCAGTAACAGGATTTTGCTGAGATTGAGTTTTAAATGCCTTGGATACTTTGCACGAATTTATAATAGACGCTTGAAGCGTGAGTGAAAACACGCTAAAAACGAAGATGAAAACAAAAATATGTTTGGTTCTTTTTCCCACTATTATAATTTTAAATTTACCGAAACAAACGATGGATTTGTCTCATAAATCGACGCAAAGTAAATAATTTTATTGAATTTTGATTAAATTTAAGATTTATTTAACATTGATTAATACATTACTCTCTATGAAACATACAATTGCTTTATTTGTTTTAGTAGGCCTTAGCTTTTTGTCCTGTAAAAAGCAGCCGGGCGAAGGTGGTTTTGCTTCTATTGAGGGAAAAATTTACATGAAGGATTACGATGATTCTTATACCATTGTAACAGCCGAGTATTATGCGCCGGGAGAAACAGTTTATATTATTTATGGAGATGGTACTGAAGTTGGAAATACAGTTAAGACCTCTTACGACGGATCCTTTAAATTTAATTATTTAAGAAAAGGAAAATACAAAGTGTATGCATTGACTGAAGATACAACACAACCATATCTTGCGGTTCCTAAGGAAGTGCTTATGGAAGTAACTATTACCAAGAAGAAGGAAAAAGTAGTATTGGATGATTTTGTTCTTGCCAAATAAAACAATGATCTTCAGAAACATATTTTTTTTTAGTTGTTTAATTCTGTCTGCATTTCCTTGTAGTTCTCAGCAAAGCAATGATGCAGGTATGTGGAATACACTTTCTATTCAACATGCTTTAAATAAAAAAATAATTTTTGTTATCGATCAGGAATTCAGACTTAGAGAAAATTATCAACGCATTAATTTATTTTACACCAACATTGGCATCGATTACAAAGCAACCAAATTCCTGAAAATAAGCCCCACTTACCGTACTATACAAAAAAGGCGTCTGGAAGGAACATATAGTTACAGGCATAGGTTAATGCTGGATGTTACGCTTAAGAAAAAACTTAATAAATTTACATTAAGCGAACGCATCAGATACCAGATAGAAGTTCAGGATTTCAACACAAGTAGAAAAGGAAAATTGACTGAGCAGTTCTTGAGATTTAAAACAGATCTAAAATATGCTGCTACTAAAAACATCAGTCCCTATATTTCATGTGAGTTACGCTACCAGATCAGAGCGCCACGTGGCGACGGACCTTTATATAATAATGGATTTCATCGGATAAGGAATGTATTGGGGGTGGAGTATGAGTTGAATAAAAAAAATTCGGTCAACCTTTACTACCTCATTCAATCAGAATTCAATATTTCAACACCTGAAAGTATTTATATTTTAGGAATAGGATATACGCTGGTTTTGTAAAAATTTTCTATCAAAATTCCTTTTATTTTTAGATTTTTAACACGAGAGATATTCCTCTCTAAAATTTGACTATTCGCCTATTTTGCATAAATTTAAAGTTAAATTTATATTACTTTTACATTAATGAACTATATGAAAACGCTATCTGTTTACGCACTGCTTTTAATTTCTTTTTCTTTATCGGCCCAGTGGAACGCTAACACCATAATAAACGCTCCGGTAGCTATTGCCGACAAAGGACAGGACAATGTGCATACGGTTACAGATACCAAAGGGGGAGTTGTTGTATCATGGGATGATAAAAGAACATTTACAGTTACTGCTACAGATATATATGCCCAGCGCATTAAAAAGAACGGGCACGAGAAGTGGCTTAACAATGGCATTGCTATCTGTACTTATACTGGCACCCAAAAATCATCTGCCTTGATCTCATCAGGCATTGATGGGAGTGCAATTATTACCTGGGAAGATAACCGTGCGGGTAATTTTGATATTTATGCTCAAAAGGTAGATTCGTCGGGTAATGTTCTATGGACCACTAACGGCATTGCCGTATGCTCTAAAACAACCAATCAAAAAAATCCAAAGATATCGTCAGATAATGCCGGAGGTGCTATCATTGTTTGGGAAGATTCCCTGAATAACTACTGGGATATATCCGCACAACGGATCAGCTCTACAGGAACATTGCTATGGACAACTAACGGGGTTAACATCTGTAACTCACCAAACGCACAAAATAATCCTAAAATAGATGTTGATGGTTTGGGTGGAGCAATTATTACCTGGCAGGATAAAAGAAACAATGCCGATTACGATATTTACGCTCAAAGGATCGATAACTCCGGGGCAAGCCTTTGGACAGCTAACGGCGTAGTTGTTTGTAATGCGATCAATACCCAAAATAATCCCCGGATAGAACCGGATGGAGCCAATGGAGCCTTAATAGGCTGGACAGATAAGAGAAATGCTATTGATAATAATATTTATGCTCAAAGAGTCAATGCTGCTGGGGCGGTTCAATGGACAGCTAATGGTGTTTTGGTTTGTGGCGCCACTAATAACCAAAGTGCTTTGGATATAAAATACATAGGTACTGCCGGACTCATGTTAACCTGGAAGGATGATAGAACAACAGTAAACTTTAATGCCATCTATGCGCAAATAGTATCATTAGCAGGTGCAAACCAATTGGCAAGTAATGGTATCTTGATCTCCAATGGCATAAAATCTATCAATCCAAATGTAATAAATGATGGAACCGGTGGCGCCATTTTAGCCTGGCAGGATTCAACCGCATTAGGATGGGATATTAAAACCCAGAGTATTAATTCTACAGGTGTTGTACAATGGACAAGCGGCGGAGTAACTGTTTGTAACGCATCGGATGATCAGGAAAATGTGGCACAGGTGACTGATGGAGCTGGGGGAGCTATCTACGTTTGGGAAGATCGCAGAAACACATCAAACTATGATCTGTATGCACATCATTTATATTCTACAGGAACACCGATTTTGATAGGGATAAATGAACTGGCAGGTTTAAATGAAATGCAGTCTTTTTGTTTCCCAAATCCGGTAACAGCTCAATCGGTAATTGAGTTAAAGAATAACACAGCTAATCATCCATGGGAAATTAGTATTTTTGATGGAACAGGTAAATTAATTCAAATCCATAATTTAAAAGGCAATGAAAGCTACGTTTTAAATTCTGTAGATTATGCAGCCGGCATTTATTTTTATGTTATCAGTATCAAAGAAACATCTTCTTATTCAAAAGGAAGTTTTATTTCAGTAAACCGGAACTAAATTATCACACACATGACATCCAATTTTTTATCTATATGTTTTATTGCGCTGGCACCATTATGTTTTGCTCAAAGTAAAAAAGAGGTCAAAGAGCACAAGATCAAGGCCTCAGCTGTATCGGTTGTTGAAAATGGAAAAACAATCAATGAAAGCAAAACCATTTTTGACTCTAAGGGCAATGAGATCGAAACTACAGATTATACTAAGGAAGGAGCTGTAAAAGATATTCATAAGATCAAGTATAATAGCGAAGGTGATGAAATTGAAGATGAACAGTATGATGCTGCCAATAAGCTTGTAGAGAAAAAATACACTAGGTATAATATGTCGGGTGAAAAGACTGAGGAAAGTTTTTTTGATGCAACGGGAAAACCCACTAAAAAACATACGTACACGTATGATAATAAAGGCCTGAAAACAGAAAAAAGAACAACAGATGCAGGCGGTAAAGTAATTTCAATAAAAAAATACGTGTACATTACAAAATAAATGAACCAACAGGTTTCAGATAAATTAGATCAGTTCGATTCAATTACCCTTCAGGAAATGGACGGTGTAAAGTTAATGGACAGAACTGACACTAAATTTACCTTTAACATTAGCGGGCTGGCAACAATTTTAGAAGAAGCTCAGAATTACTATCGCATATTGGATGTAGAAGGGAATCGCATCAGCCGGTACAAAACGTTATATTTCGATACTGAATATTTTGACCTGTATAATGAGCACCACAGTGGTAAATTAAACCGCTATAAGATCCGGCACAGAACTTATGTTGAAAGTAACATTGGATTTTTAGAGGTAAAATTTAAAAACAATAAAGGCCGGACTTTAAAAACACGCATCAAGGAAATTGAAGTGCCCGAATTACATACCGGCAAAGCATTTGAATTTTTGCAAAGAACATTACCCTTTGATCCCTTGATCTTATTGCCAAAGATCTGGATCAATTATAGTAGGATCACCTTAGTAAATAAAATTTCTGCCGAGCGATTAACACTTGACCTGAATTTAGAATTTGAAAAAGATGGGAAAAGAGAATTGTTAGATCAGTTAGTGATTGCCGAAGTAAAACAGGATAGCAAAATTGCTTCACCATTTGTTGCTATCATGCGCAAAAAGCATATTCGCCAGGGCTCCATCAGCAAGTATTGTTTTGGGGTAGCAAGTTCTTACGCCGAAGTCAAAAAAAATAATTTTAAACGCAAATTGTCAAACGTAAAAAAAATAATTAACTCATGATGCTATTACAAATTGCAGGAGATGCAGCAACAAGCCTTTCAGGTTTTGGAGAATTTCAAAAAATGTCTGTTAAACTATTGGTCAGATTACTAATTGACCTGACTTCTGTATTTATTCTGGTAAGGTTCATTTATTATCCTATCTATAAACACCGCGAGTTGTTTTTTACCTATTTCATTTTTAACATTGTTATTTTCTTGATATCGTTCCTGTTAAACAAGGTCGATCTATCAATGGGAGCTGCCTTTGGTTTATTTGCTGTATTTAGCATGCTGCGTTATAAAACCGAGGAGATCGCTATTAAAGACATGACTTATCTGTTTTTAGTAATCGCGCTTGGATTAGTATCTGCTGTTACAAAGATCAAGGATACCGCAGATAACATCGAATATATCTTTTTAGTGGGTATAAATGCAGTGGTTTTGATCATTACGTACCTTTTGGAGAGCAATATTTTCATGAAAAAAGAGAGTGTAAAAACCATTTTATATGAAAATATAGAAATGATCAAAGAAGGGAAACAAGAGGAATTATTGGCTGATCTGAAGCTTAGAACGGGCTTTAACGTGCACCGTTACTCGGTTCATAAAATTGATTTTTTGAAGGATGCAGCCCAGATAAAGATCTATTATTACGACCTGTAATTTTTTTTCAAAAAAATCACTCTTTTTTTTGCGGATTTCAAAAAAGCCCTTATATTTGCAACCCGATTTGGGAGATTAGCTCAGCTGGTTCAGAGCACCTGCCTTACAAGCAGGGGGTCACAGGTTCGAACCCTGTATCTCCCACCAATGAAATAAAGGCTTTCAGACTTAATAGTTTGAAAGCCTTTTTTCATTTGCATACAATTTGCATATAAAAGGCGTTTAAAGTAAAAAAACTGAAAATCCGTGAACCCTTGCCACTACTTCTTTTTAGACGTTATATCGAAGTTAAACAACTCCATTTGAGAAATACTTAATGCTTTGGATATTTTAAAAGTGTTATACACACTAATATTAAGCAATCCTCTTTCTAATTTACTTAAAGTTCCAAGATCAATATCGGCAGAAAAAGCAAGTTGCTCTTGGGAGAACTTTTTATCTCTCCTAATTTCGGCTAAGTGTTGCCCGAAAGCATATAAATAAATGTCTTTTTCTGATTTTGCCACATACAATATTGTGGCTTTTTGCCGTTTTTAATGTAGTAATATAATACTATATTTGTTCTTTAACCTATTTCAGAATCGTAATGAAAAGACAAAGTATTATTTTCCTATGCTTGATTTTTACGTTTAGTTTAACGGCTCAAAAGCTTGCAGTTGATAAAACAGATAAGTTTACCAAAGCAGTAATTAAGAGGACTGAATGGTTTGGTTTCACAAAAACAAAAGGTACTTGGAAGCCGACTCAAAGCTTTTATCGCATATCAAGAATAGATAGTACGTTATACTTTGGTTTAGAATTGACTTTGAATAACTCCGTTTACTCAATTAAAAAGGGAGATAAAATAATGTTTCTACTTGAAAATGATGAGGTAGTAGAGATTGAAAATTCAGAATATCAGATCACTAACTATGGCGATGGAACTCATAAGTATAATGGTTCTGCAAATCTCGGAACTCATACAGAGTATTATTTAAGTCAAAGTCAAGCCGACAAATTATTATCCAACACTATCAAGATGGTAAGGATATACACCTCCGAGGGCTATAAAGAGTGGGAAGTTAGCCCTAATTTAAACAAAGGAATTAAAAACCTAATAATATCAGTAAAATGAAAAAATTTGCCATCTTAGTAATAGTATTTGTAAGCGTAGCTTCATGTAAAAAGAATTATGATTGTGAATGTGTTACAACTCCTAATAGTGGAATTTCCGGCTCTACGACAACTACAAATCGTAACATAATGAGTAAAAAGAAAGCAGACGCTTCAAAAGAATGTGATTTAAGCGATGAGAATTCCACGAGTTTTACAACGTCCTGCCAAATAAAATAGTTCTGCCATTAGGGCAGCTATAAGGTTGCCAATAGATGGCGGACTTACATTTTTGTCGAGTAAAATTCATACTATTTCATACTATTATAGTGTGAATGTTTTTGGGTGTGATTTAACAATATACTTGAATAGTTAAAAAGAGTACACTTTATGCTTGCATTTTCATTTTAAGAAGCGGTTAAAACGAGTACACTATTTTGCTGAAAAGAGGATAGATATTCAGCTATTTCAGTTTCAACTTTCTCATTTCTCTTAAAAACACAATCCAATTTTTCGGTAATCAATTCTAAAACATGATTTTGAATATTGCCGTTTCCGTATTTCAAAACTAACGCTCTATAACGCTTCAAATCTCTATAATACTGTTTTGTATGAGGTGTTTTAAATTCGCTCCAATATTTAGGGTTCTGACCTATGCTTAACAGTTCCTTATCTAATTTTTTGGTTATAGTATTTATTTTGATGGAGAAATCATAAAAAACCAAATCATTAAAGGCATCTATTAGCAATTTTTTCAACTTGATTATTACATCATTTTTGAAAAGATCCACATAGGTATAGATTCCTATGCTCCTACTTTTACTATTAAAATATTCCATTTTTTTAACCTTAATCTCAAACCGGACTATGTTTTTATCTAACTTATATTGTAAAGATTTATCGTAAATTTTCAAATCGTAATGATCAAATTCAAACCTCAACAAATAGCCTCTATTATTGAAAGTTTCTTTATTGTACTCCTTTCCCTTATATGTAACGATTGATTTTAAAAAGCCTTTGACCTTATATGGTAACTCGACGTTTACACCAAACTCCAAATTTTGAATATCCGTTTGGTATGGGTTTAGATCAAACTTGATAGAAAGGTCTTTTAAAACCTCTATAAGATCACTAATGGTAAAATCATTATAATTATGCAAACCTTGATTTTTGTATTTATGTAAACTCCCATTAAGGTTAGTATAGCATCCATTTACGATTTTAAATACCATGTTGTTTGTGATCGCCGTTTGTTTGTTGTCCAGCTCCCCGGTTGAGGTATTTACTTTTTGTATGAACTCTAAATGTGAGTTTAACAATAAGCGTTTGGGATTTATTCCCAAGAGTTTTGTTTTAACAAAATCATACATTTACTTTTTTTTGCTTTTAATGGATAACGAAGCATCATTTTCAATTTCTGTAATTGTTTTTCTTTTGCCTTCTTTAATCCAATCCGTCAAGTCTTTTTTTGAAAAGTAAAGCCTTTTTCCTTGTTTTGAAAAGGGTATTTTATTACTACTAACTAAGCCATATATAGTGCCACGGCTTAACTTAATGTATTCGCCGGCTTGCTCGATGGTTAAAGGATGGTCGGTTTCAGCATGATTTTCCGCAGTACTTAGTCTTTTTTCAATATTGCCTACCATGTTTAGCAATTCACTTACTGCTTTCGGTAATTGTTCAAATGTAATTTCGTTCATTGTTTCTGTATTTATTGGTTACAGGTACAATATTATAGCCTTATTGGACGCTATAATTAAGAACGTACTTTATGTACAAAGAATGTACTTTATGTATTCGTTATGTATGTTTTAAGTGGTTTCCACAACTTTGTATTTGACCTTGAAAAATTATTATCCACTTGCTCGAACCTCCAATTTGTAAAATGCTTAGTTACCAGTTCGATATATTTTTTCTTATTCCCCTGTTTGCCACTATCGTATTCCGAGTTAAGAGTACACGAATTGTAGAAATTGTAAAAGAGCCTCCAAATCATCATTTGCTCGCTTTGTACAACATTAAAACTTAATTTTTTCTTACTTGAACCGCCACCAAATGCTCTTTTTATAAAAGCTTCCACTTCCAATTTAGTTAGAAATGGAGATCCATCTTTACTCTTATTATCTGCTAATTGCATGAAGTATTGATTAACCGCACTAAGTGGCACTTTATTGAATACGTTTATACTGCC
>JAZKGE010000032.1:134454-197150 GCA_040386075.1 Bacteroidota bacterium
GTTCTGAATTACTCTTTCGGGCTGAGGTACGTTCCTTTTTTCATTTAAAAACTCAATCCATTCTACTATTAGATCATAAAAATATGTACTTTTTGTCCCGATTATATCCCGATAATTCCCGAACCTTTTTATTTCTCTGTCAATAAATCCCTTTAAACTCTTGTTCTTGGCTCGTTCCAAATCAAATACCTTTTCAAACAATTCGGGAAATTTAGCATAGTCGGGACGGGTTTCTGGAAAATAAACGTGCTTTTTCTTAATGATTTTGTAGTGTTCCGGTTGAAATTCCTGTATCCCGAATTTGTGTTTTAATTCGTGTATAATTGCTTTATCAAGATGTGGGGCAAAATGAGTAGCCATAAAAATTAATATAATAGTTAGTCTTGTGGTCCTCGCATTGTAGCGACCTCTTTAATAGCAGAAATTTTCTCTCGAATGGAAGGATCAAGTATAACTAAAATATTAACTATAAACCATAAAATCGTAACAATCATTACATATTGAAAATGAATGGTGTCTATATTTAATATTTCATAATGTCGTATAATACCCAACGTACTTATTGGAAAAATCGCTACAAAAAAGGTTTTGATATAAAAAAACATTTTGTTTTTAGCCTGTTTTATAATAAGTTCTTTTGGCAGCTCTTTTCTGTCCAATGAGTTCCAATCATTAACTATTATTTTTTTAAAATAGTCACTTAAAAGTTTATTCAAATTATAGCTGCTCAGTTTCCCATTTATTATGATTTCCTTTTTTAAGTCTCTAAAGGAGAAAGCGATTTCGCTATAGGTTTTTTTTGCCCACATATTACTTCGTTTATCAAAGGAGTCGATCAAAAGAGGCATTTGTCTCTCAATAATTAGAGCATATTTTTCGACTTTAAATAAAAACATTAATTTCCTTTCATTATTATTATAAAGTATTTTTCTTTCAGATTCACGTAATAATCGGATAATACCAATTATGATAACAGACTCAGGGATTCTATTTAGTTTTCGACCTTTATATAATATGTTTAATGGTTCGAGCAAACAAATAATAATGAATCCAACACCTATTAAATACATAACAGCATTAAACATTCCAACAAAAAAGGATTTATATAACAAAGAGCCATCAAGATAGAGCCTATTATAAGAGTAATAAAGCAAGCAAGAAGTTGTAATGAAAAAATATGTGCCCTGTAAAACCCCTATCTTTTTTTTGTTATATTCCTTAAGCTTAAATAAACTAACAGGAATAAGTATTATGGAAGCAACAATACCAAAAAAAAGTAGCACTAATAAAAAATACCATAACAACTGCCATCCAGAATAATTAAATGAGTTATAGCATCTGTTTATAATAAAGGGCAGAATAAATTGAATGAATATTCCAATAGGTAAAAGGCAGTAAAATAGAACATGGCTATATAAATTTCTAAATCTTGTTTCAATAGTTGCAACTTTTTTTATATGTGCTTTGGACACCTTAAAAAAAGTGTTTTTTTCCTCGTTAGAAAGGTTTCTTATAGTTTGGTAACTGCGAACAACCTTTTGAACTTGAGTTACAATATCTTTTCTTTCTTGCCTTAAAAATGCTTTAGTGCCAAAAAAATAACTGCTTATGCCCATAACTGATCTTTAAAAAATGAATATAATTTACTTAGTACCTATAATTCAGCCAAATTTTTGTATTTTTCATTATTAAAACGGACCAGTATCAAATACGGGAATATGGAGAAATTGATGAAATGAAGATAATAAAAATTCCAAATAAAATAAATAACACTACTGTAGAAGAAATACTCTTAAAAGTAAATGAATCTACTGATGATTATAATTTACAATTGCCTATCGATTTTAATTATAGAGGTTTTGGTATTCTTCCTTCCCTACTACTAATCCTATTCTCATGGGTAAGAAAAAGCAAGGGAAAGTTAATCATACCAATCAGTATCGATAATAAAGAAGCAATAAAAAATTACGCTAATGATTATTTTGGTTATACTGTTCTTTCTACTGTTTGGAAAAGTACAGAAATTGTGAATGAGGAAGGTGTTTCATTGAAAGAGGATTTTAGGAAGCACACATTAAGGATGCACGATAAGCTTGATTTCTTTGAAGGGTTATCAAATGAAGCATTATTAATCCCTTGCTTTGATCATTATTCTAAAGAAAAAGGGTTATCTCATTGGTTTTACATAAACAATTTTAAGTACGCTGAAAGTCCTTCATTGCTTAATAATACAATTTATAGAATATTTGAGTATTTGGGTAGAATATACACTACTCGCATAAATGCAAATTCTATTAAGCTATTGGATAATTTACAAACTATAGTTTGGGAATTAATAAAGAATACAGATGAACATGCAAAGAAAGATTATTTGAATCAAATAGAATTATCCCCGAATACTCGTGGAATTTTCATTAAAATTCATCGTAGTTCAAAAGCTAAATTTATAGAAAATGCGAATAATCATAAAGGACTTGAAGAGTATTATAATTTAGCCCTTAATGAGACTGATAATTTTATGCTTGAAATATCGGTATTCGATAGCGGACCTGGCATGGTTAAGAGATTTTTAGGATCTAAGTGGAATGAGAATGTTACAACGAAAGAAGAAGTTGACACTATTAAAAATTGCTTAATTAAAGGTGTTACCTCGGTTTCAGGTTTCCAAGGCAAACATAAAGGTTTTGGATTGAACAATGTTTTGCAAACACTAAACACTCAACGAGGCTTTTTGAAGATCAGAAGCGGACACGTTTCTCTCTATAGAAATTTAATCGACTCGCCTTATATAGAAACGACGGAAATAGATAAAGTAGAGTTGAAAGACTGGAATACTATGAATCCATCGAAGTTTAGTAAAATGGATTTTACGGCAGGGACTTTGATTACAATGGCTTACCCTATAAATGAGACGAAATGAAGAAATTTTTTATCCATAGTTTTAATAAAGAAATTGATTACGGGGGCGGTAGTTCACGTATGGAAAAGATACTTCTTCTTTTTTGTTCATATAGAAACATATTAGATTACCAAGATGATTTTCAGATTCAATTAAGGGACTATTTTTTAAATAATGTTCCCCCTGATAGAATTTATGTAATCTGTCCCGAATACATTAGCAAAGAAATTGCGGAACTTTTTAAAGAAGCGAGCGAGATTTATAATTATATACCTTTATTTAAAAACAAGCAGTTTGAAAAATCACTTTTTCTCATTCATTTTGATAAGAATGGGGAGTTTCGTTATTCGGATGGAACGTTGGTTTTAAAGGAAATGATGGACGAGATATATAACCGTGCGTTAGTTTCGATTTTTTTAAAACGTGGTGGATTGATCATTTCTCAAAAATCTCATCATTTCGTTTTCCCATCAGGCAAACATTGTGACAGGTTTTTGAGAACTGGAAATGTTTTAATAAACGGATCTGAGATAATGTTCATTGCTTCTTCAATTCTTAGAAAATTCGCAAAAAAGGAGTTTAAAAACATTTATTGTGACACATCTTCAATAAATTCATTAGCATTTGCGTTTGTTAGTCTTTATAAAGACTTAAATGGATTCCATGGGAAAGAAATACACATTGAAAGTTTCGGATCATATAAGTTATTTGAAGAATCAAAATTTAAAGCAGAGAGAGAAAGTCTATTTTTAATTTCTTCATCTACGTCGGGCAGTATTATTAATCGAATGATAAATGATAGAAAGAAAAGCATTGAACTTTCTAATATAGCTATTATTTATGGGTTGGACGTTGAAAAAACTTTTGATGCTCAAGTAGTTTGTGACCTGACACATAATCTTGATACAAATCCAGAAGGATTAAAGAAATTCAATACTTACAATGTGGTAAAAGGAGATAAGTGCGTGTTCTGTTCAGATAATTCCTTACCTGTTCCCGTAGAAGGAGACGTTTTTTTATTGGAAAAGCCAAATATTATAAGTCAACTTATTTATAAGGCTGATGCCCCGGCGTTCTTAGGTAGAATGAGAGATTTTTATAGGCAGTCAGAAAAGGATCAAGCAATTTTTAGAGCATATTTTAAGGAAAATAGTGAGCAGGATAAAAATTATGAAATTTATCTTGATATAGATGTAATCCTTAATGAATGGCCAAATAGAAAAAAGGCAACCCCACCGTATAAAGCAATATTCGATAAGCTTGAAAAATATGTACTTCAATATATTCCAGCATCGTTAAAATATATGGTTGTTTTATCTGATAATTCATCGCTAATGTTAGCGAAAATTATTCGTGAAATTATAAATGAACACGGTATTAGTTTTTCAGAAGACAGTATATTAAGAGTTAATGAAATAGGAACGATTGATCCCGTGCAAAAAGGGTCTATTGCAATAATTAGTTCTTCAATTGTAACTGGCAGAAATTTATTATATTTAAGTAGAGCGTTGAGAGACTATGAGCAAAATTTGCAAAGAATCTTTTTTACGCTTATCAGTAGAACTCCTATGCCACAACATTTGGAATTTTTGGATTCCAATCTTGGATTAGGTGAATTTGGAAAGGGGACACATAAAGTCATTAATGTTGAAACAATACATTGTGTCAATGAAGCTCATGTAACTGCTTGGCACGAAGAAAAAGAATTTATTTTGTTATTAAATGAATTTTTAGAGGAGCATTCGGTAAAGTGCAATAAAACTTTAGAATATTGTGTTAAAAGAGAACAAGAATTTAATGAGAGTGGAAAAAATAGGGGTTTTGAAAATAATTTGTTTTTCCCACATCCTATCAAAGACGACCCTTTAAAAATCCGAAAAGGCTTTGTATTTGCTCCGAATCAAAGGTTTATTGAAACCTCGAGCCAATCTGAGATCTTTTTTATTATGTCATGCGTAGTAAATGAATTGAAATGTAAAGGGCGACTATCACAAAGCGAGTATGTAAGAAATGTAATCGACCCAGGAAATTTTGTTCGGTTTAATGATGGGATTATTCAAGCATCAATTCTTAGATCGGGCGGCAAAGACGATTTTAGATACGATTTGTCCTTAGAGCTTAGTTTACAGATGCAATCTGTTTTAGGGGATATGATAAATCATTTGAATGATCCTCATGCAGAAGGGTTAACTGAAATATTTTATGCAATTGCTATTAAAAAACTTAGATTAAATAATGACACACTTCTTGATTGCATTAAATTGCTTGAAAATCAGGATCTCTATAAAAATCAAGATTGTATATTGAAGGGAATTGTAGAATATATTAAAGTCAAGGTTTTGGAAAGGGAAAGCATACAAGATAAATTTGCAAATGCAGCCACTAAATTGGAAAAAAACGTATTTGAAGAGGAAAACTTATAGCTACATTAATCCGTATGACAAAAGAGGACTTTGTATATTCAAGAATAGGAATGGCATTAGTTTCTGCCCAAAGAGTAGAGTTTATTACCGGACAACTATTGGAATGCTTAATTGAATTCGATAAAGACATTTATCGAATTACCACTACGGATTTTCTTGACGAATCAAAAAAATCTAAAAATGCACATAGGACACTCGGTGCTATTTTTAAATTATTGAAATTAAATCCTAAGTTTATAATTGAGGAAGAACTTAATGAGTATCTAAAAAAAAGAAATTTATTTGTACATCATTTTTGGCTTAAATATCTACCGAATAAGTCCGAAAAAACAATAAAAGAAGCAATAGATTTTTGCTATGATTTTGGTCGGCATTCAGATAGGATTTCAAGTTTTTTTAAGGGGTTTCTGTTTTTTTTAGCTTTGAGACATGTAAAAGACAGAGATCACTTAGAGCCAGGAATAAAACAATGGAGCGATGATTTTGATTATTTTATGGGATCATTATCGCAAAAAAAATTAAATCAAGATCAACCTGAGTTTTAAATCTAATGATTAGAATTAATCAAAATCCATTAATTGTTCCATAAATAATTTTTTGTCCTTGTCCTCAAACCCTGCAAAGTAGCCCTTTGTTGTATTTGTGTTACTGTGGTTTAAAGCTTCACTCATAAACTCCATAGATGCTCCCTTACGAATTGCATTTGTAGCAAAACTATGTCTTGCCCAATACGTTGAAATATCTTCCGTTATTCCAACGCTTTTCGCTAAGATTTTCAAATTCTGATTTATAAACTTGGTAAAGTTTTTGATTTTAGTTTGCTTTTCTTTGGCAGTATCTGTTTTTGAAATTATCGAAAAAATGTATTCTTTTTTGTCTTTCTTATCGTTTCCGTACGCTTCGATAACTCCTTTGGCATGAGGCGTTAGATATGCTGTAACGGGCTTTAAATCGGTTTTAGACGTGTTTGCTGTTTTGGCTCTGTAAAATACCAATTTATTATCCTCTATATCTCCATACTTTAATAATGCAATATCCTTTATATTCATCCCATTGCAAGCATAACTAAAGAACCAAAAATCCTTTGCTTTATACTGTTCATCAGTATTCGGCTTTGCTTCAAATAGAGTTTTCAATTCAAATTTCGATAATGCTTTTTTGACATTTTTAACTGCCGGAGGCTGGTATTTACCTTTTCCAAAAGGATATAGTTCAGTATCGATTTCCTTGTCCTTAATCGCTACATTGAAAATAGCACGAAGTGTTCGGACATAAATAGAAACTGTTGTTTTACTTCTTTCTAAATCTTTAACCATATAGTTCTCATATCTTTGAAGCCAATCAGGAGTTATATCGGTTAACGAAATTTTAGTAGGGATCTTTTTGCTTGTTTTAGTAATAAAATTTGTAAAAGATTTTAATGCGAGATCATACGTTTCGGCTGTATTTATGTTTTCATTTGCCTCTAACTTCGAAATCATTACCTTATAGTGATAAATGGCATCTATTCCATCTCCTTTATTTCGTAAAAACTTTTTTTCAAATTGACTAATAGAAAAGGGTTTTATAGCTTTAGCAACTTCTTCCGCCATTAATTCAAGAGCTTTCATCTCGTTTCTTGCCTCTTTATGCTCCAATCTTGGTTTGTCTACCTCCCAAGTGCTTTGAAATTCCTTTTTAGTAAACTCAAATTTTGTACTATAAAGCTTTTGTTTTCGGGGATGGGACGTAAATAACCGCAATTTAACAGGGTATTTGCCATTTGTCTTGGGTCTCCTTGTATCTAAGGTAATGGAGATAAAGTATTCGCTTTTCATTAGTTTGAAAGTGTTTTTTGCATACAATTTGCATACATAATTACAAAATAAACAGATAACAAACAAATAATAAATCACTAAAGTACCCTATAAATGCCATATTTTACACGTTAATTCATAATTAACCAAATAGTAAGTATTATATAAGATTATGTCTTACAAGCAGGGGGTCACAGGTTCGAACCCTGTATCTCCCACCAAAGCCTCACAGAAATGTGAGGCTTTTTTGTTTTATAGTGTTTTCGATTCAGGCCTAGCATTTTCCTCCAGAAGCCTTACAGAATTGCGAGCCTTTTTTATTATATATTTGCGCCGGTTTTCCAAAAATGGTCCTTATTAATACCTGTAGCTATTTGTGCGAATAGTATCTGTTATATATTTATTGCTGTTTGTTTTGAGTTTTCAGGCTCAAAATAATCCCGCTATTGATTCGATCAAGCTGGTTATTAAAAACAGTACCGATGGCCGTGTTAAAGCAAATGCATTACAAAAACTGGCACATGAATATATTGACGTGGATGCCAAACAGGCCTATAATTATGGGCTGCAATCGATAGAGCTGGCAAAACAAATAAACGATCCTTCCTGCGAGGTAGCTGCATTAAGTGAGCTTGCTATTCTTGATAGGAACCAGGGAGATTATTTGAAAGCGCTTAGTGTTTTAAAAGAGGCCATTCAAATAGCCGAGAACATCAATGATACAAGCGCAATTTCAAAATGTTTTATCGCTGTGGGAGATGTTTATTCGGCACTTTTAAATTATAATAAGGCACTTGATTATTATGAAGAGGCACTAACCTTAAATAAAGATAAACAAAACCTCGAAGTACTCAATAGCCTTAATCGAATAGGGAACCGCTTGATGGATAAGGGAAGAGAGGCAAATGACACCAATTTTATGTTATCTGCTATTTCATCTTATCTAAAAGCAAAAACCATTGCGGCTGCCATACATAATACCCGGCAATACATTAATGTGTATGTGAGCCTGGCAGATGCTTATAATATTTTCGGAAAAGTATCCAATAACAAACATCATTTATATGAGTCGTTGAATTATTCAATGTTGTCGTTGCAGTTGGCACAGGTGGCCGATCTGAAGAGCTCACAGGGCATTAGTTATTTAAATCTTGGAGAGGTATACCTAAGTTTGAACAAGACCATTAAAGCCATCCATTATTTTGAAATGGCCGAAAAGATCTATCAGCCTTTGGGAAACAAATCATGGTTGCTTAATACCTACGAACTACTGGGTAAAACGTATTATACCATGCATGTGTATGATAAGGCCGTTGAGTATTTTGAAAAGAGTATAGCGTTTGCAAAAGAGCAGCATTTAGCAAAACCCTTAAGAGATGATTACAGATGGCTGGCTGAGATCTATTTGAAACAACAAAAATTTGAAGAGGCATGTGGCTATTATAAATTGCATAATGATTATAAAGATAGTGTGATTACTGAAAATGAAAGTTTCAATATTTCACGCCTCCAGGCTGAGCTTGATATTCAACGAAAAGACAAAGAGATCGCCTTTTTAACTAAGAGTACTGCGGCACAAAACGTTGAGATCAATGCCAAAAATGAACAACGTAATTACCTGATCGTTTTAGTGGTTATCGTCGTAGTTGCTTCTGTTGTTTTATTTTACTTGTACAGAGACAGAAAAAGAGCTGCGATCGAGATCCTGAAAGCAAAAGAGTTTGCCGAAAAAGCGAAGGAAGCACAGGAACAATTTTTAGCGAATACCAGTCATGAGATCCGTACCCCAATGAATGGGATCATTGGCATGACGAACCATTTAATGGATACACCATTGAGCAAGGAGCAACAGGAATACATCAGTACCATTAAAGAGTCTTCCAATAATTTATTATCTATTATCAATGAGTTGCTGGACCTTTCAAAAATAATGGCTAAAAAGATCCTGTTTGATAAGCAGCCTTTTGAGTTGGAAATGGTTATCAGGAACATGGTTCATTTGTTAGAATTCAGGGCAACAGAAAAAAATATTCTGTTGAATTTCAAAATAGATCCATCAATTCCAAAATTGATCGTAGGCGATGCTATTCGTTTAAATCAGATCTTATTGAATCTGGTTGAGAATTCAGTTAAGTTCACACATGACGGAGAAATAGAAATTCATGTTGGTCTGTTGAATGAAACAGAAGGATCAGTACAACTCGAATTTAATGTTAAAGATACAGGCATTGGTATTCCTGAAGGAAAACTAAACATGATCTTTGAGAATTTCACACAGGTAAATGCTAAAACAACCCGTAAATACGGCGGCACGGGATTAGGTTTATCCATTAGTAAACAGTTAGTAGAACAACAAGGCGGACACATGTCGGTTAAAAGCCAGATGAATGTTGGTTCAACTTTTAGTTTTACGCTGGAATTTAAAAAACCAAAAGTTTCAACTATCAATGCAAATGATGGGTTACTGTCAGATCTGCCAAAAGCAAACCTCAATGGGCTTTGTGTTTTAGTAGTTGATGATAATCGTATTAATTTAAAAGTAGCTTTGCTCACACTTCAAAAATGGAACGTACAGGTTGAGTTGGTAGAAAGCGCTAAAGAAGCCTATCAGAAACTTAGCCAGAAAAAGATCGATCTGGTTTTAATGGACATAACCATGCCCGATATTGATGGATTTGAAGCTACACAGTATATCAGGAATGAGTTGCCGGAACCCGTGCGACATATTCCCGTTATTGCTATGACAGCCGCTGCATTCATTGGGGATAAAGAAAAATGTTTAGCGGCAGGCATGAACGATTATATTTCAAAGCCCTTTGCTTCCGAAGACCTGTTGCAAAAAATAACAAAGTTGTTGCCGCAACAAACATTCACAAATACCCCAACGTTTAGCGACCTGACCTTGATATATGAACGTGCCGCCGGCGACACGCAATTTTTGAAGGAGATCATTGAATGTTATATCCAGGAAATGCCCGTATACATTGCTGAAATGGATGAATACATGGCTGCTAAAGACCATGTCGGCATTAGTAAGCAGGCTCATAAAATGAAAGCTCCTATTGCGTTAATGGGCGCCATATCTTTAAAGGATTTATATGCTGCAATTGAAATGGATGCCAGGGATCATAAGAATATCAATGAACTTGCCAAGCAAATAGAAGAAGCAAAGCGACAATGTTTGGAAACGGTGGAGGAACTGAAAGCAGAGTTTCAAAAACTGTAATCTGGATAACCCGTCTTTTAATAAGTTTTAGTTTATGGCTTATGTAACTTGTTTAAATTACGGTTGATATATTTTTCGGAAGTAAGCAGCGCTGTTTGTATGCGTTTTGCATAGCGTATCGAATCTAAAATCTCTTTTTGTTTTTCTTCTATAACCTGTTTTTGCTTGGTTATTTCAACATTGATCTTTTGCTTTTGTAAATAACTGCAATATGCAAAGATGGCAAATGCAATGACCACTAATAAAATGCCACACACACTAAATATGGTGATCTTTTGTTTTTTACTTTCAGCACTTGCAATAGCTGCTTTCTTTTCCCGGTCGAGTTTTGATGCTGCTTCTTTTTTATCGAACTCATAGGTCATTTCAAGGCGAACCGTCTTTTGTGTATTTTCCTCATTTAACAAACTATCACGGGCGCTGATAAAATTTCTATAATATTTAAGAGCATCAGTAAATTTTCCGGTATTGTCATAAATATTACTAAGATGCATGCTGGCTTCTTTAATATTATTCAGGTCTTCGTTCTCTTTTGCTAATTTCAGAGCTTTAAAACAGTAATCTTCTGCAAGCTGGTATCTTTTTGCAGCTTCTTTGCCAGGATAAAAACCAGCGAGGTTATTATAGAGCCCTCCAATATGTGCCAATGATGTTGTAATTCCTTCAACGTCATTAATTTCTTCTCTGAGTTTTAATGCATCAAAAAATAAATTCAATGATCTTCCATATCTGCTCAAGGCTGAATCTTTTTTATCTTCTTTTTTGGCAATGTTTCCCTGGATATCGTAAATAATACCAATGTTATTGTACGAATTTGCAATTCCCTGTTTGTCCTGTATCTCTAATTGTATCCTTAAAGCTGCAAAATGATTTTTAAGGGCTTCTGTTAATTTATTCAGATCAGAGTACACATTACCGATATTCCCAAAAGAATTAGCAACACCATTGCTATCACCTAAGACTTTTTTTAATTTTAAACTTATAAAATGATGTGTCAATGCTTG
This sequence comes from Bacteroidota bacterium, assembly GCA_040386075.1. GTDB lineage: Bacteria > Bacteroidota > Bacteroidia > B-17B0 > Aurantibacillaceae > UBA4416. The sequence goes on from JAZKGE010000032.1 coordinate 145,803, forward strand.
CGAATAATTATTCTGATAATAGTAAACAAGTCCCAGGTTGTTATGAAGACTTGCTTCGTTTCTTCGGTCATGCAATTCTTCACGGACCTTTAATGCTATAAAATAGTTCTTTAAAGCTTCAGGATAATGCCCAATAAAATAGTAATGAGTGCCTAATGTGGTGTGTGCATTTGCCAGACCTTTTTTATGACCCAGTTTTTCTGAAAGCACTTTGGTGTAATTTGCATAGTAAAGCTTTACGGAATCATCTTCTGTGTTGTAGAGCTTGTAATTTAGAGTTAAAAGTGTTATGATCTTATTGGTGTCTTCTTTTGCACTATTGATTGTTTGCTTCAGGGAGTCGATCTCTCTGGTTTGTGCCATACAAATTGCAATCACCATTTGAAATAAAAGGAGCAAGAGAAATTTTTTCATTAACACTAAAATAGTAAATAGATCTCTGAAATTACCATAAAATAATCTTCAATAATGATTACTTTTATAAGAAGTTAATGGATCATGCTGGAAAAATTTAAAGCCTATCTTCAAAAGAACGCACAGGTTAGCGACCAGGAGTTTGAGATACTATCCAGGCAATTACGTGCCGAGAAGGTCAAAAAAAACACGGTCTTGTCGAGGCCCGGAGAAGTATGCGGTTTTTCTTTTTTTGTAGAGAAGGGATTGTTACGTTCATACACAATGGATGATAGTGGCAAAGAACATATCATTCAATTTGCGCCTGAAAACTGGATCGTGAGCGACAGGAGCAGCGCTTATTTTAACCAGCCTTCCGATTTTTTTATAGATACTGTGGAGGATTCAGAAATTGTATACCTCGATAAAACTTTTGCGGATAAGGCTTCAGAGTTGAGCAGTCAGTACAGGCAATTTAACGAGAGGTCGCTGCACAACCATATTCGTCATATTCAAAAGCGCGTGAGCTTGTTATTGGGTGCTACTGCCGAACAACGTTATATGGATTTCATAAAATTATATCCGGATCTGATGTTACGAGTACCACAATGGATGATCGCCTCATATCTGGGGATCACACCCGAAAGTTTAAGCCGCGTAAGAAAAGAGCTTGCTAAAAAACATTTTAAGACTGGCTAATTTTCTTAACCACATAGATCATGATTTGTGTAGTAAAAAGATTAGAGATAGCCCTTTGCTATAGACATAGTTACTATGTTTAAAACGTAGTTTCTATCACTTACTTAAACCTACATCTATTTTCTATGTGGTTAAATGGTTCCAAATTTACATTGCTATTATTGTTATTTCATATCATAGATCAATGCCCATGAAACTATATTGCTGTAATTTTGTTCTATAATTTTAAAACAACTTAGTATGAAATTAAGAAATATAGAAATGGTGATAGCTCCCAGGGAACCACATTTTGTTGGAGACGGATTCAGGGTACACAATTTTATCCCCTATAAATTAGATATGCAGCGCATGAGCCCTTTTATCATGCTTGATTATGGCTCTAAATTTTATTTCCCGCCGGCTGATAAACCAAGGGGCGTAAATGTGCATCCACACCGTGGTTTTGAAACGGTAACGATCGCCTATAAAGGCAAAGTAGCGCACAACGACAGCTCAGGAAATAGTGGTGTGATCAGTGAAGGCGATGTACAGTGGATGACGGCAGCTTCCGGAATTTTGCATAAAGAATTCCATGAAGAAAATTTCAGTAAAACAGGTGGTGATTTCCAAATGGTACAACTATGGGTCAATTTGCCTGCAAAAGATAAAATGTCGAAACCCAAATACCAGGGAATTACCAATCAACAGATCCAAAAAGTTGAGTTGCCGGATAATGGCGGTGAGATAGAAGTGATTGCAGGCCAATACAAGGAAACAAAAGGAACAGCTTCTACATTTACACCGGTTCATTTATTCAATGTAAAATTAAATAAAGGCACATCAACCGATTTTTCTTTTCCGTCAAATTACAATACGGCTTTGTTGGTGGTTGAAGGTAAAGTAACAGTAAATGGAACAGAAACTGTACCGACAGATCATTTTGTGGTGTTTCAAAATAATGCCGAAGCATTTACAGTGGAAGCTTCTGAAAATGCCATTGTATTGATATTGAGCGGTGAGCCTATCAACGAGCCTATAGCAGCGCAAGGTCCCTTTGTAATGAATACAAGAGCCGAGATCGTTCAGGCTATTGAAGATTTTAATATGGGTAAGTTTGGGTATCTGGAAGAATAGAAGAAAAATTTAACCACATAGGAACATAGGTTAATAAAGAAAAAAGAGTTAGTTATAGAAGCGTCGCTTTCTCATAGTATATTATGTGTAAAAACATGTTTTCTATCAATCTCTTTACTAACGTAAATTTATGGATCTATGTGGTTGAAAAAAACAGGCATTGCTTTCTTTTTAAAATTAAAGGAAACTCACTTCCACACTTTAAACCTTAGGGGACTATAATCCACCTTTGATATCGTGAGATCATCAATGTATAAAGTACCTTTATCTTTTTTCCAGATGAAGATGGTCAGTTCACCGCTCTTATTCCACTCATCAATATCCGAACCAACAAACGCCTGGCAATAAAGCCAGTTTGTTTTTTTATTAAAATGGTAATTCGAAAAGTGTGAGCTGGTAAAGTAATTTTTAGTACTGTCTTTAGTATTGATAGAAATGCTTAGCATATCATCTTTCAATACGTTGATACTATCTTCCCTGAACTTCAATTTCACAAATAACCACTGACCTTCATCTGCTTTTAAATTATTGAAGTTGGTTTTTAAGGCAAAAGGAAATTCACCGCATGTACTAACTAATCGATAAGAGCCTTGTTCCGGTTTTAATTGCGTTTCTAAATTAAATACGGTGTTTGTTTTTAATACATCATAAGTACCAATAACATGATCATCTTCTGGATTTTTTGGTAAAGCATCTTTACACAAAGTAATGGTATTAAAAAAATAGCTGTGACTGATACTTTCAGTATATGGAAAGTACTCTTTGGCAATTTCTATATTCAAAGGATTAAAATTTCCCAGAACCAAATGTTTGGAATTTAGTTTTGATAAATAGCTTCTGAAACTTTGTGCGGAATTTACAATAGTATCAGTTCCCAGTTTGTAATGAATGGCTTTGTGATGTTTTAGTAAATAATGTACAATAAAATAATTTTCGGCATTGTAGATAGAGGACACATTTTTTTGCCCATATAATTCTATAGCGCGATAAGACTCTGCGGTCATGTTATCAAATTCATGTTTCTGAAAATTATCAAACCACGCTTTGTTTAAAGTTAATTGGCAAACCATGGCAACTGAACTTATCCCACATACTGCATAAGTAATAGCTCTGGAAAGGCTTTGGGCAAAAGAAGTCAGGAAGAAAAGAGCACAGGTTCCCGAAAATAGAAGTACCGAGAATTGAAGAATAGGGGATTTGTAAACAGAGTAAAAGTAGATGATGAAGTAATTGATAAAAAACAAGATCAGTAATAACCACTGTTTCTTTTCTATGGCTTTTCGTTTGATGAAAGAAGCAATAATAACAGAGATCAAAATAATTCCGTTTAATATTCCGGCAAAGCCTGTCCCAAATAAAAAATCAATAATGGCAGTTGGTTTTGGCGGTGGCAACCAGCCGCCCTCTTTTGCACCCAGGCCACCCATTTGCAATTGAGTTAGCGTAATGGGAAGGATTGGCAAATAACAAAGGATAGTAAAAAGGCAGGTTATAAGATACCATTTCAACTGTTTTTTGGAAACAAGGAACAAACCAATGCCGGCACAGGTAAAGGCAAACAGGGAATTCAGATGATTGTTGTATCCGCAGAGTAAGCAGCATAAACCAAAATAAATAAAGTTTGTCTTTCCGCTTTTTTCATCGTAAAGAATATTGAACAGAAAATGCACGCAGCCTATAGAAAACAATATGCCTGTGATATACATGCGGGCATAGGAACTATACACGCAAAAAATAAAAGAGCAGGCAAAGAACACAGCAGTCAATAGTCCGGCATGTGTGCCAAACCATTTTTTGGAGAAATTGTAGCCGGCAATGATAACGCCTGTGCCGCATAATAAAAAAGGAATTTTAATAGCGATTTCAGATAAGCCAAATAATTTGGTCCAGAAATACAGGAACAATTGAACAAACACAGGATGTGTATCGGCATACTGAACGCCATATTGAATAGTTTGCTTTAAGTTCGGAAAAACAGAGCGGCTCAAGGCGCTTAACTCGTCATGAGCAAGCTGGTATTCGTTAATCGGAATAAAACGCAATAAAACGCCAATACAAATGATCCCAATTAAAAATGGTTGTTCTTTGATATATGTTATTGGTGGTCGAGACAATTTCTTAATCTTGTTTTAGCAAATATAAGATTAATATAGTAAGTTCATTTTGTGCTAATAGCCACCCCTAAGGGTTTAGTGGTTTTTAATAACCTGGGGGTAATTACCGCTTTAAATAAACAGACCGAGGTCGGTAATTTTAGCGTTTTCCCAAATCCCGCAACAGATGCTCTTCAGATCAGCAGTAAAACTGTTTTTACCAAAGTAGAAATGCAAAACCTTACAGGACAAGTTCTTTTATCCGAACCCGTTCACACATCCTCACATCAACTGAACTTACAAAATGTTGCAGAAGGAATTTACTTTGTTAGGGTTACTTATGCTGATGGCTTAAGTGTTACAAAGAAAATAATTAAGCAGTAAATTAAATTTATTTCGGTTCCCTTTGTTTGGTTCATGCTAATGAATCAAAATAGTCAGCAATGTATTTCTATATCTCTTAGATTGTTTTGTTATTATTTCATTGGAGTGATTTTTAAACTCATATAATTAAGAGTAGGTGTTTGGTCAATTTATAATTCAGTAAATATTACATATGTAAGATTTATTTATAATTTGATGACGATATAACCATATTGTGCCAAAAACACTTTTTACGGCTAAGTTCTTCTATGCCGATAGTGTAGCTTTGTATTAAACTATGAAATTATGAAAAAAATTATCGTCCTGTTAGCCTTTTTATTAAGCACTCAGCAGGTGAGTGCCCAGGGGTTTTGGAGTATTGCAAATAAAGTTGATTCGTTGTTTCCAGGTGATACTACGGAAGATGGACCGAAAGCCAAAGTAAACAGGATAAAGCGCAGATGGGATGGGCAGATCAATGCTCAGGGTACATTTACTACAGCAGCTCAAAACTTTAAGAATTTTAGTACAGGGTTGGTAAATTTTAGGACACAAACAACCAATTGCCTCGATATTGAACCTCAATGGAAAGAAGTGGGACCAACCATGGAGGCTGACAACACCAATAGCTTAGGCGGTGCAGGCCTGATCCATCGAATGACGTTTCATCCTAATTATGGTAATCCGTTGTTTGATGACGAACATGGTTTTAAGACCATGTTTGCATTGAGCGGTTTTGGTGGTATCTGGAAATCGATTGATGACGGAGAGAATTGGACCAGGTTAAATACAGATCTTCAGATCCCTTTTTCATCTGTGGGAGTTTTGGTGATAGACCCTGTAAATCCCGACAGGATGTATGTAACAACCGGAACACCTAATGGAGCGCCTGATGTTAACTACTATACTATGACCCGTGACTTTCCTTTATTTACAATCGGAATATACGCGACAGATGATGGTGGCGTGAACTGGCACCAGATCAACAATGGTTTAAGCGCCTTAACAGGATCGGGTGGTTCTATTTATAACTTGCAATTGGATCCAAATAATCGCAACAGTTTGATTTTTACGTCTACAGATGGAGTTTATATTAGTGCAAACGCACCAGGATCATTAATTGGTTTGGGAAGCATTGCATGGACGAAAGATTTAAGCTTCACTTTTTCTGACACTAAGATACAAGGATTAACATACAATATTACCCAATCAGAATGGTTTGTTAGCGGAATGGATATTTATCACTGTGTTAATCCTTTTGTGTCGCATTCATGGCAGTTGGCAACCGGAATTAGCAAAGGCCTGAATTTAACCGGAGGAAATTATCAGGGTTATATAAAATTTCCTATTGAGCAAATAAATGTTGTAAACTCTCCTTTTTATCCAGATGAAGTATATGCTCTTCTTTTTTCTAACAAATTAGATATGCCAGGAGATGGTAATTATGTATCTATTTATAAAATGGTTGGCAAAAATTTATCGGGAACGCAATGGCAATTTGTTACTCATTCGTTGGCTTCTGCTACTGCTGGTGGCTTGCATTCGGATAAAATTCCTTTCGTAAAAAGCCCAACACTAAATAATTACTATTGTGGCAGTACGCATTTTGCTTCTTTACTGGGTGGTGTATTTAGTGAAACGTATGGAAACGCTCCAACTACTCACCATGCCGATATCCAGGGACTTTATATTCATCCAAGCCAACCAACTAAAATCTGGATATGTAGTGATGGAGGGGTTTGTGTTGGAACTGTTGGAAGCACACATAATTCCACTGTTACCTATAAAAATAAAGGCATTCAGTCGCAATTATTATGGGATTATGATGATTCTGAAAATGATCCTAAATTCAGGATGGGAGCACTGCAGGATAATGGCGTTCAATATACGGGAGGGCTTGCTGGTAATAGCTGGAAAATGAATTTAGCTTTGTCCTCTATCGGAGATGGTTATATATCCCAAATATTGGATAAAAACGCTTTGGATGCTTTTTTTAAGGGGACTGCGGCCACTTGGTGGGGATTTAATTATCAAACCGGAGGCCTTGCTGTTTTTCCAGCAGGAACCGGAGCCTATTATTTTTCTGACCCGCAATATCCTACAGAAAAAGTTCTTGTTGGAAGTCTTTTCTTAAAAACGACTTCTGGTAGTGGATCAACCTGGAATCAATCAGATGTTCCAAATACCCCTTCAATTCTTTTAAATTATATTCCTAAAACTTTTGCTTATTCAGGTAATCCGGATAGGAAAACATTCTATAAAGCAGCTTATCCAAGGTACACAGGAACCGCATTAACTGCCTATGCAATTTCTGTGAGAACAGGGTACCAGGAAACGTGGGTTACTGATCCAATGCCCTCATTGCTATTTAAATCTACCAATGGATTTAATTCTCAATGGATTGGCAGCTCGTTAGTTAATTATTTCTCTAACATTAGTTCAATAACCAATGCACTATATGATGCGGCAAAATTAGCGGGCGCTATCGCAACAACGGATCTTCCTCAATTATCTGGAGTTACGTGCAAGCCGGAGGATGGAAATAAAGTATGGGTATCTTCAGGCGGTTTACTACCGCAATTTAAAGTTTGGAAATCTGTTGATGGCGGGATTAATTGGGCAGATGCAGACGTAGGCGATGCTTTTGCAAACATTCCGGTTTTTGATGTATTAGCCGTTGAAGGATCTATGGATCTTGTTTTTGCTGCAACTTTAGATGGGGTTTATTATACCGATAATACGATGAGTGGAAATTGGTGCAGATATGGCGCATCTCCTTCGGTACAAACACTGAAATTGAAAATTAACACATGTAAAAACAAGTTAATTGTTACTACTTATGGTCGGGGCGCTTTTGAAGTAGACCTTCCTTTCCAACCGGTGGCTTCTTATGATATTAATACAACACCTGTAACCTGGTCTACTCCTATGCATTTTCCAAACACATCGGTTACCGTGAAAGCAGGAAAAACACTAACAATTCAAAATACGACTGTTTATTTTGGACCAAACAGTCGTTTATATGTTGAGGCCGGGGCAAAGCTTATACTTAATAACGCTATTTTAACTTCGGAAGCAGGATGCACCAATGGTTATGTGTGGAAGGGAGTGGAGTTGGAGGGTAATATTAACCAAAAACAGGTTTTATCGGCAGGTTATTATCCTAATCATGGCTGGTGTGTGATGAGCAATAATGCCACCATAGAAAAGGCAGAGGTAGGCGTTAAAAACTTTTCTACTGTAAATGGGGATGGGTGGACGATCAACTGGAGTAAAATGGGAGGGGGAATCATACAATCCACCAACGGTAAAATCCTCAACTGTGGCGAAGGCGCTAAATTTATTACTTACATTAATAAAAATGGGTTGAATCAACCTATAAATGATAAATCTTTTTTTACAACAACCCAGTTTTTAACGGATGCTGCAACAGCCAGTTATAATTACAAACCCGGTGCTCATATGGTAATGTGGGGAACAAGAGGCATAGGCATTACATCCAACACGTTTAAAAATGTAACACCATCTTCTTACCTTATTAAGGAACGTGGTTTAGGTATTGTAGCGTATGATGCCATCTTTACAACCGGAACCCCTTGTCTTTCGTATCTGGGATCAGGAGATTGTGGTACTTATGGTACACGCAACACTTTCGAGAATTTGCATTACGGAGTAGATGCGGGCGCCAGTTTAGCAACTATTATTGATAATGTTAATGTTTGTGCTTTCACCAATAATCACCGCGGCATTATATTCAGGGGCACTACAAGCAGTAAGGCATTCAGAAATAATATAAGCGTGGGAGATGCTTATATGGAGAGTACCGGAGTTGGAACAAGCATGGCAACTGTATTACCGTATGGTATTTATCTGGATGCCTGTGATGCTTACGGTATAACTGAAAATGTTATAACAGATGCTTCAGGAACCAACCCTGATACTGATTACGGTATCATCGTAAATTATACCGGCCTTAATACAAATGAAATAAAACTCAATACGTTTAGCCATATGGCATATGGCATACAGGCCCAGGAAGAGAATTACGGTTTACAGCTTAAGTGTAATAAATTTACCACAAGCACCATAAAAAATGCGGATATTAAAATCATGGGTCTACAAATGGATGGTTCCATAGCACAACAGCAGGGAGCTTGTATCACTGGTGATGCAACAGCATTACCGGGAAATGAATTCAGTCACACCTGTTCTGCTGCCCAGGACCTGTCGACTAACAGTACAGTGTTATACCAGGTTACCTATAACACAAGGTCAACTGTTCCAGTTGAGGTTCCACAAACAGGCTGTTATAACACAACTGATTATGTGGTTAATTTATGCGGCAGCCCGGCTACAGGCTCAGTTTGTCCTCCTGGCGGCGGCGAAATAAATCGTAATGCACAATCCAATCCGGATAAACAACTTTCGGATATGACCAAGCTTATTGCTGCTAAACAACAATTGATCATGGAAGGGAATGCGCAATCATTGCGTAATGATATGTTGTCGGGTGCCAATGAAACTATAATTAAGCAAAAAGCATTGCAGAAAGGGCCTTATTTAAGTGATGACTTATTAGTAGAAATGATCCATCATACACCTGTTTATTCTGATGAGATGTTACAGGATATTTTAACAAGTAATAGTCCTTTATCGTCAACAGTTATGAATGCTGTAAATTCATCTGCCATGGATTCAAAAACAAAGGACCATATTTTAACTTATCAAAAAGGCGTGAGTCAACGCCGGTATGTTGAAAATGAAATTACCTTTTATAAAAATCAGCGTGTTCTGTTATATAATGAGATGATCAATGAAATATTAAATGACACTACAGGTTTATCTTACGATAGTTTGTATAAAAAATTAAACTTTGAAATAAGCCCACAGTCACGTAATTTATACATTGCTGCTTTAATAGATCAGGGTAATTACAATGGAGCACAAGCGGAGTTGGAAAACATGAAACAAGCAGGCGAAAGTGTTGAGAACTGTAATTATATGGAAGCACTTATTAGTTTAAAACAACAACCGAATGCTAAAAAAACATATGAAACAAATGGCAGCATTTCTTCAAAAATAGACCCTCTTTTGAAAAAATGGCCTTTAGGGAAATCAGTAAATGCTAACGTTTTACACAGTAGTTTGTTTGGCGACAAATATGATGAGCAGATTTATGTAGATCCTAGCACCAAAAGTGAACAACTTCTAACAGTAGAAGAACCAAAAAAAATAGCATCAGAGAATAATCTTCAGGTACTTACTTACCCAAATCCTGCTAATAATGAAATAGTATTTTTAATTAACGGATCGGCCGAATCAGATGGTTGCACAATTATGATCTATGATATAAACGGAAAGCTAATGAGTGAGTTTAGTATCAAAGAAAATAAAACCCCTAAAACAATTTTATTGGATGAGTATAGTAGTGGAGTATATTTTTACAAAGCTATGTCGGGCAATAAAACAACTCAGGATAAACTGATCATCATTAAATAGATTAATTGTGCCATGCTGATACACGATTAGCATGGCACATTAGCTAGCAGAATCCTTGAATTTACATTTCTTAAAACAAAGTAAGGGGTTAGCCCTCCAATTTAATTTTCATTTATTCTGTATTTTTCAAAAATATTTAAGTTACATTTATAAATACTAAATGTAATAGGGGTTTATTGATCTTGAAAAAAACAATCATCATATTTTCCTTTCTCTTAACTGTTGTTTTTTCAACAGGGAGCTATTTATTGCACAAACTCTATTTGCAAAATTACAAGAAGGAGTTTAAATCCTACGCTTTCAATAACAAGAATAAAGCTGCGTTCGCGACTATTCGCATAAATCCCAGCGAGCTTTACACGAATTCGGCCAACATTATCTGGGTAGACGAAAATAAAGAAATAATTTACAAAGGCATCCTGTATGATGTGGTCAGTGTAAAAGGTAAAGGTCTCAGTGTTGAATTGACGCTTGTTTCCGATGACCAGGAAATGAAGCTTAAGGCCGATTTTGCGAAGATGTATGATGTTGATTCACGAAAAACTACCAAATTCCCTTTTGAGCTGCTAAAGCATTTTTTAGCATTAAAGTATATTGTTCATGTAACCGATCTTAATTTGAATAATTCTGTCATAGACAGAAATGTTTTTTTTGCCTCTCCTGTTTTTTTTATCACTAACAGGGTTATTGCGCAGGATGCGCCACCACCCGATTTTTTCGTTTAGTTTTATCTGAGCCCCGGCTTCACAAAAAGTATTCTATAACGTCATCTAATGGATGACCGTGTTATAGACAATTTTAATATTTACTAAACTAAACTTATGCAGAAAAATAAATTATTTATTTTATTGAGTGGTCTATCCCTCTCTTCTTTTGCCCAAACCGTTACGGTTAGGGATCAATCATCGCGTGAACCACTGGCAAATGTGGTGTTGCAGGATAAAAACAATGTACAGGTAACAACAAATATCAAAGGAAAATCGGATGTTTCGGGTTTGCTAAAAGGCGATTCGATGTTCGTGTTTCAATATGGTTATGCTACTAAAAAAGTATGGCTTGCTATAGAGCCTACAGATGTGGCAGTTGATCTGACCTCAAAATCCGTTAATCTGGATGAAGTGGTTTTTTCGGCAAACCGTAAACAGGAATCAAAAATAGATGTACCTTATCAAATGGAGGTCATTAAACAAAAGGATATCGAATTTTCTAATCCTGCTACCAGTGGTGATATGTTGCAGAATACCGGACAGGTATTTATTCAAAGGAGCCAGGCGGGTGGAGGAAGTCCTAGCTTAAGGGGTTTTGAAGCAAATAAAGTGTTATTGGTGGTTGATGGTGTACGCATGAATAATGCGATTTACCGAGGCGGACATTTGCAGGACGTTATGACCATTGATCCTAACATGTTGGAAAGGACAGAGATCATTTTTGGGCCATCATCTACTATGTATGGTAGCGATGCTTTAGGAGGTGTAATGCATTTTTATACCAAAAACGCACAATTCAGTCCTGATGATAAAATGCTAGTGAAAGCTAATGCAATGGTACGTTACGCTACGGCTGTATCAGAAAAAACGGGACACCTGGATTTTAATTTAGGCTGGAAAAAATTCGCTTCTTTAACCAATATTACTTTTTCTGATTTTGGCGATGTGATGAGTGGGTCTACTAAATTGAACGGATATTCAAACACATGGGACCGACGTTTTTTTCAGGAACGTGTGAATAACAGAGATACGATGTCTGAAAATGCCGATAACAATTTACAGAAAGGAAGCGCTTATACCCAAATGGATCTGATGCAACGCTTTAGTGTTAAAACCGGTGAACACATGACCCATAATCTGAATTTCCAGTATGGAGCTTCAAGTTTTTTACCTCGTTATGATAGATTGAACGGAGATTATGCAGGTGGTAAATTCAGATGGGCCGAAAACGGTTATGGCCCTCAAAAGCGTTTGTTAGGGGCATATACACTTAACTACGATGGAAAGACAGTAATAACTGATAATGTTAAAGTTATTTTAGCGTATCAAAAAATAGATCAGGACAGGATCACCCGCAGATGGCAAAAAACGGCCAGGACCTCACAGCGCGAAGACGTGACCGTTTTATCAGCTAACGTGGATGCTTACAAAGTGATCAAAGAGAAACATGAATTACGTTACGGTTTGGAGTTTGCAACAAACGACGTTAAATCGGTAGCTGATACTACTAATATTGTGTTAGGAGGTGAAGGTAAAGCTCAAACACGTTACCCTGATGGTGGAAGTAAAATGAATACGTTGGCAGTATACGTATCACATGCCTGGGAAGTGAATGATCATTTTATAGTGACCGATGGACTCCGTTATACTAACACCAGCTTAACTGCAAAATTCATCGACACCACTTTTGCTGCTACACGTTTGCCATTTGATGATGCCAAACAAAAAAATCAGGCCGTTACCGGCTCATTAGGTTTTACATGGAAATCGGATAATGACTATAAAGTGAGCTTGCTTGCTAATACAGGTTTCCGTTCACCTAATGTGGATGATATGACCAAAGTGTTTGAAGGAACAGGTGGTATTGTTATAGTTCCCAATCCTGATCTGAAACCTGAATATTCCTACAATTTTGAATTAGGTGTTAGTAAAGTGATCCAGGGAAAATATAAATTTGATATTACCGGTTTTTACACGAGTTTAACCAATGCGTTAGTAGTAAGAGATTTTACATATAGAGGAAGCGATTCTGCCACCTATCAAGGTGTAAAAAGTAAAGTACAGGCAACTCAAAATGCTGACAATGCATATATTTTAGGCTTATCAGGAGGTGTGCAGTTTGATTTTAACGAACACGTATCTTTTAAAAGTGTATTAAATTATACTTATGGCAGATACACAAATACAAAAACAGATACGGTTATTGCGTTAGATCATATTGCACCTGTTTTTGGGCAAACCAGCCTGACATATAAAGCCAGGAATATTGACGGAGAATTTTTTGTACGTTACTGTGGTAAAAAAGCATTGGCGGATTATAGCCCAAGCGGAGAAGACAATTTACCATACGCAACAGCCAATGGAATGCCGGCATGGTTTACCCTAAACATAAGATTAGGATTTAATATAACAAAATCCCTGCGTTTAAATGCTGCATGCGAGAACTTAACAAATAACCGTTACCGCGTATTTGCGAGTGGGGTTAATGCGCCCGGACGCAACGTTATTATTAGTTTGAGATATAAATTATAGTTATTTTTGTTAAGCACTCCTGAATTTTCGGGAGTGCTTTTCTTTAATGACAGAATACATCATTATATGTATAGTTGCTTTTGTAGGATCGGGACTGACCCTCTTTTCGGGATTTGGGCTTGGTACAATTCTGGTTCCGGTATTCGCTGTTTTTTTTCCGGTAGATCTGGCTATTGTTTTAACAGCCGTTGTACACTTTTTAAATAATGTATTTAAACTGATCTTATTAGGTAGAAAAGCAGACCGGAAAGTGGTCTTTTATTTTGGAATTCCTTCCGTTATTGCTGCAATTGCCGGCGCATACGTCTTATCAATGATAAGCAGCACCGAACCGATTTATGAGTATACCTTATCCGGTAAAGTGTTTTTTATAACGCCAGTAAAAGTAATCATAGCGGTTTTGATCTTTGTATTTAGTGTGATCGATTTTGTACCGGGTTTAAAAAAACTAGAGATCGATAAAAAATATTTGCCCATAGGAGGCTTATTGAGTGGATTTTTTGGGGGACTATCAGGAAACCAGGGGGCGTTAAGAACCATGTTTTTGGTAAGATCAAATTTATCCAAGGAATCATTGATCGCTACGGGAGTAGTTTTAGCATGTTTAATTGATGTGTCCAGGTTAACTGTCTATTCTCGTCAGATCGTTGTACATTATCAGGAACTAAATTATAGCTTGATCGTTTGTGCAACAGTTGCCGCTTTTGCGGGTGCCTTTTTTGGAAGTAAATTATTAAAAAAAGTTACGATTGCCTTTGTTCAAAATATGGTGGGAATAATGCTTTTACTGTTTTCCATTTTATTGGGCGCCGGCATAATCTAGGCATTCTCCGCAAGTTTCTTTAAAAATTCAACCGTCTCTATTAAAAGGGCTGTTTTGTGTATGTGCGTATGTTAAATTGAGGGGGCACCCCCCTAATATTTTGAAACTGCTTTTTTGATATTTGTTTGTAATCCAAAAACACTCATTTTCAATTATTTATATGAAATCAGTTTTACTTCGCTTTTTTTCAGTCTTATGTTTAATGCTTTTAACCTTTACGGGATTAAAGGCACAGTACAATATGGCACCATCCTGGTCTAAAAAATATGAATATCAAAAAGTATTCATTGAAAATAAGGGCCAGTTCACTATTCCCACTTCCTTTGGTAATACCGGCGGCGTAATGTATGCCGTTGATCAAGGCGGCACCAAGATCTATTTCACCAAGAAAGGGATCACCTACACGTTTTTAGAGCCTACTAAAAAACAAAAAGACCAACGTGAAATAGAAAGGGAGCGCAAAGAACAGTTTGATAGTCCTGAAGAATTTGCCCGTCACGAAAAAGAAGAGCATCAATTAAAGGTGAAATCAGACCAGGTAACTATGCTTTGGCAAAACTCAAATGAGAATGTGAAGATCGAAGCTACAGGTATGACCACTGATTATCATAGTTATCATTTTAAGCAGGAATCTACTCAGTATAAAAACATCTGTTATGTAAAAGGGTATCAAAAGATCACCTATAAAAATATTTATCCTAGCATTGATATTGAATATGTGTTTGCAGAAAAAGGAGGATTAAAGTATTCATTGATTCTTCATCCGGGCGCGGATCCTTCACAGGTAAAAATGGTATACGATAGTCACGTGTCATTAAGTAATAATGGAGAAATAAAGATCAGTACAAAGTTTGGAGACATCATTGATCATGCACCTTTAACTTTCTATCAAAAAAATCATTCATCAGTAATTACTTCCTCTTTTATTAAGTCAGGGAAAACGGTTTCCTTTCAATTGGCAAATTACGATAACACAAAAACGGTTGTGATCGATCCATGGACACAAACTCCCGCATTTGCGACTAACTGGGATTGCGTTTGGGAATGTGATAAGGATGGTGCGGGAAATGTATATGTAATTGGAGGCGTTATGCCAATGCAATTATTAAAATATAACGCAGCAGGAGCTTTACAGTGGACCTATAACACCCCTTACGATACCACCGCATGGCTTGGGACGCTAGCTGTTGATAACGCTGGAAACTCTTATGTTACACAAGGTTCAGCCTCTCAGATCGTAAAAGTTTCTACAGCGGGAGCTGTTATATGGAACAATACAAATCCGGGAGGGTTATCTCTTTTATCAGAATTTTGGTGTATTACATTTAACTGCGATCAAACCCGGTTAATTGTTGGTGGTACCGGCGGTACCGGCCTTACGCCAACTCCCTATATTTATGAAATAAATATGGCTAATGGTAATAGTATCAGTAACTATCAGGTTGCAGGTATGCAAAGTTTTTTTGGATCTGAGCTAAGAGCTATAGCTCCCAGTGGAAACGGGCGGTATTATTATTTAACGCACGATACGCTTGGTGCAATTACCCAAAACTTTACAGCTTGCCCAACATCTCCCATTACTTTTAAAATTTCCAATTCATATAACCTAAGTTACAAGTGTGAGAATTTCCGAGTTAATAATACAGGCATTGCAGCAATTAAAGCAAACACCTCCTTTGTTTATACACATCGGGGCGACAGACTGGATAAAAGATCTTTGACAACCGGCGCTATTTTAGCTTCTGTAACTATTCCGGGTGGAGGCTTTGCATCCAGTCAGGTACAGGCAAGCGGAATAGACCTGGATGACTGTGGCAATATTTATGTCGGCTCAAAAACCGGCGTATATAAATTTGATGTAAACTTAGTACAACAGGCATTTTATCCAACAACATTCAATGTGTATGATGTTCATGTTACAACGGGTGGAAACATTATTGCCTGTGGCTCAACCGGTACATCCGGCACTGCCTCCCGAACAGGTACTATCCAGCATATTAACGCCAGTGCCTGTACAACTATTTCATTAACCTGTTGCGATGCAAATATTTGCCAGGTACAAAATTTATGTTCAACAGGAGCAGCAGTAAATTTGCAGGCATCAACACCGGGAGGAACCTGGAGTGGAACGGGTATTACCAATGCTACCACCGGTACCTTTAATCCTGCAACCGCAGGTGTTGGTTCTCATATTATTACGTATAGCTTAGCTTGCGGTGTTGGCACAACTACCATTAATGTGTCGGCTTGCGGAACAGTTTCTTTATGTATCAATTCAGGCTCATTAACAGTTGTAAGTGGAGCAAGTACATACACCTGGGCAAGTACAACTACAACTTTAAATTGTTCAGGTTGTTTTGGTGGAGTATGCAGTTTTATTTGTCCGGGCGTAACAGTTCCTACCTGGACAGCTTCAGGGATTACCGTAGCAGCTCCTAATGCAACTGTGTTTCCTATAAAAGTAAAAGATATGGCAAGCGGCATTACCTATACTTTTACTACTTTGGCTTCTATACCGCCTTGTACAACAACTGCTTGTCCTACATTAACAATGGCTGTGACATCGCAAACCAATGTTAACTGCTTTGGAGCTAACACGGGTACGGCAACCGTTAGTACGAGTGGAGGAACAGGTCCTTATACATATACCTGGACTCCCGGAAATTTAAATGGCGCCAGTCAAACCGCTTTAGCTGCAGGTACATATACCATTGCTATAAAAGATGCCAACTCCTGTGTGGGTACAGGTACGCTTACTATAACACAACCAACTGCTGCCATAGGAGCTGTTATCAGTGCCACTACTACTACAGGTTGCGGTGCCACTACGGGCGGTGCTACCGTAACTGCAAGCGGTGGAACACCGGGCTATACTTATAGCTGGGCACCAAGCGGCGGAACAACTGCAGGTGTTTCGAATCTGGGAGCCGGAAATAATACGGTAACCGTTACCGATTCGAAAGGTTGTACAGTTACAGCTGTTGCAAATATTTCAACAGCAGGCGGGCCAACATTAGCAGTTACATCACAAACAAACGTCAATTGTTTTGGTGCTAATACAGGAACAGCTACTGTAAATCCAACCGGTGGAACAGGGCCTTACACTTATACCTGGACACCTGGTAACTTAAGTGGGGTTAGTCAAAATACTTTGGGTGCAGGTACTTATACAATTAATGTAAAGGATGCAAATAACTGTATTGGCACAACTACTTTAACCATTACTCAGCCAACCGCTGCACTTGCCGCTGCTATTACGGCAACAACGGCTACAGGATGTGGTACCAGTACCGGAGGCGCTACTGTAACAGCAAGCGGAGGAACATCTGGATATACCTATAGCTGGACACCCGGTGGAGGAACAACAGCCGGAGTTTCTAATTTAGGGTCCGGTAATAACTCAGTAACTGTTACTGATTCAAAAGGCTGTACGGTTATTGCAGTAGCTAATATTACAACGGCAGGTGACCAACGTTATCAGTCGTTTCCCAGGCTAGTGTTAATTGTTTCGGTGCAAGCACAGGGACAGCAACGGTTAATGGATCAGGAGGAACAGGACCATATACCTATACCTGGAATCCGGGAAATTTAACCGGAGCAAGTCAAACTGGATTAAGTGCAGGAACCTATACAATTAATATTACTGATGCCGCATTATGCGCAGGATCAGGTACGTTATTGATCGCTCAGCCAACAACGTCATTAAGCGCCGCTATTACAGCAACTACAGCTGCTGGTTGTGGAGCTAGTACGGGCGGAGCTACTGTAACAGCAAACGGAGGAACACCAACCTATACATATACCTGGGCACCAAGTGGTGGGACAATAGCAGGGGTTTCAAATTTAGCTTCGGGTAACAACACTGTTACCGTAACAGACATCAATGGTTGTACAGTTACCGCTGTTGCCAATATTACAACAGCAGGCGGGCCAACACTCTCTGTTGCATCTCAAACAAACGTGAATTGTTTTGGCGCCAGTACCGGCACTGCAACTATAAATGCCGCAGGGGGAACAGGACCAATCACCTATACCTGGAATCCGGGAAATTTAAATGGGTCCAGCCAAACAGGTTTAAGTGCAGGTACATATACCATCAATGCAACAGATGCTAACTCCTGCGCGTCATCAACCACCGTTTTAATTACTCAACCAACTGCTTCTCTGAGTGGTGTCATGTCAAATACTACAGCGCCGGGTTGTGGTTTAAGTAATGGTACAGCCTCTGTAACAGCAAGCGGCGGTACACCAACTTATACATATACCTGGAGCCCTAATGGTGGTTCAACCTCTTCTGTGTCTAATTTATCGTCCGGTAGCAGTACAGTGACCGTTACTGACTCAAAAGCCTGTTCAACTTCTGTCGTTGTTATTTTAGCTTCTGTTAGCGGCCCAACGTTATCCGTTGTTTCGCAGGCCAGTGTTGGTTGCTTAGGTGCAAATACAGGCACGGCGAACGTTAATGCCACAGGAGGCTCGGGTCCTTATACTTATACCTGGACACCCGGAAATTTAACCGGTGCTACTCAAACATCCTTAAGTGCCGGTATATATACTATTACGGTAAAAGATGCAAATCAATGTACAGGAACGAATACAATTTCCATAACGCAACCTACAGCCGGTGTATCAGGAACTATTTCTACCACACCTACCGGTTGTGGAAATAGTGTTGGAAGTGCAACTGTAACAGCAAGCGGTGGTGCCCCTGCTTATACATATAGCTGGAGTCCTGTTGCAGGTTCAGGAACATCTATATCCGGATTGGCGGCCGGAAGTTATTCTGTAGTCATTACAGATGCTCAGGGCTGTAATGTGACAGTTAATACCGCTATTACTACAACAGGAACAGGGCCTGGCTTATCTGTTTCGTCTCAAACAAATGCTGTCTGTTTTTCTTCAACAAATGCAGGCGCATCGATCTCTGCTACAGGTACAGGCCCGTTTAATTATACCTGGACACCAATTGGCGGAAATGCATCTACGGCAACGGGATTATCCGGCGGAACATACACGGTCTTTGTTTCCGATGCATCCCTGTGTTTAACTACTATTACGTTAACTATAACTCAGCCACCGGCAATTGTTGTTACCGTAACCAATACAACGGCCAGTTGCGGAAATTATGATGGCAGCGCCACCGTAATAGCCAGCGGCGGTACAGGGGCACTAACACCGTTATGGAGTGTGAATAGTAACAGCACTACGGTTACCGGTTTATCTGCCGGAACATATAGCGTTTTGATTACTGATGCCACAGGTTGTACAGCTTCGGCCATCACTAATGTGAATTCGGTTGGAACATTAACGGTTAATGTGGGAACAAGTACAAGTATTTATGCCGGCGAAAACACGCAGATATTTGCAGACATTCCGGTTGGGGCTTCTATTGTTTGGTCACCTGCAACGGGCTTAAGCTGTTCTACCTGTTCAAACACAACGGCTTCACCTTCTGTAACCACACAGTACTGTGCCTATACTACCATTGGTTCCTGTGCAGATACGTCTTGTGTTTTGATAACAGTTGATATTAATTGTGCCAGCAATACTGATTATTCAGCACCAACCGCATTTAGTCCGAATAATGATGGAATTAACGATGAATTTTGTTTAAAAGGCTGGGATAAATGTGTAACCAGTTTCTACATTGGAATATACAACCGCTGGGGAGAGAAAGTATATGATTCGGAAGATCCATCATTTTGCTGGGATGGAAAATTCATGGGTAATCCATTGAACTCAGCTGTTTTTGTTTTTTATATCAGAGCAACCATCAAGGATGTTGGAGAAATAATCAGAAAAGGAAATATCACGTTAGTAAAATAAACGAACATGAGAATACATTTTTTTATAACCGTACTTAGTTGCTTAGTGTTTGAAACATTATCTTCTCAGGACCTGCATTTTACTCAGTATAATGAAAATCCCTTATTGGTAAATCCGGCTTTGGCAGGTTCCAATCAAGCAATGAGAGGATCTATTGTTTACAAAGATCAATGGGGCAGTGTAACAACGCCATACAGAACATATGGTTTTTCATTTGAATCAAGATTTAAGGCAAATGATTGGGAAAAGCAAGATAAAAAAAGGGGCATGTTCTTTAAAAAATCAAAAAGCAAAATGGCAGGTGGCATAGCTGTTTATAATGATAAAGCAGGCGACTCAAGGTTAGGAACATTGATAACAAATTTATCATACGCCATGTTTTTTGCACTTAACCAAAACAGTAGAATTTCTTTAGGTCTTCAGGCTGGAATTGTACAACGTAAAATGGACCAATCAAAATTAATTTACGGCGCCCAGTATGATGGGTATAGTTATGATCCAAATTTACCGTCAGGTGAAACCTATTCGCGTCAGAGTTTTGTTTATGGTGATATGGGAAGTGGCATTTTATATACATTTGGACGAGGTGAAAAATCGATAGCGGCTAATAATCAGATAAATGCACAGATCGGTTTTTCGGCATTTCATTTAACACGTCCTCAGCAAAATTTCACAAATGGAGAAAGTGACAGACTCTATAGAAAGTATGTGTTTCATGGCAATCTGTTATTCGGTCTTCCAAACACTTTAGTAGCTATAGCACCAACATGGCTGGTACAAATGCAGGGCCCCTCCAAAGAGATCATGGCAGGCATGATGATCAAATATTATATTAAAGATGACTCGAAGTACACGGGTTATTTAAAACGTTCAACTATTGGTATTGGTGTTAATTACCGGGCAAAAGATGCTGTCATGCCAACGATCTCATTTGAGTCGGGGAGATTTGCCATTTGCTATAGTTATGATATAAATATCTCAAAATTAGCAAGAGCAAGTAATGGTAAAGGAGGATCAGAAATTACGCTGAGAATGATGACACCTAACGCTTTTTTATATCAAAGAAGATCTAAAGCGATGTACTAAATGGGTTAAGTGTCTTTATTTTATTGATTTATACTGCTAAGCCTGGCAATACATACCAGTATACTAAATTGAGGTGCTGGCCCCCTAACGCTTGGGGGCTGAATTTTTGATCTTTGTTAGTAGCCCAATACTCATTTTTCAAATTTTTTGTATCTGAAATGACCGCGTTTGCTGATAACAAACAAGAGATATAGAGCGGCTACACCATATTTTAAATGAAATTATAAATTTTTACAAATGAAATCAATTTTACACCACTTTGCTTCAGTTACAGGTTTACTATTAACCTTTGGGGGCTTATATGCGCAAAGCAACATGACTTCGTCCTGGTCCAAAAAACTCGAATATCAAAAAGCATTTATCGAGAACAAAGGTCAATTCACTATCCCAAATTCACTTGGAAATCCTGCTGAAGTGCTATATGCTGTTGACCATGGAGGGACAAAAATTTATTTCACCAAAAAAGGAGTTACCTATTCTTTATTAGAGGCCACCAAGAAGCAAAAAGATCAGAGAGAAATTGAAAGAGAACGTCGCGAAGAGTTTAAAAATCCTGAGGAACACGCTCGTCATGAAAAAGAAGAACACGAATTAAAAACCAAAACGGATCAGGTAACCATGCTTTGGCAAAATGCTAACCCTGATGTACAAATAGAAGCAAGTTACATAACATCCGATTATCATAATTATTATTTCAAACAGGCAGATGGACAGTATAAAGACGTATCACATATCAAGGGCTATAAAAAGATCACATATAAGAATTTATATCCAAACATTGATGTGGAATATATGTTTTCTGAAAAAGATGGATTAAAATACTCATTAACCTTGCATCCGGGTGCTGATCCTTCGTTAGTAAAAATGGTGTACGATCACCATGTTTCCTTAAATAATGCCGGCGAAATAAGGATCAGTACAAAGTTTGGTGATATCATTGACCACGCTCCTTTAACTTTCTACCAACAAAATCATGCGTCGGTGATTACTTCCTCTTTTAGTAAGTCAGGAAAAACAATTTCATTTCAATTATCAAATTACGATAATACAAAAACGGTTGTTATTGATCCGTGGACCCAAACACCGGCATTTGCCAGTAACTGGGATTGTGTTTGGGAATGTGAAATCGATGGGGCCGGCAATACTTATATTATTGGCGGAGTAACTCCAATGCAATTATTAAAGTATAATGCTGCCGGAGCACTGCAGTGGACCTATAACACCCCTTACGATACAACATCATGGCTTGGTACGTTTGCTGTAGATAATGCAGGAAACTCTTATGTAACACTAGGATCAACTGCAAAGATCGTAAAAGTTTCTACCGCCGGAGCGGTTGTATGGAATAATAACAATCCAGGGGGATTAAGCCTTTTGACGGAATTTTGGTGCATCACGTTCAATTGTGATCAAACACGATTGATCATTGGAGGTACTGGGGGTTCTGGCCTTACTCCAACTCCTTATATTTATGAGTTAAATATGGCCAATGGCAATAGTGTTGCCAACTACCAGGTTGCAGGGGCGCAAAGTTTTTTTGGTTCAGAGATACGAGCCATAGCGCCGAGCGGAAATGGCCGCTATTATTATCTGACACATGATACACTTGGCGCCATTACACAGAATTTTACCAGTTGTTCAAGCCCCATTGCTTTTAAAATTAATAACACATATAGTTTAAGTTATAAATCTGAAAACTTCCGATATAATAATACCGGAATATGTGCCATTAAAGCAAACACCTCTTTTGTTTATACGCACCGAGGGAACAGATTGGATAAAAGATCTTTAGCCACGGGAGCTATTCTGGCTTCTGTAGCCATACCTGGCGGAGGTTTTGCATCCGGTCAGGTACAAGCAAGTGGCATTGATCTGGATAATTGTGGTAATATTTATGTAGGCTCTAAAAATGCGGTATATAAATTTGATGTCAATTTAGTGCAACAAGCATCGTATGTAACAACGTTTAATGTTTATGACGTTCATGTTACAAGTGGTGGAAATATTATAGCCTGTGGCTCCACTGGAACTTCTGCAACAGGATCGCGTACCGGAACCATAGAACATATCAATGCGGGCGCTTGTACAACCATTAGTTTAACCTGTTGTGATGCTAATATTTGTCAGTCACCAAATTTTTGTACAACATCACCGGCGGTTAATCTGCAGGCTTCAACAGCAGGAGGTACATGGAGTGGGACAGGTATTACCAATACCACTACAGGAACCTTTAATCCTGCAACAGCCGGTGTGGGATCACATGTTATTACTTATAGTTTAGCCTGTGGTGTTGGTACTACAACTATTCTTGTATCGTCTTGCTCAACAGTTTCTTTATGTATCAGTTCAGGGTCATTAACAGTGATAGGTGGAGCAAGTACTTATACATGGGCTAGCACTACTACTTCAGTAAACTGCTCAGGCTGCCCTTTTGGAGTCTGTTCTCCATTTTGTCCAGGTGTCACTGTTCCAACGTGGACAGCTTCAGGAACAACTGTAGCGGCGCCTTCAGCAACCGTATTCCCTATAAAAGTGAAAGATCTTGGTAGTGGTATCACTTATACTTTTACAACTTTAGCCAGCATACCTCCTTGTACAACAACTGCCTGTCCAACCTTAACCATGGCTGTTACATCACAAACCAATGTCAATTGTTTTGGAGCTAACACAGGTTCAGCCACCGTTAGTACAAGTGGAGGAACGGGACCTTATACGTATACCTGGTCTCCGGGTTCTCTGACCGGCGCTAGCCAAACCGGATTAGGTGCAGGAACTTACACCATTGCTATAAAAGATGCCAATGCCTGTACAGGTACAGGCACTGTAATTATTACACAGCCTACAGCTTCATTAAGTGCGGTTATCAGCGCAACTACTACTACGGGTTGTGGAACTAGTACGGGTGGCGCTACTGTAACAGCAAGCGGCGGAACTACAGGTTATACTTATAGTTGGAATCCGGGCGGTGCTACAACTGCAGGTGTTTCAAATTTGGCAGCAGGAAATCACACGGTAACGGTAACAGATTCTAAAGGATGTACACGGATTGCTATAGCAAATATCACAACAGCAGTAGGACCAACGTTATCAGTTGTTTCTCAGTCGAGTGTAAATTGTTTTGGCGCGAGTACAGGAACAGCCACCGTTAGCGGAACGGGAGGAACAGGACCTTATTCATTTACATGGACTCCGGGAAATTTAACAGGTGTTTCTCAAACGAGTTTAAGTGCAGGAACATACACGATCAATGTTTCTGATGCAAACTCCTGCGCAGGTTCCGGAACGTTATCTATAAGCCAACCAACATCGGCATTAAATGCAGTTATTACAGCAACAACTGCAGCAGGCTGTGGCAGCGGCACGTCCACTGTCACATTTTGGACCGAAACGTTTGGAACAGGTTGTAGCCAAGGGTCATTAGCTTCTGCTTATACGGGAACCAATGGTGCCTGGGCAGTAACTGCTACGGGCGCCAACAGTGCTGAAGCAAATCAATTCTTTGTGAGTGCTACAGAAAACGGAAATGCAGCGGGCGCTTGTGGATCTGCTTGTGGTTCAGACAGATCTCTTCATGTGGGAAATGTTGCTGCCCCTATATTGGGCTTAACTGCCGATCAGGGCGCTGCGTATAACGCCGGTGGGTTCTGTGGAACGTTCTTCTGTACAGCTACTGATAGAAGAGCAGAATCTCCCACGATTAATTGTACAGGACAATCAAACATTACCCTTAATTTTAATTACATGGAATTTGGTGATGGTACAAATGATGATGGTTCTTTATATTACTTCGACGGAACTTCCTGGAACTTATTACTTAATCTTTCAAAAACAACCTGTTGCGGCGGAGCAACCTGTAACGGATCACTTCAGGGTTTATGGACCGCATTTTCTGCGACGTTACCAGCCAGTGCCAATAACAATCCAAATATTAAAATTGGTTACAGATGGGTAAATAATGATGATGGTATAGGTACAGATCCTTCATTTGCAATAGATGATATTTCATTATCATCTGTTTCAGGTTCTGGAGGGTTGGGTGGCGCAACGGTAACAGCTACCGGCGGCACACCTTCTTACAATTATACCTGGACTCCAGGTGGCGGCACAACCGCGGGTGTATCTAATTTGGCGGCAGGTACCCACACGGTTATTGTAACCGATGTAAATGGTTGTACAACTTCTGCTGTGGCAAACATTACATCTACAAGCGGCCCAACATTATCGGTTGCTTCTCAAACTAATGTTAATTGTTTCGGGGCTAATACAGGTACAGCAACAATTAGCTCTACAGGTGGAACCGGGCCTTATACCTACACATGGTCTCCCGGTAATTTAAGCGGGGTCAGTCAATCATCATTGTCAGCAGGAACTTATACTATAAATGTACAGGATGCTAATCAATGTGTTGGTACAACTACATTATCTATTACTCAACCTACAGCGGCAGTTAGTGCGGTGATCTCGGCAACAACTTCAGCAGCTTGTGGATCGAGCACAGGTGGTGCGACAGTAACAGCAAGCGGTGGAACACCATCTTACACATATAGCTGGAGTCCGGGTGGCGCAGCAACAGCCGGCGTTTCAAATTTAGCGTCGGGTAGTCACACCGTTTTAGTTACAGATTCAAAAGGTTGTACTACAACAGTGATAGCAAATATTTCTTCCACCAGTGGTCCAACTCTGGCGGTGGTTTCTCAAACCAATGTGAATTGTTTTGGTGCAAATACAGGTAGTGCTACCGTTAATGCCAGTGGCGGAACCGGCCCGTATTCTTATACCTGGTCTCCGGGTAATTTAACAGGCGCCAGTCAAACAGGTTTAAGTGCAGGAACTTATACGATCAATGTATCGGACGCTAACTTATGCGCAGGTACCGGAACATTATTAATTACTCAACCAACAGCATCTTTAACCGGAGTTATTTCCAATACAACAGCACCTGGTTGTGGCCTAAGCAATGGTAGCGCCTCGGTTACAGCGAGTGGTGGAACAGCATCTTATACTTACAGTTGGAATCCTAACGGAGGATCTGCCTCATCCGCCTCCAATTTATCATCCGGTGCAAATACGGTAACCATAACAGATTCGAAAGGATGTACCTCTGCAATAACTGTTTTCTTAAATTCAGCCGGCGGCCCTACAGTATCCGTTGCTTCACAAGCCAACGTCAATTGTTTTGGAGCGAGCACGGGTAGTGCAAGTATTAGTTTATCAGGTGGAACCGGTCCGTTTTCATACACATGGTCTCCAAGCGGTGGTAATGCTGCCAGTGCCTCGGGATTAACTGCAGGTGTTTATACGATCAGTGTATCTGATGCAAACTCTTGTTCGGGTAGTACAACTGTATCGATCACTCAACCTACAGCGGCTTTATCGGTTACTATCACTAACAGTCCGACAGGTTGTGGTACGGCAGTAGGATCAGCAACAGCAACTTCTGCTGGAGGAACACCTTCTTATAACTATACCTGGAGTGCGCCGATCATAGCTATTGGGAATATAGCTAATAATTTAGCTGCAGGCACTTATTCGGTTTTAGTAACCGATGCTAATGGCTGTCAGGAAACAGCCACAACAACCATTATGTCTGCCGGTGGCGGCCCAACATTATCAATTGCATCTCAAACAAATGTTTTATGTAATGCTACGGCAACAGGTGCCGCCTCTATCAGTCCTTCCGGAGCAACAGGCCCCTATTCATACACATGGTCACCAAGTGGTGGCAATGCATCAAGTGCTACGGGCCTCAGTGCAGGAGTTTATACAGTTACTGTAAATGACGCATCTTCTTGTACAAGTACTATTAGTATTACTATATCTTCTCCGGCAGCCATCACAACCAGTTTAACTGCAACTGATGCCAGCTGTATTAATAATGATGGATCGGCAACTATTAACGCAAGTGGCGGTACAGCAACTTTGGCTGTTTTATGGCAAACGGGTAGTGCTAATAATACTATAACCGGTTTATCGCCGGGGTCATATAGCGTTGTGATCACTGATGCTAATAACTGTACTTCAACAGCTACAGCAGTAGTTGGTGCTTCAGGAGGATTGACTGTGGATGCAGGAATCGGTTCAACAATAATGGCCGGGGATACAGCGTTGTTGATCAGTCCTTCGATATCGGGTGCTACGGTGATCTGGTCTCCATCACAGTCGGTAACCTGTTACACCTGTTCAACTACGGGAGCATTCCCGTTGGTTACCACAACCTATACAATTACAGCAACGTTGGGTAGTTGTTCGGCAAGTGATGTAGTAACCATTGTAGTTGACATTGATGAAGATCTGATAGTGCCGAATGTATTTACTCCAAATGGCGATGGCAGCAATGATGTCTTTACTTTAAAAGCTACTAATATTGGTGAGATCAATATGACAATATTTGATCGTTGGGGATTGAAGATGTTTGGAGGAACTGCTACCGGAAATATCACTTGGGATGGTAAAACTTTAAGTGGTAGCCTTGTACCTGACGGAACTTATTTTTATATCATTAAGGCTGTTAGTTTGAGCGGGAAAGAGTATGATCTGAAAGGAAGTGTTAATTTATTCAGATAGAGCTGAGATCGTTACACTACGATCTCAGTTCTGACCGTACATTTTTATAGTTTCAGGAAAATGTTGTAACTTAGGTATATGGTAAGCAACAGCCTGATACTTTTACGTGGTCTACCCGGCAGTGGTAAATCTACGCTAGCACACGTGTTAGCCGAAAATGGTATGTATCCTATCTTTTCTGTGGATGATTATTTTACGGATGAAATTACCGGCGAATATGTATTTAACTTCAGTAACAATCATCTGGCATACAAGCAATGCGAACAACTGTGTAAAGATGCTTTGCTACAAAAGATCCCGAAGGTGATCATTCATAATACGTTTACCATCGATTGGGAACTGGAACCTTATTTTAAGCTAGCATCGAAATTTAATTATGATTTATTTGTTGTAACGGTTGAAAATTACCATGGTAAACAAAATACGCATGGCGTGAGTGATGAACAGTTGCAAAAAATGGCAGAGAAGTATAAAGTGAAGCTGTTGTAAGCTTCGCTTAATATTAGTATAATATTTATGGTATATTCTTTTTTCTTTAAAAAAAGAACAAAAGATTCAAGACAATTCGCCAATCCCCATTTGCCCCACATAACCTTCCCTGAATGGCGAGTCGCACCGAATTGTCGAAAGCCGGCCGCACTATTACCAACGTATGATAGACGTAAAATGGTTGACGCTAAATTAATTTCTTCAGCCGCTCAGTAATTTCCAATACAGCTGGACAAACTAATGTATTCCTGTAGGTCAAATCCAGGATCTGCTCCATGCGTTTTCTATCAGTATGTGGATATTCCCTACAGGCATTTGGTCTTGCTTCATACACCGAACAATAATTATCAGAACCTAAGAAAGGGCAGGGTGCTTGACGTAATACATAATCTTTATCCTCATCTATGCGAAGGTATCTGTCGATCAATTCGCCCGGCTTTATACGCAGGTGTTTTGCCAAACGCTCAACGTCACGGTTATAAAAGATAGGAGATGTGGTTTTGCAACAATTGGCGCAGTTTAAACAATCAATTTCTTTAAATACTTTTTCGTGTAAAGTGTGAAATTGGTAATCTAAATTTTTTGGTTTGCTACGCTTGAGTTTGTCAAAGAAGATCCTGTTCTCTTTCTTAAGAGTAGAAGCTTTTTGATTATGTTTATTCAGATCCAAGATACAACGTGTATTCAGAGTTATGCGTAAGCTCTTTATCTAATAAGTATTGTCTTTAATGAATTCTTCGGGTGTTTTGGCGTCTTCGATAGAAAAGTGTCCGATCTTTGTGCGACATAATGCATCCAGGTATGCGCCGCTGTTTAAGGCTAAACCAAAATCGCGGGCAATGCTACGGATATATGTTCCTTTGGTACAAGCGATCCTGAAATTTACCAGAGGCAGTTCACAGCTTGTTATCTCAAATTCTAATATGTTTATTGGTCGTGCCTTCAATTCTATTTCTTCGCCAATTCGCGCTAATTTGTATAAACGTTTGCCATCTACTTTCA
The DNA here is from genome assembly GCA_040386075.1 of Bacteroidota bacterium. GTDB lineage: Bacteria > Bacteroidota > Bacteroidia > B-17B0 > Aurantibacillaceae > UBA4416. Next base: position 174,992 of record JAZKGE010000032.1, read on the forward strand.
CAGCACTGAACATAGGTGGTACCTGTTCCTGTTCACCAACAAATGATTTAGCTGTTTCACGAACTAATTCTTCGGTAATATGTTCTGTAGGATAAGTAGTATCCACTTCTTTTTCTTTATCGTAGCAAGGCGTTGTAGCACCAATAAAAAAAGTACCGGTATATTCTTTCGGTAAGTCCTGGAACGAGGAAATTTCTTTGGTCTTTTTGCCTGTGCAGATAATTAATAAGCCTGTAGCTAATGGGTCTAACGTACCTGCATGCCCTATCTTTAAATGAACCAGTTTATCATCCAGTAACAAAGAAGGATGTTTTTTTAAAGCATGCTTTAATTTATTGACGGCCTGAAAAGACGACCAGGTATATGGTTTGTTGATCAGTAAAAGTTCGCCGCTGCGGTAATCAGGTGTCATGGCGGCAAAGATAAGGCTTTGCGGCCATTAAAAAAATAAACTATTCTTTGATGAACTTCTGTTTATATTCACCTTTATCGGTCATTACGGTCATAAAATAAATACCCGCTTTGAGCTTAGTAACATCCACCTTAACTTGGTCCCCACTGGTCATAATTAGTTTTCCGTTCACGTCAAAAATGGTAATACTGATTAGGCTAAAATCGTTTGCCAATTGCACGGTCAGTAAATTAGCGGCGGGGTTTGGATAAACCGCCATAGGATTCTCTCTATTGATCTCTTTGGCGCTCAACGCCAAACAACTGTTTATGAGCACTGAAAAATTAGAAACGCTGCTTACAGTCGATGGAAATGACGACATCGTGACAGACGCTACGCTAGTGAGTGTTGTAGAATTTGGGGAGCCCAGCACGTATGTATAGTAATTTGATGGAGTAACACTAATACTAGCTGTAGGCGAACAATAAGATCCAATGGTAGAATCCATCTCTGTAATGGATAAAGGACCCGGTAAGGAACCGGAGGTTTCTATGGAATAGAAAAAATGATTTCCATAATGATGTTTCAATTGAGTGATAGAGTCTTCAATACCAAATGTTGATTGTCCAAAATTTTGCAGCCAGTTATATTTTTTATTATCGCTTAGGCCGTTGGAATCTACTTTTACGATCCATTTCTCAAATTTATTAGTGGATACATTTTTACAGGTGACCGATAAATAGACATTTTTTAAATGATCTTCCTCCACGTTTTGAAGACTCATGAGGTAAGGGGCAAATGTTTGAAATTGAATTCCCCATTTAAGAACCGTATTTTTTATCTTTCTAAATGAAAACGTATTATACAATTGGCTGGAAAATGCTCCCGCATTATTACATAGATAAAATACATTAGATTCCATTTTTGATTTTATGATCTTTTCGTTGCTGCTGGGGTATTGCATCGTTGTGCCCATAAAAGCTATTTGAAATAAAGAGTCAACGGTTATAACATCGGTCAAGTCGTTGTACTTATACGTTAAGTTAAATACAGGCCCTTCAAATCCGTATCCCCAAGAACTTATTTGGTAAACACCGGAAACATCGTTAATGATCGTTGAATTTTTAGGATCCAGTAAATGATTTTTGAAAACTAACCGTAGTTTGATAAAGTTGCCCGTTGTATCTACCTTTAAAAGATATAACGGCGGTGTTGTAAGAAGCGGCGGAGTTACGCCGGTTATAACCAGTTGAGCATTTCTGTCCAGTAAAATCTGATCGGCGCTTTCTATTGAAACGGTTTGAGTGTTTCCGGAAATAGTGGCCGTATAAGTGGGTAACGCTTTACACCAGGTTAAGTTGCCGTTCGCCTCTATTTTGCCTATTTTATCTGCGCCAGCGCTTGAGCCAATAAAAAACAGACTACCGGTTTTGGATAGCAAAAGGCTTTTGAAACTTAAATTCATATAACTATTTATCCAGATGGGATTAAAATTTTTATCCAGTTTTTCAACCCTGTTTCCATGAAACATAATGATATTTGAATCTGCATCAATGATAAAATCACCTTTATTACCTGTAGAGGCGTTAAGGTGTGGGAAGTTTTGGGCTTTTAGAGAGGTAAAAGCAATCAGTAAAGTAGCGATGAGTAGAATTGTTTTCATAGAGTAGTTATTAGTAGTATCTAAATTAAAACTTCAGTAACTCAAAACAAAGCCTAAAGCTATAGCTGGTTGATCTGAGTAATATGTGGTAGCATTTACAAAATAGCTGGTTAAATGTTTTATTCTTTAACAAATTTCTGTTTAAATTCTTTTTTATCCGTTAACACCTTAATAAAATATAAGCCCGGCTTTAGATCAGAAATATCTATTGTTTCCTGATTATCTGATAATATTATTTTACCCGTTATATCAATGATGTTTATTTTATCGATCTTTTGATCATCCGGAACGCTAACTTTTAGAGCATTACTGGCAGGATTTGGATAAACAAAAAAACTGCCTGCTTCTTTAGTTATCTCCGGGCTTTGATTAACCAAACAATAATTATTATTTATAGAAAAATTAGTAATTGCCGTAACTGATGGTATTAGATCGGTATAGGTTGTTGTATCATTGATGATTTGATAACTCCACGGCCCATTAGTATCGAAACTGCCACCCATAGATGGATTAACCGCAGACGAATTTGATGTTTTACAAATAACGCTCAGAGAGGAATCTATGGGAGTTAAAGTAAGTGGGTTAGACAAAAATATACCGCCATACATGTCAAATATATACTTATTGCCATATAAAGCATGTATTTTTCCTCTAATGGTAGTATACCAATTTGGTGTAGTGAAGCTGAAATTAGAAAAATATTGTATACTGCGACCTGTTGTGAACGTTGAATTTAGTTTAATTGTGTAATGGTAATAACCACCCATACTACTGACCAGGTCATTTGATATAGAATATATAATACTACCATACTCGTCTTCGTCAAAGCTATTGAAAAACCACGGGCCAGCACTTAAACCGTAATAATTTGCAGAAATGATATTATCATTTTGATATTTCACCACAAATCCACTTGTGGCATTTGCAAGCCCATTGATTTTTTGAAACGAGTAGTATACCGAAGGGTCGTTTTTGGATTTGAAAAAATTAGATTGCGCGTTGGTTGGAGAAAATACTCCTCCTGTCCAGCCAAAATGAGTTATTGTATTCGTATTTTCATCATACCTGAATTTTATTATCCCTCCAAATTCAAAATTCCAAAAACCACTGATAAACCGGTATATACCTGCACTATCTTGTAGTATTTTCAGATTATGTAAAGCAAATCCTCCAAGATCAAATTTCTTGCTCGATAAAACACCACCCAAAGTATCCAACTTTAAAAACCAGGCGGTAGGAGAACCATACTCATAACTTGCTGAAAGAACCAGATTGTTATTTCTGTCCAGCATTAAGTCACAAAATCTTTCAGGCATGGTTGGTATTGCAGACCCAGAGGCGAATTGTTTACACCAATTAAGTGTACCGTCAGCATTTAGTTTACCTATGATGTTGATGTGAGAATTATAAGTTAAGGCGCTATCTGCTGAAATAAAGTAAATGCTGCCTGTTTTGGATAACAACAAACTAAAAAATGCCAGGCCATCGTATTGTTTGACCCAGATCGTATTTAAATTTTTATCCAGCTTCTCAATTTGGTTGCCATGATACATAATGATATTGGTATCACTGTCTACAATGTACTGGCCTTCATTGCCTGTAGAGGCATTCAGGTATGGATATACCTGCTGGGCTTTTATAAAACCAGAAGGGTAAATGAATATGAAATAAATGAAAAGTAAAGGTATCCTCATGCATTACGGTTTGTAATAATGAAGGTAATCAAAAAAGTTGTAATTAAAAAGAGAAGAGGGTGTTAAATACTATGCCCCATTTTATCTTTCTTGGTTTGCATATACTTTTCGTTATGCGGGTTAGAAGGAATAACGATAGCAACATTCTCAGTTACCTCTAAGCCGTAACCAATTAAACCAACACGTTTCACAGGATTGTTGCTCATCAGTTTCATTTTACTGATCCCCAGATCACGTAAAATTTGCGCGCCAACGCCATAGTCGCGCTCATCCATTTTAAAGCCCAATTCTAAATTGGCTTCAACGGTATCGCGGCCTTGTTCCTGTAATTTGTATGCTTTTAATTTATTCAACAAGCCAATACCACGACCTTCCTGGTTCATATATACAATTACGCCTTTACCTTCTTTTTCAATGGTTTCCATAGCTTTGTGTAATTGAGGACCACAATCGCAACGGCAAGAGCCAAAAATGTCTCCTGTTACGCAGGATGAATGTACGCGCACCAAAACAGGCTCATCTTTATCCCATTCGCCTTTTATCAAAGCCATGTGTTCTTCTCCGGTTGTATCTACTTTATAGGATATCAATTTAAAATCGCCCCAGGTGGTTGGCATTTGCACTTCTACCTGGCGGGTAACAATACTTTCTTTTGCTAAGCGATACGAGATCAGATCTTTAATCGTTACAATTTTAAGATCGAATTGTTTGGCAACCTTTACCAGGTCGGGCAAACGAGCCATGGTGCCGTCTTCGTTCAATACTTCCACTAAAGCACCACAAGGTTCAAAGCCTGCTAAACGCGCAAAATCAATGGTTGCTTCGGTATGGCCGGTGCGGCGTAACACACCACCTGTTTTTGCAATCAAAGGAAAAATATGTCCCGGTCTTCCAAAATCAGCAGCCTTCATATTTGGATCGATCAAAGCTTTTACTGTTTTTGATCTATCGGCAGTTGAAATGCCTGTTGTGCAACCATGACCTAACAGATCAACAGAAACGGTAAAGGCTGTTTCGTGTAAAGCTGTATTGGAACTTACCATTAATTCCAGCTGTAATTCTTTTGCTCTTTCATCTGTTACTGCTGCGCAAATTAACCCACGGCCGTGCGTGGCCATAAAGTTGATGATCTCAGGCGTTACGTTTCTTGCGGCGGTTAAAAAATCACCTTCATTCTCTCTATCCTCATCGTCAACAACAATGATCACTTTCCCTGCTTTAATATCAGCAATGGCTTCTTCGATGGTATTTACTTTAATTGTTTCCATGATTCTTGATTTGCAGGGCAAATTTACGGATTTAATGACATTTACGGACATATATTCTATCTTTGTTGAGCATGTTTTCTCAGGTTATAGCTGATATACAAAAGAAACTACAATTGCCACTTCCGGGCGAAGAGGCTCAGTTTGAGATGGCTCACGTCAATCGCGAGCGATTATCTGATCTGTCTGTGGAATATAAGAATTACCGTCCGAGTGCTGTGTTAATTCTATTATATCCCAACGAACATGAGGAAACTATCTTGTTGCTAATTGAGCGCGTGACTTATGATGGCTACCACAGCGGACAAATTGCGTTACCAGGTGGGAAGTCCGAACCAACAGACGAAGACCTGGAAGCTACAGCCATGCGCGAATTTTTTGAAGAAACCGGATCGGATAAAACGCCTACCGTTATTGGAAAATTAACACCGGTTTATATTCCGGTAAGTAAATTCAGTGTGCAGCCTTTTGTGGCTTACTTACCTGAACGGCCTAATTTTACCATTAACACACGCGAGGTGGAACAGTTGATCGAATGGCCTTTTACAAATTTTATCAGTGCTGAAACAGTGAAACAAACTACTATTGAACCTATGCCGGGCTTAAAATTAAAAACACCTTATTTTGATGTGCAGGATAAAATTTTATGGGGTGCCACAGCTATGATCATGAATGAACTAAAGTGGGTGGTGAATAGTTAGTTTATCTATTTACAATCACTTTTTCGCTTTTAACAATACGATCATTTTGATAAATATTTACAAAATAAATTCCATTCGTGAAATTTTCTAAATAAATGCAGGAAGTGTTACTGGATGGGATTTCACTGAATAATATTTGACCCGTAATTGAACTTATTTCTATTTTTTGTAATTCAGATTTAAATTTAATATTGAGGATGTCTTTAGTAGGATTTGGCCCGATATAAATTAAATTATAATGTACGTTGTCATTTAGTCATAAAACCAAACATGTTGTATCAACAACAATTAATGACGCGAGCGATTCAGAGCAGCCAGTACTTGGATTTGTTGCAGAAACGCTATACCATGTATTGACTGTAGGACTAAGTATTGTTGAAGGAAAAGTAGATCCATTATTCCAATTATAACTTACTGGACTAGATGCATTAGCTGTTAAGGTTACAGTAGCACCAGCACAAATTGTATCATTATTAATTACTGTAACGCTTAATCCAGGAAGTGGATTAACAAAAACATTGCATGTTGCTGAGCCGGTACACGCTCCTGTCGAACCTAAAACAGTATATGTTATATTTGCAGTGGGCGTAACCACAACATTATTGCCTGTTTGAGAAGTTGGGATCCATGAATAAGACGTCGCGCCTGAGGCAGATAAACTTATTGAGCTTCCAGAGCAAATCACATAATTATTTGTAGTGAGTGTCAATGTACATTGAGCGTTACCAGTACAAGCCGATACTAAAACTATCAAAATAATCGCTATTTTTTTCATTAAGAATTTTTAGTAAAAATACGTAACGAAGCATAAAAACTTATGCCTTTAAAAGGATTTTTGACACAAAATATAAAATCAGAAACTTCTAAAACTCACAGTTATTAGGAGTTCTCGGGAAAGCGATCACATCACGAATATTGGTCATACCTGTTACAAATAATACCAAACGTTCAAAGCCTAAACCAAAACCTGCATGCGGACAAGCGCCAAAACGGCGGGTATCTAAATACCAGCTCATTTCTTCAGTTGGGATGTGCATGTCTTTCATACGCGATTCCAGTTTCTCCAAACGCTCTTCTCGTTGTGAACCTCCAATGATCTCGCCAATGCCCGGAAATAAAATATCCATTGCGGCTACCGTTTTCCCATCTTCGTTCATACGCATATAAAACGATTTGATGTCTTTAGGATAATCGGTTAAAATAACCGGTTTCTTGAAATGCTTCTCAACTAAGTAACGTTCGTGTTCGCTTTGTAAGTCGGCACCCCAGCCCTCAATGATGTATTGGAATTTCTTTTTCTTATTATGGTTCGATTCACGTAAAATATCTATCGCTTCGGTATATGTAATTTTGGCAAAATCGTTTCCTAAACAAAAATTTAATTTTTCTAATAAATTTAATTCGCTGCGTTCTGTCTGAGGTTTATTTTTTTCCTCATCCAGTAAACGCTGCGATAGAAACTCGATATCTTCTTTGTTTTTATCCAAAGCGTAAGTAATAACATATTTCAGCATTTCTTCTGCTAAAGCCATATTATCTTTTAAGTCGTAAAAAGCCATCTCCGGTTCTATCATCCAAAATTCAGCTAAGTGGCGGGTTGTGTTTGAATTCTCAGCACGGAATGTTGGACCAAAAGTATATACATCGCTGAATGCCATGGCTGCTAATTCACCTTCTAATTGTCCGGATACCGTTAAGTTGGTTGACTTTCCAAAAAAGTCCTGTTTATAATCGATCTCGCCTGTTTCGGTTAACGGTGGATTTTTAGGATCTAAGGTCGATACACGAAACATCTCACCGGCACCTTCCGCATCGCTGCTGGTAATGATGGGTGTGTGCATGTAAACAAATCCTTTATCATTAAAAAATTTATGAATAGCGTAAGCCAATGTGTGACGCACTCTAAAGATAGCGCCAAACGTACCTGTACGAAAACGCAGGTGAGCAATTTCTCTTAAGAATTCTAATGAGTGTGCTTTTGGTTGTAAGGGATATGAATTAGGTTTCGAAATATCTGATTCGGCATCGCCATAAATTTCAATACTATCCACTACAATTTCAACGGTTTGTCCTTTGCCCTGCGAAGCAATTAGCTTGCCCGTAACACCAACACAAGCGCCTGGCGTAATACGTTTTAAGGTTTCGGGATTTGTATTTTCAAAATTAACAACTGCCTGAACGTTTTGAATGCAGGAACCATCGTTAATGGCAATAAATGAATTGTTACGAAATGTACGAACCCAACCTTTTACGTTTACCGTTTGGTCAACCTGAGTACCTTTTAAAACTTCTTTAATTTTTGTGCGCACCATAATAGTATGAATATTGAGGTGCGAAGATAATTAATTCTACTCTTAAAAGACAGACTTAGGCTTTTTTTCCATTGGATTTTCCTTTACTATTTCCTTTGGCTTTTTCCTTTCCTTTTCCGTTGTTTTTTGCTTTTCCTTTGAGAGCATGAAATTCGGCAGAGCCGGGTTTAATTCCCAATTCCTTGGCAATTTGGCCCCATCCTTTATCTTTATTTTTTTGGTAAGTAGTTGATATAGTTTCAATTGGTTTATTTACTACCTGGGCGGTTTGTAGTACCATAAACGCATCACCTGGCAGCAAATCCTTTAAGAGGCCATCAACTGTGTTTTTTGCAACATTAAATGTAGTTACTGCATTTTGCACAAAAGCACTCAAATCGTCTTTAGCTTTTGTATTAATATCCTTTAAAATGTTATCCAACTCAATATCACCTGTACGTGGGTTAAAGGAGATGGTTTGAGCATTAACAGATAAAATAAAGCAGGTTGCAATCAGGCTAAGTAATTTTTTCATGGTCTTAGGGTTTAGTTTAGTTAAAAATAAATATAATTCTGTAACCTAAGTCCATAATTTTAGGAATAAATGTTCTAAAACCTTAGTATCTTTGTACACTTAAATTCTTAAAAGACAGTTTACAGTCATATTCAACTATCATGGAAAACGAAATAGAAGTACCTTATACAATATATATAGAAGCAACTCCAAACCCTGCTTCGATGAAATTTGTTGCCAATAAAGTTTTAATAAAAGAAAGAGGTGCAACAGCCGAATACAAAAATATTTCTGAAACACAAACAGCACCTATTGCTAAACAATTATTCAAGTTTCCATTCGTGAAAACTGTTTTTATTGCAGCTAATTATATTACTATCACTAAAACAGATAATGTAGAGTGGGATGATATTAGTTTAGAGTTACGCATTTTCTTAAACGATTATTTAAACAAAGGCAATTTAATTGTAACGGCTTTGCCGCAACAGGAAGTAGCAGTTGATAATACCTTTACCGAAAAAAAATTCATCAGCACGCAACACGTTGCCGCTAAGGATGAAGTAGAAGCAAAAATTATTGAAGTATTAGATCAGTATATTCGCCCGGCAGTAGAGTCGGATGGAGGTATGATCACATTCAAAGAATTAAAAGACGGTGTTGTTACTGTGCAAATGCGCGGCGCCTGTAGTGGTTGCCCAAGCAGCACCATGACCTTAAAAGCGGGCATTGAAGCTTTATTAAAACGTTTATTGCCCGATGCAGTGAAAGAAGTTGTGAGTGAAGCGATGTAGTTACTTATCTGCGTAAGCAATACTCAGTACACTTATTTTTATTCCTTCTATTTGTTGCAATAGCTGGCAACAGGCTTCAATTGTAGCGCCTGTGGTGATCACATCATCTACCAGAACAACCTGTTTGTTTTTAAAAGTTTCGGGAGTAATTAATTCAAACACATCTTCTACGTTTTCCCAACGTTCGTATTTGCTTTTTTTGGTTTGTGTTTCGGTAAACTCTTTTCGCTTTAAAACAGTAGTGTTCAAAGATGTTTTTAAACCTTCGGCTAAGCCTTTGCCAAACTCTTCGCTTTGGTTATAGCCACGGCTTTTCATTTTTTTAGAATGCAGGGGAACCGGAATGATATAATCGGCCTTACCTATGATAGGATCTTCTCTCAGATCCTCAGCATACCATTTTCCGACAAGAACAGCCAGGTCTTTATTGTGTTTGTATTTAATGGAATGTAATATTTTTTGGATGCTTCCTTTTTTAGTGAACAAATAAAAACTACTGGCCAGCAGTAAAGGAGATCTGCCATAAAACAAAGCATCAACCGGATTACGTTGCTGTTTATGAAAATTTGTTTTTGGCAAATTCATATAACAATAATTGCAAACCTGCTCTTCGTGTTTATAGAGTGAGTTACCGCAGGCAACACAATTACGAGGATAAATGAGAGATAAAAAATCCTGAAACATTACAACTTACCGGCAAGCGTGCAACTTAGTTTGTATTTATTAACTTTTCCCGACAGGTTAAATAACTCCACATACACTACGTAAATGCCGATAGGTGCTTTTTCGTTATCATCATTAATGCCATTCCAGCTTAACGTTCCGTCTTGCGTTAACTGCTCGTTACGAATTAAATGGCGGACCTGACGACCTTTACTATCGTAAATATAAACGTTAGCTGCTTTTCCAGACTCATCCAGTTTGTAGGAAATATTCAACACATCATTGTATCCATCATTATCAGGCGAGAACAAAGGATTGGGAATGGAAACGCCACTACCGCCATCAGCTTGTAAATACTGTGAGTTGCGATAAGCAGGTGTAGCAAAACCAACCGATTCGGCAGCACTGTTCCAGTTGGTTCTGTCGTCTGTTGGCCTGTTAAAATTAATGCGTTCTAATGACACACCCTTTGTTGTTACCAATAAAGGGAAATGCATTTTTGCAGTATATTTAAAATTATCGATCACTGTAAAACTCGCATCGCTTAACGTTACAACATCATCATCGGTATTCATGCTTGGCAGATCAGTCACATCTAAAAACCCTTTTGGATTCATAGTTAAATAGTGTTGTTTCACAATCGTTCCGTTTTCGCTTAACACAACGTAACTTTCAGGGAACAGTAAATAACCTTCACTGGTAATGATCTCCGTACCTTCTAAAATACTGGAAATTGTATCCATGGAACCGATCCGGAGATCTTTTAAGTTAATGGTTTTATTGCTTCGGTTATATAGCTCTACAAAATCCACGCCGCCTGTTCCAGGGTCAAACAAGATCTCGTTGATGACCACGTCGTTGGCTACAGGCGCTTCGGGTAAGGCAAAAGGCAATGAGCCATTTATTAAATTATTACCAACGCAATCAGTAATGCCGCTTAAAACAGTGACATTATACATTGTGCTTAATTGTATGGGTGATGATAATTTTAAAATTACTTTTTTAAATTCAGGCGCTATTGCTTTAACATACACTGGTGTGGTTAATCCATTATCAAATGTATAATTCAAAGAATTGGACAAAGTGGTGCTGTCCAGAGGCTCCGTAAATAAAAGAGCGATCGTATCGGCGGTGATCACAATAACTCTGTCTAACGTTGGAGAAGTTGCGTCTGGGTTTGTTCCGGCCACCGAATTTGCGAAAGCGGGTGTGCCACCATTCGCGTGTGTGCTTGCATGCCAATTGTTTTGTCCGCCACATGGATTATTCGCATCTATTTGCTCTAAACTCCAGCCGCCATCGCTTTTGTTAGCATCGTTATACCAACTCGACGAATATGAAATAGAGCTTACCACTACATTATTGGTGTCGCGTAGTGTAAGTGTTGTACCATCGTTTAACAGCGAAGGAAAACTTGCAACTTCAGTAACCGGGATGCCAAAACCATAGAATATATTTTCTGCCCCTGTGCCCGCTAAAACAAGGTATCCGTTTGGTGCAATAGTAACATCGGGTAATTTTTTAGAAGTAGTCAGCGAAGAAAAACTCCAGTTCTTTAGATTGATACTAAAGTTTGTTCTGTTCTTTAATTCAACATATTCTTCATTAGGTAAATTAATAGCAGGATCAGGGTCCGGCATTAATTCATTTATCACAACATCATATGGTTTTGCCTTGTAGTGAGAAAAAGCTTTAAAATTTGGGTTTAATGCGTTTCCGCTGCAATCGGTAATGCCACCAATTGTAATGGTATAATTAGTAGCATTTACCATTTTGGTTGGAAGCGACAGCGTTACACACATATAGCCGGATGTTGCCGATGCAAGTGTAGGAGAACCAATTCCCGTAATACTATAGTTTGATGCAAGCGATAATTGCGAAGCAGAGATTGCGTCGTCAAAACAAACAGAGATGTGTAAAGAATCTATAACGCTTACCGAACTGATTTTTGGAGCACTTACATCCGGTGCTAAAGAATAAACCGAATTAATCAAGCCGGGAGTACCTCCGTTTGCATCAAATGAGCCAATCCAGTTATTGATCTGTGAACAGGTTGGATTTAAATTTGGATTAACTTGTTCTAAAGTATAGCCTCCGTTCTTTTTCACAGCATCTCTATACCAGGTATCTTTATAATTTACACTATCAATAAAAACACCTGCATTTGTTTTCAAATAAATGTTGTCACCTGAATTGTTTAAGGATGGGAAAGAACTAACTCCCAATTTGTTCATATAACCCAATGTTGTAAATTGCGCCGTATCGGCTACCGGACAAATGATCACATAACTGCCTGGCGCCATAACATAATTGCCCAAAGTAGCGCCTGTGGCCGTATAACTGTCTGCCAGTTTTAAACCATTCAAATTAAATGTGTTTGAGCTTCTATTGTATAATTCAACAAATTCTGCACTGGTCAAATTGATCACGGGCGATGGATCAGCAAACAACTCATTGATCACAATGTCTTTGTAACCAATTGTTACTGGTGCTACATAAGTAAAATTTGTTGTAGCGGATGTAATAGCATTCAATGCAACATCCTGCACATTTGTAACTGTTAGTGTATTTGCTAATGAATTTGAAAAGGCTGTTACAAAAGTTAAGTGAACCAAAGAAAAATTAGATGCATCTCTTACAGCTGTACTTGGATTACCGATACCATTGTTAACTGTATAATTGGAAACATTTTGTGCTGAAATGATCTCTAAAGGTTCATTAAACAATACGTCTAGTTGGGTATTAGTAATGACTGCCGTGTTTACAATAGCAGGAGCTGTAACATCTACTACTATGGGAGCAACAATTATATCGTCAAACAAGTGTTTCCCAAAAAAGCTGGCGGTTGATTGTTTAACATTAAAACCAAATGCAGCTGTAGTTGTAAATGTAGCGTCAGTAATAGTTCCTTCTGTAAAATAGCTACTGCCTGTACCGGTCATATCTCGCTCAAGGGTAAACAGGTTTGCGCTTGTACGTGTCACTTTTATTTTTATAAGATTGTTGCTGCTACTTGCTACACTTGAATTAACACCATCGATCAAAAGAGTGTGAGCTCCAACTGTACTTTTATGTAAACAGATGTCGTCTGAGGTATTTCCTATCCTCACAAAATACCCGTTAATGGTTGCCGCACCTAAATTACTGTTATCAGATATCAGGTAGGCATCTACATAATTGGTGCCGGAAGTGGCAAATTGTAGATTGACCCAAAATTCCCAGGTGCAGTTAGATGCTAAGCTGTTTGGTGTACTGATGTGAAAAGCTGAATTGGTTATAGTATTTGCTGATTTAAGCTGGTTAGCGGTTACTGTAAAATCCGTACCTGCATTATATATCCAAACAGGATTTGTAGTATAGTCGCCATCCGAAAAATTTTCAGTTACCTGGGCATTTGATGAACAAACTACAAAAAGGCACAACCACACTAATAAAACACGCATTATCTATAAAAATTTGAAAAACCAAGGTAGGAAATTTTTTTGATAGCAAATAATTTAACAACTTTGAGGCCACAGGATTTAACCTTAATATAATATATCATTAAATGAAAATTGCAGTAGTAGGCGCAACAGGCCTTGTTGGCACAAAAATGTTAGAAGTATTGGCAGAAAGGAACTTTCCGCTGACTGATTTAATTCCGGTTGCCTCAGAAAGGTCGGTAGGAAAAGAAATAACATTTAAGGGCAAGCAATATAAGGTGCACTCTATGGCAGATGCTATTGCTGCAAAGCCTCAAATTGCTTTATTTTCGGCAGGTGGAAGTACATCTTTAGAATGGGCTCCAAAATTTGCAGAAGCCGGTATCACAGTTATTGATAATTCGAGTGCATGGCGTATGGATGCTACTAAAAAGCTGGTAGTGCCCGAGATCAATGCTCATGAGTTAAAAGCAACAGATAAGATCATTGCTAACCCAAACTGTTCAACCATACAAATGGTTGTGGCTTTAAATCCTTTACATAAAAAATATAAGATAAAACGTGTGGTTGTTTCTACCTACCAATCGGTAACAGGAACCGGTGTAAAAGCTGTTGATCAAATGATGAATGAAAGAGCAGGTAAGGAAGGTGAAATGGCTTATAAATATAAGATCGACATGAACGCCATTCCGCAAATAGATGTATTTACAGAGAATGGTTACACCAAAGAAGAAATGAAAATGGTGAACGAGACCAAAAAGATCATGGGCGACGATTCTATCCGGTTAACAGCTACCACGGTTCGTATACCGGTAATGGGCGGACATAGCGAAAGCGTGAATATTGAATTTGAAAATGAATTTGAGATAAAAGATATTTTTGAGATCCTAACTAACACAAAAGGTGTGATCGTTCAGGATGATATAGCCAACCATATTTATCCAATGCCAATGACGGCTCATAATAAGGATGAAGTGTTTGTAGGACGAATCCGCAGGGATGAAACCCAACCTAAAACCTTAAATATGTGGATCGTATCGGATAATTTACGTAAAGGAGCTGCAACTAATGCAGTTCAGATAGCTGAGTATCTTATAGAAGCTAAGTTAGTATAATCCGAAAAATTGGGCATAAAAAAAAGGCTGCCGTACCCATCCCCGTTTAAAGTACTGCAGCCTGATTTTTTGGTTTAAACTAAACAAAACCTATGAAAAAGAACGTAGTGTAAAATTACAACCTAAACCCGCCACAAAAAACCACTAACTAATAAGTGGTGGGTTTCAATTGATAAGTGGTAGGTTTTTAAAGAATAATGTGCTTTAGTAACCCAACTAATGCTAAAAAACCCCTTCCGCTATCAACCAGAAGGGGTTTTTTATGTTGCTTTTGGGTTGTTCTATAATTAAAAACCGCCCGATTTTCGCCTATAAAACATTAACCCGTGGTAAAATTAATACAGGAAAGCACAGCTAAAACGGTTAATGAATAAGTGACTGTATATATCTGATAAGTGTATCACTTTTCACGAAAATCGATTTATATAATATGAAAAAACCCTTCTGCTATCAATCAGAAGGGTTTTAATTGTTTGAAGAACGGATTGTTGTTGTTTAACTAAATCGCTCGTATGTTTGGTCTTTTAGAATGAAATTAATTTTACACCGATAGTAAATGGATATAATTCCGGACCTTTTCCGTTTTCAAACAAAGGGGTCAATGCATAATCAGCATACAAAGTAAAGTTGTGGTAACCAATGCTTGCATGAGCGTTTACTCTGAAAGGATTGATGTTGTAATCGTCTTTTTTAATATATCTAACGGTATTTCCATTTAATTCACCTACCTGGCGGGTGCGTGATCCTAATTTGTAACCACCAATAGCGCCGATTGCAATATGAAACGCTTTTTTAGGATTTTTATTAGTGTTAAACTCTAATAATACCGGCACATTCACAAAAGTGGTTTTAAAACGGTTCTTCTTATAGTTGAAGGTATTGGTTGTATCAATAACTCCATAAGTATAACTTGAATCGGGGTTTAATTTGGTTTTATTGGCAAATTCGTATTGACTCCACTCAAAACCTACACCCACCACTAAATTCACGTAGTTTTTATAGATATGGATGTTTTTCTGCCAGGGATTTAGCTGAAAGTTTAGCGACTTGCCATAATTCAGTTCCATATACTTTTGGTTTTTTGGTAAGTTAAATCCTCCGTTGCTCATCCAGCCATTCACGCCCATTCCAAAGCCACCCCAGTGATGAAATTCCTCATCGTCTTTATCAGAGATCTTTGAATCAGAATCTTTGTCTTTATTAATGATCACGTATTTTTTATTACGGAAATTGATGGTTGTAGAATCTTTTTTGTTTCCTGATTTAGAAGCAGACTCTTCTCCGTCAACTACTTTGGCTATGAATGAAGAGCTGGAAGCCTCGGCACTCACATCTTTAGGATCACCTTTAAATTTTATGGTACTGGAACCTGTTGCATTAGCATTGATCTTCTCGCTTGCAAATACCCTTGCCGAAGAAGCGCCTGATGCAGTAATATTAGTAACAGGTGAATTAAGCTTGTAGGTTTTTAAGGAAGAAGCGCCACTTACCGTACTGTAAACTTTTTGTGTAGTTCCCTCAAGCGTTACAATGGAAGCGCCGCTCAGCATTATATCAACCTGGTTGACTTTAATATTTGCGTTTATATTGCTTGCTCCCGAAACATCAATAGATAAACTATCAGCAATGATCGTATTGGTAGAAGTGAATTTAGAAGCGCCGCTGCTTGTTATATGATTCAATGAATTACCGCTTACATATATTTTATAAGAATGGGTAAAGCTTCCTTTTGCTTTGATCACTAAAGTTTCGTTTTCAAAGGTTGTAAAGATGTTGCTGATCTCTTTGTCGTCGGCTACTACTTTTAATTTTAAGGTATCGCTTTGTGTAAATACAACATTAGCGGCCCCGGATACTTCTATTTTTTTAAAGGGAGAGGTTTCTCTTACCTGGGATGTTTGTGCTTTAATTGTGATGGCACTTATTAAAAACAGGGAGGATAATAATATGGTTTTCATTTGATGTGGTTTTTAAAGTATAAATAATCTTTTCTGCAGATTTTATACATAGGACGCAGCACATCTTTAAAAGTTACAGAAGAGAATTCGTTTCGTTAAAAAATAGCGCAAATAACTGAAAATCAATAAATTAAATTTATATGATTTTTTGTAATTTATCAACTTGTTGCTTGTTCTCGCCTTCGCTCGAACTGACAATTTGAGATTTATTTCCCTTTGATCCAGGCAGAAATATCGGTGATCACCTTTTCCTCCACGTTTCCTTGCTTTTCATATTCAGCAGGAACAGATCTTCCTTCGCCTTTCATAAATAAATGATTCAGGGCAGGGTAGGAGATAAATTGGTTCTTAGAGTTGTCACTTAAGTTTTGTTTCCATAAATTAAAATCGGTCATAGTTACCTGGTAATCTCTTTCGCCCTGTAGCACTAATATTGGCTGTTTCAATTTTTTAGCTGTCTGCACTTGGTTGTATTTGGTTAAAGATTGCCAGTAATAAGAAGTAAGGCCTAACGGCAAGTCTTCTTTTTTTGCAGCTTTCAATAATTTTGGATCTTTAATTGTTTTTGTTTGTGCAACTAATGTTTCAATTTCTTTTTTTTCTGAAGCATTCAAACTATCCAAACCATAAATGTAAGTATACTGTTCCACCAACAGATCTTCCAAAGGCCTTGCATTTCCTGCTAAAAGGATAATTCCGCTTACTGCTTTTGATTTACTGGCAATTAAAGGAGCAGACATAGCGCCAAGACTATGACCGGCAATATAAACTTTGGAGTTTTTAAAATCAGGATTTTTTTTCAGGATGTTAATTGCGCTAAGCGCGTCTTCAATTACTTCCTGTTCAATACCAAACTTATCCATTTGCTGACTGATCTCTTTTCCATAGGTCAAAGTGCGTTTGTCATATCTGTAGGTAGCAATGCCGTTTGAAGCTAAGCCAATAGCGAGATCTTTCAATCCCTTATTCGGACCAATCGATTCATCTTTATCATTAGGCCCTGAGCCTGCCAGCAAAATAACAACCGGAGGATTTTTTATATTGTTTGGAACACATAATGCGCCTGGTAGGGTTAATGTTCCTGTTTTAACCGGAATTTTTGTTTCGTAATATTTATTGGATTGCGCATATTCGGGTGTATTATAAGCAGTTTTATTTTTTGGCGGCACAAAGTACATGCCCATTATTTTATTGCTATTGTAATAGGCAAATTGCAGATCCATTTTTGTTTTTTCAAATTGGCATCTTACTGCAACAATATCCATTGAGTCTTTTTTGCTGGATTCAACAGTAGAGTAACCTTTATATTCGCCCATATATTTAGGGATCGTTCCCCACATGCCTTCCAGCATGCCTACATTGAATTTGTCTGCTAGGGATGTGTCAAACATGGCAAAGCAACTGTCAAACTGCTGACGTTCCAGTTTTTTTATAAAAGCAATAGATGTTTCTTCGTAGTTTTGAGCTATTGATGAACTTAAAAAAACAGTAAAAAATACAAAAGCGTAAATTAGTTTCATGGTTATTTAATAAGAGACTAAAGTAACAGTTTTTTCAATTTATGAACTATATTTATGATGTATGGCAAACGCAGATTATTATATACAAAAGCTCGAACTTATTTCGCACGTTGAAGGAGGAGCATTTAAAGAAACATACAGGTCGGCATTAAGCCTATCGCAAAAACATCTTCCAGCAGAATTTAGAGGAGATAGAAATGCCTCAACAGCCATTTATTTTTTATTGAAGCACAGGCAGTTTAGTGCTTTGCATAAAATTGCCGCCGATGAGCTTTGGCATTTTTATGATGGCGATGCTTTATGTATTTATGAAATAACCGTTAATGGAGAACTCAAAAAACATTTATTAGGAAAAAATTTAGAGAACGGAGAATCCTTTCAATGCCTTATTAAAGCTGGGAGCTGGTTCGGCTCACGTTGCGAAGTTGCGGATGGTTTTTCTTTAGTAGGATGTACGGTTGCTCCCGGCTTTGATTTTGATGATTTTATATTGGCTGAAAGAATGGAGCTTTGCGAAGCATATCCTCAGCACAGGCATTTGATCAACGAGTTGACTACGGATAATATTATTTCTTTCTCACCACCATCAATCCATCTCTGATCGGCAATAATATATTTTCAACTCGACCATCTTTTTGTACAAACTGATTGAATTGGTGAAGAGCTAATGTTTCTTTATCCATAATACTTTCGGGCAGGGTTATCTTGCCGCTCCATAATACATTATCAGCAATGATCAATCCACCTTTTGCTAATTTATCTATCACCAAATGGTAATAGTTGAGGTAATTTTTTTTATCGGCATCAATAAACACAAGGTCTATTGCGTCTTTAATAGTAGGAATATGATCTTTAGCATCTGCCAGTATCAATTCTATTTTACCGGCATATTCGGTCTTTTCAATAAATGATTTGGCAAAGGCAGAGGTTTCTTCATTTACATCAATACTGATTAGTTTACCATTTTCGGCAAGTCCTTCGGCCAGGCATAAGGCCGAATAACCGGTATAAGTGCCAATTTCAATTATCAATTTTGGCTGTTGTAGTTTTGAGATAAAACTTAAAAAACGTCCCTGCAAATGGCCGCTTAACATACGCGGAGAAACCACTTTTAAATGTGTTTCACGGTTTAGGTTTGATAATATATCTGTTTCGGGAGATGTATTGTTTTCACAATAATCGCTGAGGTCTTTGGTTATAAATTCCATATTAATTATTTAGGTAATGTATTGCAAGTAAGATCCCAAATATCCAAAAATTATAAAGGCCTGTATAAGCCAAACTATAAATTAAACTTTGTTTTAAATCGTTTCTGCATTTATTTGAATTTTTAAATACCAGACGTAGCGCCCTGAAAAAAATCCAATATAACATAGCGCAAAAAACAAGGATCATGGCCCAAAAGACAGTGCCAAATACCCAAAGGAATATCAACAATAACAAAGAAAACAGAATCCATGAAAAAACACCTAAAATAATACCTTCTATACCATCTCCAATATCCAGCACATCAAAGGATATGTCAACTCCAGAAAGGTCCGGCAATTTATTAAGATCAATTTTGTCAGTTATTTTTCCCAGATCGTCTTTGAGTTTGATACCATTAAAAAGTCCAATAAAAAGAAATAGAAAAAACGTAACAGAAAGAATACTAACAGAGAGCATTGAGTTTGCATAAAGTGTTCTGTGCGAACCAAGGCCAAAAAGCCATACACTCAGTACAGTTAAAGCAATCACAATAATTGAGATTACAAAAACTGTCTTGGTAGTAACAAGTTTATAATTCAATTTTGTGGTTTTCTTTTGCTCAATAATCATGTTTGATAGATTACTCATCGTTGAGCTCCAGTTCCAACTGTGCCGGTAACAGCTGAAAGGTCATCCGGTGTAAATGAGTCGTAGAATGATTACGGATTCCTTCCCGGTGAAATTTTGTAGGATAACCCATATTTGTTTCCCAACCGTAGTGGGGATGCTGTTTGGCAGCTTCCTTCATAAAATCATCCCGATAGGTTTTGGCTAAGATACTTGCTGCGGCAATACTCAAAAACTTTGCGTCGCCTTTAATGATGCACTGATGCGGCGTTTGTTTGTAAGGCGTAAAGCGGTTCCCATCAATTAATAATAACTCAGGCAATTGGGTTAATTGATCAACTGCCCGGTGCATAGCTAAAAACGACGCTTTTAAAATGTTGATCTTATCTATTTCTACATTATCAACCACGCCAATAGCCCAGGTAATGGCTTTTTCTTCAATTTCGGGGCGTAAATCATAACGGTCTTTATCCGTTAGTTGTTTACTATCGTTAAGCCATTTATTCTTGTATTTCTTTGGTAAAATAACCGCGGCGGCGTATACAGGACCGGCCAGGCAACCTCGCCCGGCTTCATCGCAGCCAGCTTCAATTAATGTTTTATCAAAGTAAGATTTAAGCATTTTACTTAATTCAATCTTTCTAAAGTAGCTTTAATGGCATCAAAATCCGGCTGCTTACCTGCATCTTCCAGGATCTCGGCATATTGGATAGCGCCTTGCTTATCAATAACAAAGGCAGAACGTTTAGTAACACCCTGCATCCCAAAACCAAACGTTTCATATAACGAGTCGTAAGCTTTTGCGGTAGTTTTATTGAAATCAGATAACAGGTCGAAATTGTAGCTTTGCTCAGCCTTGAATTTACCTAAACTAAATAATGAGTCGATGGAAATGCCTACAACTTCTGCATTTAAAGACGTATAGATATTATAATTATCGCGAATGTTACATAACTCAGCCGTGCAAACACCTGTAAATGCTAACGGAAAGAAGAGGATCACTAAATTTCTTCCTTTGTAGTCAGATAAAGAAATCTCTTTTTTTTCAGTATTAAATAATTTAAAATCCGGAGCTGGTTTTCCTATTTCTATTGACATATGCGTTTTAGTTTAAGATGAGTATTGGTTAAGGCCAAAATTAACTAATTATGTATGTAGTTGCAGTTTTTATTATTTCACAAACTTTCTAAACTTTTTAACTTTCCAAGGCTTAAGTGGATATAAAACCAAAGTAAAATGATAATTTTGCCCCGAAAATTTATTAACCTTTAAAAATATATACAATTATGGCATTAGTAGGAAAAAAAGCACCTTTATTTAAGGCAGCTGCCGTTATTAACGGCGAAGAGATCGTTGAGGATTTCTCATTAGAACAATATATCGGCAAAAAACACGTGGTATTTTTCTTTTACCCAAAAGATTTTACGTTTGTTTGTCCAACAGAATTACATGCATTTCAGGAGAAACTAGCTGAATTTGAAAGCCGTGGATGCGCCATTGTTGGTTGTAGTACAGATACAGAACAAAGCCACTGGGGCTGGTTACAATTGGATAAGAAAGCCGGTGGCATCAAAGGCGTTACTTATCCATTGGTAGCAGATACCACTAAGATCATTTCTATCAATTTCGATACATTATTAGGTGATTATGATGTGAACGACAACGGTGATTTGATCGCTACAGGCGAGATGATCGCATTCCGTGGGTTGTTCTTAATTGATAAAGAAGGGGTTGTTCGTCACCAATTGATCAATGATTTGCCATTAGGGCGCAATGTTGATGAGGCATTACGTATGGTAGATGCTTTACAGTTTTTTGAACAAAAGGGTGAGGTTTGCCCGGCAAACTGGAGCAAAGGTAAAGAGGGCATGAAGGCCGACCACAAAGGAGTTGCAGAGTATTTAGGCAAAAACTAAGTGATAAAATAAAGCGTTAAAAAGAAGGGTTTTCCCTTCTTTTCGCATTTATCATATAGAACTAAAACTAATTATTTTTGAAAAAAGCTGAAAAAAGTTATATTTTTTTTTGCAACAATAGAATTTGTTGTTAAATTTGCAACCCCATTTAAAACGGGACGTTCTTTAAAATCAAAAAAATTAAGCCGAAGTAGCTCAGCTGGTAGAGCCACTGATTTGTAATCAGTAGGTCGGGGGTTCGAGTCCCTTCTTCGGCTCTTTTTAAAATGGGGATATACCAGAGTGGCCAAATGGGACAGACTGTAAATCTGTTGTTTCGACTTCGGAGGTTCGAATCCTCCTGTCCCCACAGAGTAAAACGATGGTTGTCGCATTGTTAACAGATTAAGCGAAAGTAGCTCAATTGGTAGAGCTCCAGCCTTCCAAGCTGGAGGTTGCGG
>JAZKGE010000033.1:0-14470 GCA_040386075.1 Bacteroidota bacterium
GTTGCAGTATAAACACCGGCCATTAAACCTGTGATAGCGGAAGTTGTTCCACCGTTAGACCATAAATAAGTATAACCACCAGCACCACCTGAAGCAGTAATTGAAGTCACACCATTAGAACCACCGTTGCAGGCAACATTGGTAACTGCTGTTGAAGTTACTAAAGCAGAAGGTTGAGTAACTGATGCTGATTTGATGCTCGTACAAGAATTGGCATCTGTTACAGTTGCTGTATAAACACCAGCCATTAAACCTGTGATAGCAGAAGTTGTTCCACCATTAGACCATAAATAAGTATAACCACCAGTACCACCTGAAGCATTAATTGATGCCGCTCCGTTAGAACCACCATTACAAGCTAAATTAGTTACTGCTGTTGCTGTTGTTATAGCTGATGGACCCGCAATGCTTAAAGTAACTATTTTAACACCACAAACACCTGTAACCAAAACTGTATAGTTACTTGCTGAAAGACTTGATACTACAGAAGTTGTTCCAACGCTTGGCGACCATGAATATGTATAGGGAGCTCCACCGGCGGCTGTTATAGTGGCTGAGCCTGTAGCTGAACCGCCACAGGAAACGCTGGTCGTTGCAGCGCTTGCTGAGATCGGTGAGTTAAAAAATACAGCTGTTGATCCTGTTATCACACCGCCTGGCGCTATCCAATTGGATGTATTACCTGCGTATGCAAAATTACTTAATGGTGCGTTATTAGAGGCTCCACTTGCGTCGATCAATACAGTTGCAGTTGGGTTTGCCAATGAAGCAAAACCCTGGTTCATTTTATAATATGATAATAATCCTGTTTGTCCAGAAGGCAATTCTGCATTCATGTTATTCTGAATTTCACTTGAGCAGAGTGCACGGTTCCATATCCTCACTTCATCCATTGCACCTTGGAAAAAATTTGCGGCGCTAGGCCCATATTGTCCTATAGCGATAGCATCAGCGGCATAGCCGGTATTTGAGCTACCTGAAGCTACAAGAACTCCGTTTTTGAATAAGCTTAATACGCCGTTAGCCGCATTTAATGAAACCGCCACATGTACCCATTGATTAAGAGGAAAAGCAGCAGGATCACTAATTGTTGCTCCTCCGTTATTAAATGCACTTAATTTTCCGCCTGCCAACCAAAATGCAGCAGAACCTGAGCTGATGATATTATTTGATCCTGATGCATTGGCATAGATCCAAGCTTCCTTAGTATAAGAAGAATTAAGAGGAATAACTGATCCAATACTTACGAAATCATTACTTCCATCAAAATTTAAAGCCGCACCCTGAACACTTACAGTACTTATAGCTGTATTAGTGCAACCAGGTGCAGTTGTTCCTGTAACCGTATAAGTTGAAGAGGTTGAAGGCGTAACTATGGGTCCCGAAGGCAAATAGGTATATGAAACACCACCCGCCGGTGTCATTGTAAATGAAGCGCCACTTGTTACTGATCCACTATTTACTGTTACCGTTGGAGTAGTAATAGTAGTTGTTGTATACCCTGAAACAACACCACCCGGAGCGACCCAGTTTGACGTAGTTCCTGTTAGTGCAAAAGTTGTCAGCGTTCCGCTATATGCACTGCCAGCTCCATCTGTTAATAGTGTTTCGGTAGGGTTAGGAGATGCGTCCAGTCCCTGATTAAAGTGATAGTTTGCGAGCAGGCCCACGGAAGTGGCCGGGATCTCACAATTTTTGTATATATTGATCTCACATTGTGTACGCGCTACATTCCATACACGAAGCTCGTCAATCGTACCCAGGAAATATTGTTCATTACCGGCATGGTTAGATGCACCAATATAATTATTAGTTCCTGTGGTTGCCAGCGTAGTTACAAAGGTCCATTCTAAATTACCATCAATGTATGCCTTTACGTTAGCGCCGTTATAGGTTAATGCTACATGGTGATAGGTATTGTCAGCGATAACTGTTCCGGTAGATGGGTAATTGTCATTATTAAAGCCCATAAAACCTAAGTGACCTGTAGGTGTTACTTTAATATTGAATGCCTGGCTATTATTAGCAGTACCGGAAGAAAAAGGATTTTGGAAACCACCAGTGATAGAAGTTTTAATCCAGAACTCAACGGTTCGTGAAGCTGCACCGTTAATGCTGAAAGCGCCCAGGGCAACCTTGTCATTAGCCCCATCAAAATTAAGCGCAGCTCCGGCAGTACAGGCAGTGAGTGCTTGCACGAATGACGTTTTACCAACTGTTGTTCCATCACCTAATTGCCCTGAACTACTAGCTCCTGAGCACCATATTGTATTGTTGCTTTGTATACCGCTACTAAAAAAACTTCCGGCTTTAGGATATAGCCAATTGGTGCCTGTACCCACTTGAGTTGGTATATTTCTGTCCGTCGTTGTTCCATCACCCAGCTGTCCATTATTATTATATCCAAATGCCCATAATGTACCATCGGTTTTGGTAGCAAGACTGTGCCTGTAACCTGCAGCCACAGCTTTCCAGTTAGTGGCTGTTCCAATTTGCGCCGGATTTGGCTGTGTTGTCACTGCGCCCAAACCTAAATTACCTGTATTACTTGAATAACCCCATGACCATAATGTCCCATCCGTTTTTAAAGCTATTGAATGTATCTGGCCGGAGGCTGCAACAGACCAATTGGTGGCCGTACCAATTTGAACAGGCGTCGATCTCAAAGTAGTGGTACCGTCGCCCAGTTTACTAAAATTATTACTTCCAAATCCCCATAAAGTACCGTTTGTTTGAATTGCCATTGTAAAATCATAACCGCTACTGGCCGAAATCCAGTTAGTAGCTGTGCCGATCTGGATAAACGCATTTTTATCAATGGATGTACCATCTCCTAATTGGGAGGTACTATTTAAACCACAACCCCACATGGTACCATCGGTTTTAATAGCTATGCTATGGTTAGAATTTAAACTTATATAAAACCAGTTATTATCTGTGCCAATTTGCACAGGAACCAATTTACTGACCGTGGTGCCATCACCTAATTGCCCGTTACTATTACTGCCCCATGCCCATAAGGTACCGTCCGTTTTAATACCCATAGAGTGATACTGTCCAATGGAAACCGTCTTCCAGTTAGTGGCAGACCCAATTTGCACAGGTGTTGATTTATTTGTAGTTGTATTATCACCTAATTCTCCATACGAGTTAAAACCCCAGGCCCAGAGAGTACCATCCCCTTTTATTGCTAAGGAATGGAGAGATCCACTTGCTAAAGTCTGCCAGCATTGGGCATTTATTGTAACAACAGTTACTAATAAAAAATAAGAAAGGAATAGTAGTTTTTTCATTGATTTATAATTTGCCGCAAAAATGGAAATTATAAAGCGATAAAAACAGGAAATGGGCTGAACAACGAAATAAAGTATATGAACAACAGAAAGGAGAATTCAGGCCTTTACTACCCGAAGATACCTGTCAAATTTTGCTGATAAGCTCTGCCAACAGATAATTCAACCTGGTCAATTATAACAGAATTAGGTTTGACCTCGGTAACATGTAATTTATTGATAAGATATGATTTATGGATGCGGATAAATTTGGCGGCTGGCAACTGTTCCTGCATATCCGATAAGGCTTGCCGAATAACCCTACGCTTGTCATCCTTTAAATTGATAGTGGTGTAGTTTCCATCAGATTCAAGCCACATGATATTATCGTAAAATAATTTAATCAATGCCCTGCCCTCCTTTACTATTAGTTCTTCTGTTTCAGCAGATCTGCCAGGCGCATGGCTTGAATTGTAAAGACCTAATTCAATAGCTATTAAAAGATCTTCTTTTTTAAAAGGTTTTACTATATACGCGCTGGGACGGGTATGCTTAGCTTTATCGATCATGGCTTTATCAGCATGAGACGTAATATAAATAAATGGAATTTGGTATTTGGAATTTAATAAATTGCCCAGCTCTATTCCGCTTTTCTCTTTTCCAAGTGCAATATCCGTCAATACAAAATCAACTTTATTTGATTCAATAAATGCAACAGCATCTTCAACAGAATCAACGATCATTATTTTTTCGCAACCTTCCTTTTCAAGAAATTGTGAAATGGTTTCGGCAATTAGCAACTCGTCTTCTACAATTAAAAACTGGGACAGGGCAATCATTACAATTTGATTTTATTTTTTCAGACTAAATATAACACTAAAAAATGCACCATTATCATTTTTAGAAATTAAAGTGCCACCTATTTGTTTTGCCATTATAGTCACTAACTTCAATCCCAGGCTATCCTTTCTTTTTTCGTTTGAAGGTGGTAAACCTTTTCCGTTATCTGCTAACGAAATAAACCAGTTATTGTCATTAGTGTTTTTGTCTAATGTAACTTTTATGATACCCGATGACAGGTCTTTAAAAGCATATTTTAATGAATTAGTAACTAACTCATTGATAATAAGCGCCAAGGGTACAGCCAATTTTGTTGGAAATTTCACGTCGGCCACTTCTGTTTCAATAGTAATATTTTTAACCATGGTTTTAGCTACATCTCTATGAAAATCCAAGACTTTTTCAATGTAATCGGGCATGTTTATTTCAAGCGGTGAATTTGTATCATACAAAAGTTCGTGCAATGCAGATAAGGATTGAATACGATTTTGGCTCTGCATTAAATACTCTGTAAGTTGATCATTATCGGCGCTGTTTGCCTGCAAGGTCAGTAAGCTTGAAATAATCTGAAGATTATTATTGATCCGATGATGAACTTCCTGTAACAAAACCTCTTTTCGTTTGTCTTCTTCCGACAAGATTTTAGCGAGCTTGTTTTTGTTATCAAAGGCCCGTTTCATAAAAAATAATCCGCCGCAAGCTAACAAGGTCACAATAATAAAAAATAAACGCCACTGCTTTTGCAATTTATTTTCTGACTCAAGTTTATAGACCACTTTATCGTTCTCAAACTTTGTCGCTGCCTGTTTTTTATCAAATTCATAATTCATTTCGGTACGGGTAAGTGAAATATTATTTTCTTTATTAAAAATACTATCCCTGTATATGATATAAGTTTTATAATACTGAAGGGCATTTTCGGGACGATCCGTGTTTTGATAAAACTCGCTATTACCAAGATATGCATGCATTAAAAAATAATGAGAACGTGTTTTTTTAGCTATATCAAGGGCTTGTGCAAAAGACTCTTCTGCCTTTCTATTCTGTCCTGTCTCACTATATGATTGGCCTAAAAGTGTCAGGCAAAAAGATTGTTCTGCATTTAAATCAAGTTGCTCATACATCTCTAATGCCCGAGATAAATAAGGCAAACTTTCTTTGTAGTTTTCAACATTTGAATAAATGATCCCAATGTTTTCCAGACAGACGGCAATATTATCTTTATCGGAAACCTTTTCCGATAAATGAATGGCATCTTCAAAATAATGCAAAGCTGTATCCTGATATTGTAACGACAACTTGGTATTACCTGCATCAGCTGCCGAATCGCACAAGGACTTATAGTAATGCGCTATGTTACCAATATATATTGCAGTTGATTTATTATCCTGCATTTTTTCACTTATACTTTTTGCCTGCTGATGATAAACAAGGCTTTTAGAACGATTTCCGATATCACTGTATAAGGCACCGATATTATTAAGCTCTATTGCTATGTTTTTTGTGTTACCCATTTTTTCGTGGATATTCAATGCTTTAAAACTATATTTAAGCGATTCATCATAATTACCCATATCCGAAAAAGTGGAAGATATATTTGAGAGTACAACCGCTGCTTGTCTTCTTTCATTAATAGCATTATATAAATTAAGTGATCGAAAAAAATTAACGTTGGCCTGCAAATAATTACTTTGCCTTTGAAATACATTTCCAACATTATTATAATACCCGGCCTCGCCTTTTATACCAGCTAACTTAATATTTTGAATACTTGAGGCTTTCATTTTTTCTGAAAGCAATTTTAACTGTTGGTTGTATAACAAAGTATTCTTGAAGTCGCTTAAGTCGTAATAAGCGTCTATAAGAGAGGTTAGCGAGTTTAGTTTAGCCGTATCCGATTCTGCATTAAAGTACTTATACTTGAGTTCAGTAATATGCCTTGCACCCTCTTTATCCTGTCCATAATTATTGAAAGTTAAGTGAACCAAAATAACGAAAACCAACAGGGAAAACTTCATGCTACTAAATTAAACGAATATGTAATACTAAAAAACTATAACTTAAATTAATAGAACTTATATAGAAAATATACAGATGCGATATTTGTCAAAAATAATACTGGAACTCCGAACTTAAATTTATTTTTAGAAGTCTTATGATATATTGGCGCCTTCATTCCCATGTAAATACCAAGCGAACCAAAAAAGAAAGCCAATAATAACAAAGTATTCTCGGCAATTCGTTGTCCATTTTTCTTTGATTGATATTTATCATAACACATGATGGTATACGCCATGATATTAATTCCTATCACATAGCTGATCATTATTTTTTGGTAAAGGGTCATATTTAATAAAAAAGCCTTTCATGTATAGAAAGGCTTTAAACATATTTTAGCTAAAATACTATTTTTTCAAAGAGTCGCGAATTTCCATTAATAGAATTTCCTGCATTGTTGGTTCAGGAGGTGGGGCGGGTGCTGCAACCTCTTTCTTCTTAGCGGCATTCATGGCCTTAATGATCAGAAATAATACAAAAGCAGTCAAAATAAATGTAATGATTGCGCTCAGGAATAATCCTAATTTTGCACCATGCCAGGTATACTCCTGTAATGTAGACACGTGAGCTGCTTCTAATACAGGTTTCAACATTAAAGGCGTTATCACATCTTCAATTAAAGAAGATACGATCTTACTAAATGCTGCACCAACGATCACACCTATGGCCAGATCAACTACGTTACCTCTTAGCACAAATTCTTTAAATTCTTTTATCATTCCCATAATCTATAATTTTAGTTGTTACCTAATACTTTTAATAACTCATCTAACTTAGGGGTCAGAATAATTTCTGTTCTTCTGTTCTTTTTTCTTGCTTCAGGTGTTTTAGCCGCATCCAAAGGAAAGAACTCACCTCTACCGGCTGATGTAATACGTGTAGGGTCTGTTTTAGAATTTTGTAAGATGATCTTAGTTACTGACGTAGCTCTGATAACACTCAGATCCCAGTTATCTTTTATCTCTCCTTTTCCAACCATTGGCACATCATCTGTATGTCCTTCGATTAACACATTGATATCAGGATTTTGCTCCAATACTTTAGCTACATTTTTCAAAGCTTCAATACCCTTTGGTTGAACAGCTGTTTTGCCGCTTTCAAACAGTAAGGATTCGTCCATACTTACATATACTTTTCCGTTCTTTTGAGTGATGGTCAATCCTTTTCCTTCAAATCCCAATAAAGCATCCTGCAGTTTCTTTTTCAAGTCGGCAGTTGCCTGATCTTTATTCCTTAAAATAGATTCCAGTTCATTCACACGTGCCTCCCGTTTTTTTAATTCGGCAGATAGAGCGTCCAGGTCCTGTTGTTGTTTATTTAAACGTAATTCCAGGGCTTTTAACTCATCTTCTTTTTTCAGTAATTGTTCCTGGGTCATTTGTAATTTTCCGCTTAAAGTTGCATTATCCTTTTCAGAGCCTGCCAGCATACGGTTATACTTATCCAACAATTGATCGTTCACTAAATTGAGTTTATCGTATTTATTTGATAATAGTCTCAGGTTTGTGCTCAGGATAGCCGTATCTCTTTTTAAACCTGCCAGATCTTTTTCATCTTTGGCAATGGTTTCTTTCATTTCTGTATTTTTAGCTTCGGTTTCAGATGCTAGTTTTTTAGCTGCTGCTGCTTCGGTTTCGCAGGTTGTTAGTTTAGCCTTGGTCTCTTCCATCATACGTTGAGGAACACAAGACGATAATAACACAAAGGCAGCACAAACAGTGAAATAGGTAACTTTCATTTTTGTAATTTTTATAAAACAAAAATAGATGTAATAGGATGAGTTGGAAGGGCACCGAATTGTATTTATTAACAAAAGGTATTTGTTAAAATTTTATTATTTAACTGTCAAAGCTTTATCAATACGGGTAGCTACAATATCCGCCAGTTGGGCAAAATAAGTGTTAATGATCTTTGTTGGACTATTGACATTGGCCGGTAAGCTCACCTCAGCAATGCCTGAATTAATTTCCCGGGCATCTACTGTGTAAACCGTATAGTGCAGGATGATCTTACGACTCGGTGTGGCATTCATATCTCCGGGTATTCCATTCAGCGCTTTTATATCCAACTCATTAAAGAATAGGAACAGATCTGTTTTATACTTGCCACTTAAATACGGAACCAACGTTGCATTTTTCAATTTAGCATTCATAAAACGTACATCCGAGTTACTTTCTACAGTTAATTGGCCGTTATGAATGGTTTTTTCTTCTTTTTCCTTAACGGGTGGTTTGTAGTTATTTTGATCAGGAACTTTTAAATATTGGTATGATAAATACTGGTAAATATTTTGCAGGTCGTTTTTTGTTTTTGTGGTGTCTTCCAACAGATCAACTACGGCTATTTTTGATTTTAATTTTTTATAGAATTGCTCATTCAATCCATCTCTCATGGTAGCCTTAATTTGTTTGGCATTGAGCTTGGATTCTTTATTGATCATAAAATCGATCTCACTCAGATACATCCTGTTCTCGAAAGGAATTAACATGATCTTATGTTTGGTATTTGCAGCTACTGCAGCTGGCTTATTACCCGAATTAATCGTCTTATCCTGCGCCTTTAAATTAAAGAAACAGAACAATGAACAAATGATAAGTATGAATTTATATTTCAAATTTAAGTTACTCATCTATAATACGTATCTATTAAAAAGTTACTTAAAAAAATGCAGGAAGTCGTTTAAGTTGGCATACAACATTAAGAATAATAAAATGCTCATTCCCACATATTGCGCATAGGTTAGTACTTTAACACTTGGCGCTCTGCGAGTGATCATTTCGTACAATGTAAATACAACATGCCCACCATCTAATGCAGGGATTGGTAACAAATTCATAAATGCCAGTACAACTGATAAAAACGCTGTACGTGTCCAGAAATCTTCCCAGATCCATTCTTCTCCAAACATTTTAGACATAGATTTAAACCCGCCGATGTGTTTATATCCACCGGTACTTGGAGTAAAGATCATTTTAAACTGACGTACATAAAAATTCAATTTATCAAATGTCATAGCCACACCAGCAGGAAATGATTCGAAGAAACCATATTTTTTTGTTTCAAAACTTATGACTCCTAACTTTTCCATTACTTCCGGCTCAAGATGCCCGATATATGCTCCGATCTTCCCGTCCTCTGTTACCTTTACCTGAACTGCTAATTTTGCCGATTGTCTTTCAACATTTAATATAACTGTTTTACCTGCAAAACCTTTTAATTTGTCTCTTAATTCATCATTGTAATTTATTTGGATAGAGTCGTTAATAGAAACGATCTTATCCATCGGTTTTAGGTCAGCTTTGCTATTTATTGATTCTTTGCTAAACTCGTTGAAAATAGCGGGTACACGTGGCGTTCCAAATCCAAATTTTTCTTTTGTAGCGATCTGATCCAGGAAATTTTTCGGTAAAACGATCTCTACTTTTTCTCCCGCCCTTTTAACCTGAACTGTATGGCCAAGCAATAATTCAATGCGCAAATCATCAAGATATTTTACAGGAGTTCCATCAACTGAAACGATCTTATCGCCTGATCTAAAACCAACAGCTGTTCCCAATGAATCAGCACATTCAATTCCATTTTTTAAGCTTGCCATCGGAACTTTCTTCTCGCCCCAGGTAAACAGGATCATTGCATAGATGATGAATGCTAACAGAACATTTACAATGATACCACCCAACATTACTATCAAACGCTGCCAGGCCGGGTGTGCTCTGAACTCCCACGGTTCAGCCGGTTTGCTCATTTGCTCGGTATCTAAACTTTCGTCGATCATACCTGCGATTTGTACATAACCACCCATTGGAAACCAACCGATGCCATATTCAGTATCACCAATTTTCTTTTTAAATAAAGCAAAGTTTAAAACTCCCGGTAATGGAAATAAAAAATCGAAGAACATATAAAATTTATCCACACGGATCTTGAACATACGTGCCGTAATAAAATGTCCGAATTCGTGCAACAAAATAAGCAAGCCTAAACTTGTTATAAATTGCGCGATATTAATAAAAGTACCCATAGTTATTTTTTAATTAATTCTGTTGTTAATAAGCGTGTTTCTTTGTCACACTGAATATAATCTTCGATGCCAGGCGTTTTTATGAATGGCATTTTATCCAATGCTTTAGCTATCACATCGCTCATTTGTAAAAATCCTAATTTATCTTCTAAAAAAGCCTGTACTGCAATTTCGTTGGCGGCGTTTAATACACAAGGCATATTGCCACCTTTTTCCATTGCTTTAAAAGCCAACGCTAAGTTAGTAAAGGTTTCGGTATCCGGTTTCTCAAATGTGAGTTGCGGATAGTTAAAAAAATCAAAACGAGTAAAATTGGTCTTAATACGCTCAGGATAAGTAAAAGCATATTGTATTGGTAATTTCATATCAGGCAGGCCCATTTGCGCTTTCATGCTACCATCTTCAAATTGTACAATGCTGTGTACTATGCTTTGTGGATGAACGATCACATCGATCTGATCTGCTTTTAAATTAAACAACCATTTGGCTTCGATCACTTCAAGGCCTTTGTTCATCAAACTTGCCGAATCAATCGTGATCTTGGCTCCCATAACCCAATTAGGATGTTTAAGCGCCTGCTCTTTTTTCACGGATTCTAAAAAGGCCCTGTCTTTCCCACGAAAAGGCCCGCCGGAAGCCGTTAAATATATTTTTTCGATCTTATTATCAAATTCACCAGCCAGGCATTGAAAGATAGCCGAATGCTCAGAGTCTACAGGATATAAATTAACAGCATTTTCAAAGGCCAGTTTAGTAACAATATCTCCTGCAACCACAAGAGTTTCTTTGTTAGCCAAAGCAATGGCTTTTTTATGTTTGATGGCATTGATGGTAGAAGCTAAACCCGCATAGCCAACAATAGAAGCCAGAACCATATCGATGGTTTCCATTTCTACTATTTGTTCAATTGATTTTGCGCCGGCAAACACTTTGATATCATGATCAAACAAAGTGTCTTTTACATATTTGTATTTACTTTCATCACCAATTACAACGGCATTAGGCTTAAACTCAAGAGCTTGTTTGATCAGCAGATCGGCATTAGAATGTGCTACCAGTACCTCAGCTTCAAAATGAGCCGGATTATCGCGAATAACATCCAAAGCCTGAGTGCCGATACTACCCGTGCTGCCCATAACGGCAATACGTTTAGGTGATTTTTCAGTGTTTTGGTCTTTATTCATTTAGCCCGTAAAAATGGCGAAAATTTTAGGATTTAGGAAATAAATAATCAACACAGAGAAAGCGAGTTAATGAGATTACAGAGATTTTTAAACTATATATAAAAAAATATGTTTTAATCACATAAAATCTCAGTGGACTCTGTATCTTCGTGCCTCTGTGTTGAAAACCTAAAAGCTTATGAAACAAAAAACAGCTATTCTACTTTTAAATTTGGGAACACCTGATAGTCCAAAAAAAGGAGATGTTAGAAAATACCTGACACAATTTTTAAATGATGAACGTGTGATCGATATCCCCTGGTTATCGCGCACATTACTTGTAAATGGAATTATTGTTCCATTCAG
Source organism: Bacteroidota bacterium (assembly GCA_040386075.1). Taxonomy (GTDB): domain Bacteria; phylum Bacteroidota; class Bacteroidia; order B-17B0; family Aurantibacillaceae; genus UBA4416. The sequence continues at coordinate 11,721 of JAZKGE010000033.1, forward strand.
ATCAGGAAATTCATCCAAACTTTATAAAGCGATTTGGGACGAAAAAACCGGTTCTCCATTACTAAAGCATAGTCTTGATCTTCAAAAAAAACTGCAGACTGCAGTTGGTGAAGAGATAAAAGTAGAATTGGCCATGCGTTACCAAAGCCCGGGCATGGATAGCGTTTTGGAACGCATGAAAAAAGAAGGCTATCACAAGATCATTGTATTTCCGTTGTTTCCACAATATGCATCAAGCAGTACCGGAAGTGCCTTGCAACGCTTTATGGAAATAGTGAGCAAATGGTGGGTCATTCCTGAAATAAAGATCATCAGCCAGTATTATGATAATACTGATTATTTGGATTGCATTGTAAATAGAGGAAAGCAACATGACCTGTCAAAATATGATCATGTTATTTTCAGTTATCACGGTTTACCCGAAAGACAGGTTGACAAAGTGTATAACGATGGTTATTTGTGTAAAGATCATCATTGTGAAGATGAATTAACCGATACCAATTATTATTGCTATAAAGCCGGTTGCTACCAAACAACAAAATATGTTGTTGAAAAATTGAATATTCCTGAAGGGAAATATACAGTGAGCTTTCAGAGCCGTTTAAATGATAAATGGCTGAAGCCTTTTAGCGACAAGATTGTTGAGGAGCTTGCGATTAAAGGCGCAAAAAATGTATTAGTTTTTTCGCCGGCTTTTACGGCCGATTGTTTAGAAACGATCTATGAAATAGGAACAGAATACCAGGAAATTTTTGAAAAACATGGCGGTCATAAAATTCAGCTGGTAGAGAGTTTAAACAGTGGTGCCGACTGGGTAGAAACGATCAAGAAGATTTCTTTAAAATAAAAAAGAGCGACCAAAATTGGTCGCTCTTTTTTTTAATATTGAATAAAAAGTTATTTAATGATCATTCTCTTTGTTTGAACAAAATCAGAACAGATAACTTTTACAAAATAAATGCCATTGGAAAAACCGTTTGGAATTTCAATTTTGTTTGAATCTGTTTTTTTAGTTATTTCGTATAAATTCACACCACGCATATCAGTGATCAAAACAGTTACTTCTTTATCAGGAATATTACTTAACACTATATTTGACATGGCGTTTTCCTGATTTGGATTTGGAACAATATCAAACTTCAGATCATTTGGGTTTTGATAATCAACACTGATGATGTTTGAAAAAGAAGAACGTCCATTATAATCTGTTTGGCGTAACCTGTAATACGAAATGCCTTTTAATGGAGTTTTATCTACTGTAGAATAAAACACAACATCTGAACTGATTCCGGCTCCATCAACTGTTTCAATAGGTTTAAAATTAATACCATCATCCGATCTTTCTATCGTGAAGTAATCATTATTTTTTTCGGTTCCGGTAGCCCAGGTTAGATCAACTTCCTGCTCTTTTTGTATCCCATTAAATGACAACAACTCCATTGGCAATAATATGCATCCTCCTGTAATATTATTCAACACATAAGAATAAGAGCAAGCGTCGCCAGCAAAGCCATCAACTACCAAATATGCGCAACCTCCTGCGGCAAGAGCAAAACTAGGAGAGGTTTGAACAGCTGTAGCCGGAGTAGTGGGATTGGTAGCTTGCCAGATATTAGTTAAGTTAGTACTTGTGCCTGTTAAAATAGCCATCTGGGAACCGCTACTGGCGCCAGAAAAAACACACGATAACACATCGAACTGGACATTATACGTACCGGCATTCACGGTACAAAATTTAAACCAGGAAATATTATTAACTACAAACGTCACATCATCACCTGTTTGTGAAGCACCTGCAACCGTTGTACTATTATTGCCGTCCAAATTATTAGCTCCAGTACTTGTACCAGATGGATAATAACCGCCATTGGTTGAGCCATTATAGGTGGCGCCGCAGTTGCTTATCACAAGGGCGTTGGTAGGCGCCGTACTATTAATAGCCGGGTTTGCCATATTAATACAAAAATCAAAATTTGCATTTCCAAAACCATCAACAGCTATTAAATAATCATGGTTCCCCGTCGTTGCAAGGCCCGTTAGTAATGTATGAACTCCCGGATCAACTGTTAAACCTTGTAAAACTGAAACCGTTGAACTACACGCCGGCAAACAACCCGCACCAGGTGCAAATGGACCAAATACTAAAATAGAAGGTGGCCCATTAGTCCCATAACCTGCTATATTTAACACCAAAGAATCATTAGTTGCTGTAATTCTATACCATAAAGACTGAGGAGCCAAACCCTGATTTGGAGTTGGTAAAGCAGCATAACATTCACCTGTTTCAAAATCAGCAGTAGTAGTTGATTGACCACACATTAAACCAGCATTTACTGTTAATACCGTAGCATTTGCACAGTTATTATTAGTTATCGGGCAATTAGGGACTGCTATATTTAAATCATCATATACTGAACAGCCTGTAGCAGTATAAGTAGCCACCCACTGAAAATAACTGGTTGACCCTGGTGTAAAGCCGGATGCCGTGGTACTTGCCGAGGCTGGGTTTGCTATTGTAATACCCGTACAGCCCACGCATTGCCACGCACCTGTCCAACCTGGGGCTGTGATAGCCGTTGCCGTTAAAGCAGCAGAAGTTGCAGTACAAGAAGCTAATGTTGAACTCGCCACAGCGTTAACATCTGGAAAGACAAAAGAAATAGTTACGTTACCTACTCCTCCGGCACTACCGCTTGGATTTCCGGCAGATTTGATACCGCTACCGCCGCCGCCGCCGCCGGGAGCATTAC
>JAZKGE010000034.1:0-144282 GCA_040386075.1 Bacteroidota bacterium
AAATTATCAAGGTAAAAACCTATATGTACAAAATCCATTTGGTAGTGGAGGAGTAGGTTTTTGTGTAACTGAAGTATTGGTTAATGGAAACATTACAACAGATGAAACAAATTCAAGCGCATTTGAGATCGATTTCAAACCGCACAAATTAGCGATCGGCGAAAAAGTTGAAATTAAGATCAAACATAAAGAAGATTGCAAACCAAAAGTTTTAAACCCTGAAGTTTTAAAACCTAAGAGTACTTTTGAAGTTATATCAATGACGGTTGATAAAGACGGAACAGTTAAATGGTCTACTAAATCAGAAACAGGAAAATTAGCATTTGCAGTTGAACAGTTCCGCTGGAACAAATGGGTGAAAGTTGGAGAAGTTGATGGAATTGGTACACCTCAAACAAATAACTACACATTTAAAATTGCACCACACTCAGGTAAAAATCAAATTCGTGTTCGTCAAACAGATTATAGTGGGCAACCACGTTTATCAAAACCTGTAGATTTTACATCTGATGTTCCTGAGATCGCTTTTGCTCCGGTTAAAGTTTCTAAAGATATTAGCTTCGTAGCAGGTGATAAACCTTACGAAACAATGTATGAGATCTATGATCAATACGGTAATGTTGTAAAAAGAGGATTTGGATCTACAGTTGATGCATCTAACTTAGCTAAAGGTGGTTATTTCTTAAACTACGATAACAAAATGGGAGAATTCATCAAAAAATAATCTCAAGATAAAAAACTACAAAACGCCTCGAAAATTCTTCGGGGCGTTTTTATTTGAACTAATTTAAAGCTAAATTTGTTGTATGTACACGATCAAAGTAAACGGAGATAAAGAGTTTAAAACTGAGCTCACAAAACATAATAACAGTCTTACAGGAACATTGAATGGTAAAGCTTTTGCAGCCAACATCATAAAGATAAGAGACGGTGTTTATCATCTATTAAAGGATAATGTTTCCTATAATTTAGAAGTGGTAAAACATGTTCCGGATGAAAAAAAATTGTTTGTAAAGATCAACAATACACCTTATACACTGGATATAAAAGATAAGTACGACGATTTGTTACACAGCCTTGGATTGGATAGTTTAGCTTCCAAAAAAGTAAACGATATCAAAGCGCCAATGCCCGGAATGGTATTAAATATATTAGTAACAGAAGGCCAGGAAGTGAAAAAAGGAGACGGTTTAATTGTTTTGGAAGCTATGAAAATGGAGAATATTTTAAAATCACCAACTGATGGTGTGATCAAGAAAATAGCCATTAGCAAAGGCATTGCCGTTGAAAAAAACCAGTTACTAATTCAGTTTTAATCTCCGTTATTACTGGCCGATGTAGGCCCAATAGTTGCGTGAAGAGAACAATTTAAAAGTCAAATACGATGAGCGACAGAAGAGATTTCTTTAAAAAGATAGGATTGTTGGGGCTTTCGGGAATTGCTACCAAACTGGTGAGCAACGAACAATTGAATGCTCTTGAAACCTTAGGAAAAGAAAGTGTGAATGCGAATCCTTTTACTTTAGCGCCTTTACCTTATGCCTACAATGCGTTGGAACCCTTTATTGATAAACAAACAATGGAGATCCATTACACAAAGCATCACAACGCTTACGTAACTAAACTCAACGAAACACAGTCTACAAATATCGATTACATGTCAGATGATATGACCAAATGTAAACACATTGATCAATATACTTCATCGGTTATAAGAAACAATCTCGGCGGACATGTAAATCATACATTATTCTGGACACTCTTAAAACCTAATGCGGAGGCTAACCCAAATTTGCCGGTTGGAAAATTAGCAGAGGCCATCAATAAAGAATTCAAATCATTTGATGAATTCAAAAAACAGTTCTCTGAAAAAGCTACGAAACACTTTGGTAGCGGCTGGTGCTGGCTCATTGAACAAAACGGTAAATTGATCATTACTACAACACCCAACCAGGATAATCCTTTAATGAAAATAGCAGAACAGCAAGGGAAAATTGTGATGGCGCTGGATGTTTGGGAACATGCTTACTATTTAAAATACCAAAACAAGCGCGCTGATTATATTGTTAACTGGTGGAATATCGCCAATTGGGATAAAGCAGAAGAGCTTTTTAATTCTAAATAATTTAACTAAAGCCTGGTTCGAGACCAGGCTTTTTTGTTTTCCTAATCTCACCATTTTTCGGTAAATTTAGGCCTTAAAATTTTATTATGTTACGTACACACACTTGCGGAGAATTAAGATCAACAGACATCAATAAACAGGTTACGTTAAGCGGCTGGGTACAAAAATCCCGCGACTTAGGTGGAATGACCTTTATTGATCTGAGAGATCGGTATGGGATCACTCAACTCGCATTCAACGAAGATGTGGATAAAGATATGAACGCAAAGGCTCGTAGCGTAGCGCGTGAATTTGTGATCCAGGTTTCAGGAACTGTGATCGAACGTTCAAGCAAAAACAAAAATAATCCTACAGGCGATATTGAAATATTAGTTAAGGAATTCAAGATCCTGAACGAGGCAATTACCCCTCCTTTTACCATCGAAGATAATACCGATGGCGGTGATGAGCTGCGCATGAAATACCGTTATCTGGATCTTCGTAGAAATGAAGTACGTAAGAATTTGGAACTGCGTCACCGAATGGCCATCGAAACACGTAACTATTTGGATAAATTAAATTTCCTGGAAGTAGAAACGCCTGTACTTATTAAATCAACGCCCGAAGGCGCACGCGATTTTGTGGTGCCAAGTCGTATGAATGAAGGACAGTTCTATGCATTACCTCAATCGCCCCAAACCTTTAAACAATTATTAATGGTTGGTGGTTTTGATAGGTATTACCAAATTGTAAAATGTTTCAGGGATGAAGATCTGCGTGCCGACAGGCAGCCTGAGTTCACGCAAATTGATTGTGAGATGAGCTTTGTGGAACAAAAAGATATTTTAGACACGTTTGAAGGATTGGTTCGCCATTTGTTTAAAGCAGTTAAAAATATTGAGATGCCTAACGTACCGCACATGACCTATGCCGATGCGATGAAGTATTATGGTAACGATAAACCGGATCTGCGTTTTGAAATGAAATTTGTTGATTTCAAACAGGTGACATCAGGTAAAAATTTTAAAGTATTTGATGACGCTGAATTGGTACTGGCCATTTGTGCCAAAGGTGCAGCAGAATATACGCGTAAGCAGTTGGATGAATTGACCGAATGGGTCAAGCGCCCGCAATTAGGCGCTACAGGTTTAATTTATGCCCGCCACAATGCTGACGGAACAATAAAATCCAGCGTGGATAAGTTTTATAGCGAAGAAGATCTTAAAGCATGGTCTGTTGCCTGTGGTTCTGAACCAGGCGACTTAATACTGGTATTAGCAGGTACTGAAGATAAAACACGTAAAGCGATGAGTGAATTGCGTTTGGAAATGGGAGCACGTTTAGGGTTAAGAGATAAGAATACGTTCTCAGCTTTATGGGTGATCGATTTTCCTTTATTGGAATGGAACGACGGCGATCCAAACTTATTGGCATCGTTGGCGGGTCGTTGGCATGCCAAACATCATCCGTTCACATCTCCTAAACCTGAAGATTTTAATTTATTAAAAACAGATCCTGGTGCAGTGAGGGCAAATGCGTATGATTTAGTAATTAATGGTGTTGAAATTGGTGGAGGAAGTATCCGTATCCATAATAAAGATCTGCAAGCGCAAATGTTCGATCTTTTAGGATTTACCAAAGAAGAAGCCCAAAAACAATTCGGATTCTTAATGAATGCTTTTGAATTTGGTGCGCCCCCGCATGGTGGTTTGGCTTTTGGTTTTGACCGGTTATGTTCTTTATTTGGTGGAAGTGATAGTATCAGGGATTTTATCGCTTTCCCTAAAAACAATTCGGGGCGCGATGTAATGATCGATAGTCCGAGTGAGATCAGCGATGAGCAACTAAAGGAATTACATATTGTATCTACGGTAAATAAATAATCTTATATTTTTTGTCACCCTGAACTTGCTTCAGGGTTTCAATGAATAAATAAAAAATGACAATACCCGGCCTCATACTTTTTTTATGCATCGGATTGATCCTAGGTTTGATCGGTGGAGGAGGTTCCTTATTGGGTGTTCCGGTATTGGTGTATGTGATGCATGTAGCACCTGAACTGGCAACAACTTATTCCCTATTTATTGTTGGTGTTACGGCATTGGTAGGAGCCATCAGTTATTTGCGCAAAGGAGAGATCAGTGCCGAGGCTATTATAAATTTCGCCTTTGCATCTATCATTTCTATTTTCTGCATGCGTAAATTCATTATGCCAGCTATTCCAATAGAATTTACTATCATGGGAATGGAATGTCATAAGCATACAGTTATCATGGTCATGTTTGCTTTTATTATGATGTGCGCTTCTTATTCTATGATCAAAAAACAAATTCCAAATCGCATCAACGACGCTAAATGGGATGAGTTTTCCAGAAGTCCCATGGGAACGCCGTTTGTTATCTTATTAGGGATAGGAGTAGGCATTATTACGGGCTTTGTTGGAGCAGGAGGAGGCTTCATTATTGTTCCTGTATTATTATTCTTTGTGCGTTTAAATTTCAAGAAAGCCATTGGCACATCCTTGTGTATTGTTGCCGTTAATTCGTTGGTTGGTTTTTCCGGAAATATCGGCCAGCAAAATATCGACTGGAAATTTTTAATTATTATTTCGTCGGTGTGTGGTGTTGGCATTTTATTGGGTAGTGTCTTATCCAATAAAATTTCATCCAAAAAACTAAAACCGGCCTTTGGTTGGTTTACACTAGCTGTTGGTATTTTTATTTTATTTAAAGAATTTGTATTAAAGTGATCGTGGCAAAGTCGGGAGGTTTATTTAAAAAGATCGTTATTCTGCTTGTTCTGGCTGCAGCGGTCTTTGGTGGCTATTGGGCTTACGAGAATGTTTTTAAAAGCAACGTCTATCTCAATGGAAAAAAATTTACCTATATATACATTAAAAGCAATGCTACTTTTGATGATGTGTTGGACGAATTGTATTCGCAGAATATTATCGAGGATCATCAGAGCTTTGAATGGATGGCTAAAGAAATGGATCTGCCTGAAAACATCCATGCGGGCAAATACCGGATAGATGCTAAGATGAGCAATCGTTCTATTGTAAAGATGATCATTAATGCCAGGCAGGAGAAGGTAAAATTATCTTTCAATTCGCAGATTAGAAACAAAGAACAATTCATTGAATATGTAACCGACAAACTGGAGATTGAAAAAGGAGAGCTGGAAGATTATTGCTCGAATGACGCTACGTTAAGCGAACAATACGGGTTGAATGGAGAAAATTTCATGTGTCTCATAGTTCCTGAAACCTATGAAGTAAACTGGACCACACACATCGAAGAATTATTTCCATTAATTGAAAGATCATATACTGCAGTGTGGACCAAAGAAAAAAAAGCAAAAGCAAAAGCTATTGGCTATTCGATCCCCCAAGTAGTTACATTGGCATCCATTGTACAAAGTGAAAGCGGTATAAAATCAGAACAACAAAAAATTGCGGGAGTTTATATCAACCGTTTAAAACAGGATATGAAATTGCAGGCCGATCCAACCATTGTGTTTGCTAATGGTAATTTCGAAGCACAACGGGTACTCAATGTCGATAAGGAAATCGATTCGCCATATAATACCTATAAATACAGAGGTTTACCTCCGGGACCAATTTGTTTGGTAAAACCTTCTGTTATTGATGCTGTTTTAAATTACAGCAAGCATAATTATACGTACTTTTGTGCTAATCCTGATTTTAGCGGTACATCCTGCTTTACCAACGATTACAAAGTGCACATGAAGAATGCATCAGCCTACCAGGAAGCATTGAATAAAAAAGGAATTAAACGATAAATGATGTTCAAAGAAAAATTACATAAAAATTTAGCATCTGCTTTATCTGAAAATGGATTTGAGGAACCTAAGCCATTACAGTTAAAATGTATTCCAAAGATCAATGGTGGTTCAGATGTGATAGGTATAGGCCCGGATGGCTGTGGAAAAACAGCAATGGTTCTGATGGCTGCTATCCAAAAATTAGGAATGGCTTTTGAAGATGCGCCACGTGCTATGATCATTGTAGCCGAAGAAGACAAAGCTTTAGCCATGAAGGAACAGTTTAATTTGTTGTCTTCAAATACTGATCTGAGAGCAGAAGTGGTGGTTGAAAGCGGTAAGATCGATAAACAAACCGAGGCTATTTATTTTGGAACAGATATCGTCATTGGAACCCCCCGACGTATCATGGAAATTTATATCCGTAAAAATTTTAATATCACAAAGATCAAATTACTGGCTTTTGATGATACAGAAGTATTGGTAAAACAAAATATATTCAGTTATCTCGAAAGACTGTCTCTAAGTCTGCCTAAATGCCAGCATATTTTATTTGCCACCGAATTAAATGCAAAAGTTGAGAAGATAGCTGACAAATTTTTGATCAATCCTTTTGTGGTTGAGGTGGAAGGGTGATCTTAATCCTTCACTACTTTCTTTCTCGCTACTTCTTTATTGTTGTTTTCGATCTCAATCATGTAAATTCCTTTAGGATAACCAGAGATATCAATAGTAATTACCTGTTCATTTTTTACAGAATGGTAAATTAATTTTCCGTAAACATCATACACACTTATTTTATGGATATTAGAGTTAGGATTATCAATATTCAATAATGTTGTTACAGGATTTGGATAAACGGCATGAAGCCGGTTTTCATTTTCAGTAATTGATGTAACACTACAATCGAGTTTATTGATATAGTCCCAAAGTACATTATCAAATGCAGAAGCAGCTAAATTAAACCCTCCCGCTGTATTACCTTGCCTTACAACCACCATGTTTGTTCCTGGTACGACATAAATTTTTTGATCATTTTTTCCTAACGCACAAAACATATCAATCGGTGCATTACTCATTAAGGTGCCCGGAAATACAAATTGGAAACCGGGAGTCATAAAACTATTTTTCCCATTGAGCCACCATAAATAGCCATAAGCTTTATTTAAATTTTGGGCAGTGTTGGTCATGGCTCTAAAATAGGCGGTATCTTTTAGTAAGGTGTCTGTGTTCCAAATCCCTTTATTCAAATTCAGTAATCCAAAACGCGCCATATCTCTGGCTTTGCTGTAGTATACCTGCTGAAACCAGGTTCCACTTATACCTGTTTTTGTTTCTATCCAGTTATTGGTAATAACGTTATAATTCTGCCCCGCAGCGTTGCTTACCACATCCTGCACTTTTCGGTAAGCGCCTGTATGATAGGCCCAGCGTGTTCCGGAATCTGCCAAATAAGTTAAGCAGGCTTTAGCCGTATCTTCATTATCGCAGGGCAAAGGTGGCGCATCTTCCAGACCGCTATTCATACTGATCAGGTGTTTTACGGTAATCAGATTTTCTTTGGCCAAGGGAGCACTCGTCCAGCCAACTCCTAAATACTGTGATACCGGATTATTGATATTGATAAACCCTTTTTGTTGCGCTACACCGGTGATGAAACTTGCCAGGCTTTTGCTGGCAGATGCCCAATACCAAATAGAGTCACGCTTGTAAGTGCCGAAGTATTTTTCAAGAACACGTTTGCCATCTTTCAGTAAAATAAAAGATTTAGTGTTTTTTGCCTGTAGATAATTATACAGTGAATCTATGCGTGCCTGGCAATAGTTTAAATTACCAGGTAATATAGAATCCCATACGTTGCCAGTTACTGGAGGGAAATATAGACTTTGAGATCTAATCGATAAACTTAAAATTGTTAGGAACAGGAAGAAAGTAAACTTTTGTTTCATACACAGGTTGATTAGATATACTTGGACTTAATGAAGATACTAAAGTTTAAAGGAGAATAGAAATATTTACAGTATATTTATATAAGTGGAAAGCTCTCAACAAAACATCACCAAATGGTTTTTACTGATCGGTAAAATTGAAGGATACAGTTATCTGGTATTACTCTTTATAGCAATGCCTTTAAAATACTTTTATCATACTCCCGAGTATGTTCGCCCTATGGGAAGCATACACGGAGCACTATTTGTAGCCTTTATGATCTTGTTGGCTATATTATTTTTTAAATATAAAATGCCTTTCAAAAAAGCGGCCTATGCTTTTTTATTGTCATTGATCCCTTTCGGGACGTTCTTTCTAAAGAGAGTGGTTTAATTATTTCAGTCGCTCCAAAACACCTTTGCGTTTCACAATGTTTTTGTAGTCCCACTGTATGTCTTTGGCTTTCTTCAACCAGCGTTTCAGATCTTTGGTTTTTATCTCGGAAGCAGATGTGTAGGTAATGGACGCATCTTTAAATTTTCCACTTTTTCCCGGAACAAGCTGTTCTTCTTCAAAAGTGACACCACTCCAAAACAATAAGCGCACTCCGGCTTTTAGTTTATCATACCCAACAATAGGATTTTCATCTAAAAACCACACAGGATGCGCATGCCAGATTTTATTTTCGGCTCCGGTTAAATGCTTGCTTATCTCTTCTGCCAATACATTGCAAATTTCTTTGTCTGATACCAATTGAGCTTTATTGTAAGCTATAATATCTTTGTGCATCGTTATAAATTTTAAAAACGGATACCGGCAATACAAATATCATCTACCTGTTCCAGGTCACCTTTCCAGTTCATGATCTCGCGTTCCAGTTTATCTTTTTGTTCGTAGATTGTATCTTTGTGAATGCTGAATAATTTTTCTTTCAAACGCTTGGTCGAATATTTTTTGCCTTTCTCCCCGCCAAACTGGTCGTGGTAACCATCAGTAAAAAGATAAAGCATGTCATCTTCTTTATAGCTGATAGTAAATTCTTCAAATTTCTTTTCCCCTTCACGCATACCACCAATAGATGTTTTACTGCCTTTGAATTCCTGTAATTCGTTATTGGCGATAAAGAATACCGGCCGTTTGGCACTGGTGATTGTAAGTTCTTTTTTATTCTTGTTTATTTTAATCAATGTCAGGTCCATACCATCCTGTACACCCAGACGTTCTTTGTCCTGCTTCAAGGTCACGTTCAATAGTTTGTCAACTTCATATAAAATATCTGAAGGTTTATATATTTTATTATCAATCACCGTTTGATTTAAAAGATTGCTGGCAATAACGGTCATGAATGCTCCCGGAACACCGTGACCTGTACAGTCGGCGCATACAAAAATACAAGAGTCTTTATCAATTTCATGAAACCAGTAAAAATCTCCGCTCACAATATCTTTTGGTCTGTATAGAATAAAATAAAGCGGCAGGCTCCGCGAGATCGTTTCTTCATGAGGCAATATGGCAGTTTGAATTCTCTTGGCATAGTTGATACTGGAAATAATATCCTGTTTCTGCGATTCAAGCTCTTGGTTACTGTGCAGGATCATTTTTTGGTAAGTGGCATGCTCGGATTTAAAGTTGTTCCCAATCACATAAATAAACATAAACGCCATACAGCACTCAAATACATACACCCAGCTAAAGTTTTCAATAGCGATAGGTATTTTTGGAACAAAGGCAAATTTCTCGTTCATGATCACAGTGATAAAAACCAGAAAGCAATACAGGAACAAAGAAATGATCTCAGCTTTTCTATCAAACAAAAAAAGAACCATCAGGGCGGTGGGTACGATGGAGATATAAGAGGCTGTCATTTGTATACCACACATTAAAGCTATAACTGATAGAAATAGCGGAAGCCATATCACGAGCAATATCCGAGATGCATAATTTTTTCCTTTTGCCGAAAGAAAATAGATCAGTAAAAACACAAAAAAATTGATAGACTGGGTTAATACGTCACCGGCCTGCATTTCCTTATCCATCGGAAAAAAAATAGATCCAAACAAAAAGAAACTGACAATGGCTATTCCTACCAGCGAAAAGCTATTCGTTAGCCTGATCTTTTTTTGCTCGTGAAAAGTAATGCCAGGTTTTACTCCCTTATTAATAAGTGATTTTATCATTTCTGATATTAAATATAAAAGATTTTTTTGAAAGTTACACCGTTTGAGAATTTTATTCCCCATCTCTCATTTGCCTCCAAAAGTATAGCATATACTGAACATTTCCTGGTGTTATCTGTTAAAATGAAAAGTGCTGATACAATTTACAAATAGTGGAATTTACTGCAAACAGGCCAATATTTATATTGATCCCTGGAAGCCTGTGGACAAGGCTATCATCACACATGCCCATTCCGACCACGCGCGTTGGGGAAGTAAACACTATTTGGCACATAAGGATTCGGAATTTATTTTACGTTACCGTTTGGGAAATATTTCTTTGGAAACATTGCAATACGATCAACCCATTCAAATAAATGGGGTTAATATCAGTTTGCATCCCGCAGGTCATATCATTGGATCAGCACAGGTACGTTTGGAATATAAAGGGGAAGTATGGGTGGTATCAGGCGATTATAAAGTAAAGCCGGATGGTTATACTATTCCTTTTGAGCCGGTAAAATGCCAGCATTTTATTACAGAGTCCACATTTGGTTTACCGGTTTATAATTTCCCGGAAGTAGCAGATGTGAATTTACAAATGAATCAATGGGTCAACGATAATGCTGCACAGGGTTTAAATTCTGTTATCATTGGATATGCTCTGGGAAAAGCACAACGTATTTTATCAGCACTTCAAACACAACAGCCTATTCTTTTGCACTCAACTATTTATAATACCAACGAAGCTTTAGGCTTCGATAACTCACGATATATCAAATTCACGCAGGACTTTAAAAAAGAGCAACTCAATCCCGGGCTAGTTTTAGCCACAGGTTCTGTGATCGGTAATCCCTGGCTTCGCCGGTTTGATCCCTATAAGCTTGCTTTTTGCAGTGGTTGGATGCAATTGCGCGGCGCGCGGCGCAGACGTAATGCCGATAAAGGCTTTATCATGAGCGATCATGCCGACTGGAATAGTTTAAACGAAGCTGTGTTGGCAACAGGCGCCGAAAATGTGTATGTTACTCACGGTTATAAATCTGTTTATGCTAAATGGTTGCGAGAGAATTACAGTATAAATGCGGTAGAGGTAGAGACATTATTTGAAGGCGAAAGTATTGAAAATGAATCTTCAGAAACCAAGGAAGAGTTCAGGGAGGAGGAACAACAGCCATGAAAGCCTTTGCAGAGTTGTATAGTGAGCTGGATGAAACAACCAGGACCACCGAAAAAGTAAATGCAATGGTCAGATACTTTGCCAGAACTAATACTGAAGATTCTATCTGGGCTGTTGCCTTATTAACAGGGCGCCGACCAAAACGACCCATCCGAACAAGTGACCTGAAATTATGGGCAACAGAATTAGCAGGTATTCCTTATTGGTTGTTTGAAGATTCGTATGATGTGGTAGGTGATCTGGCAGAGACCATCAGTTTATTGATTCCATTACAACAAGGTGAACAGGATAAACCCTTCAGCGAAGTCATGAAAGAAATATTAGATATACAAACCAAACCTGAAGAAGAAAAAAAACAATGGTTGTTATCGTATTGGAATCATTTTTTACGAGACGAATTGTTTGTATTCAATAAATTAATTACCGGAAGTTTCAGAGTCGGTGTTTCGCAGCAGCTTGTTTTTAAAGCCATTGCTAAAGCTTACGATTTAGACGATAAAGTAGTGGCACATAAATTAATGGGAAACTGGTTACCACAAACAACAAACTTAAAAGAATTATTATCAAACGAATCTTCTTCCTACGACGATTCAAAACCTTACCCGTTTTATTTGGCTTATCAATTAGATGTTCCGTTTGCCGATCTAGGTGATATTAGTCACTGGCAAATTGAACGAAAATATGACGGCATTCGCGGACAGATCATTGTACGTAACAATCAGGTACACACATGGAGCAGGGGCGAGGAACTCATGACCGATAAATTCATTGAATTTGAAGCATTAAAAAATATTCTTCCAAACGGAACAGTGGTTGATGGGGAAGTATTACCTTTTAAAGACGGTAAGATCCAATCTTTTAACGAGATGCAAAAACGAATCGGCCGTAAAAACGTTTCTAAGAAAACATTAGCGGATGTTCCCTTGTGCGTGATGTGTTACGACCTGTTGGAATACAATGGTAAAGATATTCGTGCTTTACCATTAAGCCAACGGAGAGCTTTATTGGAAGAAGTCGTTACAAATGCGAAAACGGATCTTTTGAAACTTTCTCCTTTGTTAATAACAGATGCGTGGGAAAATGTGGATGCATTAAGAACAGAATCGAAACTATTGGGTTGCGAAGGATTAATGTTAAAGCATAAAGACAGTGTTTATGAAACAGGACGAAGAAGAGGCAAGTGGTGGAAATGGAAAGTAGATCCATATACTGTTGATGCGGTTTTAATTTACGCACAGTCGGGGCACGGGCGACGTGCTAATTTATATACCGATTATACCTTTGCTATTTGGGATAAGGAAGAGCTGGTTCCATTCACGAAAGCTTACAGTGGTTTAACGGATAAAGAGTTGTTAGAAGTAGATGCATGGATAAAAAAGAATACCATCGAAAAATTTGGTCCGGTAAGAAGTGTAAAAGCAGAACTGGTATTTGAGATCGCTTTTGAAGGTATCAATGCGTCGCCTCGACATAAAAGTGGCATAGCCTTACGCTTTCCAAGGATCTTAAGATGGAGAAAAGATAAAAGCAAACAGGAGATCAACACCAAAGAAGATCTGTTACAATTATTGAATTCTGTTTAATTAATATATGAGCATCGCTACCGATTGGTTCAAACTGAAAAAATGGAAACCCTTTGCTTTTCAAAAGGCAACCTGGAAAGCCATTGCCGAAGGTAAAAGTGGATTGCTCAACTCTCCAACTGGCAGCGGAAAAACATATGCTATCTGGTTCGGCATTTTAGAGAGTTATTATAAACAATTTAGTAAAAATAAAAAGCCCAAAAATAGTGGTTTACATTGTTTATGGATCACACCGCTACGCGCACTTTCTAAAGAAATTTTGTTGTCGGCGCAACAGGTATCTAACGATCTGGAGCTGAATTATAAGATCGCTTTACGTACAGGCGATACAACTACAACTGAAAGAACAAAACAGCGTAAAAAATCACCACACGCTTTGATCACCACACCCGAAAGTATTCATGTATTGCTGGCATCTAAAGAGTATGATAAATTTTTTTCAGGCCTCGAATTTATCATTGTGGATGAATGGCACGAATTGATGGGAAGTAAACGTGGTGTACAGGTTGAGTTGGCAATTTCCCGTTTAAAAGCATTGAATCCAAATTTAAAGATCTGGGCGATTTCCGCCACTATTGGTAATCTGGAAGAGGCCAAAGAGATTTTATTGGGAAATAAAAGTACAGATTCAGTTACTATAAAAACTGATCTGGAAAAAGTAATTGTTATAGAAACGCTTTATCCGGATGTGGTTGAAAAGTATTCCTGGGTAGGGCATTTGGGTATTCAGCTCCTGCCAAAGATTATTCCTATTATTGAAGCGAGTAACACCACCCTGGTATTTGTAAATGTGCGTTCACAGGCCGAGATCTGGTACCAACGCTTGTTAGACGCAGCACCTCATTTAGCGGGACTGGTTGCCTTGCATCATGGCTCGTTGGCAGATGCAACCCGTAAATGGGTAGAAGATAATTTACATAATGGTAGTTTAAAAGCTGTTATATGTACATCCAGCCTCGATTTGGGTGTTGATTTTCATAGTGTGGATTCGGTTATACAGATCGGTTCGCCCAAAGGTATTGCACGCTTTATGCAACGTGCGGGTAGGAGCGGGCATCATCCGGGCGCTGTTAGTAAAATTTATTTTGTACCTACCAACTCTTTGGAAATTATCGAAGGTAGTGCTATCCGGTATGCCATCAAAGAAAATTTGTTGGAGAGTCGAATCCCTTATGTGCGTTCTTTCGATGTACTTGTTCAGTATATGGTTACACTGGCTGTATCTGATGGCTTTAAAGCGGAGCAGTTATTTGAAGAAGTAAAAGGAACCCATTGTTTTAAAAGTATTACCTGGGAAGAATTTACATGGTGTCTTGATTTTATTACTACAGGTGGTAATTCACTCAAGGCTTATGATGAGTATCATAAAGTGGTGTTGGTTGACGGGCTTTATAAAGTAACGAACAGAGCTATCGCGCAGCGACACCGTTTAAGTATTGGCACCATTGTGAGCGACAGTATGATGCATGTGAAATTCATGGGAGGTAAAAAGATCGGGTTGGTAGAAGAAAATTTTATTTCACGTCTAAAGCCCGGTGACGTATTTTGGTTTGGCGGAAAGAACCTGGAACTGAAATTAGTGCGGGATATGGAAGCCCGCGTGAAACTCAGTAACAAAAATTCAGGAAAAGTTCCTGCCTGGCTCGGTGGACGATTGCCTTTATCTTACCAACTTTCCAGTAGTATTCGAAAGCAACTGGATGATTATAAGAATGGCGACATTCATTATGAAGAGTTAAAACAGCTTGGTCCTTTGCTAGAACTTCAAAATAAAGTTTCGCACCTGCCGGATAAAACTGAATTACTCATTGAGCAATTTAAAACACGGGAAGGCTATCATTTATTTGTGTATCCATTTGAAGGTCGTTTTGTGCATGAAGGCATGGGCGCTCTACTGGCTTACCGTATAGGTTTATTGGAACCGTTTACATTTTCGATTGCCATGAACGATTATGGATTTGAATTGTTGAGTGACAAAAAAATAGATGTGGACCTGATCACAGATAATAATTTATTCTCTCCGGACTTTATGCATGATGATGTTTTAAGAAGCATGAACTCCATTGAGCTGGCTAACCGCAAATTCAGGGATATAGCAACCATTGCCGGATTGATCTTTACCGGTTATCCTGGGCATCAAAAAAAGACAAGACATTTGCAGGCATCGTCGCATTTATTTTTTAAAGTATTTGAGGATTACGAGAAGGAAAATTTACTGTTGCGCCAATCTTATGCAGAGATCCTTGATTTTCAATTAGAGATCACCCGCATGCAGGCTGCATTTGACCGGATTTCCAAACAAAAAATAGTGGTAACATATCCGGAAAAGCCAACGCCTTTTTCATTTCCTATCCTGGTAGATACCTTAAGAGAAAAATTTAGTAACGAAAGTATACAGACACGTATCGATAAAATTTTAAACTCCGTACAGAAATGAAAAAACCTTACGAAGAAATACAATTGCAAGGCGAAACCTTTTATTTATTACCACAGCGCGCCATGTACCGTCCTTTAAAAAGGCAATTGATCCTGAGCGACATTCATTTAGGTAAAGCGTCTCATTTTCGTAAACAAGGCATTCCTATTCCTATCCAGAGTCATTTAAAGGATATTGACAAGCTACATTTTTTGCTAACAACCTGGGAACCATTATCTGTATTGATATTGGGTGATCTATTTCATAGTTCTTATAATAAAGAATGGCTATGGTTTAAGTCGTTATTAACTGAGCATGAACGCGTGCAGTTTATTTTAGTGGAGGGCAATCACGATGTTTTAGACAATACATTATATACATTGCCAAATCTTTTAAAAGTAAAAACACTGGAAGAAGATAAATTCATTTTCTCTCATCACCAACTTGATAAAACGGAGAAGCTTAATATCTCAGGACACGTACATCCCGGATTACAGCTATTTGGAACCGCGAAGCAATCCATGCGATTACCATGTTTTTACTCCGGTAAAACACATTTTATTTTGCCTGCCTTTGGAGAGCTTACAGGTTTACATTTATTAGAGCGCGAAGATTGTTCTGATTATTATTTGATCGTGGAAGGTGGAATTGTTCCGCTGTAAACTCAAATGCTAAATTCCACTTCCATTTCATTCCCAACAGGCAGATAATTCCAGGTATTAATTAACGACTTTATTCTTTCTATTACCTGTTCCAAATAATCCTGAGGAACTTTATAATGAATTACCTTTAAATTTTCATCGAACATTTCCGGCGACATGTAGCCAATGTATACCGATTGTGTAGCGCCAACAATATGCTCAATACGTCGGAGTTCTTCGGTGAACTCATTGGTCTTTCCACTGAGTTGCTCCATTTTATAGCCCTGATCTATCATACCCCAAAATCCTTGTGTAAGCCTGAGTTCCATTTCTACACAGTAATGAGCCAGGTCATGCAAGAAATAAGTTTTGGTATCTAAAGTAACTTCATCAAATTTTTTGCCGTTCTTAAAAACAACGATAGTATGAGTTGACAAATTATTTTTGGTGAACACTATTTTCACCTTGCAAAATTAATCTTTTCTTTCTTTCAAAATAAAATATCCCGATGTTATGATATCAAAAATATAACGCTCTTTGACGGAAAATTTCAATTGTTGCATCTCTGACGTTGGATACAAAGGATTTAATTTTTTTTCATTCCAAAAATTAACTTTCATTTTAAAATTTTCAGGCAGCTTATTTGCCCATTTGTATTCTAATGTAATGGAATCAACCTGAGATCTGTTTAAATGATATTCCAGCACCGGCGGAGTAGTTTGCCGGAGATAGACGTTAAAAAAGGGAGTGAAGTCTCTTTTTGTTTCTTCGTTAAAGAGCGTTATAAATTGCTCGCTGGTGATGTTACTTTTGGAAAAACGTTGCTGAGCAGTTTTAAATGTTTTAAAGAATAAGGAGTCGTTATTTAATTCCATTCTTAATGTGTGCAACAGTATAGCTCCTTTATCATAAATATCCTGATCATCATGATGAATCAGGTTGTTATAGCCAACATCATATGGTTTTATAACAGATCGTTTATTCTTTATAGAATAATAGAACTTATAAATGTAACGTTTATACATCTCTTTTCCCATATGTGCTTCTGCAAACAGCGCTTCCGAATATTGGGCAAAGCCTTCATGCAGCCACAGGTCGGCATAATCAAAAGCGCTTATATTATTTCCCCACCATTCGTGTGCTATTTCATGTACCATAGTCAGGTTGATACCTTTAAATACATTAACATAAGCATCTGTCATCGAAATACCCGACTGATGCTCCATACACAGGCCGTTTGGCATTTTGGTTTCTATGATCTTAAGTCCGTCTTTCCACCAGGGATAGGTTCCGTATAGTTTTTCCAGTTGGCCCACGATCAAAGGTGCCTGGTCATAAAAAGTATCTGCTATGGTTTTATTATAAGAAAGCGAGTATATGCCAATTTTACGATCGACCCCATCGATGTCTCTATAGTCTTTTTCTAGTTTCACATAGTCGCCTACATTAAATGAAATGTTGTAGATATTAATGGGATTGTGAACCGACCAGTTATAAATATTCTCGTTAGCCGTTTCAGTAATACCTTCGAGTTTTCCATTGGAAACACCAACCAGATCTTTGGGAACGCCCACACGAATAAAGCAACTGTCAGGTTCATCGTTCAACATGTTCTTACAGGGCATCATGTGGTGCGTGCCAATACCTTCTGTTGCGGTACAGATCCATGGTTTGTTATTCTTGTCTTTATTCCAGTTGATGGCAGTATTTTCCAGCATGTGCACCGGTTGCCCATGATAGGAAATTTCGAGCATCACTTGTTCGCCCTTTTGTAGTTCACGGTTAAAGACAATAAAAAGAACATCTTTTTTTCGTTTATACTTTTTTAAAGGCACTGTACTCTTGATCTCATCAACCGATAAATGTTTTTGCATATCCAGCATAATACTGTCCTGCGCAGATTCCATTCGGAAATAGATCTTCATGCTTGAACTTATCTGTTTTTTATCAGGTTGCACATGCACCAGCCAGTCGTAACAGGTTATGTTATATGAACTACGCAACGGATTTGAATTGGAACCTACAAACTTATCCCATTTTTTAAATTTTGGAAGATGTGTTTTTTTAGAAGTAAAATAATATTTGAGATAAGGTTTGTACTGGCAGGATTGTAAGACGATCGACAAAAGGAAAAAACTTACTATGATCCCAGTGTTCCTTTTGATGTGTTGCATAAATGTTTGGTCAGATTATAAAATGGTTTGTTCAGTTGGACATAACGAACTATTTAAATAAAGATACAGGATTTTTGTTTTCTTATTTATCTCCAAATAAATTCTTATCCCATTTACGGAACTCATAATATTTACTTTTAGGTTCTCCCGTCCAGCCATTGATCCCTTTTTTCTTTGGTAAATAGTAACCATGAATATAGAGTAAAGGAAAAATAAAACAGCTCAAGCCTATCATAGCCACCACTCTGCCAAATAATACGGAGATACCACAAATGATAACGAGTATTAAAACATATTTACCAACGCGCCTGATCTTAGGTGTGCGTTCTTCAAAATGTCCCATCACCATATTGCCAACGGCAAATATGATACTTACGATGGCTATCTCAAACCATAAGGAGTCGGTTATCCACATGTTATTTTTTTTCGGTTGCTATTTAAAGATACAATGTTGTCCCGGACTTCCAAAACAAGGAATCAAGTTATATTAAAAAAATCCCGCTTTCAACCATCAACCCACCGCTTTCGATCTCGTTCTCGCCGCTGTACAATTTTTTCTCACCGCTGTCTGACTTTTTCTTACCGCTGTCCGGCTCGTTCCCACCGCTACTCAATTTTTTCTTACCGCTTTCGGTTCTAAACTTCCCTCTCCCGTGGGAGAGGGATTGAGGGTGAGGGCACTACTGCCTTCTTCTTGGTGGCTGAGCGGAGTCAAAGCCGGAGAAGGGCTGGGAATGAACGCATTTCACCCCAATTTAATCTCAAAAAACCCTGATAATTCCATGCAATTTTATATATTTAATGCTTATTAGCTAAACTAAACATGAACACATTACAGAACTACGCTTTGGGCCAATGGGTTGCCGGAGCAGATAAAGGACAGGATCTATTTAATGCCATTACCGGCGATGTAGTGGCTACGGCCAGCAGCAAAGGCCTGGATTTTGGTAAAATGTGCGAGTATGCACGTACCGTGGGCGGGCCTAAGCTCCGCAAGCTTACTTTCCAGGAAAGAGGTATGATGCTAAAAGCACTGGCCCTGCATTTACAAAGCAAAAAAGAAGATTTTTATAAAGTAAGCTGGGCAACCGGCGCTACCCGCATTGATAGCTGGGTGGATATTGAAGGCGGTATCGGTAATTTATTTACCTATGCCTCTTTGCGCCGTTCTTTCCCTAATGAAACTTTTTGCTATGATGGTGATGTAGCGCGCTTGTCAAAGAATAATACGTTTATTGGTCACCATATTTGCGTACCTAAAGAAGGTGTTGCCATTCACATCAATGCCTTTAACTTTCCGGTGTGGGGTATGTTAGAAAAAGTGGCTGTTAACTGGTTAGCGGGAGTACCTGCTATTGTTAAGCCGGCGGCGCTAACATCTTTTTTAACGGAAGCGGTTGTAAAAGAAATTATAGCGTCAAAAATTTTGCCGGAAGGGGCTTTGCAATTAATTTGCGGTAGCGCCAACGGAATTCTGGATCATGTTGAAAGCCAGGATGTGATCACCTTTACGGGTTCTGCCTCTACAGGTAAGATGTTGAAATCGCATCCACGCTTGTTGCAGGAAGCGGTTCATTTTAATATGGAAGCCGATTCCTTGAACTGCTGTGTGTTGGGAACAGATGTAACTCCATCCATGCCTGAGTTTGATATTTTCATTAAAGAAGTAGCAAGAGAGATCACCACTAAAGCCGGACAAAAATGTACGGCCGTACGTCGTATCATCGTTCCTGAAAATATGGTGGAAGATGTGCAAATTGCTTTAGGAAAACGTTTAGCGCAAAATGTCATCGGTGATCCAAATGTAGAAGGTGTTCGCATGGGCTCTTTAGCAGGGCAGTCACAACTGATCGAAGTAAAAGAAAAAGTAGAGCTGCTTTCCAAAACACAAAAAATTATTATCGGTAACTTCGAGAATTTTGAAGTAAAAGGTGCTGATAAACATAAAGGGGCTTTTATGCCGCCAATCATTTTTTATAATGATAAACCATTTACCAATACGGATTGCCATAATGTAGAAGCCTTTGGCCCCGTAAGTACCATTATGCCTTATAAAACCATCGACGAAGCTATTGAGCTGGCGAAAATGGGTAAAGGCTCTTTGGTAAGTTCAATTATCACGGCTGATGAAAGCATTGCCCGTAAATACACCATTGGCGCGGCGTGCATGCATGGCCGTATTTTAGTATTGAACGCTGAGTGTGCTAAAGAAAGTACAGGTCATGGTTCGCCAATGCCAATGTTGGTACATGGTGGTCCGGGCCGCGCAGGCGGAGGAGAAGAAATGGGCGGAAAACGTGGTGTGTTCCATTACTTGCAACGCACCGCCATACAAGGTTCACCAACTATGATCACAGCTATTTTAAACAGCTACCAGGTAGGGGCAAAACAAATTATCAAGGATGTACATCCTTTCCGCCAATATTTTGAAGACTTAGAAGTTGGTGAAACAACCATTACACCAACACATACCGTAAGCGAAGATGATCTAACGAACTTTGCCAACTTAACCGGCGATAAATTTTACGCACATTTACAACCTGATGCTTTGGAAGGAACTATTTTTAAACGTACGGTGGCTCACGGTTATTTCATTTTATCAAAAGCAGCCGGCTTGTTTGTTGATCCGCCAAAAGGACCGGTATTATTAAATTATGGAATTGATGAGTGTCGTTTTACACGCCCTATCTATCCGGGCATGACCATTGGCGTGAAGTTTACCTGCAAAGAAAAAATTGCAAATGATAAACCGTTAACAGCTGCAGATGGTTCTGACGTTAAAGTGGGTATTGTAAAATGGGTAGTTGATATTTACGATGCAAGTGCCATGAATATTCTGGAAAAATATGATGCCGTAGACCAGGCAGGGCAAACCGTAGGTATTGCTACTATTTTAACGATGGTGAAATTGAAAGATCAGAATTAAAACTTTGCTTTGTGATATTTGAAGAACTTATTGGTAAGAACCGGCCCGCAATAACATGTAGTAACTGAAACCGGCAAGAACATATTTATTTTATTTTGCTATTCTACTATGCAGTGGTCAGCTTTTTTCGCAGTCGGCTTTTTATATCGATTCATTGATTATTGAAGTTGCAAAGGCTAAAAATGATACCAATAAATTATTGCAATTAAGCGTTATTGCAGAAAATGCAGATGATGATATTTGGCCTGTGTATAATAATGAAATGGGTAAACTTGCTGCCAAGCTTCAGGATTCGCACAATCCCAGGATCAAATTATGTGCATTAAGGCATTTAGCAGCGTCGCTTAATAATAAAGGATTTTTCTTTACCGAAAGAGGAATTGCCTATAAAGCCGTTTTATATTTTAACAAGAGTTTGGCTATTCAACGAGCCATACACGATCTGGAAGGTGAGGCTTATTCGCTCAGTAATCTGGGAGCCATCTACGATAGCAAAGGAGAGATCGACAAAGCATTGGAATATTATTTTGCAGCTGTTAAAATAAGAGAGAACATTAACAGTAAACAAAGTTTGGCCCAATCTTATAATAACATTGCCATTCTGTATAATAATCAGGATGATCTGGTCAATGCCTTAAAATATCATTTCCACAGCCTCAAGATCAGGCTGGAGTTAAAAGATGAGGGCGGTGTTGCTTTAGCTTATAATAATATCGGAACGACTTACACAAATTTGGTGGAGCGTAGTTTTAAAGGAAAGAAAAATATCCCCGATTCTTTGATTAATAAGCCCTATGAATATTTTACTAAAAGTCTTCAATCTTTTACGCGGGTTAATAACGAGCACGGCGCAGCCCACTCTATGTTTAATTTAGCCGACTTATATATTCTGCAGGCAGATTGTTTTCATAATAAAAATACGTTGGCCTACGATACATTATTAGTAAAAGCAGAGAACTTATTTTTAAAGTGTTTCGACATTCACACCAGGAATAATGAAAAAGAATGGTTGGCAAATACGTTCAATGGTTTGGCAAACGTGTATTGGCGCCAAAATAAAATCGTTAAAGCAAAATATTCGGCCGAACAGGCTATGGTGTACGCATCAGAACTGGGATACCCCGGAACGATCCAAAAGTGCGCAGATATTTTGAGAAAAATATATCAAAGCGAAAAAAACTTTGAAAAAGCGCTGGCCATGTCTGATATGTATTTTTCTATGAGAGACAGTGTTTCAAATGATAAAAATCAGAAGGAAGCACTTTCTAAATATTTCCTGTATCAAAGCGAAAAACAAGAAATGTTAACTAAAATAAACCAGGAAAAAATGCAGTTAACCTTTGCAGCAAAAACCAAGCAGCAAGATCTGATCATTTATTTTGTTGTATTTGGTTTAATTGTATTGTTAATATTTGGCTTGTTTATTTTCAATCGCTTTAAAGTTACACAAAAACAAAACCTCATTATACAGCAGCAAAAATTAATGGTTGAAGAAAGCCGCACAGAAATTGTTGATTCTATTAATTATGCCAAACGAATTCAATATGCTTTGCTGGCAAACGATGAGTTACTTGATAGAAATTTAAAAGACAAGTTTATTTATTTTAAACCAAAGGATATTGTCAGCGGCGATTTTTACTGGGCAACTGAGCATAATAATAGATTTTATTTTGCTGCTTGTGATTGTACCGGACATGGTGTGCCCGGCGCATTTATGAGTTTGTTAAATATTGGTTTTATGAGCGAAGCCATTAAAGAGAAAAATATTCAGGAGCCTTCAGAGATCTTTGATTATGTGCGAACGCGCTTAATTGAAAGCATAAGTAAAGACAATCAGCAGGATGGAATGGATGGGATCTTAATTTGTTTTGATACTGCATTGACCGATAATACTATTCGTAAGCTATCTTATGCAGCTGCTAATAATAGCCCGGTTTTATGTAGAAAGAATGGCGAAGCTTTTGATCTGATAGAATTGCCCAAAGACAAAATGCCTGTTGGTAAAGGAGAGAGATTACAAAAATTCAGTCCATATTCGGTTGAGTTAACTAAGGATGATATTCTTTATTTGTTTACAGATGGTTATGCAGATCAGTTTGGAGGAAAAAGCGGAAAAAAATTCAAGACAAAACAGCTACAAGAAATTTTATTATCGATTGTAAATGAGCCAATGGAAATACAAAAACAGAAATTGAATGTAATTTTCGATCATTGGAAAGGAAATTTAGAGCAAGTAGATGATGTATTAATAGCAGGAATTAAAATATAAATGTATGAGATCAAAATTTAAATTATTTTTAGTGTTAATAGGTGTTTTTGCAACAGTTCATCTCTTTTCTCAGAATCAAAAAATCGATTCATTAAAAAAGGTATTGCTTTCACAAAAAGATACTTCCGAAATTAATACCTTAAATGCACTGGCAAAGGAATTTTCTCCTGTTAGTTTAGATTCCTGCATAAAATATAATAAGGTGGCTCTCGATAAAAATTCAAGAATAAATTTTCCCAGAGGACAGGCAAAGGCAATGATGCGCAGGGCAGGTATCTATAGGGTTAAAGGAGAAATAGATAGTGCCACAACGGTTTATAATTTGATCATTAAGATCGCCACCAAACATAATTTACTGGCAGAAAGAGGTGAGGCGTATATGTTCATTGGTTTTATGTTGCAAAATCAAAGTGAGTTCGATCAGTCTATTTTGAACCTCATAAAGGCAGAGAAAGATCTGGAAAAGGCCAACCATTTATTATTGCAGGCCAGAAGTAGCTGGATGTTAGGGAACGCTTATCTCAAGATCAAAGCTTACCGCGAATCTGAGGATTATTATAATAAAGGGAAAGAGTGTTTTGCTAAATTGGGCGATAGCCTCGGGTATTTTGATTGTGTGTTAAATACCGCGATCATTTATGATGAAAATGAACGGTATGATGATGCCATGAAATTAATTTTAAGTAGCGAAGCGTATTACCGAAAAGTAAATCATACTGGCGCCTTATCTGCTTCACTAATTAATAAAGCCGAAGTTTTATCTAAGATCAAAAAATATAAAGAAGCAGAAGTGGCATTGCTGGAGGCATTAGAACTGAAAAAAGCGTTAGGCGCACCATTAGGGATAGCTACTTGTATTAAAGATCTGGGCGACCTATATAAACAATCCGGAAATTATGTAAAAGCCGAAAAATTTTATTTCGATGCCATTGAGTTAGCAAGAAAAGATAATACACAACATATCATTTTGGCAGCTTATAAAGCTTTGTACGAAGTTTATAAAGCACAAAGCAAACATGTGCTTGCGCTTGACTTCCACGAAAAATACGTGTCTTTAAACGATAGTATATACAATAGCGATAAAAGCAAGATCATTGAAGAAATGAAAGCCAAATTTGAAACAGAGAAAAAGGATAAACAAATTCTTCAGAAAAATTCCGAGATCGAAAAAAATCAATTAGAAATTGAGCAAAAATCGTTTCAGAGAAATGCTTTTTTGATCGGGTTATTTTTGGTTTTGATATTGGTGGTGATAGCTTTTGTAGGGTATAAACAAAAGAAAAATGCAAATGCAGTATTACATTTGCAAAACACTGAAATTACTCAGCAAAAACAGCTCATTCAATTGCAAAAGCATAAAGTAGAAGAACATCAAAAAGAAATTATTGATTCCATCAATTACGCTAAAAAGATCCAGTATGCTTTATTGGCTCACGATGATCTGTTGAATGAAAATCTTGCAGAGCACTTTGTATTGTTTAAGCCAAAAGACATTGTAAGTGGCGATTTTTATTGGGCAACTCGCCACAACAATAAATTTTATTTAGCAGTGTGCGATAGCACGGGGCATGGCGTACCGGGCGCTTTTATGAGCTTGTTGAACATCGGATTTTTGAGCGAGGCAATTAAAGAAAAAAATATTTCAGAACCCAACGAAGTATTGAACTTTGTCAGGAAACGCTTAATGGAAAGTATAGGAAATGATGGGCAGCAGGATGGCATGGATGCCATTTTGATGTGTTTTGATATGAACACAAAAGTCATTACATACTCAGCAGCTAATAACGAGCCAATATTGATCAGCAATAATCAAATTGTTGAACTACCTAAAGATAAGATGCCGGTTGGAAAAGGCGAAAAGTCTGATTCTTTCACCCTTTATTCAACTACGGTAAATGCCGGTGATACATTATATCTTTATACAGATGGTTATGCCGATCAGTTTGGCGGTGAAAAAGGCAAAAAATTTAAGTATAAAAAATTAAATGAACTATTGTTAACTAATTCATCCTTACCTTCAAAAGTAGTATCCGATATCTTATTAACTGAGTTTGATGCCTGGAAAGGAGATCTGGAACAAGTAGATGATGTATGTATCATTGGAATTAAATTTTAATAACATGAGAATTTTAATCCTATATTTTGTTTTAACGACGCTATGTGCATTATCGCATGCGCAAAATTCAAATGAGTCTTTCGCAAGGATCATTGACTCGCTGGAAACTAAATTAAAAACAGCAAAAAATGACACAAACAAAGTGATCATATTAAATGACCTGGCTCATAAATATCTTGAAACAGGTATTTACGATAAGGCATTGGTACTATTTAATTCATCTATTACGCTCTCAAAAAAAATGGGGTATAAAAAAGGATTATCGGTGGCCTATAATAACCTTGGTGTATTGTATGATTACCGGGCTGATTATATCAAGTCTATCGACTACTATAATATGGCATTGGCGTTAAGAAAAGAATCGGGCGACCTAAAAGGGCAATCGGCATGCTATAGCAATCTGGCGATTGTTTATGAGTATCTTGGGAAATTTCCGGAAGCCTTAAATTGTTTGTATGATGCCCTAAGGATAGATGAAAAATTGAACGATAAAAATGGTATTGGTATTTTGCATATTAATATGGGAAGCGTTTATGCCCAGCAGGGAAAATATAAAGAGTCGGAAGCTTGTTTTAAAAAAGCTTTGGAACTTTTCACATCCATTGATGCAAAAGACGGCATCGCTTATGCCGAGTCTGGGTTAGGGATGATATTTATGCAGTCGGGGAAAGAGACCGAAGCGGAAGAACACGTTAAAAGATCGAAAGCTATTTTCGAAGAATTTGGCGATAAGCAAAACGTGTCAGGCGCACTGATCAACCTTGGACAAATATATGTGAGCTCAAAAAAATTAAATGATGCTGAAAAAGTGTATAAGGAATCACTGAAATTGAACCTGGAGTTGGAGGATAAACGGAACCTGTCTTTCAGTTACCTTGGATTAGGTCAAGTATATATGCATAAGAGGAACTTTCCACGCTCCAAAATGTTTTTAGATTCAGCTATTTACCTGGCAGAAAGCATAGGGTGCATTGAATGTTTGCGTGATGATTATTCTGCATATGCTCATATGGATAGCAGCTCATCAAATTTTAAAGGCGCTTTTATTAATATGAAAAAATTCATGTTATACAGAGATAGTTTAATGAACGAGACAAACAACAAAAAATCTAGCCAGGCGAAATTACAATACGATTTCGATAAAAAAGCAATCTCGGATAGTTTGAGAAACAAAGAGGTTAAAGAGCAAGAAGCATTCAGGCACGATCAGGAAATTAAACAACAAAAATTGTATTCTTATGGCGCTGTGTTGGGGTTCATATTGATGCTTGTGATAGCAGGTGTGTCTTTCAGGGCATTTAAACAAAAGCAAAAGGATAATATCGTTATCGAACATCAAAAAGCAATGGTTGAAGAAAAGCAAAAAGAAATATTGGATAGTATCAATTATGCCGAACGGATCCAGCGCAGCTTTTTAGCAACCGAAGAGTTGTTACAGGAAAATTTAAATCAGTACTTTGTTTTCTTTCAGCCAAAAGATGTAGTGAGTGGTGATTTTTATTGGGGAAGTAAATTAAGTAATGGTAATTTTGCATTGGCGACTGCCGATAGCACAGGTCATGGTGTTCCGGGAGCAATTATGAGTATCCTTAATATTTCCTGCCTTGAAAATGCTATAAAGGAAGGATGCACAAGCCCCGCTGATATATTGAATCATACACGAACTAATATTATAGAACGATTGAAAAAGGATGGGAGTGCAGAGGGTGGAAAAGACGGTATGGACTGTAGTTTGATATGTCTGAATCCTACTAATAGTCAATTGAATTATGCTGCAGCCAATAACCCGATATGGGTAGTAAGGGATAATGTATTAATAGAACTTACTCCGGATAAAATGCCGGTTGGTAAACATGATAAGGATCAAAATTCATTTGCTCAACACTCTTTTGACTTAAAAAAAGGTGATGTAATATATGCATTAACAGATGGAATGGCCGATCAGTTTGGGGGACCTAAAGGAAAAAAATTCATGTACAAAAAACTGAAGGAGTTTCTGGTATCTATATCCGGTCTATCAATGACCGAACAAAAAGATAAACTGGATATAGCTTTGAATAACTGGAAGGGAGGGCTTGAACAGGTTGATGATGTATGCGTTGTTGGAATAAGGATCTAAAATAAACCGTGATATGCGCAATAGAAATTTGAGAATAGTATTAATTGCTTTATGTGGTTTACTTAGTATTTATACTTATGCTCAAACACGTGAAATAGATTCTTTAAAAAAAATTGTATCCATTGAAAAGAATGATTCGCTTAAGGCTTTTGCGTATAGTAAGATCGGTCAAAAGCTATGGTATATCAATCCCGATTCTTCGGTGTATTATACTAATATTTCAAAGGATATTGCTACCAGAAAGAACGTTAAAAGTATTTTATCCTATTGCTACAATAACTATGGCGTTATTGATTACATTCAGGGCAACTATACCAACTCTCTTACCAAATATTTCGAAGGTTTAAAGTATGCAAGGAAAAACTCGATCATTGAAGGGATCTTATTGAACAATATTGGAATGAGCTATGCTGAGTTGAAAGATGGAAAAAAAGCATTGGAATATTATCAAAGAACATTGGGGGCAAAAAAAATGATGGGCGACTCCTCTCGGTTTGCCACAACCTATATCAATATCGGTAACTCCTTTGTAGATCTGAATAAACATGACGATGCCAAACACTATTTTGATACGGCTTTGATACTGGCTCATAAGTATAATGACTTGGTTACTATGGCTGATGCCTATGGGAATATTGGAAACCATTATTTTAGAAAAAAGGAGTTTGTAGAAGCAGAAAAGAACTGTAGGGAGGCGTTAAGGATTAAAAAGAGTGTGGATGATATTTACGGCTATGCAACCTCGCTATCTGATCTGTCCTCTATGTTAATGTCTTCAAAAAGAGATAAAGATGTTGAAAGCATTTTGAAAGAAGCAGAAAAAATGTCTCTGGATAATAAATTCATTGATCTGCTCTTACCCATCTATAGAAATTTAAGTGATTATTACAGATCAAGGTCTGATTATAAAGCAGCACTTATGTATCTGTCAAAATCAATGGCTATTCAGGACACCATTCTTACTGAGGGTAAGTTACGTGAAGCGGCTATAAAGGAAAATCAGTATTCTTTTGAAATGATACAGTTAAAGGATAGCTTGGAGAATGTGAACAAGGCAAGGGAGATCAACCTGGTACACGAAAAAGAAATGTTCCAGCAAAGAGCGTTTACATATGGAGGTATTATTGCGTTTGTGTGTATGTTGTTGGTTGCCCTGTTTATTTTTAAAGCGTTCAATGAAAAAAAGAGATCGCACCTGATCATTTCCCAGCAAAAAAAGGAAGTGGAGCTGCAAAAGCATATTATTGAAGAGCATCAAAAAGAAACCATTGATAGTATCAATTATGCCAAACGTATACAGTATGCTTTATTGGCCAATGATGAATTATTAAAGGCCAATTTGTCTGAATATTTTGTTTTCTTTAAGCCCAAGGATATTGTGAGCGGAGATTTTTATTGGGCTACTACACATGGTAGTAAATTTTACCTGGCAGTTTGCGATAGCACTGGTCATGGTGTTCCGGGAGCATTTATGAGTTTATTGAATATGGGATTTTTAAGTGAAGCGATCAAAGAGAAAAATATTTTAGAACCACATGAAGTACTGAATTATGTGAGAAAACGGCTCATAGAAAGTATTGGTAGCGAAGGCCAGCAGGATGGAATGGATGCTGTGTTGATCTGTATGGATAATTCGCTGGTTACGGATGGCAATAGATCCTTTACCTATGCGGCAGCTAATAATGAGCCGGTACTTGTAAGAGAGAATGAAGTTGTAATTCTTCCAAAAGATAAAATGCCCGTTGGAAAAGGCGAGAGAAAAGAATCATTCAAACTTCAATCTATTATACTACAAAAAGGTGACCACCTGTATTTATATACCGATGGTTATGCCGATCAGTTTGGTGGGCCTAAAGGAAAAAAATTCAAGTACAAGCAATTGAACGAAATGCTGCTGGCAAATGTAGCATTACCTTTGAATAAGCAGTCGCAAATATTATCAAAGACATTTGAAGATTGGAAGTCAGGATTAGAACAGGTAGATGATGTAGCCATCATTGGAATTAAAATATAACCAATTGAACAGCGTAACATTATATATAAAAAATATTGGAATTAAATTATGAGGAAAAAATACTGCCTACTGTTATTCATGTTTTTGCAAGCAAAGATATTCCTGGCTCAGGAACGGCGTTTGGATTCATTAATAGAGTACGTTAAAACCGCCAAAGAAGATACTCATAAACTCTCGATCTTAACAGTTATTATTGAAGCAATAAGCGAAGATGCCATATGGTCTAAGTATAACGATCAATTAGGACCTTTGGCTAAAAAACTGATGAGCAGTCAGGATCTCAAGATCAGAGATAAAGCCACAAGGCATTATTCAGATTATCTTAATAATAAGGGTTATCTGAGTAATAATCTGGGAGATATAACCGGAGCATTAGATTATTTTCATCAAAGTTTGAAGGTTCAGGAATTTGTTGGCGATAAATCAGGGCAGTCTTATTCATTGAATAATATTGGGCACATTTTCAATACCATGAACCAATATACCAAGGCACTTGAGTTTTATGAAAAAAGCCTGGCTATACAAACAGACATAAATGATAAACATGGTCAGGCTCAATCATTAAGCAATATTGGGAATATTTATGATAAAATGGGCCAGCACAAAAAAGCTTTATTTTATTATTTCAAAGGTTTGAATATCAGAAAATCTATTCGAAACAAACAGGGTATTGGTTATTCCTTACAAAATATTGGGATCGTTTATTTTAATCAGAAAAATTATTTCAGTGCGGAATATTATTACACCAAAAGCCTGGAAGTAAGAAGAGAGATCAATGATGTGCAGGGGATTGCCTATTCATTAAATAATCTTGGACAAATATACCTGGAACAAGGCCTAACATCTAAAGCGCTTTCGTATGGCATGGAGGCACTTGAGCTATCTCAAAAGGTGGGTTATCCGCATAATATTGCCGGTTCAGCCACATTATTAGAAGATATTTATCTGAAGGACGGAAAGTTCAACAAAGCACATGAGATGTTAAAGTTGTCGGTAAAAATGCGTGACAGTATAAGCAATGATGAAACGAATAAGAATACTGTACAAAAACAATTTCAATATGAGTTCGAAAAAAAGGAAGTCATTTCACAGGCAGAACAGGAAAAAAGGGAGCTTACCTATATTGCCAAAGCCAAACAACAACGCATCATTATTTATGCTGGTATAATAGTATTACTTATCTGTTTCGTGTTTGGAGGATTTATTTTCAATAGATTTAAAGTAACTCAAAAACAAAATGTGATCATTCAATCGCAGAAAAAAGTTGTTGAAGACCAGAAGCATGTTTTGGAGGCGCATCAAAAGGAGATCGTTGATTCTATCAATTACGCTAAACGTATACAGTATGCTTTGCTGGCACACGATAATTTGTTTAAAGACAATCTGAGATCTCATTTCATAATGTTTAAACCAAAAGATATTGTGAGCGGTGATTTTTATTGGGCTACTCAACATGATGGTGATTTTTATTTGGCTGTTTGCGATAGCACAGGCCATGGCGTTCCCGGTGCATTTATGAGTTTATTGAGCATTGGATTTTTAAGTGAAGCTATTAAGGAAAAAAACATCAAACAGCCTAATCAGGTATTTGATTACGTTAGAAAACGACTGATAGAAAGCATTAACAATGATGATCAGAAGGATGGTTTTGATGGCGTTTTGCTAAGACTCAATAAAGCGTCGGGGAGAGTTACATACGCTGCTGCAAACAATCATCCTGTCATCGTTTCAGATGGCAAGATGGAACATTTGAATTATGATAAAATGCCCGTTGGAAAAGGCGAAAGAACAGACAATTTTACCTTATATGCAGCAGATCATAAAGCTGGTGATGTATTGTATCTCTATACTGATGGATACGCCGACCAGTTTGGGGGCCCAAGAGGTAAAAAATTTAAGTATAAGCCACTTAATGAAATATTATTAACTAATTCACACTTGCCTTTAGAGCGGCAGGCACAAATACTGACTGAAAATTTTGAAGATTGGAAAGGAAACCTGGAACAGGTGGATGATGTTTTGATAATGGGAATTCGTTTTTAAGAATTTAAATTTGATATGTATAACCTTTTTGCAGTTTATTGATTTTTGATTATGAGCAAAAATGTATTTTGGATCTTTCTTTTGGCCTTTGTAGAGCTAAATGCCATCAATAGAGATAGTTTATGGAATGTGTTCAATGATAAAACATTACCCGATACCATTAGGATAGACGCCTGCGACGAACTGAGAATGTTCTACGATGAATCAAACGCAGACAGTTCCCTGATAGTATCAAAGATCATGTTCGAATTTTCTAAAGGAATGAAGATTGAAAAATGGCATGCAAGGGCTTTTTTTGGTTTGGGCTATAGTTATTTTGGCGTGGGTAAATATCGGGATGCTATTACATATTACGAAGGCGCTATCGCTATCTATAAAAAAATAAAGAGAAATTCGGGACTCGCTAATTGTTACAATAATATTGGACTCGCTCATTTGCGGATGGGCGAATATGAACAGGCATTTGATATTTATCTGAAGGCACAAAACTTGTATCACATGATAAAAGATACTACAAAAAAGGCTCAGATCATTAATCAATTGGCCATGGTGAGAGACTACCAGGGGCGTTGGATGGAGTCGTTGGATCTTTATTACGAAGCTTTAAAGGTTTTTGAGGACTCAAAAAATAAATATGGTCAGTCTGTTATTTTACTGAATATTGCAACCATATATGATCAAATGAAAGATGAAAAGAAGGCGCATGAAATACTGATCCGCTCTTTAAATCTTAAAAAAGAGATCGAAGATGAGTTTGGTGAGGCAATCATCCTTTCTATTCTGGCAGGTGATTATTCCGACAAAGGGGATTACAAAACAGCACTGGAATATCTTAATAAATCTTTGCTGATCTTTGAAAAGTATGAAGAGAAAGCAAAAATAGCTGATGCGTATTGCGGAATTGGTAGAGTATATACAAACAAAGGAGATCTTCTTAAAGGCCTAGAGTTTTTTAAAAAGGGAATTGTCTTGCAAAAGCAAATAGAATTAAGAACAGCCCTCGGTATGTCGTTAAATGGGATGGGAGAGTTGTATATAAAACTTAATCGTCATACAGATGCTATTGCCAGTTGTTCAGAGGGGCTTACGATCGCAAAAGAAACAGGCAATCTGGACGCTGAGAAAGCAAACTGCCGCTGCCTATACATGGCCTATGAAAAAGTTGGTGACAGCAAACAAGCCTTAAGTTATTATAAAAAATACATCGACATTAAAGATTCTCTTGTTAATGATGAAAACACAAGGGAAGCTACAAGAAAAGAGATGAATTTTGGATTTTCAAAAAAACAATTGAAAGATAGTTTAGCTAATATGCAGCAACAACAAATTAAAGATCTTCAGTTAAGTGAACAGGAAGCAGCGATCAAATCTGAACGGGCACAAAAAATTGGATTGTATCTTGGCTTGGCATTGTTGTCCATTCTTGGAGCTGTTTCCTACAGAAGTTATAGGATCAAGAAAAAAGATAACCTGGTTATTGCGGCTCAGAAGAACGAAGTGGAAATTCAAAAAGCAGAAATAACCATTCAAAAGCATCTTGTTGACGAAAAGCAAAAGGAGATCGTTGATTCTATAAATTATGCAAAACGTATACAGTATACTTTGCTGGCTAATGATACGATGTTGTCAGAAAATCTGAAAGAGTATTTTGTTTTCTTTAAGCCTAAAGACATTGTAAGCGGCGATTTTTACTGGGCAGCCGAACATAACGATAAATTTTATTTGGCAGCATGCGACAGTACAGGCCATGGAGTGCCGGGGGCATTTATGAGCCTTCTTAATATTGGTTTTTTAAGTGAAGCAATTAAGGAAAAGAATATTTCTGATCCTCATGAGATTCTGAATTTTGTGAGAACCAGACTCATTGATAGCATTAGTAAAGATGAGCAGAAGGACGGCATGGATGGTATCCTGATATGTGTAGATAAAAGAACGGGTAAAATTACATATGCGGCCGCAAATAATGAACCTGTACTTTTGAAAAATAATGCAATGATCACACTTCCTAAAAATAAAATGCCTGTAGGAAAAGGTGAAAAAACAGATAGCTTTACTTTATATACTGTGGATAGTCAAAGTGGCGATATATTATATCTCTATACAGATGGTTATGCCGATCAGTTTGGTGGGCCGAAAGGTAAAAAATTTAAATATAAACCTTTGAACGATATGCTGCTTGATATAAACGGGTTATCTTTAGACAAACAAAAAGAGATCCTAAGCGCTGCCTTTGATAAGTGGAAAGGTAATTTAGAACAAGTAGATGACGTATTGATAATTGGCATTAAATGTTAGATCATAGTTTTTAACCTTAAAATAGTAGAATAAAAAAATTGAAACTTGTTATTTATAATATTTTGTTCTGTGCTTTGCTGTTATCTCGATCACAGTTAAGTGCACAAAATGTTATTCATGATACAGTGCTACTGCATCAGTATAACGACCTCTGTAATAAATACGAGCTTGAAAGTCCTGACTCTCTTTTAAAGTATGCTAGTATTCAGCTTATTCTGGCTAATAAAAATAATTCTGTTTTTCATCAGATCCATGCTTATACTAATTTAGGCGTTGCCTATACACGTATATTCAAATTTAATGATGCATTAACCTGTTATCTGAATGCAAGGGATATTATTGAAAAAAGTAACAGAACCGGCGTTTCGGCCTTGTTGGGCCAGATAGGTTATATTTATCTTAGATTAAATAGAAAAAAAGAATCCTATAAATATTTTAAACTACAGGAAGCAGCGGCGCTCAAAGAAGAAAATTACAGGTCGTATTTAAGCTGTATTGTAAATCTTTCTGATTATTACAATACCTCAAGTGAACTGGATTCAACGATAGGTATTTTAAATAAAGGTTTAATGATTGCCAGGAAATATAAGTATCATGAAAATGAAGTTATTATATTGGATAATATTGCAAACGCCTATTATGCAAAAGCAATTGAAACAAACGACCATAATTTATTTAGAAAGGTAGAGTTATATGCTGATACTGCCTTAACCTTACATTACCAGGATAAGGATTCATCTGCTATTTTTTACATCTATGGTTTATTGGGAGCGCTGAACATGGATCTTAAAAATTATGCAAAATCTGAAAACTATTATAATCAGTACATCTCATACTCACAGCGCACGCAGGATATTATTAATTTGAAAATAGGAATTGACGAATGTTCACGCTTATACGCCCTTCAGGGAAAATTTGATAAGGCTTTTACTTACAGGTTAATGTACGACTCTATTAATAAATTATATATTGATGAAGAAACTAACAAGCACGTGGAGGAATTAAACACCAGGTATGAAACTGAAAAAAAAGAACAACAAAATAGGCTGCTAAAGCAACAAAATGAATTGTCAACCGAAACCATTCAGCGACAAAAGTTGGTAGTTTATTTTATTGTTATTATTTTAATTGGATCACTGATATTTGGAGTATTAATGTATAGAGTATATCAGCAAAAGAAAAAAGCACATATTCTCATTAGTAAACAAAAGGAGCAGGTAGAGCAAAAGCAGGGATTAATTGAACACCAAAAGCAGGTGATTGAAGAAAAACAAAAAGAGATCGTTGATTCAATTAATTATGCCAAACGTATTCAGTACGCCTTACTTGCCAGTGAGGAAATGCTGAATAAAAATCTGTTTGAGCATTTTGTTTGTTTGAAGCCCAAGGATATTGTAAGCGGTGATTTTTATTGGGCAACGAAACATAATGAACGTTTTTATTTTGCGGTTTGTGATTCTACCGGACATGGTGTTCCCGGAGCTTTTATGAGTTTATTAAATATTGGTTTTTTAAGTGAAGCCATAAAAGAGAAAGAGATCTCGGAACCACATGCGGTTTTTAATTATGTGAGAGACAGGTTGATTGAAAGTATTGGCAGAGATGAGCAGCAGGATGGAATGGACGGCATTTTAATCTGCATTGATAAAGCGACTAACACGATCACTTATTCAGCGGCTAATAATAGCCCTTTATTAATAAGAGACAGTATTATTATTGAACTTAAGAAGGATAAAATGCCGGTTGGTAAAGGCGAAAAAAACACGAGTTTTAATTTATATACCATCGAGCCACAGAAAAATGATATGCTCTATCTTTATACGGATGGCTATGCCGATCAGTTTGGTGGGCCCAAAGGCAAAAAATTTAAATACAAACAATTGAACGAATTACTTATTTCAAATTCAACTTTACCTCTTACTAAACAATTAACCGATTTAGATAAACATTTCAGGAATTGGCGCGGTGTTTTAGAGCAGGTGGATGATGTTTGTGTCATTGGTATTCGTTTTTAGAACCCCCGTTTTTTGTAGTTAAATTTCCAGCCGAATAAGTATATTTGCTTTATGCGCAAATTGTTACTGTTCATATTTATCGGTCTGTTATCATCTTTGGGTATTTGCTCAAATAAGATCGATAGTTTGCGTAAAGTGCTTGTATCTAAAGAGTTGGCTGATACGGCACGAGTCAATATCCTCAACGAAATCGCAGATCTTTTCGAGGAAAAAGCGTCTGATAGTTGTTTACACTACGCTAAGCAAGCACTTAAGTTATCACAAAATCTGGGCTTTTTTAAGGGTTGTGGCCAGGCTTATAACACGATAGGTTCTTATTATAACGGAAAGGGCGACTATCAACACGCATTGGCTAATTATATTGATGGTTATAAGATCTATGAAAAGATCAATAACCGAAGAGCCATGAGCAATTTGATGAATTCCATGGGAAACACATACATGGGAATTGATAATGAAAAAAAGGCAATGGAAGCTTATACCCGGAGCTATGAAATTGCCAACCAGGATTCTAATAAATACATGATGGGAATTTCTTCCATTGGCCTGGGAAACATTCATATGCTTAGAAAGAACAGTATGGAAGCACTTCGGTTTTTTTCGAGAGCCAGGGATGTTTTTCAGGTAGTGCCTACAGCTGTTTACCCTTTGGCAGTATCTTATACGTTAATTGGCAATGCCCTGGTTGAACTCAATAAATTTGAGGATGCATTTCAAGCCTTCAATAAAGCCGTTGACCAACTTAAAACATTAAACAATACATATGGCATTGCCGCTACCTATCAGGTTATTGGAGAAGCATATAAAAAACAGGGAAATGTGAATAATGCGCTTGAATTTTTTCTAAAATCTTATGATATTTTTACTGAGAGAAAAGCTTATGATGATCTGAAAAATGTAAGTCTTAATATTTCAGAAGCCTACAAGCAAAAAAAGAATTTCGAGAAATCACTGGAGTACTATACAAAGTATAATGGTTTTAAAGATTCGGTATTGAACGTTGAAAAAAATCGTCAGTTACTGGAGGTTGAAACCAAGTATGAAACAGAAAAAAAGGAAGAACAAAACCTTCTTTTAAAAAAGCAAAACGATCTCTCTTCTGAAACCATTCGTCAGCAAACGATCATCTCCTATTTCATTATTGTTAGCCTGATTATTTCAATGCTGTTTGGTGTTTTCATGTACAGGGTTTACCGTCAAAAAAAGAAAGCTCATCAACTCATTACACAGCAAAAAAATCAAGTAGAGCAAAAGCAAATAGAAATTGAACACCAGAAACAGGTCATTGAAGAAAAACAAAAAGAGATCGTTGATTCTATAAATTATGCCAAGCGCATACAGTACGCATTATTGGCTCATGAAGACCTGTTCAAGAAGAACTTTAATTCTCATTTTGTTTATTTTAAACCAAAAGATATTGTAAGCGGAGATTTTTACTGGGCAGCCGAACATAATAATAGTTTCTACCTGGCTATTTGTGATTCAACAGGACATGGTGTTCCCGGTGCTTTTATGAGTTTGTTGAATATTGGATTTTTGAACGAAGCTATCAAGGAAAAAGATATCTCTCAACCAAATGAGATCTTTAACCACGTGAGGAGGCGTTTAATAGAAAGTATCAGTAGCGGCGACCATAAAGATGGCATGGATGGTGTTTTGATACAGCTTGATAAATTAACGGGTAAAGTGACCTATTCGGCTGCAAATAATGCGCCTGTCATCATTAGGAATGGAGAGGTTATCTTACATCCAAAAGACAACATGCCTATTGGTAAAGGTGAAAAAGAAAAAGATTTTTCTTTATTTGATCTCGAACTAAGAAAAGGTGATGAATTATTTTTATATACTGATGGTTATGCTGATCAGTTTGGTGGGCCAAAAGGAAAAAAATTCAAGTATAAAGCACTAAATGAGTTACTTATTCAGATGATGAATGAGCCATTGAACAGGCAATCAGAGATATTGGGAAAACAATTCGAAGACTGGAAAGGTGTGCTGGAACAGGTAGATGATGTATTAGTTATTGGAATCAAATTTTAATTGGCATGATCAAAAAGATACTAAATATTGGATTAATAGATTTGAACTCGGATAGTTTGAACAGAAAAATAAGAGTTAGTAATCTGATCTCTTTTATCACCATCATTACTATGATCGGTTATATTCCGGCGGCCATTATATTTCAAATGACCGGCATTATTGTGTTAAATATATTGTTTCTGATCTCGTCATTTTTAGGGTTCTATTTACATTCAAAGCACCAGTATAACGCTGCAATTTATATTACCTGTGGTTTTGGTTTGATCTATTTTATATTCGGTACCGTTTTTTATGGATTGCAATCTAACCTGCATTTTTTTATGTTGATCATGTGCTTACTCGGCATTGCCTTATTTGAAAGCACGTTGGCATTAAGAATATTTATAAGCGCTGCCGTGTTTGCTTTTTTTGCTATGCTCGTTGGATTAAAAGGCAAAGATGGCATTCTTACATTCACTGATGAGATGAGAAAGGCACAAGATGTGATCAGTGTCGTAAATTTATTTATTCTCTTCATTGTTACTATCTTATTTTTCACGTTTTTTAGAAGAGAGAATCTCCTGTTTCAGAAAGCTATTTTAAAACAAAAAGATATCATTGAGGAAAAACAAAAAGAAATATTGGACAGTATTGCTTATGCCAAGCGGATCCAGTTTTCATTGTTAGCCAGCGAAAATTTATTGAAGAATAATTTGCCTGAATATTTTGTTTTATTCAAGCCAAAAGATGTAGTGAGTGGTGATTTTTACTGGGCTACACCAACACCCGATGGTTTTATTTATATCACAGCCGATTGCACCGGGCACGGTGTTCCGGGAGCTTTCATGAGTTTGCTCAATATCAGTAAATTGAACCAGGTGATTAATGAAAATAAGATCACACGCCCTGATCTGATATTGAATAATGTGAGGGCCGAGATCATCCAAGTATTAAATGCAGAGGGTTCTGAGGAAAGTAAAGATGGTATGGATGCCGTATTATGTAAATTGGATCTGGTAAATATGAAATTGCAGTATGCAGCGGCCAATAATTCTTTTTACATTATTCGTGATAAACAACTGTTAACCTGTAAGGCAGATAAAATGCCTGTGGGAAAAGGCCATGATGATAGTATATCATTTACATTCAATGAAGTTGAGTTAAAAAAAGGAGATGCTGTTTATACATTTACAGATGGATACGCCGATCAGTTTGGGGGGCAGAAGGGAAAGAAATTCAGATATAAGCAATTGGAAGATATTTTGGTGTCTATCTGTCATTTGCCAGCAAAAGAACAATTAGCTGTCCTGGAACAAAAATTTGAAGATTGGAAAGGTGATCTCGATCAGGTCGATGATGTTTTAGTCATGGGTATTAAAGTCTAAAATCGACGTTTTTTCACCCATTTTCTACTAAAAAGATCCTCTCATACGCCATAAAAAGGTATCTTTAGGGCCGTGTTAATACAACTACATATATTATTCATTTCTTTTGGGATTACTGATGCCATTGATATATTATTGGTGGCTATTATGCTTTACCAATTGTATAAAATGGTAAAAGGCACAGCTGCTGTAAATGTATTTATCGGCTTAGCATTGATTTATGTTGTTTGGATCATCGTTCGTGCTTTCGAGTTAAAATTACTGGGCTCTATTCTTGGAAAATTCATTAATGTTGGGGTTATTGCTGTTATGGTCGTATTTCAGCAAGAGATCAGAAAATTCTTATTATACATTGGGTCGAATGATTTTATAAAGAATAACAACTGGAGAAATATCTTTTCTTTTTCAAATCAATCCAATGCGTCATTGGATTTTGTATTGGATGTTGATGCAGTTGTTCGTGCTTGTTTTAACATGAGCGAAACAAAAACCGGAGCCTTAATCATTGTTTCCAGAAGGTCTGATCTTAAATTCTATGTTAACACCGGGGAGATCGTTGACTCAGCACTGACTGATAAAATGCTGGAAAACATCTTTTATAAGAACAGTCCTATGCACGATGGGGCTGTTATTATTAAGGATAACCGGATCATTGCAGCACGTTGCGTGTTACCTGTGACCGAAAAGGAAAATTTTCCCTCTCATTTTGGAATGCGGCACAGAGCTGCGGTTGGCTTAACCGAAACAACAGATGCTTTGGCTATTACAGTGTCAGAACAAACCGGTAATGTATCGTTAACCGTTAATGGTGAAATAAATACAAACTTAAACAGGGATAAATTAACGTACCTGATCGAAAAAAATCTTAAAAATTAAATTTAATATATAAAATAAATCTCTCTGCGCTCTTTGCAATTCTCTGCGCTCTTTGCGGTTAAAAAGTAAACACAAAAATGAATCTTCTTTCAGTAAATCAATTAAGTAAAAGTTTTGGCGATAAAGTCCTTTTTAAAAATATCAATTTCGGAATCAATTATGGCGATAAAGTAGCATTGATCGCAAAGAACGGTTCAGGTAAATCTACATTATTTAAAATTTTGCAAGGAATCGAAATTCCTGACAGTGGCGACATCGCTTTCCGTAAAGAATTACGCATTTCCTTTTTAAGCCAGGAGCCAACCCTGGATGAAAACCATACGATCGAACAAGCTATTTATGCCGGTGATAGCGAAATGGTAAAGACATCAATTGATTACACACATTTGGTAG
This sequence comes from Bacteroidota bacterium, assembly GCA_040386075.1. GTDB lineage: Bacteria > Bacteroidota > Bacteroidia > B-17B0 > Aurantibacillaceae > UBA4416. Next base: position 40,437 of record JAZKGE010000034.1, read on the forward strand.
AAACGCATTATGCTAATCCAACTGAGAAAACAGAAAACCAGTTGGATATTTTGACTAACAGAATGAATGACCTGGAAGCCTGGAATGTGGAAACACAGATCATGCTGGTGTGTGCTAATTTAGGATTAAATGATCTGAAACAAAAAGTAAGCACATTAAGCGGTGGACAGAAAAAACGTCTGGCATTGGCACAGGTTATTTTAAATGAGCCGGACCTGTTGATCATGGATGAGCCTACCAATCACCTGGATGTAACAGTGATCGAATGGTTGGAAGAATATTTACGTAGCTACAAGAAAAGTATTTTATTAGTGACGCATGATCGTTATTTTTTAGATGAAGTATGCGATCGTATTATCGAAATCGATAATCATGAACTTTACGAATATAAAGGCAAGTTTGATTACTATATGGAAAAGAAAGCAGAGCGCTTAATGATGGAAGCCTCTGAACTGGAAAAAGCAAAGAACTTATACCGTCGTGAGTTGGAGTGGGTGCGTAAGCAGCCTCGTGCACGTACGGTCAAATCAAAATCGCGTGTCGACGCATTTGTTGATGTGGAAGCAAAAGCGCGTAAGAAAAGTGTAGAAAAGAAAATTGAGCTAAGTGTTAAAGTTGAACGCATTGGCAGTAAAATTCTTGAAGTACGTAATTTGCAAAAAGCCTTTGGCGATAAAAAAATACTGGAGCCATTCACTTATACATTTATTAAAGGAGAGAAGATCGGCATTGTTGGCCCCAATGGAATAGGTAAGAGTACATTTATTAATATGCTGCAAGGCATAGAGGCACCGGATGCCGGAACTGTGTCGGTAGGAGATACTATCGTATTTGGCTATTATTCTCAAAAGGGTATACAGGTTGCTGATGATAAACGAGTGATTGAAGTGGTTAAAGATATTGCGGAGTTTATTCCTTTGGCAAACGGCACTTCTTTAAGTGCATCGGGTTTACTGACGCGTTTTAATTTTGCACCTGAGGTACAATACGGACATGTAAGTAAGTTAAGCGGGGGAGAGAAACGCCGTTTGTATCTGCTAACGGTATTAGTTAGAAACCCGAATTTTTTAATTCTGGATGAACCTACCAATGATCTGGATATTATTACACTACAAACATTGGAGCAGTTCTTACTCGACTTTCAGGGCTGTGTATTGATTGTGTCACATGATCGTTATTTCCTGGATAGGTTAGTGGATCACGTGTTTGCCTTTGAAGGTAATGGTGTGGTTAAAGATTTTCCTGGTAATTATAGCGAGTACCGTCAGTGGAAATATGATACAGAGGATGATGCTGAAGAACTAGCTAAAGAACAAAAACAAATTGAAGTAAATTCCGTGGTTGAAGAGCCGGTTAAGCAGGTTTCTGTGTCAGCTCCTGTTACCGAAAAAAAGAAACTATCCTTTAAAGAACAAAAGGAATTAGAAACATTGGATGCTGAATTGCCAAAACTGGAATCCAGAAAAGCAGAGATCGAAAATTTATTAGCAAGTGGTATTACAGATGTTAAAGAGATCGAAAAATTATCCAATGAGTTCACTTCTATTTCTTCTCAGATAGATGAAAAGACCATGCGTTGGATGGAATTGCAGGATTAGTAAAGGTGTGAGCCGGCATTTGCATTAGTTTTTATTTCCTAAAAAGTGTATCTTTATATAAAGCAAACCTTTATTATATGGAAGAATTTTTAACGTTTTTGTCGTTAGTTACAATTTTACTGCTGATCATCTTTAATGCCCGAAAAAATTCTAAGATCAAAAGCTTAGATAGAAAGATCTCTAATATTGAAGAGTACCTTAAAAAAATTCAATTTCTTCAATCCCAACAATCGGCCGCACAAAAAACAGAAAAACAAGTGGAGCCGGTTCAAAAACCCGTTGAGCCTATACAGCCCGTTATTCAGCCGGTAGTTAATAAGCCGGTAGAGCCTGTTGTAAATATCAATGAGACCAAACAACCTCCGGTTCAGGAAGATCATAAAAAAGAAGAGCAGCAGGTAATTCTACCGGTTAATCAAGCGCAACAACAACCTGTTAAACCTTTTTTGCGTAAGGAAAGTTGGTATGAAGGCTTCAGAAAGAATAATCCGGATCTCGAAAAATTTATTGGTGAGAACATATTAAGTAAAGTAGCTATTACTGTTTTAGTTATTGGTATTGCCTTTTTTGTAAAATATGCTATTGATAAAGAATGGATCAACGAAATAGCCCGCGTTGGCATCGGTATCTTATGCGGTGGTATTGTATTAGGTTTCGCGCATAGACTCCATAAAAAATTCAAAGCATTTAGCTCTGTATTAGTAGCCGGAGGCATTGCTATCTTTTATTTTACGATTGGTATTGCATTTCATGAATATCATTTGTTCAATCAAACTACGGCTTTCATCATTATGTTACTGATAACGGGCTTTAGTGTATTTATTTCTGTTCTTTATGATAGGGTGGAATTAGCAGCCCTTTCATTGATCGGCGGTTTTGCTACCCCGTTTATGGTGAGTACCGGTGAAGGAAACTATATGGTATTATTCATTTATGTATTGGTGCTGGATCTTGGGATGCTGGTACTGGCTTATATGCGCAAATGGAATCTGATCAATATTATGGCTTACGCATTTACTATGATCCTTTATTTTGGCTGGCTGCAGACAAAAGTAATTGGTCACGATAATCCTCCTTATAAAGGAGCGATGATCTTTGCTGCCATTTTTTATGTTGTGTTTGTACTAATGAATATCATAAATAATATTAAAGAGAACCGCAAGTTTGGTGTGCTCGACCTGTCTATCCTTATTAGTAACACATTCTTATTTTACGGAGTTGGCATGCAGATCTTGTCTTACTATCATCCCGACTTAAAAGGAGTATTCAGTTTATTGATAGCACTTTTCAATTTGGTGTGTTCATGGATGCTTTACAAAAAATTCAAATCAGATACCAAACTTGTTTATTTGATGATCGGGTTAACGCTCACCTTTATAACTTTAATTGCGCCTGTTCAGTTACAAGGAAACTATATCACCGTTTTCTGGGCATTGGAAGCAGTATTGCTGATCTGGTTAGCACAAAGATCAGGTATAGTTTTATACCGTTTTGCATCTATCGTTATCACTATTTTAATGTGTTTCAGCTTATTTATGGATTGGTCGGCTGTTTACACAACTTACAGCGAATTACGACTAAATGTTATTTTAAATAAAGGGTTTGCAACAGGATTAGTTTCTTCATTGGCTTTATTTGGTATTGTGTTACTATTAAAAAAGGAAACAGAAACTGTAAGATATTTTGGAATCCCTTTCAATCCTTCTGTTTATCGTAAGTTGATGGGCATTGGATTTGTAACCTTATTATACTTTACGGGTTTATTTGAGTTAGGTTACCAGCTTGATGAAACTATTTTTTATGGAAAGTCGATCGCTATCATAATGGGTGCTTACCACTTGTTGTACTTCAGCTTATTGAATATTGCAGTCAATAAATTAAATAACAGGGGTGCGACGGTTACCATGTATGTATTCAATTTCATTAATGCCTGTTTATTTATTGTATTCTTTGCTGCCTTACCAAATATTGATTTTAAAAAAACAGTGATGGCAGGCTATGATATTCAGGTAGGTTTTATTTTTCATTACCTTTCTATTTTATGTTTTGCATTTATTGTTTTTCAAATGAACAAGGCAATCAATAAGTTAGGCTCAATCATTAAGTATAGCAAGGCCCTTAACACTGTTTTAATTTCAATAGCTGTGTTGTATTTGGCTAGTACTGAATTAATGTTACATGTATCTAAATTGGCTATTTCAAATAATTTTGCGGCACTTGACTATGACACTAAATGCATAGAATATGGCAGTACTGAAGTTCATATTGTAAAGATCGGGTTTCCTATCCTTTGGGGCGTGTTGGCATTCTTGTTTCTGTTTATCGGCATGAAGCGTTCCAATAAAACCTTCCGCGTGGTTTCTTTGATATTAATAGCGATCATCCTTCTTAAATTATTTACCTACGATATCAAAGACGCATCTGAGGCAGGGAAGATCATAGCCTTTATTATATTAGGTGTGGTGTTATTGATCATTTCATTCATGTATCAAAAAATAAAGGCCCTGTTATTAGACGATGAGAAAAAAGCAGAGCAAACAATTAACCCTGAACAAAATTAATTCTATGAAATACTTAATTTTCGGTTTTATTTTAAATGTAATTTGCTCTGGTTCTTTGCAAGGACAGTCATTTACGCATGAGTCGGTATTATCAGGCATCAATAAGGATTCTTTATATAAGATTCCGTTGACACCCGAATACAAAAAGTATATGAGCCCTGATCTTCATGATCTTCGGATCTATGATGCTAAACAAAAAGAAGTGCCCTATGTGGTTTTAAGCGAACCCTTATTAAAAGCCAAATCAGATTTTATTAGTTACGAAATTGTTTCTCAAAATCATTTCAGTACTTTTTCTGAGATCGTTATTCGTAACCCAAACAAAGATAAGATCAGTAATATTGCTTTTAATATCAATAACTCTGATGCTTATAAGTATTGCTCTATTGAAGGCAGCAACGATAAAAGGCAATGGTATAGTGTGAGTGAGTTACAGGAACTTAGCCTGGCTTATAATGAGTTGTATACAAACCAATACAAATGTATTTACTTTCCATTAAACGATTATGAATATTTCAGATTAACGGTTGATGATTGGTTTTCTCACCCATTAAAAATAAATTCGGCAGGTTGTTTCAAAAATTCAGTAATTGCCGGAAAGTTAAATGAAGTGGTTTTTACTAAAACTATCTCAGAAGACGCTAAGAACAAAAAAACACTGATCCATCTTTCTTTTACTAACAATCAGCAGGTAGACCGTATTGACTTTAAGATCAACGCGCCACGTTTATACATGCGCCATGCGGTGGGTTATGTAAACAGGGAACAAACGCTAAAACATAAAACCGAAACGTACAAAGAGGTAGCGTTTGAGTTTGATCTGAAATCCGATGGCGTTTTGTTTTTCGATCTTCCTAACCTAAATGAAAAAGAGTTATTTATTGAAATAGAAAATAAAGACAACCCACCTTTGGAAATTGAATCCATCAGCTGCAAACAATTAGCATCTTACCTGATCTGTGATTTTTTAGCGGGTCAAACATATACTATGAAGTATGGAGACAAGGAATTGAAATTGCCCGAGTACGATCTGGGAAATTTTGTATCCCAAATACCACAGTTATTGCCTGAAGCAACTATTGGTATGGTTAAAGAACTGGCAAAGTCGCCAAATGAAACTGTAACGAAAAGGGAGCCAACTTTTTTTGAGACCCAACAGTTTTTATGGTTGTGCCTTGGTTTGGGTGCTATCATCATCTTTTTATTTTCCAGAAGTTTGTTAAAGGATATGAAACAAAAAGAGTAATTCTTCTATGTTACAATACATAAAAAAAGCCTCCTGATATAAATCGGGAGGCTTTTTTGTTGAGAGCGAAAGATTACTCAGCAATAACTTCGAAGTTAATAGTTGCAGAGATCTCTTTGAATAAACGAACTTTAGCAGAGTAAGTACCTAATGACTTAATTGCATCTTCGTTCATTTCAATGTTTTTACGTTCAACATCATAACCAGCTTTTTTCAATGCATCTGCTAATTGGATGTTAGTTACTGAACCGAAAATTTTTCCAGATTCACCAGCTTTAGCACCAACTTTTACAGTTACATCAGCAAATTTAGCTGCAGTTGCAGTTGCTTCGTTACGTAATTTTTCTTCTTTAAATGAGCTTTGTTTAATTTCTTCCGCTTGCATTTTTTTGTTGCTTTCTGTAGCTAACACTGCAATGCGTTGAGGAATTAAAAAGTTACGGCCATAACCGTTCTTAACTTTTATAATGTCATTTTTATATCCTAGCCCTTTCAGGTCTTGTTTTAATATAACTTCCATGTTGTTTTTCCTCTTTAAATTATTTTAAACCATCTGCTAAATAAGGCATTAAAGCAATGTGACGCGCACGTTTAACTGCTTGAGATACCTTACGTTGAAATTTCAATGATGTTCCTGTTAAACGACGAGGTAACAATTTACCTTGCTCATTCACGAACTTTAATAAAAAGTCAGCGTCTTTGTAATCAATATATTTAATACCTAACTTTTTAAAGCGACAGTATTTTTTCTTTTTAGCCTCAACTGTAGGAGGGTTTAAAAAGCGTACTTCATTTTTTGCCATTTTGTAATTTCTTTTTTGGAGTTAATAATTAAGCTTCTGCTTTTTTAGTTGCTTTTGCAGCTTTTGCTTCACCTTGTTTACCACGTCTTTTGTCTGCCCATGTTGCACCATGTTTTTCCAACGCAATCGTTAAGAAACGTAAGATGCGTTCGTCACGTTTAAATTGTAGTTCCAATTCTGCAATCTCAGTTCCTTTTCCAGTGTAATCAATCAGGTGATAAAACCCGGTTGTTTTTTTCTGAATAGGGTAAGCCAATTTTTTTAGGCCCCAGTTTTCTCTGTGATTAACTTTCGCTCCCAGATCAGTTAAGATCTTTTCAAACTTTTTTGCGGCCTCCTTTGCCTGATCTTCAGACAAAACGGGAGTTAAAATGAAGACCGTCTCATAGCGTTTTTCCATTATTATTTATTTTAAATTAGGGCTGCAAATATAGGCTAATTATTTGATTCTGAAAACTTTTAACCTACAATTGCCTATTTTTATTGACCTATCAAGCATCTTTTTAGTGTAATTAACTGTAAATTAATAAGTTAATTGAAGTCAGTTTAGCTGTAAATTTACTGTTTTTTGGTCAAAAAAGCCCCCACCAACTTGGAGAGGGCTCATTTGGAGCTCATTTAACATGTCCCGAATTATTCAAGAATGATCTTTCTAACCTGGGCATGTTTACCTTGTTCCACTTTTACAAAGTAAATACCTTTTGCATTTTTACTGATGTCGATCTCTTTATCGTAATTACCTGAAAAGCCTGCTAATTTTTCTTTGTAAACGATCTTCCCGTCAATATTCATGATATTTATTTCTGTATCACCTTTTTCAGGGAGGTTAAAGCTTAGGTTAAACTTACCGGTATTTGGGTTCGGGTAAAAATTCATTTTTTCAATATTTAATTTACCATCAGTCTCACCCGCACTTTTGCTAATACGCTTCATGTCAGTCTCATCTGCATTTGTAATATCAATGCGATTAATAACAATTGTTTTTGTAGCACGTGTTTTTTTGTCGCCCGAAACTTTCTCATCTTCATCATTGATGATCACAATTTTCTTTGTGCCCTTGGCTGTTCCATCTAACCCGGCTTCTTTCATTGCTTTTTCAATTTCTGCACTGATCTCTTTATCTAATCCTTTTATTTCAACATTAGAATGTTCTCCGTTTCCATCATCAATAATGATGGTTTTTATCATTTTCCTTTCTTGGCCATCTTCCAAGCCAATAATGTCGATCGTACCGTTATCTATCTGAAGAGATGGCGGATCATTGGTTGTAAATGTGGTGTCAGTTATTTTCTCAACACCGTTAATGTTCTCAATTTTTTTAATGCGAACCGTTGCCGGTTTATTAGCAGTTTGCGCTACTAATAGTGATGTGCTTAATAACAGGACACTCATCATAATCATTTTTTTCATGTTGTATATTTTTAAGGTTAATAATTTATAGGACAAAATTACTTTGAACAAAGACGCTCTGTGGTTAAGGTGCGGTTAAACACTGTTAAGGAAAAGTTAAAGTTTGCAGAGATGAGTTAAAGGTTGCTTAAATTTGAAGTGAAATGAACCCTAAGCCTTACAAGATCATATTTGTTTTATTAAGCACGAGCTTATTAGCCATTTTGTTAATACAAGGTTTTTGGCTGCGGAATTTTTACGTTCAAAAGCTGGATGAGTTCAATAAGACAGTATACCAAACTCTTTCCGACGTATCTGCTAAATTAAACGAAAGGGAGAATATTAATTTCATTAAAGAATCCGCTTTTCCTCAAACAAAAACACGGATCACAAAAAAAGATGGAACGGTTAAAGTCATAGTTTCAAGTTCAACCTCTTCGGATCATCGTATAAACGACATTGCCGTTTTAAAGGAATTGAAAATGGATTCAATTTTTGAAAATAATGGTCAGATCGTTATTTCTGATTCTGTTGTACGTATTGACAAGAACAATCATCAAACAGTCATCGTGAAAAATAAGCTCAGCAAGTCAGTACCTGCAAAAGAAGACATTAATAAACTTTTGGATAAAATGCTTACGGAGATCCAAACGATCGATGTTTCTCCGATCGATGATATCAATGAAGACACTTTAAATGGTTTAATTAAAAGAGAACTTGGAACAAAAGGCATTTTTACTTCTTTTGATTTTTTATTAAAAAAAGAGAGCAAGGAAACGGATCAGATCCTTGCTAAGTCTAAAGGATTTGAATTGAATGGGAAAACGTATAAAGCAGATCTTTCAAAAAATAAAGTGTTCCGCGATCACAATTTTTTATATCTACAGTTTCCAGAAGAAGCTGGTTTTGTGTTTTCAGGAATAAAGAACATGTTATTTTTATCGGTTTTCTTTTCTTTGATGATGATCCTGGTTTTTTATTTCACGTTAAAAACTATTTTAAAGCAAAAGAAAATGAGCGAGATCAAAAATGATTTTATTAATAATATGACTCATGAATTGAAAACACCTATAGCCACTATTTCATTGGCGATTGATGCGCTTAATAATCCACAAACCAAGCATAATGAAGAAAAGTTCAATCTATATACTTCGATTTTAAAAGAAGAAAATCAAAAACTTAACAACCATGTAGAACGTGTACTTCAAATGGCTTTATTAGATAAAAGTGAATTAGAACTTCACAAAAAACCACTTAATGTAATAGAATTAATTAATACCGTTGTTGCCGCACATCAGTTGCAAATTAAAAAACAGAATGCCCAAATTATATTTGATGTACAACAAACTGAGCCAAAAATAAAGGCAGATGAATTTCATTTATTAAGTGCGTTCAATAATTTATTAGACAATGCTTTAAAATATTCAAAAAAAAATTGTGTCATAGAGATATCAGTTAAAAACATCTCCGGCTATTTGAACGTTGTTTTTCGCGATAATGGCATTGGCATTGAAGCTGCGATGCAGGATAAGATCTTTGAGAAATTTTTCAGAGCACAGGGAGGCAATTTACATGATGTAAAAGGTTTTGGATTGGGATTAAGTTATGTCAGATCCATTATCGAAAGTCACCGGGGAACAATTGCCGTGAAAAGTGAGAAAGGTAAAGGAAGTGAATTCATTATTAAATTACCTATCAATGAAAGCTAAAGTATTATTGGTTGAAGATGAAAAGAACTTTGGGTTATTACTTAAAGACTATTTGACTATGAATGGTTTTTTAGTAACACACTGTGAAGATGGTGAGCAGGGGCTTCAGACATTCAGATCCGATACCTTTGATCTGTGCATAGTTGATGTGATGATGCCAAAAAAAGATGGTTTTACGTTTAGTGCTGAAATAAAGGCTATCAATAAAGCAATACCTTTGATCTTTCTCACAGCAAGGAGTATGCGTGATGATATGATCAAAGGTTATACCATTGGTGCGGATGATTATATCGTTAAACCATTTGATTCGGAAGTATTACTATTTAAGATCAAAGCAATTTTAAACAGAAACTCTGTCACCAATAACAATATTGATTTTATGCACGATATTGGCCAGTTTAAATTCAATGCTAAATTAAGGTGTTTGAAAAATGCGACTGACAATGAAGTTAAATTATCTCCAAAAGAAGCCGCTCTTTTGAACTTACTGTGCCAACATAAAAATGATGTCTTGCCCCGTGAAAAAGCCCTAAAGCAGATCTGGGTGGATGATAATTATTTTACAGCCCGTAGCATGGATGTATACATTGTAAAACTCCGTAAATATTTATCTGCTGATCCGCAGGTAGAGATCAATAATTTACATGGCAATGGCTATAGTTTGTTAATTAAAGATTAAATCAGGCTATTATTAGTTGAATCACTTTATTTTTTAGATAGATAATATTGTGTTTATAGAGATGGTTCGTTATCTTTATAAAAAGGTATTGTTGAAAAGTTGGCTGATACTCATCAATTGGTTTTGCATTATAACTGTATCTTTTGGATGTTATAAGATCATGCAGTTTTTTATTTCCATATTATTGACGTTAAAATTGGTAACGTCTCCACCCGATAGTAACACTGTTGTGGCTTATGAGCCTATTGACCTAAGACAGGATGTGATCTCAGTGCCGAATTACATAACCAAAGAGAAGATGGACTTTATATTTAATATGGAGATCTATAAACTGGGTTGCGATACAATGCCGAATGTGAAATTCTGGAGAAGCATTATGAATCTCCACAAAGACTCAGCCTTGTTTAACACACCACATACCAGAAATATTTTAAGTAAGGAACATATTAAAGATTGGGAGAGCAAGGATCTGGCTAAAAAATCCTGTTATAAGGATAGTTTGCGTAATTGCTATTGCCTTGAAGATTCAGCGCGTATCTTATTAACTAACGGGAAAAGTTTTTTCTACGATTTCGAAAAGGCATCTGCTAACTTTAACCGTGGCATTAATGATTTTATTGCCAATGGCGTTGACCCATGGTATGCACAGGCCATTTTGATGATCGAAAGCCCTAACAAATTACAAAAATCCAATGCCGGGGCTTATGGCTCTTTTCAATTAATGAAGGATGTAGCCCGTTTGTTTGGTTTAAAAGTGAATAAAAGTATTGACGAACGTGCAGATTTTGACCGTTCAGCTTATGCAGCTTCCAGCCTCATCAAAAAGATCTGTATTCCAAAAACACGTCAGATCTTAGATTCGTTGGGAATCACCAATTATAAAGAAAATGACTTGTGGTTCAGATTATTGGTAATGCACTCATACCATGCAGGTGCCGGAAATGTAAGAAAGGCTTTGTTTACTTTCAGGCCAACAGAGGGGAACATGAATTTAATTTATAACCTTTGGCATGCCGAAACCAATCATTTTAAATCGGCTTCACAAAACTATTCTCAGTTAGTGTTAGCTGCCATGCTTGAAGTGAACGAAAAATTTGGCTTAGCACCCGGGCAATTGAATATAGCACCAAAACCTGCTGAAGCATCTCTCAGATAACGCCTTAATTGTTTGGCGCGCCTGCATTTACCCATTTTTTTATTTTTTCAATATCACAGCTGGATAGCAACCTGTTTGGCGGCATAGGAATAGCTGTTCCATCGTGGGAAACCGAACTATAGATAGAACCTGTAGGAGCTAGCGCATTTGCCTGCACATTTGAGTGGTTGTTTAATTTCACGCTTTCAGCTGGTCCGTGGCAAGAGATACAATTATCGGCAATGATGTCTGAGATTTGAGCTGAATAACTTACAACAGCTGCTGTATCGCATATTTCTGTATTTTTTGATGTCGCCGGATTGATAGTTTGCCCTTTGTCAAAAGTACAGGCAACCATTAAAGCTGACAGGGACGATAAAAGCCCAAAAGAAATAAATCTCATAATCAAAGATAATAAAATAGTGATTCAACAAAATATTGATAAATTTACCATAAGGGTTAAAAATGTAATTTTTTTGGATTCTGCTATTTTTTTAAATTTTATTTTACATTAGCCCGATAAATTATTGCTTATGAGAATTTTAATTATTGAAGACGAAAAATCTTTACGCGAAGATGTGGTTGATTACTTAACTGAGAACGGGTATAAATGCGATTTTGCGACTACTATCAAAAGTGCCATGCAAAAACTAAATGATGTGGTTTATAGTTGCGCTTTGGTTGATGTTGGATTACCGGATGGTTCGGGTATTGATATCGTAGAACATATTAAAAAGAACAGTCCCGAAATGGGAGTTATTATCGTTACAGCTAAAAATGCCCTGGAAGACAAGCTTCAGGGTTTAAAGATAGGTGCCGATGATTATTTGACCAAGCCTTTCCATTTATCCGAGTTAAGCGCCCGACTTTATTCGGTATTACGCCGCCGAAACTTTGGTGGAAAAAACTCGTTGGTGTTTGACGGATTGGAGATCGATACAACAGAGAAAAAAGTTGTTGCAAATGGCACACAAATGCAATTAACTAAAAAGGAATATGAGATATTGGTTTACCTGGCAAGTAACCCAACGCATTTGATCACTAAGGAAGCTTTGGCAGACGCTATTTGGGGCGACAAAGCCGATATGGCAACTTCTTTTGATTTTGTGTATAGCCAGATCAAGAACCTGAAGAAAAAATTGAATGAGGCTGATCTGAAAAACTATATTAAAGTAGTTTACGGAATGGGCTATAAGTTCAAAGATTAATATTTCATGGGTCTGTTTTCATTTTAAGTTTTAAATTTGTTATACAAGCTAATTCATAAAATTTAACCTGGCCTTCGTGAAACTCCTTACCAAAACAAATATCTATTCGTCTATCACAACTATACTACTGTTTGCGATAGGTATTTTTATTGTATATGAAGTTATTTTTGCGAAGCTTGATAAAGAAGCTGATAGAAGATTACTTACTACCAAATCGCAGATCATTAATGGCCTAAAAGATGGGATTCTTCCAAAGGAATTTACAACCAACATTGGGCAAAAAATTTATGTGCGTAAGATCAGTAAGCAAACTATTTTCGACAATAAATTTATTGAGTATAAAGGCAAAAGCTTTGAAGAAGACACAACTAATATTGATGATAAAGATTCACGGGTAACACAACGTGAATTATTATTTCAAACAACCATAAATGGCCAGGCTTATGAAGCAACGGTTTGTTTGTCTTTAACCGAAGGAAAATTAGTTGGAGAATATATTGCGGGCGTTGTATTAATATTTTTAGTACTCTCTTTTGTTATTTTGTTTTTATTGAATAGGTATATTTCCGATTTTTTATGGTCGCCCTTCAATGATACACTTTCGAAAATTAAAACCTGGAACATCAAAAAACACGATAAGCTCAATTTCAGGGAAACGGATATTGATGAATTTCATTTGCTGAATGATACTTTAAAAGATCTTACTTATCAGATCCAATCTGATTACCATAATCTTAAAGAGTTTACCGAGAATGTATCACACGAAGCGCAAACGCCATTATCCATTATCAGTACTAAAATCGAATTATTGATGCAGGAAACCAATTACAGCGAAAGGCAACATAAATTATTGGTACAAACTTATAATGCAACACAGCGCTTGTATAAATTAAATGAAGGCCTGATATTATTAACCCGCATTGAGAATAAGCAATTTGTAGAAACCAGTACGATCAACCTGAATCAGGCAATTGATGAAAAAATCGAGATCCTTGAAGATTTTATTGAAGCCAAACAGATCATCGTGGAAAAAGTTTTTAATAAGCAGATCACTAAAGACGTGAATCCTATTTTATTAACCATTTTGCTCAATAATTTATTTATTAATGCCATTAAGTATAACTGGGAAGAAAAAGGAATCATTAAAATTACAGTCAATGAAGACTCCTTTACTGTTGAAAACACAAGCTATGCCGATAAGATCGATAAGCAATTTCTGTTCGATCGCTTCAATAAAAATTCCATTTCAGGTTCATTAGGACTTGGGTTATCATTGATCAAAAAGATAGTAGATTTTTATAACTGGCATGTAACCTATTCGTGTAAAGACGGTGTACATAAATTTAAAATTTATATGTAGTTTCGTTTTATATTTTCAATCTCATGACTGCATCCATCTGGCACAAAGAGCCAAATATATCCGATATTAATTCCTTAAATAAAAACACACTTGGTCAAGCCCTTGGGATAGAATTCATAGAGGCCGGACCTGATTTTTTAGTGGCAACCATGCCGGTTGATGAACGTACAAAACAACCCTTTGGATTATTACATGGCGGAGCTAATGTTGCTTTAGCCGAAACTTTAGGAAGTGTTGCTTCGTTGTTGGTTGTAAACCATGAAGTGTTTATTGGAGTAGGAGTAGAGATCAATGCCAATCACATTAAAGCTGTACTAAGTGGAAAAGTGAAAGGCATTTGTTCGCCCCTGAATATCTCTGGTAAAAATCATGTATGGGACATTAAAATTTATAACGAGGCTAATGAATTGACCTGCGTGTCGCGATTTACATGTACCATCATTCCTAAAAGTAAATTCGTTTAATGAAAAAGAACTTATGTAGTTTTCTTTGCCTTTTCTTTAGTACACTTTTGTTTTCTCAAAACAAATTAAAACCGGGCTTTGATGCTCGGGAATTTTTGGATGTGTTGCATTTAGAATGGGCACATCAGGATAGCGGAAGCCGATATGCACCAAAAATATTACCTGCCAATTATAAAAGATTGCATCGCTCGGTAGAAGTTGGACTGAAAAACAAATTTGATTTTTGGTTGCGCAACGATTCTGTAGGCGTTATTTGTTTACGTTATACAGTTGGTGGTACAAGCTGGCTCGAGAATTTTTACAGTGGCATGATCAAAGCTAAGGGAGCTTTAGTGCTGGATAATAAAACAACATTTACTTATAAATTCTCGGATGACGATAATGCGTTGGTGCATCACGGCTGGACAATTGGTGTCGCTCATTTAGCGCCTTTAGTGACAGCAACCATTAATGAGTTTTATAAAAAAGGCGTTAAAGAATTTATCATCGTTGGACATAGTCAGGGAGCTGCTTTATCTTTTTTAATGAGATCCTATCTCGAATATTTACCCAAAGAAGTTATACCCAAAGACATTGCTTATAAAGTATATTGCTCGGCCGCTCCAAAACCAGGCAATTTATTTTATGCCTACGATTTTGATTTTATTACCCGTAACGGATGGGCTTTTCGTGTTGTAAATACATACGATTGGGTTCCCCAAACTCCTTTTTCAGTTCAATCTATTGGCGATCTATATCCTATAAATCCTTTCGCCAAACGAAATGAGATCATGAAACGGAGAGTGAAAAACCCGTTGATCCGCGGTTATGTGAAACATGCCATGAATGATATGGAAGGAGCTGCAAGAAAAACAAATAGGAAATACCGAAAATACCTTACTAAACGCATGGGTAAATTTATCAGGCGTTCTTTAAATGAATACCAAAGCCCCGAAATTCAAAAGAGTAATTTTTATGTGCCCGCCGGAAGTCCCATTATCTTAAAACCGGATAGTCTTTATAACGAAAGGTTTAAATATGATGGGCAAAATGTGTTTCTGCACCACATGTTCGAGCCTTATATTTACCTTGCTGAGCTGCAATATTTAAAAAAATAGGGCCTTTATCCCCAATTTTTAGCCAGTCAGCCACTTTAAAGGTCGTTTATCTAAAATCTCTGTTTTGTTTGGCAATTTCTGTTAAATTAGCCCCCGATTTAAACTGAAATTATTGATGAAATAATTATGTTGTAAAAACACTTTGTTTGCCCATCATGATTATTACGTAACACAATTAAAAAAACAATATAAACCCGTTATGAAAAAAATAGTACTATTTGTTATTACCTGCACTTTTTTATTAAAGCCGGTTGCCAAAGCCGATGAAGGTATGTGGCTGCCTATGTTATTGGGCGAACAAGTATATGCCGATATGGTTAAAAAGGGCTTAAAAGTTAGTAAAGAGCAACTTTACAGTATGAACCAGGCTTGTATCAAAGATGCGATCATTATTTTTGGTGGTGGTTGCACAGGCGAGATCGTAAGTAAAGAAGGATTGATATTTACTAATCATCACTGTGGATACGGAGCTATAGCTGCTGCAAGCACAGTGGACCATAACTATTTAAGAGACGGTTTCTGGTCAAAATCCAAGAACGAAGAGATATATGCTCCGGGTGTTCATGCACAATTTTTAATGAAAATTGTTGACGTAACCGATAAAGTAAATGAAAAGATCAAAGGAATTCCATCAGCTGAATTGACTCAAAAATTACCAGGTATTTTAGCTGAAATGGCTACTAAAGAAACAGAAGGCTCAACTTACGAAGGTCGTATCGCTTCTATGTTCAAAGCTAACCAGTTCTTATTATTTGTTTATGAGCGTTATAAAGATGTACGTTTAGTAGGAACTCCTCCTGAAAGTATTGGTAAATTTGGTGGTGATACAGATAACTGGGAATGGCCCCGTCACACAGGTGACTTTTCTATTTTCCGTGTATATACAAACAAAGAAGGAAAAGCAGCAGATTATGCAACAGATAACGTTCCTTTAAAATCCAAATACTCTTTACCTGTTTCTATTAAAGGAGTTAAAGATGGTGATTATACCATGATCTGGGGTTATCCTGGCGGAACAAACCGCTACGAAACATCTTATGGTGTGAAATTGAAAACAGATATCGAAAACCCTTCATTGGTTGACTTGCGTGATCAGCGTTTAAAATATATGTTGGAAGAGATGAAAAAAGATCCGGCCGTTAAAATTCAATTAGCAGGTAACTACGCTCAAATTGCTAACTATTGGAAATTTTTTGATGGCGAATCAAAACAGTTATTGAAATTCAAAACCTTTGAGGAAAAACAAGCTAACGAAACATCGTTCTTAGCCTGGGCAAAAGGAAAACCTGAATACGAAAATTTATTTAATGAGTATCAAAAAATGTATGACGCATGGCGCCCGTATGCAAAGCAACGTGTATACATGACAGAAGGGATCTTCGGTTCTCCGTTAATTGCTTTTGCTTCGTCTTTACAAAAGTTGGATGCCACATTAAGCAAGAAAGATGTAACTAAAGAAGAAATCATTAAAGCAGCAGATGCAGCTAAAACAGCCCGCGCTAATTTTATCAAAGCAGAGAATGTTATATCTGACAAAAACATTTTATCATTTGTAACACAGGCTTTTTACAATAGCATTGATGCAGCTCAACATCCTGTTGGTTTTTATGCGACCATCAATTCTAAGTATGGCGACTTAAAATCAAAAGCAACTTATGATGCATTCTCTAATTATGTATTTGCAAATACAGCATTCTTAGATAATGCTAAATGGGATGCTCTGATCTCAAATCCTGATACAGCATCTTTGCATAAAGACCCTGCATTTATCGTAGCTAATGCATTCAATACAAATTTCAATACCAAATACGCAAAGTTATTTGCAGACTTCAATACACAAAATTTTGTTTTAGGAAAAACGTATTTAAAAGGAATTTTAGAAATGAACAAAGGCAAAAAAATGTATCCGGATGCAAATTTTACCATGCGTGTTAGTTACGGTGCTGTAAAATCGTATTCACCAAAAGACGGCGTAAAATACAGCCATATTTGTACTTTGTCAGGTATCTTAGAAAAATACAAACCCGGAGATTACGAATTCGACGCACCTGCTAAATTAATTGAATTAGCTAAAGCAAAGGATTTCGGACAATATGCAGATCCTGTTTCAAAAGACGTTGTTGTTTCTTTTATCAGTTCTAATGATATTACAGGTGGTAATTCAGGTTCGCCTGTTATCAACGGTAATGGCGAATTAATTGGTTTGGCATTTGACGGAAACTACGAGGCGTTAAGTCACAAAATTAAATTTGATAAAGACCTTAACCGTACCATTAATCTTGATGTGCGTTACCTTTTATGGGTAGTTGACAAAGTAGGTGGTGCCTCTAACATTATTGCGGAGTTAGACCTTAGAAAATAAAAGCTTCTCTTATTTTATTTGAAACCCGTTCGTCAACAGGCGAACGGGTTTTTTTATGCTTTACAACAATATAAAGAATCGTATATTTGGTATAGATTATTAAACTATGAACTTTATTGCTAAACTTCTTATTTCAGCCATTGCCGTTGTTATAACAGCATATTTTTTGGATGGCGTAACTATTGGTGACAACCAGTTTTATAACAGTGGGCCGCCAGAGCTGAATAAATTCTCAACGGCTTTATTAGTTGCGGTTGTACTAGCCTTTTTAAATACGATCGTTAAACCTATCCTTACCATTTTATCCTTACCCATTGCGTTTTTCACCCTTGGCCTTTTTTTACTGGTGATCAACGCATTGATCATTTTGTTTGCAGATAAATTGGTTGTTGGATTTAAAGTAGACGGATTCTGGACAGCCTTATGGTTCAGTGTGGTACTTTGGTTCGTTAACGGATTTCTTGAATTACTTAAAGGAAAAGATGACTCAAAAGACGAGTCAAAAAAATGATGCGCAAATTAAAGCTATATATTCTGTTTTTCTTAGCATTGTCATTTGCGGCTAAAGCCCAATCTTATGCCGAGGATTCGATAAAAATTAATAACTATATCGATAAGGCACAATTATTTTCTGAGATAAACACAGATTCAAGTTTGTATTATTCTAATACTGCATATCAACTTGCTAAAAGTTCACCAAACAATTTTTTGAAATGTCGGGCGACTTTAAATCTCGGATATGTTTATCAAAATATATCCGATTATAAGAAGGGAACCTTATATTTTAAAGAAAGTATTGCTTTGGCTGAAAAAGGAAATTTTAAACAGTTACAGGCTCAGGCATATAATGGCTTTGCTAATATGTTTGCTATTCAGAACCAATTTACCCAGGCTGCCGAATATTTTAATAAAGCACTGGATATTAGCAAAGAAATTAATGATTTGCGTAAAGTATCGGTTATATTAATGAATCTTGCGAATATCGAATATAATTTTGCTTGTGGTAATGGCAATTATAGTAAAGCAAATAAAGCTTATGCCGAAGCTTATGATTGGGCTATTATGTCAAAAGACACTGATCAGATAATTACTTGCCTGGGTAACTGGGGTTTATCTTATAGCGATGAAGGTAAATTAGAATTGTCATTGGAAAAATTGAATAAAGGCATGGAATTGGCTAATTCTGTTAACAATACAACAGATCTTATCTTTTTAAAATACTACCTCGGCAGAACCTATGGACTTATGAAGCAATATCAGAAAGCCAATGATTCTTTTAAAGGAAGCCTTGGTCTATCGATTCAATTTAAGGATGCTGAATATGAATCTGAGAATTATTATTGTTTAGCAAGAACAAATTATGAGATCGGTAATTATAAGGACGCTTATGACTATTTCTTTAAATATAAAACACTTCAGGATACATTAAATGGTAAAGATATTGTCAATGAGCTAAACACAATCAAAACAAAGTATGACACCGAGAAAAAACAAAAGGAAATTGAATTATTAAAGGTCAATGCTAATAAAAATAAAATAGTTAATATTAGCTTAATTGCCGGAGCCATTTTGTTATTTCTAATGGTTATTTTGATCTTAAACCGTTATCGTTTAAAAGTAAAAACAAATCAATTACTGGCAGGTCAAAATCAGATCATTTCCGAAAAGAACAAAGATATTTCGGATAGTATCAATTACGCTAAAAAAATTCAGGATGCTATTTTACCAAGTAGTGATGATATTCATAAAGTGTTTCCCGAAAGTTTTATATTGTCGCTGCCAAAGGATGTAGTGAGTGGAGACTTCTACTGGTTCACACAACACCAGCATCTTAAATTTTTTGTAGTAGCCGATTGTACAGGTCATGGTGTGCCGGGGGCGTTAATGAGCATGATCGGTAATACATTATTGAATAGCATTGTTAATGAACGTAAGATCTTAAAACCTGATGTTATTTTAAATGAACTGAGAAAAGAGATCATCAGTGTTTTGAAACAAGGAGAGGATTCTTCGAACAAAGATGGCATGGATATTTCCTTGATCTGTTTTAATACTCTAACCAGCACTTTAGATACTGCCTGTGCTAATAATCCCGTTTGGATATTGAAGAACGGCGGAGCATTGCTTGAGTTAAAACCCGATAAACAACCGATTGGTTATGTTTCGGTAAACCAAAAAGACTTTACGCTGCAAACAGTGGTATTAGAAAAAGGAGATATCATTTACCAGTTTACAGATGGTTATGCCGATCAGTTTGGTGGCATTAAGGGCAAAAAATTCAAATATAATCAGCTCAAAGAAGCTTTAATAAATAATAAAAATTTGTCGCTGGAACTGCAAGCCGAAACATTGAAAAAAATGTTTGTCGAATGGAAGGGAAATCTTGAGCAAATTGATGATGTTTTAGTAACCGGGATCAAGATCCTGTAGCAGTTAAAAAACGTTAAGCTATCTGAAAAACAAGCATTTACTTTGTTACATTTGTTACAATGAATAAGTACAATCTGGGAATTGTTTCAACGCTGGTAGGAATTGCATTAGTGGCGTTGATTGCAGTACAAATATATTGGATCAAAAGTTCCGTAAAATTAAAAGAAGAAGAGTTTGAACGTTCCGTTAAAGACGCTTTAAAATCAACTTCCAATAAGCTCGAAAAAATTGCCACTGCCAATAAGATCGCAAAAAAGATCAAGTTGCGTAAACAAGGAGTAAGGATCACAAAACCGGGCTTAGTAACAGTTGGTAACCCAAGTGGAAGCGATGTACAGGTTCGGATTTTCGAAGAATTAAGCACCGATTCTTCAGGCGTTATTACCAGTAAAATGTCTCAGAAAGAGTTTGTAGGCGATTCCAGTAATTCTCAAAATCACTTCCTGCCGTATGAATTGTTGAATTCATCACAATCAACTTCAAAAAGTATTCAAACGTTACGCGATGAATTGTTTCAAACCAAAACAGAGATCGTCAACGATCTGTTTGATGAATTGATCAGCATCAACGTGTATAAGGATTATAAGCCTAAGGTCGACTCATTGATGCTGGATACTATTTTGAGACAGGAATTATTGGCAGAGGGTGTCACCACCAATTTCGTGTATTCAGTAACAAGTCGGATCTCAAACTCAAATTCAAAACATAACGGGAATTATAAAGAAGCTCAAAAAGATTGCGATTCAACCGGTTGCTTTATGAAAATAAACCTATCGCCAAACAACGTGTTTGTTACCCCGCAATACCTAAGCGTAAATTTCCCTAACCAAAAGAACTACCTTTTAAAAACCATGTGGATGATGTTGGGCGTATCCGGAATGGTGATCCTGATCCTGATCTTTGCCTTTTATTATACAATTGCTACTATCTCTAAGCAAAAGAAGCTATCGGTCATTAAAAACGACTTTATCAGTAACATGACCCATGAATTTAAGACGCCCATAAGTACCATTTCGCTGGCAGCCGAGATGCTCAACGACGATTCGGTGACCAAGACCCCCGAAAAACAGCAACGGTTTGTGAAAATGATCCGGGAAGAGAATAAGAGACTCAGTATTTTAGTGGAAAGTATCCTACAAACCTCCATTTTGGATAAGGGAGAGTTTAAATTGAAAAGAAGTGATGTAGATGTGCATGAATTGATCAATCAGGCTATACAAAACACCCAATTGTTGATAGATCAGCGTCAGGGAACAATAACTAAATATTTAGGTGCGGCCAACAGCCATGTTAATGCAGATAAAGTACATTTGACCAATATTGTGTTTAATTTGATAGATAATGCCATAAAATATACGAAAGACAGTCCTGATATCGTTATTTCAACAAAAGATGCTGAAAATGGCATAGAAATTACAATAAAAGACAATGGAATTGGCATTAGTAAGGAAAACCAGCGTAAAATTTTCGATAAATTCTACAGGGTTCCAACAGGTAATGTTCACAACGTAAAAGGCTTTGGGTTAGGGCTTAGTTACGTTCTGGCAGTGGTTCAAAAGCATAATGGCACAATTCATGTAGAGAGTGAAGTGGGTAAAGGTAGTACCTTTAAAATCCTAATGCCCTTAAAAAACGTAGATTAACATAAATAGAATAAATACAATTATGGAAAATGTAAAAACACAAATATTATTGGTAGAAGATGATCCGAATTTGGGAACATTGTTACAGGAATATTTAGAAGCTAAAGGATTTGAAACAAAATTGGCCACTGATGGCAAAAAAGGCTTTGATGCATTTTGCAAACAGGAGTTCGATCTATTATTGCTTGACGTGATGATGCCTGTGAAAGACGGTTTAACGTTGGCAAAAGAAATAAGAGTAACAGATAAACATGTGCCTATTATCTTTTTAACTGCTAAAAGCATGAAAGAAGATACCATAGAAGGCTTTAACGCCGGAGCAGATGATTATATCACCAAGCCATTTAGCATGGATGAATTATTGGCTCGTGTAACAGCAGTGTTACGCAGAAGTAATAAGCAACGTGTTCATAATAGTGAAGATGTAAATTTCTCTATTGGTAGCTACACCTTTAACTCCGAAACACAGGCTTTGGTACATGATGGCGCCGAACAAAAATTAACTACTAAGGAAAGTCAGTTAATGCGTTTATTATGCGTTCATAAAAATGATGTATTAGACAGGAACTTTGCTTTAAAAACCATCTGGCACGATGATAATTACTTCAACGGCCGTAGTATGGATGTTTATATTGCCAAGCTTCGTAAATATTTAAAAGACGATTCAAAAGTTGAGATCGTGAACATACACGGAAAAGGCTTTAAACTATTAGTTAATTCATAATAGATTAGGGAATTCACTTAAAAGTGGTTTATTTTGTAATAAAATAAACCACTTTTTTTATTGTGTACAATCCGCAACAAATAGCTGAAATTATCAATGCCCGTATTGTTGGAAACAGTAATCAATCGGTTCAACATATTTTAATAGATAGTCGACAGCTAACCGAACCTTCACACAGTGTTTTTGTAGCTTTAACAACCGAGCGTAATGACGCTCACCAGTATATTTTTAGTCTGTATCAAAAAGGAGTAAAAACATTTATCGTTAAGCACATTCCTCAAAATTGTGAAGGATTGGAAGATGCTATCTGTTTTTTGGTTGTAGAGAATACATTAAAAGCACTTCAGCAATTAGCCATTCATCATCGTCGAGAATTTAAAATTCCGGTTATTGGTGTAACAGGAAGCAATGGAAAAACCATTGTGAAAGAGTGGCTATATCAGTTATTGAAGTTAGATCATACAATTGCGCGCAGCCCAAAAAGTTTCAACTCGCAGGTTGGCGTACCATTATCTGTTTGGCAATTAAATAGCCGGCATACCTTAGGTATTTTTGAAGCAGGTATTTCCGAAGTAGGTGAAATGCCTTTATTGAATAAGATCATTCAACCTACCATTGGCGTGTTTACCTCTTTAGGTTCGGCACACGATGAGGGTTTTGAAAATGCTTCTCAGAAGCTGAAAGAAAAAATGCATTTGTTCACCAATGCTCAAATGGTGATTGTGAATGCCCTATCGCTGAAAGAAGAACATCTGGAGTATTTGAATAAAAATGTTTTTTTGATCTCAAACGATCAGGATGCAGCGCTTCAGATCTTAGAAAAAGAAAATCATCATACGCATACTGTTATTCATGCGCTTTATAATACAGAACGCATTAGCATTCAGATTCCGTTTACCGATCATGCCAGTGTCGAGAATGCTATTACCTGCTGGGCCGTGTTATTACACCTGAACATTTCCAGAGTAGAGATTGAGAACCGTATGAAAGCATTACAGCCTGTGGCTATGCGTTTGGAATTAAAATTGGGAAACAACAATTGTGTATTGATCAATGACTTCTATAATTCAGATATTAATGCCCTGGAAATTGCTTTGCATCATCAAAAGCAGCAACATCGCGGCGGAAAAAAAATAGTGATCTTGTCTGATATTGAACAAAGTGGTAAATCAAGCATTGAATTATATCAGCAGGTTGCCAGGTTAATGTCGCAGTTCGAAATTGATCTGGTAATTGGTATTGGTAAAGAGTTATCGACCCAACGACATCTGTTTAAACATGGCTCTCATTTTTATGACAATACTGACGTCTTTATTTCAGAGAGTAAAACAAATCCCGAGTTACAGTTTCATAATGCCATTATTTTACTGAAAGGCGCCCGCAGTTTTGGTTTTGAAAAGATCAGTAAAAATCTGCAACAAAAGAGTCACGATACTGTTTTAGAGATCAACTTAAACAGGTTAGTTCATAATATCAATTTTTACCGTTCACAGGTTAGTAAAGATACCATGCTGATGTGTATGGTAAAAGCAACCGGTTATGGAAGCGGAAGCACAGAAATTGCTTTTACACTGCAACACCATCATGTTAATTATTTAGCGGTGGCTTATGCCGATGAAGGTGTAGAGTTACGCAAAGCAGGTATTCATTTGCCAATTATGGTCATGAGCCCCGAAGAATCTTCTTATGATGATATGATCGACCATCATCTGGAACCTGAAATTTATTCATTTAAAATAGCAAAGGAGTTTTTACAGGCCTTACAATCAAAAGCTATTTCAACACCTTACCCGGTGCATATAAAACTTGATACCGGTATGAAACGGTTGGGCTTTGAAGAAAATCAATTAGCTGAACTATGCGAACACTTAAAAAGAGAACCTTTACTAAAAGTAAAGAGCATTTTTTCGCACCTTGTAGCCAGCGACGACAAAGCCTTTGATGAATTCACGAATTCACAAATTACCTTTTTTGAAAAGGGTGCTGCACAAATTGAGAATGCCGTTGGTTATAAAGTATTGAAACATATTTGTAATTCGGGAGCTATTACCAGATTTAAACAGGCGCATTATAGTATGGTGCGTTTAGGCATTGGCATGTATGGCGTTGGTTTTAACGATATTGAAAAACAACAACTTGAGAATATCAGTTCATTAAAAACGCGCATCTCACAAATAAAAGAATTGCAAACAGGAGAAAGTGTTGGTTATAACCGAAAAGGCGTTGCAACCAAACAAACAACCATTGCTACTATTCCTATTGGTTATGCCGATGGCTTTAGTCGCAAATTAGGGAATGGAAATTTTGAAGTATTCGTCAATAAAAAATCATGCAAGACCATTGGTAATATTTGTATGGATATGTGCATGATAGATATTACCGGTGTTGATTGCAAAGAAGGTGATGAGGTTATTGTATTCGACACTTTGGAGCAATTAATGGCTTTATCGAAAGCCATGGAAACCATTCCTTATGAAGTACTCACAGGCATTTCGTCACGCGTAAAAAGAGTGTATGTACAGGAGTAGATTTTTGTATACGTCATTGCGAGCGATAGCGAAGCAAACAATGCTTAGCGCATTCATTCTGTTCTCTCTTTCTTCCTGCGATACCGAACCCGAAATACAGACAGAAAACAAACCCACCGTAAAATCAGATCCTACCTTCGTTGATATTGCCCCTATTGTTTTCAAGAACTGTACGCCTTGCCATAGGGCTGGCGAGAGCGGTCCGTTTGAATTAATGAATTACGAGGATGTATTAAAGAACAAGAATAAAATAAAATTTGTTACCCAAACCAAATACATGCCGCCATGGCCAGCTGATATTTCCTATTCCCACTTTGTTGGCGAACGTGCATTGTCCTCAGAAGAAATTGAACTGATAAAAGTTTGGGTAGAGAATGGCGCACCTAAAGGCGACGAATCTAAAATACCTTCTGCTCCTGTTTTTTATACGGGCTCTTCTTTACGAAAGCCTGATACGGTTATTAAATTTAAAGAACCCGTTCCTATTAAAGGAAATGGCACCGATCATTTTTATGTAGTGAAACTGCCGGTGCAATTAGCAAAAGATACTTTTGTGAGTTACTTTGAATTTGTGCCATCACAACGTAAACTGGCGCATCACATTAACGGACATTTAATAAATTACGAAGCCGGTAAAAAAAAGGATATTCAACCCGGGCTAACCCATGCGCTTGATAATTTTTCGGATTACAAGGACCTGTATTCGCAAATGAATATTTTAAATGATGATGGAACCTTTCCGGTACTTACACCAAACACCGTATATTATTTACCTGGCTATACACCACCTGTTTATCCTAATGGCATTGGTGGTTATAAAGTCAACAAAACCGCTGCTATTCTTTTAAAGAACATTCATTACGGACCAAGCAGCAAAAATGTGTTGGATAGCTCTTACATCAATGTGTTTTACGGACCAAAACCTAAACGGCCCATCTTTGAAACACAGTTGGGAACGTTTGGTATCTCTAAAATTGAACCGGAGTTGATCCTGCATCCAAACAAAGTTGAAACGTTTCACACGCAGACTACTTTAAATAATGATATATCTATCCTATCGGTTAACCCGCATATGCATTTATTGGGCAAATCATTCTGGGCTTTTGCCGTTCAAACAAATGGCGATACCATTCCTTTAATTAAGATCAATAAATGGGATTTTCGCTGGCAGTATTATTACACCTACCAGCATCCTGTTATTATTACAAAGGGAACTGTTATTCATGTGTACGGAACTTTTGATAATACCGATAAAAACCCTTTTAATCCCAACCACCCGCCTAAGATGGTTACTCAGGGCGAAGGTGTGCGCAGCATGCAAACTACCGAAGAGATGTTCCAATTCATCTTTACCTACCTCCCTTACCAAAATGGCGATGAGGATTTGGATTTGAGTAAGGGCAATTAATGCTTTTATTTTTTGGGCGCGTTCGGCGGTAACCGAACCGGGCTGTCACTTCAATCTTTTTTGTTTCACAAAAAAGGATTTCCGTTTGCATCCCTCGCGCGTGCTTGCAGTAAAATTGAAACGTAAGCTCCGAATTTTGAAAGGTAAACCCCCGCGTGAGGGATTGTAGTGGAAATACTTTTACGTAACGTAGTGGAGTAAAAGATTGGAACGGAAAGCCCGACCCGACGGAGGAGGGGCACGCCCAAATTCTTCAAAAGCCAAATACTCTGCCTTTACCTTTAACCATTAAAATAAAAATTGTACTTTTAGCTATTAAGATGACACCAAAACTTTACATAGTTCCAACACCCATTGGTAATTTAGAAGACATGACCTTTAGGGCAATTAATGTTCTAAAATCTGTTGATCTGATCCTGGCAGAAGATACCCGGAACTCTATTCACCTGTTAAGGCATTTTCAAATAGAAAAACCTTTACGCTCTTACCATGCACATAACGAGCATAGTACCGTTGAACACATTGTTGAAATGATCGCTTCCAACAAATCGGTAGCGTTGATTTCGGATGCAGGTACACCTGCTATTTCTGATCCTGGATTTTTATTGGTACGTGAGTGTTTAAAAAATAATGTGGCTGTTGAAACCTTACCAGGCGCAACGGCCTTTGTGCCCGCATTGGTAAACAGTGGCTTGCCTTGTGATAGTTTTGTGTTCTATGGATTTTTGCCGCAAAAAAAAGGACGACATACCAAACTACTTTCTTTAAAAGAAGAAACACGCACCATGATCTTTTATGAATCGCCATTCAGGCTGGTAAAATTATTAGAAGAGTTCAAAGAATATTTAAGTGGCGACAGACAGGTTTCTGTATCCCGAGAGCTATCTAAACTGTATGAAGAGAACGCACGCGGTACGGTTGAAGAAATGATAGCACATTTCACAGCCAAGACAGTAAAGGGCGAAATAGTAGTTGTGCTGGCAGGAAAAGAAGATTAACTTAATATGTTATGTAGAAATCTCAAAGATGAAGGTCATGCTGAACTTGATTCAGCATCTCATGAGACCCTGAATCAAGTTCAGGGTAACAGTTCACCTTTGATTTCAAAAATGTTTTTATTCTTCCTTTGCACTTTGATCTTATCAGGCTGCGCCGTCCGTTCCGTGTATGTTCCCACAAGTCAAAACGTCGTATTGTTTGATGAGAAAAAGCAAATTCAGGCAAATGCTTACATAGGAAGTAATCACCTCGAATTGCAGGTGGCTCATAACCCGGTCGATCATTTTGTAGCAGGACTCCATGTTAATTACGGAACAGGCTTAGCCGCTTACGAAGGCATGGTAGGTGTTTACGGGTACTCTAAAAAAAATGCAACCTGGCGTTGTGAACTAACAGGAGGCGGTGGTTATAACTCTAATTTCTTTCAGCAAAATAATGCCTGGATGGCCGCGGTAAAAAAAGAGAATGTAAATTACGAAACCTATTCTATTTACAATAAATATTTTGTGCAACCTTCGGTTGGTTTTTTCTCTAAAATAAACATGTACAAAATAAATTATTCCTTTGCATTTTCATGCCGTGCTTCTTACCTCGATTTTAAAAAGTATGTGTATAAAGAGATCGATCGCGATAGCCTGGTGCTTAACAGTCCCAACCCTTATATTGTGAACCGTAATTATAATAACAAAGCCATCCTGATCATTGAACCTTGTTTTATTAATAAAGTGGGTTACAAAAATGTGTCGGCTGTAATACAAGGCCAATTCATTGTGCCGATGGCAAGTGATATCGATCTGCATTATGCTAATTTTAGTCCGGTGTTTTTAATGAGTTTTGGGTTGCAGTATAATTTTGTATTCAAAAAACAAAAAGAACCCAAACCATGAGAATACTAATTTTCGTTTTATCTCTGGCATTCTTTTGCTCCTGTTTTTTTTTAGGACCTTCTCCGCGCAAGCGCTTACAAATTGCAGAGTCGGTTAAACCTATTGATATTGCTATTGTACCCGGCTTGCCTTTATACCATGGTAAATGGGATACGCTATTAAAATCGCGCATGTTATGGTCGGCTTACCTTTATAAAAAAGGTATAGTATCTAATGTTCTCTATTCGGGCAATGCCGTTTACACACCCTGGATCGAAGGCCCATCTATGGCATTACTGGCAAACCAATTGGGTGTGCCAAACGAGCATATAGTAATTGATACGATTGCGGAGCATAGCACGGAGAATTTATTTTATGGGTATGTTATGGCAAAAGCTTTGGGTTATAAGAATATTGCTATTGCAACCGATCCTTTTCAGTGCGCCATGCTGCATAAGTATGCGAAGAAACATTTTAAAGAGACCATTTATTTTATTCCTATTGTTTACGATAGCATTCGTCCACAAATGAGTATTGAGCTGGAAATTGATACTACTATTACTGTAAAGAAAAATTTTATTCCTATTGAGCAGCGGCTTGATTACAAAGACCGTTTTAAAGGAACTGCCGGCAAGAGTATAAAGAAGTGATTTTCTATTTTTTAAAATTCTATTAATTGGGGCGCGTTCGGCGGTAGCCGAACCGGGCTGTCACTTCAATCTTTTATTCACTACGTTCATAAAAGGATTTTCGTTTGCATCCCTCGCGCGTACTTGCCGTAAAATCCAAGCATAAGTTTTAAGTTTAATTTGTCCTCGCGTGAGGGATGCGAGCAGAAATCCTTTTTGCTGCCTCTTTGCAAAAAGATTGGAGCGGGTCAGCCCGGCCCCTCGGGCCACGCCCAACTTCTTTACTTATAATACTCAACCCCTCCATTTCCTGCATGGCAACCAAACTACCAGTACAGATAATAGCCCTATAACTAAAGCACTAAGCCCGCAATATAGCGCCGTGCGTCGGCCCTCGACCAAAAGACCTGATGTGGTAGAGGCTGCTTCTATACTTATATATAACAGAAGAACCGTTATGGCCATAACAGCTAACGTAACTATAATGCGCGTGCTTGTTTTCATGTTTTAAATACCATTGCAAATATAGTTAATCGCGATCTTTTATGCTTTTAACCAAAAATTTAAGCCTATTTCGGGATACACTATATTTATAATTAGCCTATTAAGCTAATGTTTTGATATTTTATAGCTTAATAAGCTACACATTGTAGTTATGTAGCCTATTAGGATAATTTAGGAACATAATAGTAAAGTTATCCTATTGAGCTACGGCGATCTGTGTCTTTTTTGATGTGTTGAAATACTTTTGACTCAGGAAATAACAAATACATTTTTTTATAAATCTTAAAACAATAACATTATGAAAAATCAACTCATCATCACAGCATTCGTTTTGTCGGCATTAACTTCAATGGCCCAAAACAAAAACAAAAAGATCGGTCTCGAAGGAGGCGCTTTTATTCAGCAATATAATGGCAACCTGGGTAACAGCTTTTTTAAATTCAACACCACTGCCTTTTGTGGCTTTAGCGCAAAGGCCGGATTTTATCTAACAAAGTCATTCGATGTAAATGTGGGCGGCACCATAGGGCACTTTGGTTATTGCCAAACCGAAGAAGATAAAAAACGCGTAGTTCCTATCAATCAAAAATGTCCTGGTTGTCCGGGCGAAGGTGGTATGGGCGAATTAAGGGCCATGATGATCTCAGGTAATATAGATGTTAAGTATAAATTTGCCAACGGCATCTTTTTAAAGGAAACTTCTAAAATCGCTCCTTACATCTATGTAGGAGCAGGTATCAATCGCTTATCGGATGTTATGCGCCGCAACTGTGTAAATGTTGGTAATCACTTTTCGGTAAATGCAGGAGCAGGTGTAAAATATAATTTCAACGAACGTTTTAATATTGGATACAATTTAGCGGTTGGGTGTTTTGTTACCAATAAGCATGTGTATTCATCTAATGGCATTAAAGGTATTGCTACCGAAACAGCTGAAGCTACAACCGGCGAAGAAATGAAAATGGCCAACAAAAGAGATCTTTACATGCAGAATGCCGTAACGTTTGGGATTAATTTTTAGTTATCCCCCTCTGGAGGGGGCAGGGGGAGGAGATACTATTTTTTTTAGTACTTACTTTCTTTGCCTGCCATGCAAAGAAAGTAACAAAGAAAAATCACCGCTTCTTAAATTTACCTTGAAAATCTGTCGCTACTTTCCCGCCCGATTCTGGAAACTCGACCGCAAGGGCTTCAGAAAGCCCAGAATCGTCGCGCAAAAATCCCTGCTGAAAGTAGTTCCGATTTTAGCAATGATTATTTATTATTATTTTATTGGATTGCAGAATACGCCTTACGGCTATTTCTGCGTTAAATTTAAGAGGCGGATTCTGACAACGAGCCTCGCACCGAATAGCCAAAAGCAGCTCTGTCTATCGCAGGCAGGCGCAAATTACAAACGTATGAGGGGCGGATGCTTTGTGTACACCCTCACCCTTAATCCCTCTCCCAGGGGAGAGGGAGATAGAACAAACCACTATCGCTAACACAATTTTTAAAATTCAATTAATAACCTAACAATTTTAATACAATGAAAAACATTATGATCATATTATTTACCCTGATAGCGTTTTCTTCTTGTGTGAAGAAAGTAAATTCTGAAGGTACCGTCTATTCAAAATCAGGAAAACCGGTGCCCTATGCAGTAGTTACCTTATTGCTTTATACTTCGGGCACGGATACGCCTTTAGATAGCCGATACCGAACTACTGCCGGTGCAGACGGACATTTTAGATTTTCTGAAATGATCGCAAAGAACCGCTCATTCGGTTTGGATGTTGTTGAGGGAAAAGAATGGTTTCATAAAGAGCATTTGAGCAGAGAAGACTTAAAGCATTACAATATACATTTGAATTAACCGCAACATTATAAAAACCAAAAAGCCACTTTGTAAAAAGCAGCTTTTCGATTTATTAAAGTGGACTGGCTCTCCCGTATCCCATCGTTCGCTTAAGCTATGATGTCGGGTGGTGGTGATACAAAGGTAGAGCATAAGTTTACTGCAATGTTACATAATTATTAGGTTAGCGTTTTTTAACAGCTTTACTTTTCAACTAGTTGTTTAAGGTTGTTAACCGTTTTTGGTAATGGTTAATTAAACTATTTCGTTCTCACTGCCCGTTCAACTCTTCTATCCTGGTAATAAGCTACTAATTCATTATAAGAACCATCGGCACTTTTAATGAATTCTATTTTAAAGTAGTCATTGCCTTTCATGATGTTGCTGGTCATGGCGCTTAATTTAAATTTTGGTTTGCCAACGCGCTGGTAATAAAATTCTCCGTTCTCTAACGTAAAGGTACGTTCGCCATAAATGCCACAAAATTTTTGAAGGGTTTCGGTATCAATGGTTACAGGATTGTTGTATGCTTTTAAAAGATCATGCTGCCACCTCAGTTCAAATAGGTTCAACGAATCGACGGTTGTTTTTAAAAGTGTTTCAAATATTTTTTCCTCGGCAACTTCCAACGCTTTTTCCGATGCAACGTTTATATCGGGTATGGCGCCTGTGTGTTCCCAATCCGTTTTTGTAACGGCATTAATGGAACGGGCGTAAGGTACATATACAATCACTCCATGTCCTGCGGTGCGTTCCATAGTGCCATGTGCTGCACCGGCAGTTGCTTGTCCTATTAAGATAGCACGTTTTAAATGTTTGAGGTCATAACAAAATTCTTCGGCGGCGGATGCAGTTCCTTTACCTGCTAAAATATAAACAGGTTTATTGATGAAACGTTTTTCGGTAGAGTCGGGCCATGCATAATATTCTATCGTTCGGTTAAGAGGGCGGCTATACCAATCCATGAGATGAGTTTCTTTTTCAAATAAGTAACCGCAAATATATTGTACCATCTCTGGAGAACCACCGCCGTTATTTCTCAGATCAAAAATGATAGCGTTGGCGTTGGCTAAGAACGTTAAGGCAGAACGTATCGCTTCTTTGGCTTCTTTTGTTGGCTCAACAAAGTTTCCTAATTCTAGTAAACCAATATTGCCATTTAATATTTTAATGGAACGTACTCCGGCGTTGGCATTTCTGTAATTACCGCTGGCAATTGGAGTAGGTGCTAATTCACCATGATTTAATAATTGTTTTTCCATCACCGGATTATAAGTGATCTGAAAATGCCCGTCGTTAACAACCGTTTTAATATCTGCATTCATAACATCGGTTAACGAAACAATACTGTTTGCAGATTTATATTTACCGTCTGCTAACTGTTTTAAAATATGATTGCTCATTAATACCGCCGTATCAGGATAAACATAATTATTTAACAATATCTTAGAAACACTGTTGACTATTTCGTTCTTCGTTTTATTGTCTAATGGTTTTTGGGAAAGGGTTGTGAGGGAGTGTAGAAGAAATAGGGGAAGGAATAGGATGAGTTTCATAGGATTGATTTCGGTAATAGCAAAGCTATAAGTTTTTTAAGAGTATGCAATTGCGAAGAAGGAGTTCTTATCCCCCTCTTGAGGGGGCAGGGGGAGGATACTTATTTCACATTAAATTTCGTTTTTTTAGAACTTTATTTTTTACTCTTCTTTTTCCTTGAAGAAAAAGAAGCAAAAATTCAAGGCAATTCGCCGACTCCCATTTGCTCTGCCATGCCTTCCCCGAATGGTAGTCCACACCGAATTGCCAAAAGCAGCCCTGCCTATCGCAAGCAGGCGCACTATTACTAACGTATGAGGGGCGGATGCTGGGTTTACGCCCTCACCCTTGGCTTCGGCTCCGCTCAGCCACCGGGGAGAGGGAGATAGAACAATCGTCATCGCGAACGGAGTGAAGCGATCTCATACATATTTTGTAAAGTTGGGTTTAATGCCGCTGTTGGTGTTGTCACCAACAGTATATTATCACTTTGCTTGTTGGTGATAACACCAACAAGGGCGAAAGAATGTTAAAAAAACTATCCGAATGTTAATTTCATTTTTTGAAAATGCCATAATTTATCATGAGATTTGCAATGCGTTCTTTATAAACTCACAGTCTATGCCATATTATCAAATGATAATAAGCGAATCGAATGACGAATTCCCTTCGGGAATTGGATAATAACTTCTCTGGATTTTATTGGTCTTCGATTCATTTGAAATATTGCTGATGTTGTAAAATAAATATATCTACTTGTATTTTGTGTTCCAGAGAGCAAAATAGAGTGGGTTGTTATTTATTATTAGCAACAAGCAATGAAAACTATTACTGAATTTTTATTTGAACAACTTAAAAGCAATGCGGAACACTATATTCCGTTATTTATTATTTCCATTATCTGTCTCAGACAATACTTTATTATTAAAAGAACTAGTCATAACGAAAAGGTTATTAAAAGACTTTTTAATGACAATATTGTAGTAAAATCGATTGATGAAAAAGGAAAAATAGAATTGGATAATACTTCTAATAGAAGAGTAACTAAAAGAAAATTAACTAAATAGTCAAATTAATGTTTTACTAATTAATAAGTGTATGTTCTTTATTTAAACTTATCGAATAAGGAACCCGCACCAGGCATTGTAGGTGAAGAGTCGTCCTTTAAAAGGCCAGTGTCTGCTCTGCTAAATAAAGACTGCATAATTAGATGCCTATCTTCTTTATCAATACTTGAATCCTTAACCATTGCTAAGTAAACATAAGTTAGTCTTTCACGTTCTTCAGCATCTCGTGAAAGGTGAAACGAGCTAAAAGATATTTTGACTAATACTTTAATGCCAAATGCTAAAAAAGAAATTAGTGTTATAAAAATTATACTCCATCTGACTGCGGTACTTCTGTCATCGGAGAAGAATGATTTCATCATGACATCTGGCGTCAACCATAAAAGTGTATACAATACTGTAACAGCAATAACGACTAAAGCAATTACCCAATTCAAAGAAGTTTTACCTTCTTTTTTTAATTCAATAGCTCTACTCTTCCAATATTCGGCAGGTTTCTTTAATCTCAATAATTCTTCATAGGAAGTTTCTAGTGATTTAATTGCCGTACTTGAATTATTATCGAATTCATTAAAATTACTTGAGGTTTTATTAAACCAATCGTCATAAGCTTTTTCCTTTGTATTTTTTAAGTCATCAATTTTTTGCGTGAATTCAGTATACTTATCATTAATCATTTTTATGTGTTCTGATAAGTCATTTTCCGCTTCGGAAAAATGCGTCTCTAACTCGTTTTCTAGTACTTTTAAAGAACCTCGTTCTGCGGCACCTCTTTTTACTATTTTACTTGCATCTTTTAATGTGAACTCATACGCTAAAATAGCACCGATAAATGACTCTTTATTATTGTAATTTATATTGCTTGGTGATGTTATGAAGCTAAATGCTGAATTAAACGAGGATGGATATTCCTGATAAACCTTTAATAGAAATTCTACTTCTGGCGAATTAAATTTCAAAGGAAATAAGTTCATGCTCGATGCAATTACTGCATTTACATTACTGTTCCAGATATTTTGTAATTGGTTTATATCAGCATCTCTATGACTTATAATTAAACCATCCAAGTGATTTCGAATAATTGTAAAATATCTTTTTGATTCAGACAACTCAGCGGGTAAATTTTCTCCTAGTTTCTCCCAACCCTCAATTTGTTTAAGAACAAATTCATATACAGAAGATGCTCCTTTCAATGGTATTGAAGAGTTTATGTATGGAAAATTAAAAGTTGTATTGACATCATTGAGCCAAGTGGCATTTATTGATTCATTGCTAAGGCGTCTAAATTCTGTTAAAGTCATAAAGTATTTTTTAATTTTCTTTCTTCCAAAAAAAACGCCCCGATATACTTCGGAGCGTTTTTTATAAATTATATTTCGATGCCTGAGGCTCTCGAAGGCAGAAACGATTACATCATTCCACCCATTCCGCCCATGCCTGGGTTACCCATTGGCATTGCAGGAGCATCTTCTTTTTTCTCTGCTAAAACGCAGTCGGTAGTCAATAACATAGCTGCTACTGATGCGGCGTTCTCTAATGCAATACGGCTTACTTTAGTAGGATCAATTACACCTGCTTTTAATAAGTTCTCATATTTCTCGGTACGTGCATTAAAGCCGTAATCATCTTTTCCTTCTTTTACTTTTTGTACAACTATCGATCCTTCGATACCACAGTTAGCACAAATTTGACGTAAAGGTTCTTCAATTGCGCGACGCACAATTTGAATTCCTGTGTTCTCGTCTTCGTTAATACCTTTTAATTTTTCTAAAGCTGCAATTGCACGAATGTAAGCAACACCACCGCCCGGTACAATACCTTCTTCAACTGCTGCACGAGTCGCTGCTAAAGCATCATCAACACGGTCTTTCTTTTCTTTCATTTCAACCTCAGTAGCTGCACCAACATACAATACAGCAACACCACCAGCTAATTTAGCTAAACGCTCTTGCAATTTTTCTTTATCGTAATCAGATGTAGTTGATTCGATTTGCGCTTTAATTTGATTTACACGCGCTGTGATATCTGCTTTTTTACCTGCACCACCAACAATCGTTGTATTGTCTTTATCAACCGTTACTTTTTCTGCTTTTCCTAAGAAAGTTAAGTCAGCGTTCTCTAACAAGAAACCTCTGTCTTCAGCAATAAAGATACCGCCAGTTAAAATAGCTAGATCTTCTAACATTGCTTTTCTTCTATCACCAAATCCTGGAGCTTTCACAGCACAGATTTTTAAGTTAGAACGTAAACGGTTTACAACTAATGTTTGTAAAGCTTCTCCGTCGATATCTTCAGCAATAATTAAAATTGGTTTACCTGTTTGTACTGCTTTTTCCAATACCGGTAATAATTCTTTCATCGAAGAAATTTTCTTCTCGTAAATTAAAATTAACGGGCTTTCTAAAACTGCTTCCATTTTATCTACATCCGTAATGAAGTACGGAGAGATATAACCTCTGTCGAATTCCATACCTTCAACAACCTCAACAGTTGTATCAGTGCCTTTAGCTTCTTCAACCGTAATAACACCTTCTTTTTTTACTTTAGCCATAGCTTCAGCAATTAATTTACCGATAGTGCTATCGTTGTTTGCAGAGATCGTTGCAACTTGTTCAATTTTTTTATTGTCGTTGCCAACCATTTGAGATTGTTTTTTCAAATTCTCAACAACTGCTTCAACAGCTTTATCAATACCACGTTTCAAATCCATTGGATTTGCACCAGCAGCAACATTTTTTAAACCACCTGTTACGATAGCCTGAGCTAATACAGTTGCAGTTGTTGTTCCATCACCTGCTGCATCAGCTGTTTTAGAAGCAACTTCTTTTAATAGCTGCGCACCCATGTTTTCAACCGGGTTTGATAATTCAATTTCTTTTGCAACGGTTACACCATCTTTTGTGATTTGTGGTGAACCAAATTTTTTGTCGATAATGACATTACGTCCTTTAGGACCTAAAGTTACTTTTACTGCATTTGCTAATGCGTCAACACCACGTTTTAAGGCGTCGCGGGCTTCGATGTTAAATGATATGTCTTTTGCCATTTTGTTTAATTGTTTAATTAATGATTTGTTTAATTGATGAGTTAATTATTGAATTGGAGATTTGTTGAATTAATGAGTTAATCAATAACTCTTTAACTCTCTATCTCATTAACTATATAATTGCGTAGATGTCGCTTTCTTTCATGATCAGGTAATCTTTACCATCCACCTGAATTTCGGTTCCTGCATATTTACCATATAATACGGTGTCGCCTGCTTTAACAGTCATCGGTTCATCTTTTTTACCTGTTCCTACAGCAATTACTTTACCTTTCATTGGTTTTTCTTTAGCTGTATCAGGGATAATTAATCCGCCTGCTGTTTTTGTTTCTGCCGGAGCCGCTTCCACCAATACTCTATCGGCTAAGGGCTTTACATTTACGTTTGTGCTTGTTTTTGCCATAATTATGTGATTTTGTTAGTTTTTAATTTTCGGTATGCAATTGTCTAAAAATGTGCCAATGGCTAAAATTGCCATTTGAGGCGACAATATTACAACATTTTGCTCTTATCCCGACAAAATTGTCAGGTTGTGGCAGAGTTGAACTATTATCTTTTTGATGTTTAAAAAGGTTTGGGCGTGGCCCGAGGGGCCGGGCTGGCCCGCTTCAATCTTTTTGCGAAGAGGCAGCAAAAAGGATTTCAGCTCGCATCCCTCACGCGAGAGGCAATGCTTGTTTTAAACTGAAGCTTCGATATTTGAAACGCAAGCCCCGCGCGAGGGATGCAAACGGAAATCCTTTTTTTGTGAAACAAAAAAAGATTGCAGTGACAGCCCGGTTTGGCTCCCGCCAAACGCGCCCTAATCCTAAAAAAGAAACAAAAAAATTACTTACCTACTTTGCTACCGTCGTAGGCCCATTTAACCCAAACCGATCCCCAGGTGAAACCACCACCAAAAGCAGAAATAATGATGTTATCACCTTTCTTCAATTGTTTTTCGTAATCCCACAATAACAACGGAATAGTACCTGCCGTGGTATTACCATAGCGTTCAATATTCATCATCATTTTATCAAGGCTTAAACCCATGCGGTTAGCGGTTGCTTCGCAAATGCGTTTGTTGGCCTGGTGAGGAACTAACCAGGAAATGTCGTCAGCTGTCAGGTTATTTTTTTCCATGATCTCGGCACTTACTTCGGCCATGTTTACCACAGCGTGTTTAAATACTGTTTGACCTTCCTGGTGTACATAATGTAAACGTTTATCAATAGTTTCGTGAGTAGGTGGCATTAACGATCCACCGGCTGCCTGGTATAAAAAATTACGGCCAGCACCATCACTTTTTAAAATAAAATCCTGTATACCGTTCTCGTCTTCTGATGGTTCCAGTAAAACTGCACCTCCGCCATCACCAAATATAACGCAGGTTGCACGGTCTTCGTAATTTAAGATGGCACTCATTTTATCAACGCCTATCACAACAACTTTTTTGTATTTACCTGTCTCGATGAACTGAGAACCGGTTGCCAACCCAAATATAAATCCTGAGCAGGCTGCTGAAAGGTCATATCCCCAGGCATTTTTAGCACCTATCTTATCGCAGATAATGTTTGCAGTACTTGGAAAAATAAGATCGCCGGTAATGGTACCAACAATTAGCAGGTCAATATCCAAAGCGGTGATACCGCGTTTTTTTAATAGTTCTTCTACGGCAATTACCATCATATCTGAGGTAGCTTTGCCGGGCTCTTTCAGTACACGTCTTTCTTTAATGCCGGTACGGCTTGTTATCCATTCATCGTTGGTGTCAACAAACTTCGCCAACTCGTCGTTGGTCATCACAAAATCAGGAACATGGCCACCAACGGCAGTAATTGCTGCTCTAATCATTATTGAAATACGTTTTTAATTTTTTCGTTCAAGTTAGCTTCTACTATATCTTTACTTAAAATGATCATGTTTTTAAATGCCAGTGCGCTTGATCGGCCATGGGCTATCATTACATTGGAGTTGATACCTAAAATAGGCGTACCACCATACAACTCGTAATTGAATTTATCAAAATACTCATCGCTGCGATTACGAGATTTGATCATGGAATAAAAAGCCTCGGCTGTTTTTAATAATACGTTGCCTGTAAAACCTTCGCACACAATAACGTCCGCTTTGTCTTCAAATACTTCCTGCCCCTCAACATTACCAATAAAGTTAAAGTCTTTGGAGTCTTTCATTAAAGCGTGTGCAGCTTGCGCTACCAGGTTTCCTTTTTCAGGCTCTTCGCCAATATTCAATAAACCGATCTTAGGATTTTCGATTTTATAAACTTCTTTTGCAAAAACAGAACCCAGGATAGCAAATTGATATAATACATCCGGTTTGCAATCGGCATTGGTACCAACATCTAAGATGATACCAAAACCACCGGTTAATTTAGGAAGGATAGAGGTAATGCACGGACGGATAACACCCGGCACTGCTTTTACCGAGAACATGGAGCCAACCAGCATAGCGCCTGTATTACCGGCACTTGCAAAACACTGAATTTCGTTATCTTTCAATAATTTAAATCCTACCGAAATGGTGCTTTGAGGTTTTTGTGCCAATGCTTTGGTAGGGTGTTCACCCATCTCAATAACATCGGTAGCGTGTGCAAACTCAAATTTATCTTCGGCAACGTTTTGCTCTTTAAGGTATGCTTTAGCTTTTTCGCTGTCACCTATCAACACTATTTTCACATCAGCCGGTAACGAATCTAAAGCCTGGATGGCACCATCCATACAATTCTTGGGAGCAAAATCCCCGCCCATTATATCTAATCCAATTTTCATATTTTAATGCGTCAAAATCAATCGCCTAAGCAAATAAATTATGCTTAATAATGCAATATAAAACGGGCAAAGTTATTAACCTTTGCTTACATAATACTGTTTAAAATGAGGATAGCGCATACATGGGCATTAAAATATTGATACTGCGGGGGATAAATATTTTATTTTTAAAATTTTAGAAGAAAATATTGTAGGATAATTTGGGCGTGTCCCTAGCGGGCCGGGCTTTCGGCACTCGCTTTTTTATTTACCCTGCGGGACAAATAAAAAGAGCTCAGACAATGCCTCTATCCCTCACGCGGGCTGCAAAGCATGTTTGAAATTTAAGCTCCGATCTGAAAATAAACCAGCGTGAGGGATGCAAGCGAAAATCCTTTTTGCTGTCTCTTTGCAAAAAGATTGAAGCGGGTCAGCCCGACCCCGCTGCCTCTTTGCGGGGACACGCCCTAATACTTTAACCTTAAATTATTTTATAACAATACGTTTATTTAACGCGATAAATAAAAATTGATTGTACTTTTGCCCTATGGCAATTGAGGACATCGAAAACGAAATTATTGAAGAGTTTGAATTGTTTGGCGACGATTGGGAGGGCAAATACGAGCATTTAATAGAGCTTGGAAAATCGCTGCCAAAGATCAAAGAAGAACTCAAAACTGATGACCGCATCATCAAAGGTTGCCAAAGTAAAGTGTGGTTACATTCGGAGAAACAAGGCGATGAAATTATATACACGGCCGATAGTGATGCCATTATTACCAAAGGCATGGTGGCTTTAATGATCCGTGTATTATCTCACCAAAAACCAAAAGATGTATTGGCTGCAAACCTTGATTTTATCAATAAAATTGGATTAACCGAGCATTTATCGCCAACAAGAGCCAATGGTTTGGTAAGTATGATCAAGCAAATGAAACTGGATGCCATGGCTTTGAGCTAATAACTACAAGATGAACAACAAGCTTATCTCCTGGGTCATTTTAATTGCGCTGTCGCTTGTGTGGGGCAGTTCTTTTATGCTGATGAAACAAGGATTGAAGGCCTTTAGCAGCGATGAAGTGGCCGGTTTACGAATTACCATTGCATCGGCATTTATGCTGCCGTTTTTATTCAAACATTATAAAATAGATCTCAAAAAAAACCTGAAAGGCTTGTTGCTGATGGGTGTTTTTGGGAACCTGATCCCTGCATTTTTATTTACCAAGGCCGAAACACAGATCAGCAGCAGCTTAACCGGCATGTTAAATGCTCTAACTCCCATGTTCACCATCATGATAGGTATGATCGCTTTTAATCATAAGATCACCCGTCCGCAAATAATTGGCGTGCTGGTAGGCTTGGTAGGTGCTCTGGCTTTGGTTACTTTGGGAGATACTAAAGAGAGCGATCAAACCAGGAATATCATGTATAGTTTGCTGGTGGCTGCGGCAACCCTATGCTATGCCATAAGCGTTAATGGTATAAAAGCTTATTTGGGGCAGGTAAATTCGTTAACGGCCACGGTTTGGTCGTTTACCTTAATTGGTCCTGTTGCTGCCATTTATTTATTTGGTTTTACAGATGTTATTGAGCATGCCAGAACCAGTCCGGAAGGACTAAGTTCTTTAGGTTATGTAAGCATTTTGGCCATTGTTGGTTCGGCATTATCTGTTGTAGTTTATAACACATTAATAAAGCTGTCGGGGACTGTATTTGCTGCCAGTTGCACTTACTTAATTCCTATAGTGGCCATTGGCTGGGGTTTATTTGATGGTGAGATCATTAATTTGTGGCAGGTACTGGCGGTTATAGTTATTATTACGGGTATCTGGATGATCAATTCGGTAAAGAAACCGGTTGAGGAATAAGTTAATTTTCAGGTTATTTTGGGCGTGCCGGCGCAAAAGAGGCGGCGCCGTCGGGCTGACCCGCTGCAATCTTTTGCAGGAGGCAGGCAAAAGGATTTTCGCTCGCATCCCTCACACGAGAGATAATGCCAATTTAAACTTCGAACCACAAGCGCAAGCCCAGCGTGAGGGATTGAGGTATTTGTTTGAGCTCTTTTTATTTATCCCGCAGGGTAAATAAAAAAGCGAGTGCCGAAAGCCCGGCCCGCAGGGACACGCCCAAATACTAAGACTGAATTATTTATACGACTTATTTTTAAATTATTGATTATAAGCATTTTATCATGACAGATCTTTCAAGTAACCAAAAAATACGGGCATTTAGCTTAAAAAAGTGCTCAAAATCTTTGGCAGATACAAAAAACCACCTATCTTTGCCGTCCTTAAAAAAATTATTAACAATAAAAATTTAACACTCATGTATGCAATTGTAGAAATAGCAGGGCAACAATTTAAAGTGGAACGAGGCAATAAAGTTTACGTTCACCGCCTAGATGCTAATGAGGGTGCTAAAGTAGAGTTTGACAAAGTTTTCTTAATTGATAACGGCGGCAAGATCTCTGTTGGAGCCCCAACTGTTGATGGCGCAAAAGTTGTAGCCACAGTAATCGAACACTTAAAAGGCGATAAAGTTATCGTATTTAAGAAATTACGTCGTAAAGGATACCAAAAATGGAACAACCACCGTCAGCATTTGACACAGTTGTTAATTCAAGGTGTTTTAGGTAAAGGTGATTCTTTAAAAGACGAATTAAAAGCTGAAAAATCAGTACGTACGTTCTTAGCTCCAAGCCACAGAAATCCTGTAGTTAGAGAAGAAGTAGTTGTTGAGAAAAAAGCACCTGCAAAAAAAGCAGCGGCTAAAAAAGCACCTGCAAAAAAAGCAGCTAAAAAAACTGAAGAATAATTAAAAGTATTAACCATTAAATTTAATTTAAAATGGCACATAAAAAAGGAGCGGGCTCCACAAACAATGGTCGCGAATCACATAGCAAACGTTTAGGCGTTAAGATTTTCGGTGGCCAGGCTTGTATCTCTGGGAACATTATCGTTCGTCAACGTGGTACAAAACATAATGCAGGAGTAAATGTAGGAATGGGAAAAGACCATACTTTATTTGCTTTAGTAGATGGTAAAGTTGTTTTCAAAAAACAAAAAGACGACAGATCTTACGTTTCAGTTGTTCCTGTAGAGGCATAACAAGAAAACTATTATAGAACTTGAAAGCCCTCCGGAAAAACGGTGGGCTTTTCTTGTTTTTAGAATTTAAAAAGCTTGAAAAAAAATAGTTTATATATCATCCTGCTGAGCCTTGGCGTGTGGGCTTGTAAAACCAAGCCTGCCCCGCCAAAGCTTGTTGAAAAAACGGCCTTCTATACCTTAAGTGTGATCAGAGATTCGGTAAAAAGAACAACTGCTTTCAGTATCACTAAAGTTCAGATAGCCAACACAAAGATCAATTACAAGATAGACGATCATTATGCAAAAGATGCCAATTTTCTGAAAATAGAGATCATGGATAAGAGTGAGCATGTTATCCATGCATTCACAGATCACCCTTTATATAAACGTTTTGATTTGTATCAGGAATCTGGGGAAATCGAATCAAAATCAATATCTTTACAACAAGGAGAAACTGTTTTCAGGGTACCATACTTCTCTGAATATAAAAAAATAAAAATTACCGAAACCATTAATTTTAAAGAAACCAAACAAATAACAATTAACCATGAAAAATAATTTTTTAATTTTGTTTTGCTTTCTGGGTTTCTGCATGAACAGCCAGATCACTACAGGTGTTGATACACTTTGGAAAACTGGTCCCGTGAGTAATCGTATCAACCTGGTATTTATGGGTGATGGTTATACAACCTCTCAGATCCCTTTATTTATTTCTGACGTAACAACTACGTATTCATATTTACTGAATACCTCTCCGTTCAACAATTACAAGAATTACTTTAATGTGTATGCTATTAAATGCGAATCGCCACAATCGGGTGTTTCTCATCCGGCTAACGCAACAGATGTTACAGAGCCGGTGATACCGGTTTCTAACGTAACCAATTATTTTAATACCCGTTTTGATAATTATGGCACGCACCGATTGATCTATTCAATGAACCCAAACGAGGTTTATAATGTATTAGCTAATCATTTTCCTAATTACAGCCAGATCGTTATTTTAGGTAACTCGCCCGAGTATGGTGGGGCCGGTGGTGCATATGCAGTGTCATCAACACATACATCTTCCAAAGAGATCGTAGCTCATGAAATGGGACATTCGTTTGCAGGTTTGGCAGATGAGTATTGGGCAGGGCCTTCTGCTGGTTCAGAAAGGCCAAATATGACCAGCGATGGTAATGCATCAACTGTAAAATGGGCTCAATGGGTTGGCATCACAGGCGTAAGTACTTATCCTTACGGAACTGTGGCACCTGATAATACCTGGTTCAGACCACACCAAAATTGTAAGATGCGTTATTTGAATCAACCATTTTGCGCAGTATGTAAAGAAGCTATCATTGAAAAGATCCATTCACTGATAACACCTATAGACTCTTACTCACCTTCGAGTTCGTCGGTTGTGTCGTACACTACGGCAAGCCGTTTATTTAAAACAAAATTAGTGTTGCCTAACCCTAATACGTTAAAAACTACCTGGTCGGTAAACGGCGTAGATGTTGCCCACAACCAGGATTCTTTAGTGTTAAATAGCTCGGCCATGCCTGTTGGAAACAATTCGTTATTGTTCACGGTGATAGACACTACAATTCTATCCAAAGATCTTGTGCATCCTTTTGATCATACTTTTTCTGTTTTATGGAACATTAATAATTTGTACGCAGGCATTCAGGAGGTTGAAGCGCGGTTAGAATATTCGATGTTTCCTAACCCTACATCAGATAAGATCAATTTAAAATATAAATTATTGGAAGAGTCGGATATTACTGTTTCAATTGTTGATGTAGAAGGTAAAACAGTTGTTGCAGGTAAAAAAAATAAACAGGCTATTGGAGAGTATAAAACGGAAACAGATGTGAGCCAGTTGAAGAATGGCACTTACTTTTTATCGATCACGATCAATTCTCAA
The DNA here is from genome assembly GCA_040386075.1 of Bacteroidota bacterium. GTDB lineage: Bacteria > Bacteroidota > Bacteroidia > B-17B0 > Aurantibacillaceae > UBA4416. Next base: position 85,016 of record JAZKGE010000034.1, read on the forward strand.
ATCATTAATAATAAATTTGTAATTCTTAAATAATTTTATGTTACAGTTAGCATACATCAGAGACAATAAAGAGGACGTTTTAAAACGTTTAGCGATCAAAAATTTTAAAGATGCGGAAAGCATCATCAACTCCGTAATAGAGTTAGACAATAACCGTAAAAGTGCGCAGCGCCAGGCAGATGATACCAAAGCCGAAGCTAATAATTTAGCTAAACAAATTGGCGAATTAATGAAATCGGGTAAGAAAGAAGAAGCGGAAACATTAAAAGCTAAAACAGCAGACCTTAAAGCAAACGAAAAAAACTTTGATGAAACATTAAAGAACATCGAGGCTGAAATTCATAAAATATTGGTAACGGTTCCTAATCTGCCTAACTTATCGGTTCCGGTTGGTAAAACACCGGAGGATAACGAAGTGGTAAATGAGCGTGGCGCTATTCCTAAATTACATGCGGCCGCAACGCCACACTGGGAATTGACCACCAAATACGACCTGATTGATTTTGAATTGGGTGTGAAATTAACTGGTGCAGGGTTTCCTGTTTACAAAGGCAAGGGAGCAAGGTTGCAACGAGCTTTGATCAATTATTTTTTAGACAAAGCAACGGCAGCAGGATACAATGAAGTGCAGCCACCAATTTTAGTAAACGCAGATAGCGGTTACGGTACCGGTCAGTTACCTGATAAAGAAGGACAAATGTATCACTGCCAGGTTGATGATCTGTATTTAATTCCAACGGCTGAGGTGCCTATCACCAATATGTATCGCGATGTGATGTTAAAGGAAAGCGATCTGCCAATAAAAAATTGCGGTTACACACCTTGTTTCAGACGAGAAGCAGGAAGTTACGGAAAAGATGTGCGTGGCTTAAATCGGTTACACCAGTTTGATAAAGTAGAGATCGTACAAATTACAGCACCCGAAAATTCTTATAAGACCCTTGAAACTATGCGGGAATTTGTATGCAGTTTATTACAGGAGTTGGAATTGCCATACCGTACATTGAAGTTATGTGGTGGCGATATGAGTTTTGGATCTGCTTTAACTTATGATCTGGAAGTTTGGAGCGCAGCACAACAACGCTGGTTGGAAGTAAGTTCTGTTTCTAATTTTGAGACATTTCAAACCAATCGTTTAAAATGCCGTTACAAGGATTCAACAGGTAAAACACAGTTGGCTCATAGCTTAAATGGAAGTGCTTTGGCATTGCCTCGCATCGTTGCTTCCTTATTAGAGAATAATCAAACAGAAGCAGGAATTAGGATCCCTAAAGTATTGGTGCCTTATACAGGCTTTGATATAATTGCTTAACCGACAAGAGCTCACAGATAAATAAAAAGGCGCAAAGTAATTTTTGCGCCTTTTTATTTGTGTCCTTTTCGGTTAAACCGCGCTAAAACAATATCCCACTTGCAATAGCGTTATATAATCCATACTTTAGTATCAATGAACATTTACTCCAGAAAACAACAATGGAAATGGGTGCTTTTTATAGTGGCCATTATTATTGTATTTACGTCCTTATGGTACACCGATAAACTGGTGAATAGCATCAAAACAGATGAGGAGAAAAAAGTAAGGCTATGGGCAGAAGCAGTTCAAAAAAAAGCGGGGTTGGTAAAATTCACAAACGACCTGTTTCAAAAACTACAAACCGAAGAGCGTAAGAAAGCAGAGTTATATGCACTGGCAACCAAAGAGCTCAGCGCCGATATGTTCAGCGTTTCTGAATTTGTATTGAAAGTTTTGCAGGACAATACGACAGTGCCGGTTATTTTAACGGATAATGAGGATCATATTACCGCGAGCCGGAATTTAGACTCAGCGGTTGAGCATAACGCCGATGCCTTAAAGAAGGAACTAGCAAACATGAAAGCTTTGTATGAGCCTGTTGTTATTGATGTTTACAAAGGGAATAAAAATTTCCTGTACCATAAAGACAGTCGTTTATTTTCGGATATTAAAGTGGTGTTTGATAGTTTGATCAAATCGTTTATTGCAGATGTTACGGTTAACAGCGCAGCAGTTCCTGTTATTTATACCGACTCAACCAAAACGCATATCATCGAAATGGGTAATATAGACTATAAGAAGATCAACTCTACCGAAAAATTAAAGACCATGCTTGCCGAGATGGAAGCTCAAAATACACCCATCCTCATTGATCTTGGTAATAATTCAAAGAGTTACATCTTCTATGAACAATCGCCTTTATTGACACAGCTTACTTATTATCCTTACGTGCAATTTGGGGTTATTGGTATATTTTTACTGATCGCTTATATATTATTCAGTACTTCACGTAAAGCTGAGCAGGATCAGGTGTGGGTTGGTATGAGCAAGGAAACTGCCCATCAGCTTGGAACACCTTTATCATCACTCATGGCCTGGATAGAATATTTGAAAGGTGCCGGAGCCGATGAGATGGTAGTGAATGAAATGAACCGTGATGTGGTGCGTTTGAATATGATCACAGAGCGTTTTTCCAAGATCGGATCTCAACCTACCTTACAGGATGAAGATGTTTGCATGGTAGTGAAAAATGCCATGGATTATTTAAAGCAACGCACATCAAAGAATGTGAATTACATTTTAGAGATTCCGGAGACGGAAATTCGTGCGCAGCTTTCTGTTCCTTTATTTGAATGGGTGATCGAGAACATTTGCAAGAATGCTGTGGATGCCATGGATGGCAAAGGCGAATTTAAAGTAACGATCATTGATATTCCGGAGGGCGTTGCCATTGATTTAAAAGACAGCGGAAAAGGCATTCATAAATCAAAACACAAATCGGTTTTTAAACCGGGTTATACAACCAAAAAACGGGGTTGGGGCCTGGGCTTATCCCTGTGTAAACGCATCATCGAAAATTACCATGATGGGAAGATCTTTGTTTTGCAAAGCGATGAAAAAGGAACCACTTTCAGGATCGTATTGAATAGAGGGTAAAAGTTTATTCCAATCACGTTCTCCTACAACAAATTAATTGTGATATACTTATTAAAGTAAGCTGTTTTGATGTAAAAAACACGTACTTTTAAATACCATCACAGCACACGTTGTTTCACGTTGTTCCAATTTATAGCTGCGGTACGTTTATTATGAATAAATTATTCAGCAACACTTTATTGATAGCATTGCTATTTACAGGTTTAACCCATTTTTCTCAAGCCAGTTTCTTGCAATGGGCCGATCAGATTGGCGGACTTAGTACTGATAATGCACGTGGAAGCGCCATTGATAAGGATGGTAACGTTATTACAGTAGGATTTTTTCAGGGAACCATGGATTTTGATCCTGGAGTGGGCACCTTTACTTTGGCATCAGTTGGAACAACGAATAGTTTTGTTTTAAAAATTGATAAAACAGGTAATTTTGTGTGGGCAAAAAGTTTTGTTGGCTCTACCGGCTCAAATTCAGCGGTATGTGTGGATGTTGATATTACTGGTAATGTATATATCGGCGGTAGTTATTCAGGAGCGACAGATATGAATCCTGGAGCAGGTACTTATACAATTAATGGTGCGAGTAATTTTATTTGTAAGCTAAATGCTTTGGGCAATTTTGTTTGGGTCAAAGAATACGTAGGAGGCGCGTCAATTGAATCGATTACGGTTGATGCCTCACAAAATGTTTATACAACTGGTGTTTTAAGTGGTACAGCTGATTTTAATCCCGCGACAGCTACATACACATTGGCGTCGTCTTCACCAGGAGTTATGGATGCCTTTGTTGCTAAATTAAATATAGCAGGCAATTTTGTTTGGGCTCAAAAGTTTGGTAGTACCGCTTTAGATAGAGGCTATTCAATTGTTGTTGATAATAATAAAAATGTTTATGCAGCAGGAATATTTACAGGAACAGTTGATTTTAATTCAGCTGCAGCCACCAATAATTTGTACTCTACAATCATAAGCTCTGCTTACAAAACAGATATATACATTTTAAAATTAGATTCTTTGGGAAATTATTTGTGGGCACAAAGCGTAGGTGGTCCCGGACAAGTTCAGAAACCCGCAATAGCAGTTGATAATTTGTCTAATGCGTATATAGTTGGGTATTGTAGCGGAAGCATAGATTTTATTTCAACAAATATAACAACAACTGGCAGTGATGGTTTTATTTTAAAATTAAATTCAGCAGGTAGTTTTATGTGGGTTAAAAATTTTTCTGGAGCAGGTTCGGCGTATCCGAATGCAGTAGCAACAGACCTGTTACAAAACGTATATGTTTCCGGTTCGTTTAGCGGAACTGCCGATTTTGATGCCGGTGCGGCAACTACAGCGATAGCAGCTCAAGGATCAAATGATGCATTTATCACAAAATATAATACAGCAGGAAATTTTATGTGGGCAAAAGGTTTTGGCGGCGCGGGAAGTACTACTGATATTACTTCTCTTCACGCGGATTCACTTCAAAATGTTTATGCTTCCGGAATTTTCACTGGAGCTCCTGATCTTGATCCAAATGCAAACACATTGTATTTTGCATCGCAGGGCGGCCAGGATGCTTTTGTTTTAAAATTAACTAACTGTATTTATGATGCGCCAAATATTTGTTTGGTAACGGTAGACAGTTTAGCTTTAAATAATGTGATTTACTGGGACAAATCTGTTTATCCGTTAGCAGATAGTTTTATTGTATACCGCTATGATGCCTTTGCTACGGTATATAAAAAGATCGGTGCTAAGTCCATTAATCAATCCAATTTTTTAGTAGATACTGCAAGAACTGTAGGAGGTCCAAATGGTGGTGACCCTCAGTATTCCAGCAGCCGTTATAAGTTAGCCATTAGAGGTACTTGTGGAAGCATGGGAACTAAAGGTTTGTATCACGAAAGTATTTTTATTCAGCAAAACAACCAAAATTTTAGCTGGAATGCTTATGGCATCGAAGGACAATCAAGCCCGGCAACCGGCTACCAGTTTATGCGGGATGACATTAATAATGGTACCTGGCAGGTACTTGTAAATACAGGCGGACTTTCTACTACCGACCCTAATTACTTGAATTATCCTAATGGTAACTGGCGCGTTGATGCTTTGGGTTTTTCATGTAATCCTACAGCCAAAACAACACAACAGATCAATAAATCCAAATCAAATGTTAAAAATAATTTTGTAATAACCTCAGCCAGCGAAATGGAACTGAAGGCTAATACCGTTCTATCACCAATTCCGGCCGGTACCGAGTTAGTAGTTCATTTCTCCAACCATCAGCAAATTAAAACGGAGTTTACAGTAACAGATGTATTAGGTAAAGTTGTTTCAAAAATGGAAACGCTGGCTTTGGATAAAGTTACCATTGCATTGAACAATATGAGCAGCGGCGTTTATTTTTTAAAGATCACTCAGGGAAAATTACAGGCTACTCAAAAGTTTGTGAAGGAATAGTTTTGGAATTATAAGAACAATAAAAAAAGTCCGAAAATATTTTCGGACTTTTTTTTAAGATTCTTTTCTGTTATTTATTTCGTCTCTTATTTTAGAGGCTAATTCGTATTGTTCTCCATCCAAAGCTGTTTCTAATAAATTCTTTAATTCTTCGGTTGATTTGGATTTGTATTCGCCTTCCGAAACAGGGGCTGTTGTTGTTTCTTCAGTTGAAGATGCAGGAGGAGTTTCAGACGTTGGTAATACTTCATCATCCAATACAATACCCGCCGATTTTAAAATGAATTCGTAAGTAAAGATAGGGCAGTTGAAACGTACCGCTAAAGCAATAGCGTCACTTGTACGAGCATCAATTTCTACTTCGCGGGTTCCATCCGTACAAACCAGTTTGGCGTAAAAAATACCTTCTACCAGGTTGTATATTAATATTTCGGTTACTTCAATAGAGAACGTTTCAGAGAATGCTTTGAATAGGTCATGTGTTAAAGGACGGGTAGGAGTCATTTTTTCCAACTCAATAGCAATAGCCTGTGCTTCGAAACCTCCAATAATGATAGGTAAACGGCGGCTACCAGTACTTTCGCCTAAAACAAGGGCATAGGCGCCACTTTGTGTCTGACTGTAAGATAAACCAACAATTTCTAATCTGACTTTCTTCATTCCCATTTTTACGAAACTCTAATATACAAAAATATGGTTGAATTAGTTTTGATTTGCTTTGAATTTTTTAACTGCTTCAATCAATTTCGGAACAATGACCGCTGCATCTCCAATAACACCATAATCGGCTGATTTGAAGAAAGGCGCTTCTTTGTCGCTGTTGATAACCACAATTGTTTTACTGCCGTTAACACCTGCCAAATGCTGTATAGCACCTGAGATACCAATAGCAATATATAAGTTGGGACGGATAGCAACACCTGTTTGTCCAACATGTTCATGATGTGGTCTCCAGTGCATATCGGCAACCGGACGAGAACAAGCCGTTGTTGCTTTTAATTCTTTTGCTAACTCTTCAATGATTCCCCAGTTCTCAGGGCCTTTCATACCGCGTCCTGCAGAAACTACTAACTCAGCTTCAGGCAATGGAGCCATTCCGCCAACATCATTTGACTTCTTTTCCTTCACAACTATTTTAGAATTCACGCCACTTAAGTCAGCAGAAAAATCTGTTACTGTAGCAGCATTGTCTCCTAATTTTACCGGGAAAGAATTTGGTAATAAAGAGATGATCTTGATATCGCTGTTGATAGAATAAAGCGCTGTTGCTTTTCCTGAGAATACATTTTTCTTTACTTCCAAACTTCCGCCATTTACTGTTGGATAATCAACTGCACCTGCTACTAAACCTGCTTTTAAACGGGCCGATAAACGTGGCGCAGCAGCTTTGCCTGTAATGTCGAAAGAGAAGATAATGATCTTTGATCCTTCTGCTTTGACAGCCTGTTCAACAGTTGCTGAGATCAGCATGCTGTCTAAAGATGTCAACGCATCATTTTTTACGGATAATATTTTTTTAGCGCCTGCTTTTCCAATTTCTTCCAATTGAGCAGCGTCTGCATTAATAGCTAAAGCTGTAACGGTTGATCCTGTTAATTCAGCAATTTTAGCTGCGTAGTTAACAGCCTCCAGAGACGCTTTTTTTACTTTTCCTTTATTTATTTCTGTATATACTAGAACTGACATAATTTCTATTTTTATATTGTTTGATCTAGGTGTGTTCTCGACTTCGCTCGAACTGACTAAAATCTTATTTCTAAATTATTAAATAACCTTAGCTTCTGTGTGTAATAAGTTCACTAATTCATCCATGTTATTTTCATCGATCATTTTTACAGTTGTGCGTCCTGCCGATAATGAATATGATTTGATGTTCGTTAATTTATCGGCACCGCTTGCAGGAACTACTGTTAATGGTTTCGTACGGGCACTCATAATTCCTTTCATGTTCGGGATACGTTGTTCGGCCATTCCTTTCGAGCAGGAAATAACTAAAGGTAATTCACATTCCACAACCTGAGTTCCGCCATCCACGTCATGTTCAACCGTTGCTTTATTTCCTTCCAGATCGAATTTAGTAGCTAAAGATACTAATGGCAGATCCATAAATCCTGCGATCATAGCTCCAACCGATGAACCGTTATAGTTAATGGTTTCCTTTCCGGTCATTACCAGATCATAACCGTTATCTTTTGCGTATTTGGCAATTTGTTCCGCTACGAAATAAGCATCAGGCCCTTCAGCATCCACACGCACACCGTCATCAGCACCTAAAGCAAATCCTTTACGGATAGTAGCATCGCTATCAGCTAAGCCAACATGTATCAAGGTAACTTTTTCAGCTTTTCCTGCTTCTTTTAATTCTAAAGCACGTACCAATGCGTACCACTCATCGTATGGGTTAATTATAAATTGTACTCCGGCGGCATTAAATTCAGTATCGCCGTTAGTGAAAGCTATTTTAGTAGTTGTGTCGGGAACATTACTAATTGGAACTAATATTTTCATTATATATCGTTTTTAAAAAGGTTAGCAAATTTAAAAAAATATGGGGTAAATCAATACATAAATGCCCAAAATTCCACTTTGTTTTCGTCAAATCATAAAGTTCTGTATACGAGTGATTTACCAAGCCTGAAAAGCAAAGTAAATACCATTTAAAGTTTTCAATATAAGCCTATAATTTTGCCTTTCTCTTTTAAATACATGGCTTTTTGTTTACATTTGAGACTTTGATATTTATATGAGAACAATAGAATTTAGAGAAGCCCTGCGCGAAGCAATGAATGAAGAAATGCGTCGTGATCAATCCATTTTTTTAATGGGTGAAGAAGTGGCTGAATATAACGGTGCTTATAAAGTAAGTAAAGGAATGCTGGCAGAATTTGGACCGAAACGGATCATTGATACACCTATTGCTGAGCTTGGTTTTGCAGGTATTGGAGTAGGGGCAGCCGTAAACGGTTTACGTCCTATTATTGAATTCATGACCTTTAACTTTTCTTTGGTTGCTATCGATCAGATAATAAATGCTGCTGCTAAATTTTTAAGCATGAGTGGGGGTCAGTATAACTGTCCTATCGTATTCAGGGGTCCTACAGCAAGTGCAGGAATGTTAAGCTCTCAGCACTCTCAGGCTTTTGAGAACTGGTATGCTAACTGTCCCGGATTAAAAGTAATTGTCCCTTCAAACGGATATGATGCTAAAGGTTTATTAAAAGCTGCAATTCGTGATAATGACCCGGTTATTTTTATGGAAAGCGAGCAAATGTATGGTGATAAATGCGAGGTTCCTGACGAAGAGTATATTATCCCCATTGGTGTAGCTGATATTAAAAGACAAGGAACTGATGTAACCATCGTTTCGTTTGGTAAGATCATGAAAGTGGCTTTGGCTGCTGCTGCTGAATTAGAGAAAGAAGGCATTAGTGCTGAGGTAATAGATCTTAGGACCGTTCGACCAATTGATTATGATACAGTAATTGCTTCTGTAAAGAAAACAAACCGTTTAGTAGTTGTTGAAGAAGCCTGGCCATTGGCAAGTATCTCAGGAGAGATCGCGTTCAGAGTGCAAAAGGATGCCTTTGATTATTTGGACGCACCTATTCGCCGTATCACAGCAGCAGATGTGCCTTTACCGTATGCGCCAACTTTAATTGATGCATCCTTGCCTAACGTAGCTAAAACTGTGAAAGCAGTAAAAGACGTTATGTACGCTACAAAATAAAACACTACATTTTTTCATAAAAAAACTCCCACAAGATCTTGTGGGAGTTTTTTTATAGTAAATATTTTAGAACTGAGATGCTGAAACAAGTTCAGCATGACTTGTCGTTAGTCTTTCAACTTTACAATAATAAATTCTGTTCTTCTGTTCTTAGCATGTTCATCTTCCGAACAGGTTGGTTTTACTTTCCCTTCGCAGGCACAAGAATTCAATAATTTGCCTTCTCCATAACCTTTACCCGAAATACGGGTCTTATCAATACCTTGTTTTACAATATAGGCAGCTGATGCTTTTGCTCTTGCACCGGATAATTTTAAATTGGAAGCTGCAGCTCCTCTGCAATCCGTGTGGGCACCTAATTCAATGATCATGTTTGGATATTCTTTCATAACTGCAACAACTTTATCTAACTCAATGGCCGCATCTTTTCTGATCACTGATTTCCCCAAGTCAAAATAAATAGGTTTGATGTCGATCATTTTTGCAAGATCCATCCCAACCTCAACTTTACCAATTGTTAAGCCTAACAATTCATTCATTTGGATCTCTCCTTCTTTTTTGATCTCGTAGGTAAAATTTGTGGTTTTAGTGATGTAGCCTTCTTTTTCGATGGTCACTAAAAACAATAATTTATCACCAATTTTTTTGCCTTTCAATGGCATTTTATATTCGCCGTTCTTCTCTGTTTTCAATAATTCAAAATCATTACTTACAGCAAGATCTTTTATTTTAATATGTACATTCTCTATTCCTACCCCTGTTTTAGCATCATAAATACCAGCAAGTAAAGTTAAATTAGGGTCTTTTTCCAATTCAATGGTTTTGGTAAACTCATCTTCTTCAGGTGAAGATTTTGTTGAAATTGAATCGGCTATTTCAAAATATTTTTCTTTTTTGATGACTAATGCATAATTTATATCTTCCTCTAAAACACCTTGAAATTCACCTTTTTCGTTAGTTGTGAATGAGTCAGTATTTAATTTTATCGTCGTCATCGTAAGTGGCTCTTGTGAGTCCTTATCCTTGATGACAAAATTAACTGTTTTTCCTCTCGATACTTTTCTTAGAACTTCAACATGATAAATGTCATCATTCATACCACCTGTTTTTCTATTAGTACTTAAAAAACCTTTTTTACCATCGCTATTCAGGTTGTATGCAAAGTCGTCATATTCACTGTTCACAGGTTTTCCCATATTATAGACTTTACCTACTTTATCATCTTTTATTTTACACTCATAAACATCCAGTCCGCCCAATCCTTCATGTCCGTTTGAAGCAAAATATAAAATGTTATCATCGGTAATGGAAGGGAAAAGTTCATTTCCTCTGGTATTTACTTTTTCGCCTAAATTAACCGGTGGCCCCCAGGCCCCACCTGCATCTAATTTACAGTAGTAAAGATCCATGCCTCCTTGTCCACCACCCATATCAGAAGAAAAATACAATGTTTTCCCGTCTTTGCTAATTGCAGGGTGCGCGCAGTTATATTCATTGCTATTGAATTTCAAAACCATCATCGATTGAAAATTATCATTAAGAATGGTGGCTTGCATAATTTTTAGCTTCTGCGTTCCATCTAAACTCTTATCTTTTTTGCTGGTTGAGTTTCTTGTGAAAAATATATTTGTACCATCTTTACTTGCAGAAAAAGGACCGTCATTGTATTTAGGAGCATATTCAGCAATGAACATAGCGGGTGTATCATATTCGCCAAATTCATTTTTCTCTGTCATGAACATATGACAGTAATTGTTTCCGGTCCAACCATGTTTTCTTGAGATCCAGGCTGTCTTTGATTTGTTGGATGTGAAAACGATTTTGTCGTTCATAAAAGTAAAAGCCGAAAAATCATTGAATGGTGAATTGTGTTCAAATTCCTTCAAAGCATAAGCGTCAGCATTTTTAGAAAACTTTTGAAGATTGGTAATAGCTTTCGAAAAGGATTCGCCTCTTTTGTCGCCTTTATATTCGTCCATGTATTTTTTTGCGTCATCGTATTTGCCAGCCCCCATTAAAGCCTGGCCGTAATACAATTTGTGTATTTCTTCTGCTTTACCTGTTTTTACTAATTTACCATAACATATGAGTTGTCCTCGGTTGTTATTTGTTAAACGGTAGCAGTCTCCTAAGTTGATCAATACGTCAGCATTTGCACTATCTTTCTTTAAAACACTTTCGTATTTAGGAATAGCTTGTACGTATAGTTTAGAAAAATATAATTTATTGGCGGCATTAATAGAAGCACTTTGTGCCACACTTTTTACAGCAAATAAACTAACGATCGAGAATAATATAATTGACTTGTTCATAATACTAGAAATATCTTGGTGTTACTACTTTACGTTGTTTGTATGAGAATAAATAACCTAATGTGATCTCATGTGAACCTTGCGAATACTTTTGAATTTTGGTCAAACCATAATCATAAGAATAGTTTACAAGGAACTGAGGTGTTACCTGAAGGCCCACTAACGCTGATACATTAGAGCCGCTTCTATACCCTAATCCTGCCCATATTTTGTTTTTGATAAGGAAATTAGCATTGATATCGTATTGCAAAGGAGCGCTTTGAACCATTTTAACCATTGCCTGAGGTTTTATTTTCAGATCTTCATTAATTGTAAATACATTTCCTATTGTTAAATAATAATGAAATTTACTCACATTAAATTTTGTTGATTTATCAATATCACCTGTGGCAGTAAATATATAGCTGTCATCGATCATGCGGGGAATAGAAACACCTGCATAAAATGTATTCGTGTAATAGTAGATACCAGCTCCAAAATTTGGGGTAATAATACTTGGCGTGTTTTGAGACACCTGTATATCGCCCGATTCAGTAGCTTTTAATTCAGCTAGTTTGTTTACCTGATTGTGGATGCCGCCCATTAAACCAAATGAAAGTTTGCCCTTTTCACTTACTTTAATTCTATAAGCATAATTTAAGTAGATCAGATTGCGGTTTAATTTTCCAATTTGTTCGTTTAAGAAACTAAGACCTAAGCCCATCTTGTCATTTGCCAATGGTCCATGTAATGTAAACGAAGTTGTAATAGGCCTTCCCGGAAAGCTAACCCACTGCTGGCGATGTGTTAGGTTCACAGCCATAGCTTCTTTCGATCCTGTGTAAGCGGGATTGATGTACATTTCGTTGAACATATACTGTGTAAACATGGCATCATACTGAGCTTTTGCGCAGATGCTGCTGAATAAAGCGATCACGATTATTAAAATTGATTTTTTCATTGTCTTCTATTTATCTTATAATTTTAATATGAATTAGTATTGTAATACAACGTAGCCATTAACCGGTTCATCTTCTCCGTCTTCAAATTCCACAATGTAGTAGTATGTTCCTTGTGGTAATGTGCTGTTACCGATTATCAATCCGCTTACGTTTGGCGTTCCGTTCCATGTATTATCATAAGCATCATTTGCGTATACTTTATTACCCCAACGGTTAAACACGGTTATTTTTACTGTTCGTCCGCTTATACCTTTTATGACAAAGAAATCATTTTTACCATCTCCATCCGGCGTGAATACTTCGGGAATAAATAATTCCACATCTGGTAATTCAAGAACTGTAGGAACGTTCTCTCCCGGTTCAGTAGCATCACCGTTTCCGTTAGGATCAGCTTCGGTACCTGTGTTAGACGAATCTCTCACAATTCCTCCATCGGTACCAAAACCGGCACCAATAGCGATGTTGGTAATTGATTTCACATCATTTGGCGTTATATTAAGAATCAATGTGATCGTTTCGATCTGGCCAGGGGCTAATTTACTTAAGTTAGCATCCAGCATACCTATATCGGTTACGCCATTGTAATTACCGTTAGCTGACAGGCTTCCGGATGCCGAAGGGCCCGATTTGATAGTGTACTGCGCTGGCGAAGGAATGTTCAATGTATCGAACACCTGTACAAAACGAATGGTATCATTACCTAAATTTTTAACGGTAATAGTATAAGTTACATCAAGTGTTTTATCAGCTAATACTTCGGATACAATTCCGCTCTTTGCAACTCCGATATGACTGTTTGGATTTAAACTAACAACAGTTGCTGTATCATTATTGGTTGGATCACCATCATTATCCGGATCCCATGCGAAACCTGTATTAGAACTATCTGACACTGTTATAGCGCCATCAAATCCAGATCCTATTGCTGAGTTTTTGAATGGACCAAAGAATCCGTTTGGATTGATCTGTACCGTAAATACAATTGTATCTTTTCTGCCAGCAGTTAATGTACTTGTTAATGGCATCAACATATCATTTTGCGTTGAGCCATCATAACCTGCATTCACCGTTAAACTACTGTTTAGTGAAGTTACAACCGGTGTAGAAATAACACTGTAAGTTGTTGGTAATGGGAACGTGCTGTTCAGGTTATCAATGATGCTGAAATTAGTTAAATCAACTGTTGAAGCATTTGTTGCAACTACTGTATAGGTTACATTATAAGCATTGTTGTTTACAAATGTTGGCGTACTTACTGCTTTGGTCATTCCTAACACATTACTGCTTGTTGTTGTAGAACATGTAACAGGCGTTAATGTTACCGTTAAATCTGCAAAACAACCATTTGCACTGAATACCCTGATCGTATATGGTATTGCTGTAGCAGGATTGGTTAATGTATTAGTTAAAGTTCCACCAAAAGGAATAGTGCTTCCTGTAACATAGGTTGCAGTACCTGTATAGGTTGCAGCTTGTGATAGGTCATAAGTGTCAGTTGAACCATATCCGGAGATGATGATCGTTCCGTCATTGTTGCTCACAGTACCTGTACATGTTGCAGGAATAACAGTTGCAGAGAATACAGGCACTGTAGTATCTGTTGTAACCGTTACTGTTACCGTATTTGAACATCCGTTAGTTGGATCTGTTACTGTTACTGTGTAATCTCCTTCTACCGATGTTGTTGGTGTTTGTGCAGTAGATGTAAAGCTTGATGGGCCTGACCATGAGAATGACATGGTTGGAGTAATAGCAGTTATTACCGAGAGGGTTACTGTACTATTGCAACCCAATACCGGTCCAGGGAAACCAATACCAACTGTTGGTATAGTTGTGTTGGTTCCAACAGTTATGCTTGAGGTAGAACTACATCCGGTTATTGCATCATTTGCAGTTACCGTATAGTCTCCTGTTACAGTTGCTGTTGGAGATTGAGCTGTTGATGTAAAGCTTGATGGCCCTGACCAACTGTAAGTTAATGTATTAGTTTCAGTTGTTGAAGCGGTTAACGTAACACTCGTTGCACAACCTAAGCTTCCTGATGTTGTAGCTGTTAAGTTAGGCCCAACTGTATTTGTACCAACGGTGATAGTTGATGTTGAACTACAGCCTGAAGCGACATCGGTAACAGATATTGTGTAATCACCTGCTACAGTTGTTGTAGGGCTTTGAACTGTTGATGTAAAGCTTGATGGCCCACTCCACGCATAGGTTACTGCATTGGTTGAAGATGGTGTAGCTGTTAATGTAACATCGCCGATACAAGTTAAACTTCCTGAAGCCGTTGCTGTAAAACCAACAGTTGCGGTACCTGTGCCAACTGTTACAGTTGCCGTAGTATTACAACCTGTTAAAGCATCTGCTACATTCACCGTATAATCACCCGCTACACTTGTTGTAGGAGATTGAACTGCTGATGTAAAGCTTGAAGGGCCTGACCAATTATATGTTAATGTATTAGTTGTTGTTGAAGCAGCGGTTAATGTAATGGTTCCTGCACAACCTAAGCTGCCGGATGTAGTAACAGTTAAACCAGGAATGGTTGTATTAGTAACTACGCTTACAGTTGCAGTGTTTACACACCCTGTTAACAGATCAACAACCCCTAACGTATAAACGCCGCCTTCAGTAATGCCTGTTGGATTTTGTGTAGAACTTGTATAAGAACTTGGCCCTGTCCATAAATACACAACCGGTGATGATGTTGTACTACCAAATAGATCAACAGATGATGTTAAACAAGTGATATCACCACTTACAGTTGCTGTAACGTTTGCAGGTCCTGGATCTACAGTAACAAATACTGTAGATGAAGCCACGCAGGTTCCATTATCTCCTAATACAGTGTATGTGGTGCTTACTGAAGGAGTTGCTGTTACGGTTGCACCCGAGACGTTCATTGGCAGCCACGTATAAGTTGTAGCGCCACTTGCTGATAAGCTTACGGTAGAGTTAGCACAAGCCGCTGTTGGATTTGCTACTGCTGTAATAGATGTACCAGAAGCAACATTCAATACAAATGTATTGGTTGCAGTACATCCAAATCCGTTATCTCCTATTATGGTATAAGTTGTTGTTACCGAAGGAGCATCTGTGATGCTGTTCGTAGTTGCACCTGTAGGGTTCCATGTATAACTTGCTGCACCACTTGCCGTTAATGTAGCTGTTGTTCCTACACATATAGTACCAACAGGTGAAGCAGTGATCGTCATAGTAGGGCTTGTTCCAACATTTACCGTAATGGTTTGTGTGCCGATACAACCGCCATTATCGCTCGCTACAGTATATGTTGTAGTAATGGTTGGACTATCAACAACACTTGCTGTGGTTGCAGAAACAGGACTCCATGTATAAGTTGTTCCACCACTTGCTGTTAATGTGATAGAACCTGCAGAACATAATGCCGTTGATGTTGCTGCAATAGATAGTGATGGTATTGAATTAACATTGATCGTAATTGTATTGGTTCCAATACAGCCTGTTCCGTTATCTCCGTCAATTGTATATGTTGTAGTTACACTTGGAGTAACAACAGTTGTTGTTCCGGTTAAAGCACCCGGGTTCCATGTATAAGTTGAAGCTCCGTTTCCTGTTAGTGTTGCACTGGCTCCTGCACATATAGTTGTTGATGTTGAAGAAGCAGATACTGTTGGAGTTGTTCCAACATTGATAATGATCGTTTGAGTATTTGAGCATCCAGCTGCATCTGCACCTGTTACGGTATAAGTTGTTGTAACAGAAGGGTTATCAAATACGGTTGCTGTCACAGCAGCTAAAGGTATCCACGTATAACTTGTGGCACCACTTGCGGTCATGGTTACAGTACCTGATGAACACAATAAAGTAGTTGTTGCAGAAATAGAAACCGAAGGAATTGCATTTACGTTTATGGTAACTGTAGCATTTGCCACGCATCCTGTGCCGTTATCAGCATCAACCGTATATGTTGTTGTTACTGTTGGACTAACAACAGTGGTGGAACCTGTAATTGCTCCCGGGTTCCAGGTGTAAGATGTAGCTCCGTTTCCAGTTAAGGTTGCAGATGAACCTGCACAAATTGTATTAGAAGAAGCTGTTGCTGTTACTGACAAAGCAGGACCAACCGATATTGTGATTGTTTCTGTGTTAGTACAACCGCCGCCATTATCACCTGTTACTGTATAGGTTGTTGCTGTTGTTGGAGAAACTACCGTGGTTGAACCGGTTAATGTGCCAGGATTCCAAGTATATGTATTTGCACCACTTGCATTTAATGTAGAAGAGTTTCCTATACAAACAGTATTAGCTGAGGCAGAAAGTGTTAACGTTGGATTTGCACCTACATTTACTGTAATAGTTTGCATGCCAATACAACCTGTTCCATTATCACTCACTACTGTATATGTGGTTGTAATAGTCGGACTGTCAACAATAGCTGTGGTTGTTGCCGTCACCGGACTCCACGTGTATGTTGTTCCACCGCTTGCAGTTAAAGTCACTGAACCAACACATAATGCAGTTGAGCTTGCAGTGATCGAAACACTTGGTGCAGAATTTACAGTGATAGTAATTGTATTATTAGCAGCACATCCCAAACTGTTATCTCCGTCCACAGTATAGGTTGTTGTTACTGTTGGGCTTACAGCAACAGCTGTACCCGTTAAAGCACCAGGGTTCCATGTGTATGAGGTAGCTCCCGAGCCGGTTAACGTTGTTGTACTTCCTGCACAGATTGAATTTGATGTAGCGGATGCCGTAACCGTTAAACTAGGACTAACAGATAAACTGATCGTTTGTGTTGTTGAACAAGTTCCATTAGTTCCTGTTACTGTATACGCTGTTGTGGCTGTTGGAGTTACCACAACCGATGCAGTAGTTAATGCTCCCGGATTCCATGTATATGAAGTTGCGCCCATAGCGGTTAGTGTCCCGCTATTACCTGCGCAGATTGTATTAGAAGATGCAGACAGTGTTAATGTTGGATTCGAATTTACAGTCACGGTTACCGTTTCAGAATTTGTACATCCTATTCCGTTGTCGCTCATTACTGTATAAGTTGTAGTTATTGTTGGTGTTACCGCAACCATTGTTCCTGTTAAAGCGCCAGGCGACCACGTATAAGTTGAACTTCCGTTTGCTGTTAAGGTCGATGAACTACCTGAGCAGATAACCGTTGGTGAAGCACTGGCCGTGATCGTTGGATTTGCAATAACATTGATTGTTATTGTATTTGTAGCTGTACAACCGGCAACATTTACATCGGTAATTGTATAAGTTGTTGTTACCGTTGGAGAAACAACAACAGAGTTTCCTGTTAATGCCCCGGGATTCCATGTATATGTGGCAGCACCACTTCCTGTTAAGGTTGTTGTTTGTCCTGCACAAATGGTATTTGATGAAGCGGTGGCAGCAACAGTTGGGTTGCTTACAGTTACATCCACAGTTTGCGTGGCTGTACAACCCATGGCATCAGTAGCATTCACTGTATAAATTGTAGTTGTTGTAGGAGTTACTGAGATAGTAGAACCTGTTAACGCACCCGGATTCCAGGTGTAAGTAGAAGCGCCTATGCTTGTTAAGGTAGCAGTATTTCCAACACATAATACAGTAGGATTTGAAGTTGCTGTTACGGTTAGCGTAGTATTAACAGTTAATGAAACAGTTGCAGTATTAGCGCATATTCCGTTGGATCCTGTTACTGTATAAATTGTAGTTGCTGTTGGTGACACTACAGTTGTTGTTCCTGTTAATGCTCCAGGATTCCATGTATAAGAAGTAGCACCTGATCCTGTTAAGGTAGCAGAAACGCCTGCACAAATTGCAGTTGGATTAGATACAGCAGATACTGTAAAGTTTGGAACAACGTTTACATCAACAGTGTTTGTTGAAGTACAACCTGCTGCATTGGCACCGGTAACTGTATATGTTGTAGTTACTGTTGGACTAACGGCTACTGTAAATCCTGTTACTCCACCCGGGTTCCATGTATACGACACTGCGCCTAATGCGCCTAATGTAGTTGTACTTCCTGCACAAATAGTTCCTGCCGCGGCCGCGGCCGTAAAACTCGGATTTGAATTTACAGTTAATGATACAGTTGTTGTGTTAGTACAACCTAATGCCGAAGTTCCGATAACAGTATAAACTGTAGTTGCAGTTGGCGTAACCGTAACCGTTGAGCCCGTTAAAGCACCTGGGTTCCACGTGTATGTAGTTGCGCCGTTTCCTGTTAATGTTGCAGAAGAGCCGGCACAAACAGCTGTTGGATTAGAAGTAGCAGTTAAGGTTGGTAATGAATTTACTGTTAAAGAAACCGTTGATGTATTAGAACATGATCCATTGTTACCTGTTACGGTATAAACGGTAGTAGCACTTGGGCTAACAACAACGTTAGTTCCGGTTAAAGCACCCGGGTTCCAGGTATATGTAGTTGCACCGTTTCCTGTTAATGTTGCAGAAGAGCCGGCACAAATTGCTGTAGGATTGGATACAGCACTTATCGTTGGGATCGGCGCTACTGTTAAACTGATAGTATGTGTTGGACTTATACAACCGTCAGTGTTTGTTCCCACTACACTATAAATTGTAGTTGCAGTTGGCGATACAGCAATCGTAGATCCTGTTAAAGCACCAGGATTCCATGTGTAAGTAGAGGCCCCTGTTCCTGTTAAAGTTGCAGTAGATCCTATACATAATGTAGTTGGATTAGAAACCGCATTAACGGTTGGATTAGAAACTGTTAATGATACAGTGTTTGTGTTTGTACATCCTGACGCTGAAGTTCCAGTTACCGTATAAATGGTTGTAGTAGTTGGAGTTACTGCAACACTGGAACCGGTTAATGTACCCGGATTCCACGTATATGTTGAAGCGCCACTTGCAGTAAGAGTTGAACTCGCACCCGAACAAATAATTGTAGGACTACTTGTAACACTAATAGAAGGACTGGAATTAAGCGTTAATAAAACTGTAGATGTGTTTGTACAACCTAAACTATTGGTCCCAACAACAGAATATGTTGTCGTGACAGTTGGTGATACAACAACTGTATTACCGGTTAAGTTTCCTGGTGTCCAGGTGTAAGTTGTGCCACCGTTTGCGGTTAATGTTGCTGAACTTCCAGGACAAATAATAGTTGGTGAACTGCTGGATGTAATTGTAGGATTTGGATTAACTACAACTGATAGAGTACCGGTATCTGAACAACCATTATTTAAACCAGTTATAGTATATGTTGTGGTAATTGTTGGCGTTACGGCGACAGTAGCTCCTGTTAAACCACCCGGATTCCAGGTATAGGTTGAGGCACCTGTTCCTGTTAATATTGTCATATCTCCGATACAAATTGCAGTTGGAGAACTTGTGGCATTTACAGTTGGTGTTGGGTTTACTTTTAGATTTACGGTTGAACTGCCGGTACATCCTAAAGATGATGTTGCTATTACTGTATATATAGTAGTTACTGTTGGTGTAACAATTGTTGTAGATCCTGTTAATGCGCCGGGATTCCAGGTATATGAGGATGCACCGTTAGCCGTTAACGTTGCCGAATTTCCAGGGCATATAACAGTTGGGCTATTTGTGGCACTTACTGTTGGGTTTGGGTTAACCGTTACAAAAACTGTATTTGTACCTATGCAACCTGAAGAAGCGTCTCGTCCTCTCACGGTATAGGTTGTACTAACGGTTGGTGATCTTGTTATTGTTGCCCCTACTACTGATCCAGGAAGCCACGTATAAGTTGTAGCGCCGCTACTACTTAGTGTTACAGTTGCTCCCGAGCACAATAAGGTAGGTGATGCAGCAGCAGTAATTGTTGGAGTAACACCAACAGATAGATTTAATGTTCTGGTTGCGGTGCATCCAACTGTGTTAGTTCCTGTTACAGTATAAACGGTAGTGGCTGTGGGTGTAACTACTATTGTATTTCCAGTCACACCTCCAGGGTTCCATGTATAAGAAGTTGCGCCGGTGCTGGTTAATGTTGCTGAAGAAGTATTGCATAGAATAGTTGGATTACTTGCTGCTGTTACAGCAATGGTCGACACAGTAATACTTAAAGTAGTTGTGCCAACGCAGCCTGTTGTTGCAGTACCCGTTATTGAATAAGTTGTAGTAACGCTTGGAGACACTGCAACAGTACTCCCTGTTAAGGAACCCGGATTCCAGGTATAGGTATTTGCGCCTGTAGCGGTTAATGTGGATGAACTACCCCGACAAATAAGTGTTGACGAAGCAGAAGGAGTAACGGTTACGGTTGGATGAACAGTAATATCGATTGTACCGGTAGAAATACAACCGGAGGTATTCCGTCCGGTAACTGTATAATTTGTTGTTGTTGTAGGACTCACAACAGCAACAGTTCCGGTTGTGGAGCCAGGCATCCATGTATAGGTAGTTGCACCGCTTACAGTTAATGTGGTTGACGAGCCTAAACAAATAGATGCAGATGAGGCAGTGGGAGTCACGGTAGGATTTGCACTTACAGGAAGATTTATCGTTCTTGTGCCAACGCACCCTAAAGTATTAGTTGCGGTAACCGTATAAAGTGTTGTGATAGTTGGACTAACAACTATTGTGTTTCCGGTTATGCTACCAGGATTCCACGTATATGTTGACGCACCAGTAGCTGTTAGAGTAGCAGAGTTACCGGCACATAATATGGATGGATTTTTACTTGCAGTAATTACTGGCGTATTTACTACCACCGAAATTGTTTTTGTATTGGAACAACCAGCTGATGTACCTGTTACGGTATATATAGTAGTTGTTGTTGGAGTAACTACAGTAACACTTCCTGAGATAGCACCGGGCATCCATGTATAACTGGTTGCACCGGAAACGGTAAGTGTTGATGACGCACCACTACAGATAGATGTTGGAGATGCTACCGGCGTAATAGTTATACCGGGTGTTACGCTTATTCCGACAGTATTAGTTGACGTACATCCCGTTGCGTTTCTTCCTGTAACAGTATAAATAGTATTAGCTGTTGGTGTTGCAACCACTGTTGCCCCTACAATTGGCCCGGGAGTCCATGTATAGCTAGTTCCACCGCTAGACATTAAAGTGACCGTGCTGTTAGCGCAAACGGTTGCAGCAGATGATGATGCCGTAATTGTAGGAGTTTGACCTACAATTACATTTAGAGTTCGGGTTCCGTTACAGCCTAATATGCTGGTTCCTGTTACAGTATAAATAGTTGTTACAGTAGGTGATACAACCACTGGATTTCCCGATATGCCTCCGGGATTCCAAGTATACGTAGATGCTCCTGAACCTGTTAATGTTGACGAACCCGTTCCGCAAATTAAGCTGGGACTACGCGTAGCATTAACAGTGGGATTAGCATTAACCGTTAAACTGATGGTTTGGGTTGAGACACACGATCCATTAGCACCTGTTACGGTATAAATAGTTGTTATTGTTGGAGATACGGCCACGGAGCTTGCAGTTACTGCTCCCGGATTCCAGGTATAAGAGGTGGCTCCCGTAGCTGATAACGTTGATGAATTTCCTCTGCATATTGCTGTTGGACTGGCAACAGGAAAAAGTGTTGGAGTTGGCGTAACAGATACTTGTACAACGCTTGTAAATGCAGTAGATCCGCCTCCGCAGTTTGCTACGTTCATTGTAGCTGTATAATTGCTAGTGGCAGTAGGGCATGGAGCAGCTGTTAAGCCAGTTGCTGTAAAACCATTTGGTCCCGACCAGTTTACTGTATAATTGGGCGTGCCGGTTGGTGTAAAGCGCCATGACTCAGAAGTTGCAGACCATGCAGTTAATACATTCCTTCCTGCTGGTGCTACAGCCGTGGTTCCGGTTGCATTTTGTATACCTATCAATCCTTTTCCTCCCTGCCATGGACAGGTACCGGAACTATTTAAGATATGGGTTTCAATAATATTTGTTCCTTCGTATAACACTATTTGAAATGTTGACTTTGGATTTACACAACTTAATAGCGGAGCATTATTCCAGTAAGCTACAAATCTTCTACAGGGAGCGGTTCCTGTAACATAATAATTCACAGAAGACCCAACATCAGAAGGGTCAATATCCCTGTAGGGCGCGCAAATAGTATTTCCCGGATGGTCAATTAAATTAGGCAGTGTTGCTGAAATTGACCAGCTTTCGGTAGCAGGAGTAGTAATGTTAAATGTAATTTCACCATTTGCACCAACTAATAATTGATTAAATGTTGTTCCAAAATAACAAAAGTTAAAACCAATATTAATAGGAGAACTCCAAACGTCATCCACTATATTACTTATAGCTGGTGTTCCGCCCGAAAACGGGAAAGGAGTATATGGAATTGACCCTACAGTATAGGTATTAGTTGCATTAACAGGAACTACTGTTGCTGATAAATTTGCGCATGAACCGGAACAAATGGTTGTACTGGCACCTGTGCCTGCTTGTGCATTAACGCTAGGGCATGTTTGAGAAAAACCAATTTGTTGTGCCGAAGCAACAAATGCCAAAATCTGAAAAAACTTAGTAACTATTTTATTCATAAATTCTTATTGAATGGTTAAAGTAATAGTATTAAGGCTGTGAGGATTCATCACATCTAAAACTTCAATTGATTTAATTTCAGTATCTGAAAGGGCCTGCAAATCCTTGATTATCGTTGCCTCAGCATATTTTTTCTCAGATTCAGTGATCTCATAATAGGTTGTGGAACCTTGAGCATATTTTTTTAAAAAGGAAAGACATTCATTGCGCACATCAAATGCAAAAGCTACACTGCCAGCCTTATTACTTGTATAAAGCTTTACCGCAGACTCTTGTTTTTTTAAGAGTTCTTTAAAAACCGGAATAAAGGAAGCATTGTTCTCCCTGAGCATATTTTTCTGGACACTTCTCAGTGCTACACTATTCTTTGTAATAAAATCCTTTAACTCCGCATTAGTTTGGGCTTGGGTTATAGCGCAGAAAAGCAAAGCGCAGAAAAACAGTTTTAATCTCATAGGTTCAATCATAAAAAATGTTATAGAAGATAAAAATACAACAATTATTAACATGTTTTGAACATATTGGAGGCTATTAAATCTTTTAATAAATTAAATAGCTGATTTTTAATATCTTATATGTTTAGAAAAACCAATGTTGATAGAAAAATACCCTAAAAACCCTAGGATTTTTATATGAAAATTCAACAAAAAAGCCGCTGTGAACAGCGGCTTTTTAAGATTTAAGCTACACCAATTCCATGACAGCTTTTGTATTTTTTACCACTTCCACAAGGACAAGGATCATTTCTTCCGATCTTTTGCTCTACACGAACCGGTTGTTGTTTTGGTTTTGGTTGTTCCTGCTGCTGCTGCGCTTCTTCTTCACTGCGGCTTTCTACCAGTTTTTCTTTTGGTCGTTGTTGCACAGGTTCCTGCGTAAAACGGGCCTGTTGTAACTGAGGGTTTTGTTTGTTATTCTCTTCAATTGGCAAACCACCTTTCATTAAGAAAGAAATAATATCCTTACTTGTTTTGGCGATCATGGTCTTGAACAAATTAAACGACTCCAATTTATAAACTACCAAAGGATCTTTTTGTTCTAATGAAGCATTTTGAACCGATTGTTTCAAATCATCCATTTCACGCAAATGTTCTTTCCACGAATCATCGATCATTGCAAGGATAACCGTTTTCTCAAACACATTAACCATTTCGCGGCCATTGGTCTCGAATGATTTCTTAAGGTTTGCCATTACCTGGATAGAACGAATGCCATCTGTGAAAGGCGTAACGATGTTCTCAAAGTTATTGTTCGGATTTGTGTAAACATCTTTTACAACCGGGAAAACCATTTCGGCTATCTGTGCCGATTTCAATCTGTAATGTTGTTCTCCTGCTTCAAATAAACGTTGAGCTATGTCATCTTCTCTTCCAGCTTTGAATTCTTTTTCATCAAACGGCGATTCGATACCGAAGTATTTGATACACTCTACATTAAAGCTTTCAAAATCTTTTACAACATGGTATTCCGAAACAAGACTTTCAGCCACTTCGTAGATCATGTTTGCGATATCAATACTGATACGGTCTCCGTTCAATGCATTACGACGACGCTTGTATACAACATCACGTTGTGCGTTCATTACATCATCATATTCGATCAAACGCTTACGTGTACCGAAGTGATTTTCTTCTACTTTTTTCTGTGCACGCTCAATTGATTTTGAGATCATAGAATGTTGAATGACTTCACCTTCCTGTAATCCCATTCTATCCATTAAACTGGCAATACGCTCACTACCAAATAAACGCATTAAGTTATCTTCTAAACTCACAAAGAATTGTGAACTTCCCGGATCTCCCTGACGACCTGCACGACCACGCAACTGCCTGTCGACACGGCGTGACTCATGACGCTCGGTACCAACAATTGCTAAACCACCTGCTTCTTTCACACCAGGTCCTAATTTAATATCTGTACCACGACCAGCCATATTGGTAGCAATGGTTACAGTTCCTGCTTGTCCTGCTTCTGCAACAATGTCGGCTTCTTTTTGGTGTAATTTGGCATTTAATACGTTATGCTTAATGTTTCTTAATTTAAGCATACGGCTTAATAATTCAGAAATATCAACCGTTGTTGTACCAATCAATACCGGGCGACCGGCAGCTACCAGTTTGGCTGTTTCTTCAATAACGGCATTGTATTTTTCACGTTTGGTTTTGTAAACCAGGTCTTGCTCATCTTTACGGGAAATAGCGCGATTGGTTGGGATCACAACTACATCCAGTTTGTAAATATCCCAGAACTCGTTTGCTTCAGTTTCTGCAGTACCGGTCATACCTGCTAACTTGTTATACATACGAAAATAATTCTGTAAAGTAATAGTCGCATAAGTTTGAGTAGCTGCTTCGATCTTCACATTTTCTTTAGCTTCCAAAGCCTGGTGTAAACCATCGCTGTATCGGCGGCCTTCCATGATACGACCTGTTTGCTCATCCACAATTTTGATCTGGCCGTCAGCAATTACGTATTCCTGATCGATCTCAAATAAAGAGTACGCTTTTAATAACTGGTTTACAGTGTGGATACGTTCGCTTTTCACACTAAAGTCACGCATCAACGATTCTTTCAATAATATTTTTTCCTTTGGGTCTGCAAATGTTCTTTTTTCAAGATCAGCAATTTCGCCACCAACATTAGGAATGATAAAGAAATGAGGATCATCTGTTGTTCCGGTGATCAGGTCAATACCTTTCTCTGTCATATCAACCGAATTGTTTTTTTCATCGATCACAAAATACAGATCCACATCAATTTTATGCATTTCTTTTTGTTGGTCCTGCATGTAATAGTTCTCTGTTTTTTGCAACAATGCTTTTACACCCGGCTCGCTTAAATATTTAATTAAAGCACCGTTTTTTGGTAAGCCACGGTAAGCACGTAATAAAGGAATGCCTGCTTCTTTCTCGTTTCCTTCAGCAAACAAACGTTTCGCATCCGTTAAAAAAACCTGTACAGCAGCTTTTTGTGCTGCCAATAATTTTTCTACACGTGGCTTGAACTCCATGAATTCATGCTTGTCGCCTGTTGGGGTTGGCCCCGAAATAATTAATGGAGTACGGGCATCATCAATTAACACTGAATCGACCTCATCCACAATAGCAAAATTATGTTTACGTTGAACAAGATCCGATAATTCACGGGCCATGTTATCACGCAGGTAATCAAACCCAAATTCGTTATTGGTACCGTATGTAATATCTGCTAAATATGCCTGACGACGGTTCTCAGTGTTAGGCTCATGCTTGTCGATACAATCCACACTTAAGCCATGAAACTGGAACAAAGGAGCATTCCATTCGCTATCACGTTTGGCCAGGTAATTGTTTACAGTTACTACGTGAACACCTCTTCCTGATAAGGCGTTTAAGAAAACAGGTAATGTAGAAACTAAAGTTTTACCTTCACCAGTAGCCATCTCCGATATTTTACCCGAGTGTAATACAGCACCACCAATTAACTGTACATCGTAATGCACCATGTTCCATAACACTTCGGTACCTGCCGCTATCCATTTATTTTTCCAAGCTGCCTGGTTACCACGTATCTCAATGTTTTTTTGAGTTTTGGCTAAGTTGATATCAAAATCATTAGCAGAAACAACTAACTCTTCGTTCTCAGAAAAACGACGTGAGGTGTCTTTCAAAATAGCATAAGCTTCAGGAAGGATCTCATTCAAAACCCCTTCGATCTTTTCGGTGATCTCTTTTTCAAGCTCGTCTACCTTTTTATACAATTCTTCTTTGGCGTCAATATCCATGTCGTATTCTTTTTCAATACGGGCCTTAATGTCATCTATCTCTGCCTGCTCTGTCTTTGTAGCGTCTTTTATCTTTTGCTTAAGAGCATCTACTTTGGCACGCAACTGATCGTTGGATAATGATGCAAGGGTTGGATATATTTCTAATGTTTGATCAACCAGCGGTTGTATGGATTTAATATCTTTTTCTGATTTGGTACCAAAAAATTTCTTGAGGAACGTTAACATAGTGTGTTTTAAATTTAAGCTAACGAAAGTACGAAAAATACACGTTCCCAAATTATAAATTTTACTAAATAATTAATTGATTATCAGTGAGTTTAAATCAGGTAGGGTTGAAAATGAACAATTTTGTATCGGAAGTGGGAGAAGATTAAGTTTGGTATTTAGGCGTGCCCCCCGCAAAAGTGGCGACGAGGTTAGGCTGTCGCTTTAATCTTTTGTGCCGTTATGCTGAAGCTTCGGCGCAAGCGTAAAGATGCAGGCAAAAGGATTTCCGCTTACATCCATCACGCAATTGTTTTCTTAAATTGTGCTAAAAATTCATCCAGTTATCGTCAAAAAGCCACCACTTACAAAAAGTTGCATACTAACTAACGATTAATCTGTACTTTAGTAAAGCCACTTATGAAACGCTATTCTGAAATATATTTTGCCCGTTTGTTTATTTTTGCACTTTTGTTTGCAATACCTTTTAAGCAACAGGCACAGCAGTATAACTTCAAAAATTATTCGGTTGAAAGTGGCTTGCCTTACATACAAATATTTGCCATGTTCCAGGATAGTAAAGGGCATTTATGGAGTGGCGGATATGGTGGCGCCAGCAAGTTCAACGGAAAAACATTTAAGAATTACTCCCCTAAGAATGGATTGGCAAATCATTACGTAAATGCCATCATTGAAGATCAGTTTCATCTGATCACTATTGGAACGATTGATGGCTTAAGCGTTATTGATAAAGTAAGAGGACAGATAAATAATTATTATGTAAAAGACGGATTACCTTCTAATAATGTTACCAGTTTTTGCCTTGACCCAAAGCTCGGTTTGTGGACAGGAACCAACAAAGGATTATGTATTTGGGATGGAAAAAAAGTAATTCCTGTTCCATATTTTAAAGATCAAAATATCAGTTGCCTTTTATATACCGAAAAATATGGCGTTTTAATTGGAACAAATAAGGGACTATTTGTAAAAGGCAAAAACTCGAATGAATTTAATGCGTTGGTGGGAGGCATTACCGTTAACAGCATTTCTCAATATAACAGTAAAGTGTATGTTGGTACCGACAGGGGGTTGTATTTACTGGATCTTGAAAAACATACAACCAATATTTTCCATGTAAGCAATGGTTTGCTGGATGAGAATATCACAGCAGTATTGTGTCAGAAAAATGGTATCGTTTGGATAGGCTCTAAAACAGGATTGATAAGTTTTAACGGAAAAGAATTTGATTATTATAATATTGGTTTTGATAACAACTCAAATCACATTCGATCCTTGTTGATAGATTACGAAGATAATTTATGGATAGGAACGCATAGCGGTTTATTTAAATACCGTGGCAAAGGGTTTACTGTATATGACAGGCAACATGGTTTAGGGAGCGCTTTCATTTTTCAGATCATCAGGGATGTTAATTACAACTTGTGGATCGCAACGGAAAGTAATGGTATTTACAAATATGCTAATGGTTATTTTAAAAATTATTCAATAAAACAAGGTTTGCTCAGCAACAAAGTCAACGCCATATTTCCGTTTGATGATGGTTCTGTTTGGTTTGGTGGAGAAAAAGGGATCTCGGTTTACAAGAATGAGGTCATTCAAAATTCACCTTTTAATTCATCGCTCAAACTGCAGGCACCTATTAATTGTTTTTACAGGGATAGTAAAGATCTTATTTGGGTTGGTGGACAAAACGGAGTTTGTTCCATGAAAAAAAACGGTAATTCATATATCATTACTTATTATAAGATACCAGGCAAGACCGATGATAAAACAGGTTTTGAAGTTTGGAGTATTATTGAAGATGATAAAGGCGGTATATGGGCGGGAACTTATATGGCTGGTTTATTTAAACTAGAGAATGAACAATTCAGGCAACAGGCCATCTCTTCGCCTAACGAAGTTACTACAGCTTTGGATCTGTGTAAGGATACACATGGTAATATATATGCCGCTACTTTAAATGGTGTGCTAATGTTCAATCCGGAGAAACATAATTATAAATTCATTTCAGAAAAAGATGGGTTAAGCTCTGAGCTGGTTTATGCACTTGCTATTACAAAGGATAATAATTATTTATGGGCCGGAACTAATCAGGGTGTTAACAGGATCGATGTAAAAAAACTACAGTATGATCTGATGGATATTACCAAGTACGGAAGGGCCGATGGGTTTACAGGAGTTGAGTCGAACTCGCATGGTATCTATGAAGATGCCGATAGTAGTATTTGGTTTGGAACGGTAAATGGTTTAATAAAGTATACACCAAAAGAATTTATTGAAAATGATAATTTATCAAAGACCAGCATTACCAACATTAAATTAGGCTATAGCGATACAGTTTTGGCAAATGAATCGGTTTTACCTTACTCTTTAAATAATATCAGTTTTTATTTTGACGGTATCTGCTTAACTGCACCCGAAAAAGTATTGTACACCTATAAGCTCGAAAACTATGATAAAGACTGGAGTCCGTATACAGATGTAAATAATACAAAGTATGATAATTTACCTCCCGGAAAATATAGTTTTAAAGTGAAAAGCTGTAATAATGAAGGGATCTGGAATATAGAGCCGGTTGTTTTTAATTTTACTATCAAATCGCCGTTTTATAAAACGTGGTGGTTCATATTATTTTGTGTAATTGGCGTTTCGGGCTTCGTGATCATTATTTTCAGATTAAGATTAAGGCAGATCAAGAAAAAACAACAGGCAGAATTTGAACATTTGGTTGAAGTTTCAAAAGCAGAGTTAACCGCTTTAAGGGCACAGATGAACCCTCATTTTGTATTTAATGCACTTAACTCTATACAGCATTATATTTTAAATAGCAAAGGTGAGGAAGCAGTAAAATACCTGAGTAAGTTTGCCAAACTGATACGCATCATTTTAAGTAATTCAGAAAAGCCAATTGTGACCATTAACGAAGATATTGAAGCAATTAAATTGTATCTCGAATTGGAGAAAATGCGTTTCGAAAATAAGTTTGATTATACAATTGACATTCACTCATCCATCGACGGAGATTATGATGAAATTCCACCGATGTTAATTCAGCCTTATCTCGAAAATGCCATTTTGCATGGTATTAATCCTAAAGTTGGAAATGGTCATATTGATATCGGTATCAAAGTGGTTAACCAGTTCATTAAGATCTCGATCAGGGATAACGGAATTGGCAGAGAAAAATCTAAAGCTGTGCAAAGTTTACAGCCTGCAGCAAGGCATAAATCGTTAGGTATGAAGATCACAAAGGATAGAGTAAGAATATTAAACACGATCCATCAGTCGAATTTAAACGTAAATATTATAGATTTGTATAATGAAAAAAATGAAGCCATAGGAACACAGGTGGATGTTTTTATTCCTTATGTAAAATAAAAAACTGAAAATAGTACTCACCACTAAAAACTATATTATGAAAGCAGTAATTATAGAAGACGAACAAAAAAGCCGCGATATGCTGGCAGATATTCTGAAGAAAAATTTTCCGGAAATTGCTATCCTTGGATTAGCTAAGAATGTAGCTGAGGGTGTTGAGTTGATCCAGAACCTTAAGCCAAATTTATTGTTCCTGGATATCAGTATGCCCGATGGGACGGGATTTGATGTTCTTGAAAAAGTGCAAGGTGCGAAGTTTGATATTATTTTTACAACGGCTACCGATAAACACGCGTTAAAGGCTATTAAATACAGTGCCTGTGATTATTTATTAAAACCAATAGATATTGATGATCTGAAAATGGCTATTAATCGTTTGATCGAAAAAAGATCATCCAATTTGCCAAGTATGGATAATTTGCAATTCCTGATCCAGAATTTAAAACGTGCAGATGATAATTATAACAAGATCACTTTACCAACCGGGAATGCCTACGAAATAATTAGTATTAAAGATATTATCCGTTGCGAAGCGGATGGAAGCTACACTAATTTTTATTTGACAGGAGGAAAAAAATTAATGGTGTCTGCCAGCTTAAAGCATTACGAGGATCTGTTGCCTGAGAATGATTTTATCCGCATCCATCACCATCATTTAATTAACATGAATCATGTGGTGCGTTTTTTAAAGGTTGACGGCGGTTACGCCATCATGAGTGATAATACACAACTAGAGATAAGTCGCCGAAAGAAAGATGCATTTTTGGAAAGACTGAATGCAGTTTAATATTATTGGTTTTATTAAAAAAGCCCCTGTGAATTACACAGGGGCTTTTTATTTGAGCATATTAAGGGTTATTCGAGGATCAGTTTAAATAGTTTTGTTCCTTCATCAGTAGTTACTTTAGCGTAGTAAATTCCTTTACCGGTTTTACTTAGATCAATGGTTACCTGACTTGCATTTTTAGCAGATTCGATCATTACAGTTTGCCCTAATGTATTTGTAATAATGACATCAAACTTCTCTGTGCTGATCACATTTGAAATTGCAAATATTCCGCTGCTTGGGTTTGGATAAATACTTAGGTTACTGCTTTCGTTTTGCATTTGGGCAACACTTGTTCCAAAACTTATGCAGGTTGTTGCAGTTACTGAACACCCATTGTTGTCGGTTATTTGTGCAGTATAACATCCAACAGCTAAATTAATGATAGACGGAGTTGTTTGTCCACCAGGTATCCACATGTAGGTGTATGGTGTAACTCCTCCGGTAACCAGAACATTTGCCGCACCATTTGTACAACTGGAGCAAGAGGCATTTGTGTTGGAAATAGTTGCCGCTAATTGTGCAGGCTGTGTGATCATTATACCGGAGTTACCTGTACATCCATTAGCATCAGTTACATTTACAGTGTATGTTCCTGCGCACAAATTTGTACAGGTTGTTGCCGCGCAAATAGGTGTGCCCTGGACTAAAGAATATGCATAAGGCGCTGTTCCACCTGTTGCGGTAATGGTTGCTGCGCCATTGCATGATCCAAAACAGGTTACATTGGTAACCGTACTGCTAACGACAGGGCTGGAAGTAACGTTAACCACAACGGTTTGTGGAGCACTATTGCAACCGCCACAGCTTCCGGTGGCAGTGTAGGTTGTACTTGATGAAGGTGATACATTAAGCACAGCTCCGGTAAATCCACCAGGCATCCATGTATATGTACACGCACCGGTTAAAGTGCAAGTAAAACTACTTCCATTACAAATGGTTGTGTTGGTTGTAGAAGCAGAAATAGTAGGAATTGGCGATACATTTACCGTAATAGTTTTGGTAGAGCTACAGGTTCCGTTAGAACCACTTACTGTATACGTTGTACTTGTTGTTGGAGTTACGACAACAACTGTTGTTGTTTGCGCACCCGGCATCCATGAATAAAGAGTAGCACCACTGGCGGTTAAAGTTACACTTTGTCCTGAACAGATGTTTGAAGAAGATGCTGTAACATTCGTAGTTGGAGTAGGCGTTACGGTGATCGTGAAGTTTTTTGGAGTACTTACACAACTACCATTGCTGCCGGTTACGGTATACACAGTTGTAGTTGTTGGCGATAAGGTACTTGATGATCCTGAACCTGATGGTAACCAGGTGTATGTTGTTGCACCTGTTACAGCTACATTTGCTGACGCCCCTCTACAAATAGTTGTATTGGTAATGGATGTTGAAACGGTAGGTGTAGAATTTACATTGATTGTAATAGTTTTGGTTGAACTGCAACTGCTGGCAGTTCCATTCACAGTGTAGGTAGTGGTTGTAGTAGGAGTTACTGCAACAGTTGCACCTATCAATGCACCAGGACTCCAGGTGTAAGTTGTTGCGCCGCTGGCTGTGAGTGTAATTGTTTGAGCTGTGCATATGCTTGTTGAGGTTGCAGTAGCATTTACAGTTGGAGTAGGCGTTACATTTATTGTAAAGTTCTTAGCGGCGCTCGCGCAGGATCCATTACTACCTGTTACGGTATAAATTGTTGTTGTAGTTGGAGATAATGTGCTTGAACTTCCAGATCCGGATGGTAACCATGTATATGTTGTGGCACCTGTTACAGCTACGTTTACCGAATTTCCTCTGCAAATAGTTGTGTTTGTGATAGAAGTAGAAACGGTTGGTGTAGCATTAACGTTGATAGTAATAGTTTTAGTTGAACTACATGCTCCATTTATACCGGTTGCTGTATAAGTAGTCGTAGTTGTTGGTGTTATCACAATTACAGTAGTTGTTTGAGAACCCGGCATCCACGAATAGGTTACGCCGCCACTCGCTGTTAAGGTGCTGCTTTGCCCTGCACAAATAGTTAATGAAGATGCAGTAACGTTTGTTGTTGGAGTAGGTGTGACATTAATGGTTACAGTTCTTGGCGCACTTGTACAACCAGCTGTACTTCCTGTGATAGTATAAATAGTGGTTGACGCAGGCGTTAAGGTACTTGTTGATCCTGATCCTGTAGGCAACCAGGTATAGGTTGTGGCACCAGTTACTGTTTCTACAACCGAAGAACCACTGCAAATAGTTGTATTGGTAACAGATGCTGCAACAGTAGGAGTGGCTGTAATGGTAATTGATTTGGTAGTTGTTGTAGTACCGGTACTATTAGCAACAGTTAAGGTGATGGTTTTTACTCCTGCTGTAGTATATGTAACTGATGTGTTTTGTGTGGTGGCTGATGATGGTGTCCCTCCGGTCATAGTCCATGTCCATGAACTTGGGCTTCCTGTGGAGGCATCTGTTAAGGTTATTGGAGTGCCGGTACATCCTGTGCTGGCCGATGAAATGGCAGCTGTTGGTGTAGTTGCAGCAACGCCTGTAATATTAATATTATCTAAATAAATAGCATCACCATAATGCCCTCTGTTAATAAATGAAACCATCACATTAGATTGTCCAACATAAGCGGTTAGATCAACAGAATCTTTTACCCATTGCGTGGTAGCTGTTGGCGTAAATGGTGCGTTTGAATTGGCAGTAGTTGCAGTAGCTAATTGTGAACCGCCTTTTAAGTAAGGGTAAGTAGTTGATGTACCACAATTGGTAGAAACACCAATTTGTAAGGTATCAACATAAGGTGCAGCAAAGGTTTGCGAATACGATCTGTAGAAGGTCATTTTGGCAGTTGAAAACCCTGAAAGGTTCACATAAGTTTTTAGTTCATCCCTTGTAGGGGTTATACTATCTGTCCAGTTGTCAAATACTGTACTTTGTGTGCTGCTGTACCCGGCCGTTGTTGCCAGTTTCCATTTCACATTATCGTTACCGGCATCAACAATATACCAGTTTGTAGGAGGAAAAGTGGCTGTTTGAAATGTTTGACTTAAAGGTAATGTAGCCGGACTTGTAACATTGATGTAGGCAGCAATTGTGTATGTATTGCTTCCGTTAGCATTAGATGCAACTAATTGCACACTGTAAGTGCCTGGCGTATTATAAGTGATCGTAGGATTTGCAACGGCAGAGGTAGCTGGCGTTCCACCCGCAAATGTCCAGGCATAAGCAGTTGGTGTTCCTGTACTCAGGTTTGTGAAAGCTACTGTTTGTCCGGGACAAACGGTTGTTCGGTTAGCGGTAAAATTGGCAGTTGGAGCTCCTAACGCACAGTTACCTGCTGTTAACGGGGTCATTAACGGTTGTCCGCAAGTTCCTCCTGCTTGTGCATTTCTAACCATTACAGCTAAGCCACCGTTAAGGTCATCTGTATTTAAAGTTCTTTTAGATTGCCCGTTAGATATAGCATAATGCATCAGATCGGTTGAATTGATCACATGGCCTAATTGATGTCCGTGTCCTAATTCATGTACAGTAACGGATTCAAAATCATATTGTGAGCCACTTGGCGCAGCTGTTCCATATTGCCAGGTACCGCCACCAGGCGTATTGGCAAATTGTATATCCAGTTCAGTAACATACCATTGAAAATTACCACTCACGCTGCAGCCACTAAAATAACTACCACATTGTCCCAGGATCCCGGCACCTAATGCACCATTAAATGTAACAATATTGGTTCCGTCGTTTACTGACGCTGAAATGGTTGAGGTAGTGGCCGAAGTTGGCCAGTTAATGTAGGTAGCACAACGCCACGACTGTAGAGATCTTTGGAAAGCCGCTTTTGCAGGAGCATTACTATTAAATGCTGTATTGTAGGTCCAGGTATAGCCGCCACCAGTTTGATTGATATGTTTTGTATTATATACTAAATTATTAGTGTATGTTACATTGATATGAGAATAAGGGATCGTCAATACTCCGGTGCTATTAATTCCGTTTACGCGGATAACACCAGTACCTGCTTTTGAAGGAACCCTTACCTGGATCTGGGTGGTAGACCAGGATATAATATCAGCAGCAATGGGCGAAATGTTCGTTGCCCCACCATCATCAGCATTCTTAAACCCTACCAAAGAAGGAGTGGAAACAGCCGGAAAAGCAGTGCCATTAATAGTCAATACAGAAAAAGTACCAGCCGTGATGGTCGTAGGCGAAAAGCTTGAAATTGCTGTAACAGCCTGCGTACTGTTAGTTTGTGATGTTGATATTAAAAAAGGATTAACAGGTTTAATCTGTGTGTAATTTGTACCTGTATATTGGGCAATGGTGCTGTAAAGTGACGTAGAAAGATTTTGGTAAGTATTAAAAGGCTCAGCTGCAGTATTAGTAGCTATATCATATTTAATAAAGCCTTGTGCACTCGCATAGGCATCATATACTGTTTTTCCAAATTGTGATGGCTCACTACTTTGATTTAAAGTAAATATACCCACATCTCCTACCTCTAATTCCAGACTTGGTTCAAATACGTGTTTGTCATTCCCTACGATCCCACCTTCAGTAATAACTTCGAGGTAAGGACCTGTAAGGTTTTTAAAAGTTTTGTAAACATCAATCAAATTGGATGTATATATCTTATTATGAGCAGCATTCCAGAAGGATTGTTGACTGATAACCTTCCCTTCAATAATGAGGCTGGCCTGAGGCACCCTTTGGCTTAAAAGGACAGGATACATCAAACACTGGGCTGATGTCTGAATTAATGAAACCGCAATAACTGCGCAGGTTAGTAGTATTTTTTTCATGCGATATTGTATTTAGTTATAGTAAATATAATAAACTCAAATCCATATATCTATTTCTCCAATAAATATCCAAAAAATTTAACAATTGGAGTGGAACGATGGTATAAACAATTTAGTGTTTATTTCTATTAGCACGCTTTCAATTTTAATAGCCTAAAACAAATAGTTTTATACTAAATCAAATTTCAGTTTTATGGCAAAGAAAACAGTTTCAAAAAGTGGAGAGAGAAAAATATTTGTCCTTGATACTTCAGTGATCATTTATGATCATACCGCAATTAAAAATTTCCAGGAGCATGATGTGGTTATTCCGATCACCGTTTTAGAGGAACTCGACAACTTTAAAAAAGGGAACGACACTAAAAATTTTGCTGCCAGAGAATTTACACGTTATGTAGATCTGATGTCGGGAGATAATTCTTTACAGGAGTGGACACCCATTAACGGAAAAACACACGGCCATTTTAAGATCGAAATGCATAATTCATCTAAACTGGATGCTGAGAAGATCTTTCAGGAACGCAAAGGTGATCACCGAATCTTAAATGCAGCTCTATATACAGCAGATACCAATCCCGACAGAAAAGTGGTATTAGTTACAAAAGATATTAATCTTCGTATCAAAGCAAAATCATTGAACCTTCATGCCGAAGATTACACCACAGGAAAGATCCTTACAGTGGATGAACTTTATACCGGCAATTCGTTGGTTGATAAAGTAAACCCGAATGTGATCAATCAGATCTACGAAAAAGGAAGCTGTCTGGCAAAAGATGTTCTGAAAAAAGAAACACCTGAAGCTAATCACTATTATGTGATCAAAAATGGTAATGCGTCTGTTTTGGCCCGTTACGAAGATTCTTCCAAATCATTGAAGCGTGTTACCAAAACTTCATCTTATGGGATCATTCCTAAAAATGCCGAGCAATCCTTTGCATTAGATGCGATCATGAATCCAGATATTCGTTTGGTAAGTATACAAGGTGTTGCCGGAACAGGTAAAACATTATTATCCCTGGCAGGCGCTTTGGAACAACGTCGTAATTATCATCAAATTTATTTAGCACGCCCCATTGTTCCTTTGAGCAATAAGGATATTGGTTATCTGCCCGGCGATGTAACGTCTAAATTGAATCCATACATGGAACCATTATGGGATAATTTGAAATTCATTAAGAGCCAATTCTCTGAAAAAGACAAAGAATTAAAAGCTATCAATGAAATGATAGAGAATGAAAAGATCGTGATCTGCCCATTGGCATTTATTCGCGGACGTAGTTTAAGTAATATGTTCTTTATTGTGGATGAGGCTCAGAATTTAACGCCGCATGAAGTAAAAACGATCATCACACGTGCCGGAGAAAACACCAAGATCATTTTCACAGGTGATATTTATCAAATTGATACACCTTACCTGGATGCCCAATCAAATGGTTTAAGCTATTTGATAGATAAAGTAAAAGGGCAATCGTTGTATGCTCACATCACACTTCAAAAAGGGGAGAGAAGTGAATTGGCAAACCTGGCCAATGATCTGTTATAATCAACAATTATTATTTCTTAATACAAAGGGTTGCTTTTTTGAAAGCAACCCTTTTTTGTAAACTTAAGTTCGAGAAAGGCCCGTTTGGTATTAAAACCTGTAACCTACACTCCAGGCAAAGTTTACATAAGGCATTACATTGTCCTGTTTTATATGGTTTTGGTACATAGAAACGGAATTCATATAATCAATTCCAAACGGATCTTTTTGATCGTAGGTGTCTTTTTTATAACCAAAAGTGATTAGCATATTCATATTCACTCTTTCTGAGAAACGGGCCAAAAAGCCAATATTTACACCATAATGTTCTCTTTTTAAATTGAAATTGTTATTAAATGTTGCGTCGTTATTTTTAACAGCACCCGGTGTGGTGTATTTTGTCTCCACGCTCATTTTGTAATCACTGTAATTAAAGGATGGACCCATTAAAAAATTTACCTCGCGGGTCATGGAAGGAGCAAATAATATATTTAAGCCTACCTGGTATCGCATTCTGTCGTAGGTTGCAGTATTGTCTCCATTTAAAAAAACACCTTTATATAGGCTGTTTGTAATGGAGGGACTACCAACACCAAAGGCAAAAGGCACGTTGATGATGAGATTAGCTTTTTTAATATCACGCATGTAATTAAATCCAATAGCCGAATTCAGAAAGGAGATATAATTATAGCCTATGTAATTTTTTCGGGTATAAAGTTTTTCGCATTTTTTGTTTTTTACTTCAGCACTGTAAACCGATACAGGTACCACATCCATATTATAACGGTTGGGGTTGTAATTTGTAACGGGCACAGGTTTTGGCTGCGACTTTGTGAACCTATCAATGGCACCATTACTAAAAATAATATAGGCTATGTCTTCTTTATTGTTTGAGATAAGCGGACCATCAGGATAATTAAATAACTTGTATTTAATTTCACGCGGGTTGATCTCAAGGATCGTCGCTTTAATAATGCTGCTGTCATTTCGGGTGATCAGGTCCTGTGCTTTTCCGGAAGTAATGATCAGGCTTGTTGCTAAGATAAAGGAAAGTGTTTTCATGGTTATAGTTTTTTAAGGTTAGGAGTTGAATGTTAGTTATTTTGAGTTTCCACATATTGATTGTAAGCAATCGGAAGATCCCGGAACAGAACAGTTTTTCGTTTTTGATGTGGAACAGCTGAATAAATGGCAGATATAGGTATCATTAAAACGCCAACAACACCAAAAAATGCAAGAGAACCGGTGATAACATAGTTACCTTGACCTGCAGTGCCTGCAGCAGTTCCCAGCATGCCTATGGCAGTAAAGCCTCCCCCTAAAGCTACGAGCCCTAATTTTTCTTTATCTTTTGTAAAAGCATCATACCTTGCTAACTGTAATTGCACAGCACTGTCGTTTATTGATCGGCAGAGGTGCAAAAATTCGATGGGATTCATTTTACTGTCATTGTATTTTAACTGTCGTTTGCGGTAATTGAAATAAACCGGGCTTAGTTTTTTATCAGAAACTATTTGCTCTGATATCCTTTCATTATTTGTAATAGGACCGGAGCAGCTGCTTACGTTTTGTGCATGTGTTACTATCTTAAATAGTATGAATGCGAGTGTGATGATCTTTGTTTTCATAATAAATAGTTTTTTTGTCAAAACTATTTCAAGTCAAATAAAAGACACAGTTTAACCGTAGCTCAATAAGATAACTTTATTTTTAAATGTTAATTTTATCTTATTAGGCTACAAAAAATGATAATGTAGCCTAATAAGCTATTATTTTTGTTTATTTTAGCTTAATAAGCTATTGTATAATTTTTAGTATCCCAATTATGAAAAACCTGAAAGTATTATTTGAATCATTGGAAGCAGTTTTGCCCAAACACATTACCGTGAATCAGGCATTGATAAAAACGCTTAAGATCAATAAAGATGCAGCCAGCAGGCGGATAAGCGGTAAAGCACCACTTACGTTTGAAGAGGCATGTGCTTTATCCAAAGCTTATGGTATTGAAATTATGCCTGCGCAATCCGCGCAATTCTCTAATGTAACATTTGGCTATGTGCCATTTAATAGCAAGCAGGTCGATTCGAAACATTTTTTTCAAACCATCTCAGGCATGTTACAAAGTTTAACCTCTCAAAAGGAGCCTCTGTTGATGCATGTGGCCCCGGAAGTGCCTATCTATCATTGTTACAATTACCCCAAGCTTTTAAACTTCAGGCTGTTTTACTGGGGAAAATACCTTTTAAATAATCCGCATTATGCTAAACGCATTTTTAATCAGGTAGAGATTGACGCTACTATTACCAAAAACGCTAAAAAAGCTTATGAAAATTATTGCAGTGTCCCCAGCCTCGAAATATGGACACCTCAAACCATTCAAAGTATATTGTCGCAATTACATTTTTGTATTGAGACAGGAGATTTTGTGAATCAAGGCGAAGTTGAATCTGTACTGGAAGAGGTAAGTAAGATGATACAACGGATCAAGCAAATGGCGGAAGAAAATAATAAAGCTTTTGACCACGATAAGAAAAAGAATGTTCCTTTTCATTTTTATAAGATCGAAGTGAATATCAATACTTCTAATTTACTGGCAGTAATGGACGATCATAATGTATGTTACCAGCAGTTCAATGCTATTAATTTTATGAGTACAACCCAAAGCGATTTTTGTGAAGAAACCTGTGATTGGATCAAAAACATACAATCAAAATCATCTTTGTTAAGCGGTGCCGGTATTGTAGAGCGTCAACGTTTTTTTAATTCCGTTACAAAACAGATCAACGAGTTTAAGGAAAGTTTGAATAAGGTGGATTTTGGCTAATTACATCCCCGGCAGCATCCCACTGGCTACCGATTTCATTTCGTTATCATTCAACTCATTAGCTTTTGCCAAGGCTTTATTTAAAGTTACCAGTAACTGCTCTTCCAGTTCTTCGGTATTGCCATGTTGTAAACCGGGTGCAATAGTTAACGATTTAAGTTCCCTGTTTCCTGTAATGGCAATTTTAATGTCGCCGCCGGCACCTTCTACATTAATAATGGTTGAATCTAATTTTAATTTGATCTCATCGGCTTTTTGCTTCATTTCCTGAAGCTTGCCCATCATGTCTCCTAATTTTCCGAACATTGTCCTGTTATTTTATTGTTTAACCACATAGAAACATAGTTACGTTTGTGTAAAAAGACGCTTCGCTTTTCATAGCTATGTAAAAACTTGTTTTCTATCTACAACTGTTGCCTGTACTTTTTTCTATGTATCTATGTGGTTTAAAATTAATTCATTTATACTTTACTTCAAAATCCGAAATTCATTGGGCAAATAATTATTCAACCTATTCCCTAAATGTTTGATCCAGCCAATACCAAATCCTTTATGGCTCATTAAATTCCAGCCTTTATTTCCTTCAATACTTTGTAATTCTTTTTTTAAGAACTGTATGGCTTGTTCCTGGGTGCAATCAATCCTTTGTATATGTTCAGACTTATGGATACTCAAGGCCAGGTCATGGTGTGGGATCACTTCGTTTTTTATCAAACTACCAATATTTGTTCCGGCTTTTTTTAAATACAAATGTGTAAAGCGATTGATGAAATTCAATACTGTTTGATTCAACAATAAATAATCATCTTTGAACTGAACGATGATATGTTCATCTAAATTGCTGATCCAATTAGTGAACAATTCTTTTTCTTTTGGTTTAATGGGTGTAAAAGCTTCGTACTTGTTCTTCTTTTGCTGACGGTGATCATCAGCTGCTCCCGGTTTCCTGAATACCGTACAAAAAAAGCCTTCTGTTTTTGTTTTATCGGGATAAAAACGGTAACCAAATGCTTTGTTGTTTTCGCTTTGAGTTTCAATAATGCCCCAGGTCTTTTCTGATGGGATCTGAACGGTTGTTAATTCAAATTCAGAAATAAGCCAATCGGCAATATGTTCATTTTCGGCAGCAGAGTAGGAGCAGGTAGAATACAATAAAGTTCCGCCAGGTTTTAAACTTCCGATGATATCTGATAAGATCCGTTTTTGGCGCTGACTGCATAAATTCACATTATCCAAACTCCATTCATTAACCGCATCATGTTGTTTTCTGAATAAGCCTGAACCGCTGCAGGGTGCGTCCACTAAGATCACATCAAACACATTTTCCATTTCAGAAAATGTACTAGGGTCATTATTTGTCACAACTACATTACTGGTTCCCCATTTGCTCAGGTTTTGTGCCAATACATCGGCTCGGGGTTTAATAATTTCATTGGCTACTAAAGCACTTTCTTTATTTAATAATGAATTCAATAAGGTGCTTTTTCCTCCGGGAGATGCACACACATCAAAAGCTAACAATGTTTCGTCAAAATTAACGCATGATCTTAGCGCATGTTCAATGAACATGGAACCTGCTTCCTGTACATAATAACAACCTGCCTGAAACAAAACATCGTAAGTGAAATTTGGGCGCTCATTCAGATAAAAACCTTTATCATTCCATGGAACCGGATTATTTAAGGCGAAATTTAAAGAGGTTTGTTTGAACGGATTGATACGAATACTGGTTGGCGACACTGTTTGATGTGCTTCTAAAAAAGCAGGTTCATCAAAGCCGGGGCAATTGCAAACAGAGTGTATAAATTCAGTAGGTAACTGTAGCATAGTTGATCA
The DNA here is from genome assembly GCA_040386075.1 of Bacteroidota bacterium. GTDB lineage: Bacteria > Bacteroidota > Bacteroidia > B-17B0 > Aurantibacillaceae > UBA4416. Next base: position 127,057 of record JAZKGE010000034.1, read on the forward strand.
AAGATACAGAAATGATAGCGCTGTGCCAAGCAAACTATTAAAATGTAAGTGTGAAATAAAGCCTGGTAAACAAGTTGCCGTAGCTTAATGTTTCCTGCCTGAATTCTTGTTCAGAGTTGTAGCTGCTATATTTGCTTTTGCCAACAAGATATGTTTGGTCATAGCCTGTTTCCAGGGTAAGATACAGATTTTTATATAATTTAAGCTTGCTGCCTATCCCGACAACCATATTCATCCCATTTAATTTGCTTACAATATTTGTTTGGTATAGGCTGGTCACAATATTTGCGGTTACTGCTCTTTTCCGATAGCTCAGATCAGCAAAAGTGTAGATGTAATCGTATTTTTTGACGAGTGAGTATTGAAGTCCGGTTCCTATTTTGTAGTCTTTTACAGTTGCATTGCCAAAATCACGGGTCGAAGGTAGTGCGAATTGAAGCGTTGTTTTTTTATAAAGGTAGGACGCATGAAATCTGAGTGAAAGTTTTTTATATTTATATTTTGCCAGTATGCCATTTAAAAATTCAAAGTATGAAACGCCCGGTGGACTAAATAAACGTGGTTGATAGGAGTTTAATCCTAAAAACAGGTAACCTACTTCATACGGACGAGGATTGGACAAAGGAAGATCATAGTCTTCTGAAACAGATAAACTATCCTGTGCTTTCAATGAAAGTGTAAAAGCCAGTAAGAAAATTAACGTAACTTTCATTTACAGAAGACGAAAATTAAATTCATTTATTGTTTACTTTTGTTTTATGCCCGAAAATAAAACTCCTGTAAAAATAACCGATCCACACATGGCTTTAATGAAGTTGCAAAGCTGGTGCGCCTACCAGGAACGTTGTCAGCAGGATGTACGGAATAAACTATATGAGTTGGGCATGTGGCAAGAAGCAGTTGAGAACATCATCGTTAAACTCATCGAAGATAATTTTTTGAATGAAGAACGTTTTGCTATGACCTTTGCCCGCGGAAAATTTGCTATCAAAAAATGGGGCCGTATTAAGATCAAACAGGAACTCAAGCAAAAACGGGTGAGTGATTACTGCTTAAAAAAAGCACTTCAGCAAATTGATGAGACAGAATATATCAATACGCTCAGAAAATTGATCGAATCAAAACGTAAATTGATTAAGGAACCGAATAAAATAAAGCTCCAATACAAATTGATGAACTATGTTTTATCTAAAGGCTATGAGAAGGATATTGTGTTTGATGTTTTGAATAATAAGGAAGAGTGATGTCTCTATCCCTCGCTCAGATCTTGCGTTTTAAAATTCGGAGTTTGCATTTCGATCTTATCGTAAACGCTTCGCGAGGGATGCAAACGGAAATCCTTTTTTGTGAAACAAAAGATTGGAGTGACAGCCCGGTTCGGCTACCCCCGAACGCGCCCAAAAAATCAAAATAATCAAACAAATAATTCGCTGGCAATTTTATCTGCCAGGAGTTTTCCTTTTTCTGTTAACGTATAATTAGCATCTTTTTTCAAAACACTATTCTGTGTGATATAGATCTCAATTTGAGATAAAAATGTTTTCACAAAATCACTGTTAAAATTTGCTTTGAGATAATTGAGATCGATACCCCAAATAGTACGAAGTGATGTTAAAATATATTCGTTAAAGCGTTCTTTTTCTGTAAGGATCTCTTTTTCAAAATAAGCCTCCGTTTTTTCGCTAACTTGTTTTATATATTGTGCATTATTAGCAATATTCCATTGCCTGGAAACGCCATCGAATGAATGTGCAGAAGGACCCAGGCCAATGTAATGAGCTCCTTTCCAATAATTGGAATTGTGAATGCTGAAAAATCCTTCTTTACCAAAGTTGGAAATTTCGTAATGGATGAATTTATTTTTTTCCAAACGGTCGATCATTTCCAGAAACATTTCTGAACTTTTTTCATCATCAATGGCCACTTCTTTTTTAGCTTTAAGGTCGTGGCCAAGTTTTGTTTTTTCTTCGATGGTTAAATTATAACTCGAAATATGTTTTACGTCTAATGCAATGGCTTTGTCCAGTGTTTTTTTCCAGTTAGTGATATTCGAAAATTTTGAACCGTAGATCAGGTCAATGGTAATGTTCTCAAAACCTCTGTCCTGTGCCCTTTTTACACTTGCCTCACTTTCTTTAGCTGTGTGCGCACGGTTCATCCAAATAAGTTCTTCTTCATCAAAACTTTGTAAGCCTATGCTTAGCCTGTTCACTTCCAGACGTTTTAATTCTTTTAATTTTTCATCAGAAAGATCGTCCGGATTGCATTCAAAGGTAATTTCTGCATCGTTTGATACCTGATAGAGTTTATAGATCTTTTCTAAAATTAAAAAACTTTCTTTTTCAGTTAATAAACTGGGTGTGCCGCCACCAAGATAAATGGTCTCAATTTTTTTATCCGAAAGGTAATTGATGCGCAGGTCAATTTCCGAAAGTATGCTTTTTACCAGGGCTTCTTTATTCTGTAAGGAAGTTGAGAAATGAAAGTCGCAGTAATGACAGGCCTTTTTGCAAAAAGGAATATGAATGTATATTCCACTCACAATTTATAGTTTAACGGGAATGTTATAATAGCTTACCAACTCCATAATAAGCAATCTCACATGTTCAAAATCACCGGCGTTATCATAAGTTACTTTTAATTTTTCGGTATACTGTTTACGTTGGTTGGTAAGGTATTGGGATGTGAAATAATAAGCATCAATAGTGAGGTCATTTTCTTTTACAACGATCTGGTCGGAAGTGATCTTTTTGTAGCGTTTATAGGTAGCAATCACTTTATCGTGTTGTTTGATACTAAAATAACCCATGATCAATGCCACAAACATACCATCTAAGAATTTCTGAAATGGTATTTGCTGATACGAGATCAATGTATCTTCCAGTATTTTTACCGATTTATTTTTATCCGTAATATCTCCTGTTAATAAAATTGCCGCATAAAAGCATTTTATATTAATGAGTTTTATAATATACTCGCCATCGTCCCAGATATTTTTTGACAGTTCAGATTCCAGTTTTTGTTTCAGGAACAAGAGATTCTCTTTAATATCGGCTGGTAATGTTTTATGGTAATCGTCCCTGAAAAGGAAGGCATAGGAACTCATATAATGACTGGCCTGAACCGAAAAAGAAAATATTTCAGGAATGTTGATATAACTTTTCCAGAACTTCAGGAAGGAACTGATATTGTTCATTTTTCTCACTTCCTGTAACATTGATTCGGTATTGTTGTTGTTCACATCCAGTTGCAAGCGTAGCCCCAGGATCTTGAAATACATATCATCCAGAAAATGAAAACAAACATGCGCACTGTTTAAAAAATCGCGTTCTAATTCATCCAGTTCTTTAATGGTTTCAGGTTTAAAAAAATCAGAGTGACTTAAAAAACTCAGTTCGTAATATTTTCCGAAACGCGCTAAAATGCTAATGGAGTTTGATGGATGCTTGGTATATTGGTTAAAAAAAGCAAGGTCTTTGTTAGCTTGAGCTTTCGAAATGTTTTCTTTACCTTTAAAAAATAGATGTTCGCGGAGGTATAAGTAGATAGAGTTTTTGATCTGTTCTAATACAATGTAATCATTTACTTTTTTATGAAATTTATTGGCATCTTTAGATTCGGTAATAAAGCATTGTTGCGCAAAAAATTTGGTAACTTCTATGAGTGTTGTGTAGTCCTCAATTTTTTCGGCAACATCTGATAACCATTCTGCAATATCATTGGCTTTTTGTTTTTCTCCTTTGCTCAGAAGCTCTTCAATCACCTGCAAATTATGTTTCAGATAATTTGGATAATTCCTGCTTAAAAAACCACTTAACTTAAATGTGTGATGTGTTAACTGGAGAAATTTTTTCTTTGTTTTTTCGTCAGAATCGCCATAAGTGCGTTTACACAATTCATCCGACTCATGTGGTGTTTTTGAATGGCGAATGGTTGTGACTAATTTATGCGGAAGGTCTGCATTCGTGTTTAATAAATAATCAGAAAATTCTTTAAAATGAAATTCAGATAGCAGGAGAATTTGTTTTTGAATACTAATCATTGGATCATTTAATTTTGGACAAAGATTTCTTTAAACCTAATGATAATGTTTTATTATTACAAACGTAATTTATAAACACACAGCAGTTTTTTACCCAAATAAATTATCAGCCGGCAAAGTCCAGTCGATGGGCTTTATTTTTTTTGAAGCAAGAAATTCATTGGTCTTCGAGAAATGTCTGCAACCAAAAAATGCACCGCCGGCTAAGGGAGACGGGTGCGCAGCTGTTAAAACTAAATGTTTTTCTAAATCGATTAAGGAAGATTTTGATTTTGCGAAATTCCCCCACAATAGAAATACGCAATTCTTTTTTTCATCAGATATTTGTTTGATCACCGAATCAGTGAAGATCTCCCAACCCTTTTTTTGGTGACTTCCCGGGGCACCTGCTCTTACTGTTAACGTTGCATTTAATAATAATATGCCCTGTGCAGCCCACGTTGTTAAATTACCATGATTTGGGATCGTAAAGCCAACATCTGTTCTTAATTCCTTGTAAATATTAGCTAAAGAAGGCGGTGTTCTTACCCCATAATTAACCGAAAAACTTAGGCCATGTGCCTGATTTGGACCATGATATGGGTCTTGTCCCAAAACAACGACTTTTACATCTTCAAATGAGGTTAATGTAAAGGCGTTGAATACTTCGGTTTGTTTGGGATAAACGATATGTTCTTTTCTTTCTTTTTTTATAAATGCTTTTAAATCATCCATATAGGGCTTTTCAAATTCAGATTCCAGCTTTTTGTCCCAGGAGTTATGGATCAGATTCATGCTTATTGTGTGTTTTGTGTTAATTGTTTGTGTGAAATAAAACAGCCTTTTTTCTGGGCTTTTTTTTTGTTGTTAGCGAAATTACTATATATTTGTTACTCTATTATTTATAAAAATAAAAATTATGAAAAAATTAGCTTTATTATCTGCACTATCGTTCGCGTTTTGCGTAACAATCTCTTCTTGCAAATCGCACGAAAAATGCCCGGCTTATTCTAAAGCTAATACAACTATTTCTGCTAAAAAATCAGTTTAATTTTATGCTGTGGCATAAAATAACAGATATTAGTCAGTTACAAGATATTATAAAACTTACCCAGGAACAGTCGGCCAACAGGTTGACTGTTCTTATTTTTAAGCATAGCACCAGATGTTCTATTAGTTCTATGGCACTGAATCGCCTGGAAACCAAATGGAATGATACCGATAAAATACGCGCTTATTACCTGGATCTTTTACAACATCGGGATATTTCAAATGAAATTGCCAGTCTTTTCTCAGTTGAACATGCTTCTCCACAAGTACTCTTAATTCAAAACGGGACTTGCATTTACCACGCCTCTCATACCGATATTTCGGCTACGGCCATTTTAGAGGCGGCGCACTAAGCCTGAACATTCAGATTATTGCCAGATAAATTTCACGACTTGTTTTAGGTCGGGATGCAAACTTTTAGCTACCGGGCAAGTATGAGCAGCGTTTTCATATATTTTCTTCTCTTTATCTGTATAATTTCCTTTTGGAAAAGTAATAGTAACATGTATTTCACCAATCCTTCTTGGTTCGGCATACATCACTTTGGTCACTTCTGCCATTGTGCCATCAACCTTGGTAATACTTTCTTTCATGGCAACAATACCCATTACGGATATCATGCAGCTTGCAAGTGCTGTGGCTACCAGGTCGGTTGGCGAAAATGCTTCGCCTTTACCGTGATTATCTTTTGGGGCATCCGTATGGATGGTATTATTGGATTGAAGATGTGTAGCTTCGGTTCTTAACTCGCCTAAATAAGTTACTTTGCTGGTTATCATAATGAGATTATTTTAATTCAAAGATATACATTTGGAACACAGAAATCTGTTTATAGCTCAAAAGAATTAGTGTTATTAAAACCCAAAAACCCACAACAATTCATTATCTTTAATAAAAATTATCATTACTTTTGTAAGCCAATGGCCAAGCGTTTTTCATATAGTTTTTTGCTGCTTTTTTTGAGCAGTTTGTGTTTTTCTCAAAGCACCACACAAGCTATTGCAAATGGGCAGGATCCAAATGTATTGTATCGCAATGAAGCATCGTTTGGTATTTTTGCCCACAGTCGGGGATTTGGAGTTAATTACATGCGTTCCAAACATGTAACCGGAACTCGTAAACGTTTATTGGAAATAGAGGCGTTGAATATGAAACACCCAAAAGAGATCAAGGTATCCAACAGTATAGATAATTCCAAAAAATTTATTTATGGAAAACTAAACAATATTTTGTTGTTCAGAGGTGGCGTTGGATATCAAACCACACTTTTTAAACGTTCAGACAGAAAATCAGTAGAGATCAGAACATCTTACTACCTCGGTGGAAACTTAACATTTGCTAAACCAAATTACGTATTGGTGTATCGTAAAAATAGTAATGAGGTTAGCTTTCAGGAATCAGTAAGATATGACCCTGAGGTTCATACGATAGACAGCATATCAGGCAGAGGTCCTTTAGTGGATGGTTTGTCGGAAATGAAAATATACCCTGGTGCTTATGCGAAGATCAATTTGAGTTTTGAATACGCTCCTTACTCTAATAAAGTTAAGGCTATCGAAACTGGTATTATTTTAGATTATTATCCTAAAGCATTACCAATTATGGCAAAAAATCCTGCCGAAAATTTCATCGTAACTTTATACGTTGGTTTTGTGTTTGGTAAAAAATGGTTCTGATGATGGAAAATTCCAACGAGCAAACTCTTCTTGAAAGACCCCGTAAACCGGATTGGTTAAGGGTTAAATTACCTATTGGCGAAGAGTATTTAAAAGTAAGAAATATAGTTGCGACACATAAACTGCATACCATTTGCGAAAGTGGCAATTGTCCTAACATGGGCGAATGCTGGGGGGCAGGTACAGCAACTTTTATGATATTGGGAAACATCTGTACACGCTCTTGTGGCTTTTGTGCAGTAGCAACAGGTAAACCAAAGCCTGCAGATTGGGATGAACCTAAACGTGTAGCCAATTCAGTTAAATTAATGGGTGTGAAACATTGTGTGATCACATCGGTTGACAGGGATGATCTGAAAGATGGCGGTTCCATCATATGGGCCGAGACCATTAAAGCTATTCGCGAGATCAGTCCTGAAACTAAATTTGAATGCCTGATCCCGGATTTTGCAGGTAAGTGGGAAAATCTGCAACGTATCATTGATGTGAAACCGGATATTGTTTCTCACAATATTGAAACAGTACGCAGGTTAACAGCCCAGGTTCGTATCCAGGCAAAATACGACCGTAGCATGGAAGTATTGAAACGTTTGCATGAAGCCGGCGTTCGTACCAAATGCGGCTTAATGGTTGGCCTTGGTGAAACAGAAGAAGAAGTGATACAAACCATTGATGAGCTGGCAGCTGTAAATTGTGATGTAATGACAATAGGCCAATATCTGCAGCCTACACCAAAACATTTACCGGTAGCAAGATTTGTGCATCCCGATGAATTTAATAAATGGAGAGAGTATGCTTTATCAAAAGGATTCAGATACGTAGAAAGCGGAGCGTTAGTTCGTTCTTCTTATCATGCCGAAAAACACGTATTTTAACGCATCTCAAAAAATAACTTCATCCGCCAGCCAACGGACTCATTAATAAATTTTTCAAAAGCCTTGACCTTTGATTTTTATAAATGCTCTTATTTAAACAATTCATATGAACTCTCTTTTTTCAATTCTCTTTAAAAATCTAATACTGCTTTCGCTTATTGCTATCAGCATGGTGTTTGTATTTACACAATACATCGGATTTAAAGAAGTACGCCTTGCTTTTTTAGGAATGGGTCTGTTGTATATTATTGCCGCCTGTTATGAAGCTTATGCCCTTTCCCAGGTAAAAAAAGACACCAGGAAGTTCATTTACTTTACAGATGGTTTCTTTGCCAAACGTTTTATCAAGATCATTTCGTTTGTTTGTATAGGTGTGTTACTTTATTATTCGGGAAGTATCATTCAATACATGGCTTTTTTGTGTTTTCTGGTTGCTTTTACGGAAATCGTTGTAACAGCTTGGCGATATGTAAAAAAACTGTGCTTTGTGGCTTTGGAAGATGATCGTATTATCCTGTCGACCAATAAAATTGAAACAACCAGCGCCAAAGAGATACAAAAGATCGAAGCGCGACACGGGCTCATGTATTTTGTAAATTATAATAAAAAAGCCATTACCCTTAGAACAGATATGATGGCAGAACATACCGAATTCAAGATCGAACTGAAAGCGTGGATCACAAAGAATGGTTTGAATGATAAAGTAGCTGTGTTTTAATAGCTTATAAACTCAGGCTTTGAAACCGCAAATATTCTTACCTTTAATGTGAAACTGGATATCGGATTATACTTTACCGTTAGCTTGTTATTATCCGGAAAGAACGGATAAGCGCCTACAGCAAATTGAAATGTACTGCTTAATAGATTTTCATTTCTTAACATCACCCCAATAGTATAAGCCTGGTATAAATTGCTTTTCAATAATTTGTTAGTGGGGTTACCTATTATTCCTACTGCGGCAGTTACTACAGGTGCAAAACGAAAACCAATGAACTGATATGGAAGATAGGCTACAGTTTCTGAATTCAATGTCATTTTTGTATTGCCTGCAAGTGTACCATTTTCAAAGCCATATAATTCGTCGCCACCAAAATTAATGGTTTCTCCAGCAAGTTTATTTTCACCATGCACATAGTTAAAATTTATAAACTCCCTAAATAGCCATCTTCCATTTTTTAAGAGATTGCTGAAGTAAGCTAATTTGTAATTAAGCGTTATATCATTGGCTACTTTTTCATTGAATAATATACCGTATGCAAAAGTGGCTGATAAATAGCCGAAGTTAAAATGTTTTGCTCTTGCTAATTCAATACCTGTATAGTATCTTATTTTTTTAAATTCATGTTTTAATCCACCGTATGTGAACTGTAGTATCAAGCCTTCCGGAACGTCTTCGTTGGCACCAAACCGGTAAATGTATTTATCTTTATAATATTGCTGTAGCGAAAATGCCACGCTACCAAGCGCAGCTGTAGTGTTATAAAAAAAAAGCGCCGGATCAATTATTTCCGAAGGTCTTTTAAGATAACGGTTCTCAAAAAACCGGCCTGCTAGAATAATATTCGTACTCTGATTAAATATACTTCTATCCTCACTTAATTTTTTTAATTTAAAACTTTTTCCCGCCCATACATCGTAGCCAACACTATTAAGTGGTGATCGTTTATTTTCTTCAACCGAACTATCCAGGTATTGATATTGTTTCCATGAATGAAAAACCGTTACTCCTCCGGCCCAAGTAGTTAACGGCGAAAAGAATGGTCTTTCAAACGACAAGCCCAACCGGGTGCCTTCTTTATCATAAACATATCCAAGATTAGCAGTAATGTAAGTATTATCGATATTTGCAATACCGTAGTATCCGGTAAATTCAAATTCGCCCGGTTTCTTCCATCTTCCATATTGTCCAAACTGTTGTCCCACACCAAATAAATTATTGTTTCTGAATTTAGCGTCTACAAAAACATCGCTCACCAGTACAGGTAATGTTATAGGCCATTTATCATGCACCACAACATTTACGATCACACTATCCTTATTTTTTGAGTCTGTGATATAGATCCTGGCATCATTTATAAAAACAGCACCCCTTAATGTTCGTTCCGATTCACTGACTGATAAGGCGTTGACGCGTTCGTCCTTTTTGAATAATAATTTATTTAATACAACAAATCGCCGGGTGGTAATGTGCGACCTATTACCAAAGCGTTGCAATTTGTTTATGGGACGTTCTATAGTATCAGTTACATTATGTCCAAACGGATCGTAAACGGTTACTTTAATTTCTTTGATCACACGACCCTGATATTTTTGATAAGGGTTTACATTTTTTTCTTCTTTAGAAGCAGGTTGAGTGGGATATTCTTTTGCTTCAGGATCTACAAAAACAGCATCGAATGCAAGGGTTGTAAGTTTATATTTATAAGCCCAGTGTTTTATTTTTTTGTAGAAGCGTAAAGAGTCAGGAATTTGAGTGGTGTCTTTTTGCGCATAACCAAACGAACTGATCATCATAAAAAGCATGGTAATGACCAGCCCTTTAGGTATTAGTTGATATGGCTTATGATAAGTCACATCATAACATTCCTAATTTAATACCAATGCAGCCTAGATCTTACGGATCAGGTTATTAAAGAAGAAAACGAATTATTCTTCCATACCCAAATGGATCAATGCATCGCCCTGGTTAACTACAGGTTGATTATTTATACCCACAATATGGCCATCAACCGTTGAAAGGATCTTATGCTCAATGTTCCCAAAAGGATTACAGATCACACCCAGAAGGTCATCCTTGGAAACGTAGGACCCGTTGAGCTTGTTCATGTGAAACAAGCCACTGGTGTTTGCTCTGATCCAGGTATCTTTTTTGATCTTTACTGCATGATTATTGGGAACATCGGATTCGATCATATTATAGCTTTTCATTAACCGGAGGCAACCATTCACACCTTCGTTTATAGCCGTGTAATCAAAGCGCATACTTTCACCACCTTCATAAACCAGGATCGGTTTACTTTTTTTGGCAGCCTCTTTTCTGAAGGTTCCATCCCGGTAACTACTATCAATGATTAAAGGTGGGGAAAATTTTTCCGCTAATTCCACATTTTCGGGGAATTCGAATACGCAACGGATCTGAGGACTGTTACTGATCTTTGCACCACCTGTGTGAAAATCTACACCAAAATCAATGAGCGGAACAATATGTTTCATCAGATCATAAGCAATACGGCTTCCGAAAGAACCATTTTTGTTACCCGGAAAACAACGGTTCAGGTCACGGCCATCCGGAAGATCGCGACTTCCAAATAAAAAGGAAACACTATTGATCACCGGGATAGCGATCACACTTCCGCATTTTAAATTTTTGATCTCATCGCGTGTAATTATTTTCCGGATGATCTCGATCCCATTTGTTTCTTCGCCATGCATGCCGGCAGATAATAAAATAGTTGGACCCTTTTTTTTACTTCGGAAAACAAATACGGGAATTTCTATTTTTGTTTTTGTATGAAGCTCATAAGAGTTCAATACAATTTGTTTACACTCTCCCGGTTTTACCGTTTGTGAATTGATAATAAAATCTTCCATTACTGCCCCGGCGCGTTAAATTCGTTACGCTCAACGTACTCAATGATCTTACTGGCAATGTCAATTCCGGTAGCACCTTCAATACCTTCCAGTCCCGGAGAAGAATTTACTTCCATCACCAGGGGACCTCTGTCGCTTTGTAATAAGTCAACGCCGGCAATACCTAATCCTAATTTTTTTGCAGATTTAATGGCGGTCGCTCTTTCTTCGGCAGTTAATTGAATTAAAGAAGCTGTTCCTCCCCGGTGTAAGTTACTTCTAAACTCTCCTTCTTTTGCCTGACGTTTCATGGCCCCTACAATTTGTCCGTCAACCACAAACACGCGAATATCAGCACCTTTCGATTCTTTGATATATTCCTGAACCAACATATTGGCGTCCAGTTTTAAAAAGGCTTCAATTACCGATTTAGCGGCTTTATCATTTTCTGCTAATATCACACCGATACCTTGTGTACCTTCCAGTAATTTTACAACACAAGGTGCGCCACCAATACTGGCAATTACCGATTCAATATCTTTTGGTTCGTTTGCAAAAGCCGATTTTGGCATACCTATTCCGGCACGAGCTAAAATTTGCAAACTGCGTAATTTATCTCTTGAACGTACCAGGGCTTGTGATTCAACAGCTGTGAAAATCTTCATCATTTCAAACTGACGCACCACTGCAGAGCCGTAAAACGTAGCGCTGGCTCCAATACGCGGGATCACTGCATTTACATCAGTCACTTCTTTACCGTTGTAATAAATATGCGGACGGCTTTGTTCGATCACCAGTACACATTTCATGTGATCCAGTAATAAGACCTCATGTCCGCGTAATTCAGCGGCTTCTATCAAACGCTTTGTTGAGTAAAGATTTTTGTTACGTGATAAAATAGCAATTCTCATTTTACAATTATTTTAGTAATGTTTTTAAATTTAAGCCATTTGTGTAAATTAAATTCACATCTATGATGAATTTTCCTTTAAGTAATCGCCTTCCTATAAGCACGGGGTAACGCATGTTGCCTCTGTCGCTCAATGAAATTGTAGTATTTATTTTTTTTTTACCAATAGTGATCAATGTTTTAATGATGTAGCGTTCTTCCATTTCACCAAAAGAATTCTTTATTTTTTTGCGGGTGAACTCTTCAACGTTATAAGTCTTGTTATTAAATAAACGAAAGCTTAAGCTGGTCTTATCGTCTTCTGTTTTTAATTCAATATGATTACAATCAATGGCACAGGTATATGCACCGGTATCAATTTTAGCTTCAACCTGTTCTATACCTAATAAAGGAAAATGGATGTATTCCCTTCTTCCGATGATCTTTACTTTATAAGGTTTTGACTGCATATAATTCTACCCCAAATTAATTAATTTATTTGGTAAACTGAAAGGATTCGAGTTAAAAATTTGTTTAATTTCCGCTGAAAATATCAGTCATGCTGAACTTGATTCGGCATCCCTAACGCAATTTCCAAAGGGACCCTGAATCAAGTTCAGCGTGACGGCCCGAGCTGAAAAACATTTACTCCAAAAAGTAAATATCCTCAAACGGGGAGTTTATAGGTGAACCTAAGTTAACCGGAGGTGACCATATTTCCATTTTATCGTCCCACACGCTTTTAAAGATGTCATAGTCGCCCATATTCTCATAACCTTTGGAAGAGAAGTAAAGTGTTTTACCATCTTTTGAAAGCGATGGATATTCTTCATCCAGATTACTGTTGATGGTGCTGATGTTTTGAGGCTGAGGTGCCCACTTGCCATTGGCCAGTTTCTTTAACATGTAAATATCTTTTCCCTTTGTTTCGTCTTCGCCGTAACTGGAAAACAGGATCGTATTCTTATCAGGTGATAAGTATAACAATGATTTAAAGTTTTTCTTAATGTCAATCGGCGATCTCATGTCATCTGTGATCACTAAGATCTTTGCGCCCGATTCGATCTGTAATAAGGAGTTCTGAATGGCATTCTGATCAACGTGTTTTCTGCCATATACTTCCAACACCACAGGATTATTAACAAGCTTAATTCCGTTCTTGCAATACACCAGTTCCTGTTCTATTTTATAACCGCTGATATCTTCGGGCTTGCAAACTGCCATGTATTTTTTATAATAATTTACAGCGGTTGCAAAACGGTAACTCATTTGGTTTGATTTTGCGAGGTAATAATATACATCTACCGGTACTGTTTTTTGTGATTCACAGGATTCGAAAGCTAAGATACAAGTGGTCTTGTCTTTTTTTGTATTGAATAAACACAAGCCATAACGGTATGCGTCCATAGGCGACAGATCAATGAACAATTCTAAATTCTGATATACCAAGGCCGCTTCCTGGTATACATGCTGATCGTAGAGTTGAAGTGCTAATGCCAGGTCTTCCTGATCCTTCAGCATTTCTTCGGCACTGCGTTTTGGTTTTTTTGGTTTGGCTGCTTTTTGTTCTGTTGCGGGCTTTTCTTTTGCTGCAACAGCAACAGCAGGTTTTGGCGCTGCATCAAATGATATCTTAGCTGCTTCCGCTTCTGTAAAATAATTAGATACTTTGATCGTTTTTTGATTGCCTGCGGTTTGCAGTTTAACTGTTTGTTTTAATTCAAATTCTCCTTTTTTATCTGGAATATCAAAGGAGCCTGTTTGGTCCGAATATCCTTCCGACTCAACCGACATATCATATTTTGTTCCTGAGTTCAGGATCATTAAATATTGTCCGGTAGTGGGGTTGGTTTTATATACGCCTGCAATTTCTCCGGTGTTTGAATTATATACGGTAATGTAAGCGTCTTTTTTAGGAACAGAATCAACAGTACTAAATTGCCCTTTAATGATCGAGCTGGTTAGTTCGTGCTGAGGTAATTTTATTTGCGTGTACTCATAACTATTGTTTTTACGGTTTGTGCAGTATGATGCAGTTTGGTTTGATTCATCCGGAATATATAAAATATCATCATAGGTAGAATTGATCGGATAGCCTAAATTTATCGGTTTTGACCAGGGAGATAATGTATCCTTTCTTGTAATCTTAAAAATATCGTAACCACCCATGCTGTTATGACCCTTGGATGAAAAATACAAGGTCATACCATCTTTGCTCAGGTATGGATAGTTTTCATCATAGGGACTGTTGATCTCAGGGCCGATGCCAATGTACTGACTTGGGCTCATGCTGCCATTTGGCAACATTGTGTTTTTGTAAAGATCAGAATGGTTTTGTTCTTTCTCACCATAACTCGCATGGTAATATTCGCGTGGGTTGGTGCTGCATAATAAAAAAGGTACTTGTTTTTTCTTGTCGATGGTTGATGCAAAAAAATCAGGTTTTGGTTTTATTTTTTCATTTACCAGGTCGGGATTATAACTGGCCAACATATTCTCTAATTGGATGGGCGTGCGTTTAACGACTTCTACATTTACCTGGTCGCTCATGAGCATGCCACCATTCATGCAATTTTTAATAAGTAAAGGGCCGTAATTTCCTTCAAAGTCATAAGGTTTTACACGTGCTTTATATTGCTCAAAGGCTTTGATGGCATCACTGAAAAGATACGACAGGTGATAAGCTTTACCCAGGTAATAATACACATCGGCCGGAATTTCTTTGATACCGGTAGCAACCAGTAACGAATTAATGACCTTGGCTTTGTTCTTATCGAGTTTAAATAAACAAACGCCGTAATAATAATTCACGAAAGGATCGCCCGGATCATTTTTTAATAAGTTACCATAAAGCGATAGCGCTTTTTCAAAATCATTGGCTTTAAAAGCGGCGAGGGCCTCTTCGGGCTTTTTCTTTTCCTCTTCCATTTGTTTTTTTACCAGCTCATCAATGTTGGCGTATAGCTTACCGTTCTTGTCAACCTGCTTGGTTAACTCGTCATTCACAGGCGCATCGTGCAGTTTGGTGGTATCAATAACCGATCTTAAATAAAATACCTTTTCATTTTCATCGGCAAAAAAGCTGTTGACCATTAATACCGCTTTTTGTTTTTCGTTGAGTTTTACTTTAATGTCCTGGTGACAGATCTCATAATCTATTTTTAAAGGGATCTCCACAATTTCCTGCGAAGTGCCGTAACCCGAAGCTTCGACCTTAAATAAATATTTAACGTTAGGTACAAGTATCAACAAATAGTTACCGGTATATTGACTTGTATTGTATATCCCTACCAGCTCATTGTTGGAAGCATTGTATACACTTATTTTTGCTTTTTTTTCGTTGGCATTGCCGATGATCTCAAAATGTCCACGGATCACGATCAGAGCAGGTGACGTATTTCCCGGTGTTACTTTAAATACATCAAACTTATCATCGTCGCTTAATCGGTTAGAGATAAAGTAAATGAATTTGCGGTTTCGTTTAGCATTCGGATCTTCCTTTACTTCTACCGGCTTTGGCGACAGGCTATCTTTTTGCGCAAACAAAGCTGTGGTTACTATTTGAAATAGCAACAGAAGGGTAAGTTTCAAAAAGAGAGTTCTCATAGTGGAATTAGGAATTCCAATTTAGAAAAAAAAATCAATAAACAGAGACTTAATTTTAAACAAAAGATCCGGTTATGAACGATTAGGAATATAGGTTTTGCATAAAAGGAACACAGATAAAAAACGGATCGAACGGATCTTCACCGATCTTTATTCGTGATGATCCGTACAATCGGCCCAATCTGTGTTCCATTATGGTAGCTGAGGTTTTCGAAGCTACTCTCTCACCATTTTCTTGCTGTCAATTATTTTACCATCGGCAATTAAGCTGTAATTGTATAAACCACTGCTTAGGTCAGATGCAAATACATTTACTTTGCCTTTGCCACGTGTTTTGATATCAACGGTTTGAATTACCTGGCCGTTTGTATTAAAGAAAATAATTTGCGCTTTACCAACACTTGCAGGCACGTTGTAAGTTATGGTTGTTTGCTCAGCAAAAGGATTCGGTACGTTTTGATCTAAAACGATCGCGTCCTTATCACTTAACTCAATATCCATTTGGTTCAATGTTGTTTGAGTTGCATCATTATTTACACGGTTATTACTATGGCAGCAACCATCAATTAAAGCAGCCAGGTTTGCCAATTGTTGTTGCACGGCATTGTTAATGCTGTCTTGTTTTGATACAACGGTCTTTAAGCTGTCGATGGTTGATTGTTGTTCTTGAATAGAACGAACCAATAAACCCGACATGGCTTTGTAGTTAACTGTTTTTAAAAGTTTTGAAGGGTTAACAACAGCGCCAAGGCTGTCATACGTTGCTTCAATTCTCAACGTATCAACCAACTCCGGGTAAACCGTTCCCAGTTGCTGGGCTATAAATCCATAATCTGTATTTGACTTAAAAGTTAATTGCGGTACGTTAGTATTAGTAAAATTATATTGTACAGGTTGCAATGTTTTAATTTTCGCTAAAGCATTAAAGGTGATTACATTTGTTTTTACCTGTGCGTCGCTTAAACCGTCCCTACTCAGAGTTGCCTGCATTTCTTTTTGCTTGCCATTTAGTTCCTGGATACCACCAATAGCAAATGGAATTAGGCCAGTGTAGTTTAATGATTTTACAGTTATTGAAGGGTTGGTTATTGTGCCCGAGGAGTCGTAGCTGGCGGGCACAACCACGTCTTTTACCAATTCAGGAATAACGGCTTCCACATTTTGAGCCAGCAATCCATATGTTTTCGTAACGTCTACATTTAATTGTGGAAGCATATCTGCTTTTAAATTATAACTCACCACTTTTAGTTTCGAAAGGATATCTATGGATGACGTAATATTAACAATATTCTCCTTTAAGTTTTGATCTGAAAATACCAATCCAGGCCATGATGAGGCACCACTACCTCCAATAAATACATTCCCCATTAACACAGCGGAGTATACGCCTGCTCCCGGGGCATTATCAACTCTGAAACCCGTTGTTGGGTTCGGAGGACCAAAAGTATTCCTAACCCATAAGCGGGCCGGACTTGTAGATCCGGGTAAGCAGTTTTGAATGTCTCCAATATTGACATTTCCTGTGCCTATATAATTTAC
>JAZKGE010000034.1:144292-168953 GCA_040386075.1 Bacteroidota bacterium
GCTCATTCCTATTCTCCAATCGGATGGCAAATTAGAACTTGTAACAGGTAAGCTGCAGGGAGCACCAAAAACACCACCTGCGGCATTCACTAAAACCACATCGCCGTTTTGATCCACGGATAACACTTTAGTATTGTTTACACCATTTGTCCCGTTAGCAACCGGCGTTTTAGCACTTGTTAAGGATGTTAATCTTAAGCCGCTGCTACCGTTTGTTCCTACTACAGGCCAGTATGGCATTCCACCTCCAGAACTTACTTCTAATTTATTTCCTACTGTACAATTAGTTATACCTTGACCTATACCAACGCGACCACCATCAGCAAATATTAAATTGTTACCTCCCATAAATATCATTCGATTGGTTAGTAATCTGTTAGCAATTTTAGCAGCAATTGAAGAACTGCAGTCTACACCTAACTGAGCAACGCCCCCGGCAGTTATTGAAATACCATTATTACCGGTAGTGTTTGTGGCGCCCGACACATAAATAACATCTCCATTGGCATCCACAGACAATACGCCAGCACCCGGATTAGTTACAGGAGTAGCTACTGATGTTAAGTTGGTAAATCTTAAACCACTTTGTGCAGCGACTAAGCCTGTAATTTCAACTCTATTACCAGGAGTACAAGCTGTTGTTCCAATGCCTACACGGCCGTTGCGCCATTCAAAATTAAAAGTGTTTAAATCTACAGCTCTGCTCGCATTAAATTGTGTTGCTATGATATCGGCCGGTGAGCTGCATGGAGCTCCAAAGCCTGTATTAACCAATACTACATCTCCATTTGCATCTACAGACAATACTTTATTGCTATTTACACCGTTTGTTCCGTTTGGTAAGGTTGTTTTTGAACTTGTTAATGATGTAAAGCGTAAGCCACTACTACCTGTTGCACCAGTCGGGAGATAAGGGGAATTGGCCTGTGCTGAAATCTCGACAGTGTTTTGTGGATTAAATTTATGAAACCCGAACGAACGGGCGTCATTTGTCGTAGGGCCTGTTCTTGTATTTAGATATAGGTCACCATTTGAGGTTGTTTGAAATTCGGAAAATATTCCAAAAGCAGAATTTTGATTAAAAGCATAGGTAAGTCGTAACTGAGGGGCATTTGACGGTTGACCTGTAATTGGATCAGCATCTAGAGCTTCAATTCTTCTAACGGGTTGCGTATTGCTTCCATAAGCATAAAAGTTTCCAAAACCGTTTCCGCCATTTGGCGCAAACCTTGCCAATTCGGATTGAGAACTGGTATGATGAAATCTTAATACATCGGGACCCCAGCCACCCTGGGGATCATTGCCCCATGCAATGATCGCATCTGCCCGATCGGAGCCCTCTAATTTAAGTCCGAAGTATGCCATATCGTTACTAAGGGCGCATGATGTACCAACACGCATCCAGGGCATCTGCCCAAAAAATGTAGGCTCTCCAATATTTAATAAACTTGTTGGAGCAGTGATAGGATTGGCAGGATTGTGATTAATAGCCAACGCTCCATTACCGGAGCCACCGTTAGAACCAATGTTGGCAAAAAGGGTCATTCTGTTTTGTCCTCCGGTGATATGATATACGGGACTATTCCATGCTGTACCAAAAATGTTGTTGTTCCCTGCGGGTCCTACATTAAAATTTCCACCTCTATACCAGGCAAAATTTGCGTGAGTTACAGCCTGATTTGGATTACCAGCAACTAATGGCAATGGAGGCGAACCAATAGGTGTTTGAGAATAAATACTCACACTTGTTAAAAGTGCGGATACTATAATTTTAAATTTCATAATCAATAAGATTTTATCTTACTAATTGAATATGCCCTTTATATTTTTCTTTCTCTGTTTCTATGCAATAAAAGTATATACCATCTTCACAATTAATGCCCGATGTTGTTCTACCGGTCCATTCAATAATGGGATTATCTGTTTGGAAGATGATGTTTCCCCAACGGTTATAAATATTACAAGTTACAACTTCAGATCCGGTTAAATCACATTTCCAAACATCGTTTATTAGATCGTTATTGGGAGAAAAGATATTTGGTATAATTGGAGATGATGTTTCAACTTCTATCATGGAAACGTCATCAATAAAATAGTAACCTCCTGCCATGTGCAAATTTCCCCAAAATGAAGTATCGCAAGGAAGCGTATAACTTAACTTAGTGCTATCTTCAAAATTTCCTATCACAGCATATTTTTCGCTGCCATTTGCAGTAAACCGTATTGTAATTAATTGCCAACTAATAGAATCTGATACAACTTTAGTAATATCATTTATTGCGTTTGGTGAGACGTCAGTAAGCCATAGCCTTGACAAATCATTTAACTTTTGGTTATAAAATTTTACTCCAAATTGAGTAGAATTACAATCCACATTATTATATGATATAAAAAAGGTTAATTTGTATTGTTTCCCATTTTGTAAAGGATACGCTAAACTATTTTGTAAATATTCTCTGTAATTTTGAATAATACCTCCATTTATTAGAATTGCGCTCATATTATTACCTGTCCTTGGAATTTGATATCCCGCAATAACATTTGGAGGAGTTACATTACCTACTTTAGGATTTTCACACCATAAATCGCTACTACTGGCTATAGGATTACTCCATCCTTTGCAACCCGACCAACCGAACACATCAAAGCCAATTCCTGCAGGTTGTCCATAACAACTATCAATTTGTTCAAAGCTACCATTGGTAATATACTCTGTCTGTGTTTTTGCTTCACAGCAAAACAACATTATAAAAAGAAAAATATAAAAAGGCTTAATCAATTAATAAGATTTGTTTGTTTTAATAAATATTGTTGTGGTACAGGCGGGCTAAACTTAACCGGCAAAACCCTTATACTAATATACAAATTTGTTGTTAGCATAAATTCACATTTATAACTTTCTGCTTTAGCTTTAAACACTACCTTTGTGTTGGTGGACTTTCCCAAATTTTCACCAACAAAGGGAGGTTGTTTTAAACTATGTTTTTAGCGACCTCCTTTTTTTAATACGTATAATTATGTATTTAATTTGCAATTAAATGTAGATCATTAGAATTGTTATCAAACTACCATTCAAGCCTTTTTTAGCACAAAACCAAGATATAGCTACACAAATTCTGCTATATTTTATTTATATCTTACAGATGTAAGATTTATTAAAATTTGGTGTAAAATTATTTGAAAAATCTTTGTGGATCAACTTCATTATCAACAGCTAAACCTTGTTGAATATGAGCCAACAATTGTTTTGCGAAGTATGGCGTTAGCATCACGGCCTTGGTGCCAAAGCCATTGAACGTATACATGTTTTTATGTTTGGGATGTGGGCCTACAACAGGCCGCCTATCGATAACTGATGGGCGCACACCGGCGTGGTGGGCAATGATGGTGTAAGGAGAGGTAATGACAGCGTTTATTTTTTGGAGCAATTCGTTTTTTGCTTTCTCTGTAGGTACATCATTTAAGTTGTCCCAATCATATGTAGCGCCTACTTTGTACTGATCATTACCAAGCGGTAGAATAAAAAAACCTTTATTGAAAACATCATTGGTTAATTGCAAACCTTCACATTGGATGGTTAATATTTCGCCTTTGGCCGGTTTCATTGGGATCCATTTAAAGAAAGTATTCCGAGTGATCAAATGCCCATCGCAAAAAACAATATTGTTTGCAGTCAGTGTTTTGTATTGTATAGTGTCGGGAGAAATGTTTAATGCACTGAAATCAAATGTTTCTTCCAGGTAAATTTGTGTTTCTTTTAAATGTGTTTTCACACTTTCTAAAAAATGCGCTACATCTAAATTCCCGGCTTGTACTACTTTGGAATAAGATGGCACTGTGTAATTTTTATCTATCTGTAAATTTTCATACAGCTGTTTATCTAAAAACACATTGCCTTCATTGGATTTTTTTTGCCACAGATTTTTTTCCTGATCCTCACTAAATGGTTTGATGATGTGGCGATGATGAATGAAGGTAGTTTTTAATTCTGTTTGCCAGTGCTCATAAAACTCAATGAGCTCAGGAACCAGCTCATCGGCCAGCCAGCTTTTGGTGAGGCGTTTAAACACAATGGGATTCCAGATGCCGGCGGCTATTTTTGAACTGGACGATAAATTTGGCTGATCGATCACACAAACTCTATAACCTGCTTTTATTAAAGATAAAGCCATAACTGAGCCGGCAATGCCCTGCCCAACTATTATAAGATCTATGGAATTATTTTTTTTTGGCTGGTCCACGGTAACCCGGTTTTATGCCACGATAAGCGCCCGAAAAGTAAGCGATGAGTCTTACACCATATACCATCTGAACACGGTTGTAATCGCAAAATATTTGTCCGCCAAAGCCTACATCGTATTTCAATTTAAAAACGGCTTCAATAACGGCGTAGCCGCCCACTTCGTTATATACGGTTGACAGGTCGTAATTGGTAGAATCGCTTAAAGGTCTTCTGAAGTAAGATAAAGAGGGGCCAATAAAAGCAGATAGATTATATTTAATGGCTTCTTTTCTTAAACCATATCCTAAGTGAAAGCTGTAATTGTTGGAGGCTGTAAATTCACGTCCACTCATAAAACCACCCACTCTTAAATACTGTTGTTTAATGTGAAAGCTGAAATCGGCGGCGGTATTTCTTTCATCTTTAGGCCACCTGGTATTATAATTTGCACCGGCACCTACCGAAAGCCAGTTGTTATAAACTCTATAACGCTTGCCGTCGTAAACGATCTCTTTTTTGCGGTTGAAGGTGTCCTTTTTTTGAACCACAGTACTGTCTTTCTGTGCAAAACAGGTTACTCCAAAAACGGTGCAAAATATAAGTATGACTAAGTTTTTCAACTATGCGAATATATAAAAAACAATTTAACTATTTGTTTGTGAGCGAAGACAAATCTACTGATACAAACGTTGATGTTACGGTTTAAATTGTGTAGACGGATTTTTTGATGAGTTCAATAATCTGCGTGAGGGATGCAAGCGGAAATCCTTTTGCCTGTCTCCTGCAAAAGATTGAAGCGGGTCAGTCCGGCCCCTCGGGCCACGCCCAAATCTTTGTGGACTTAGCTAAACTATTGGAACTTAATTTTAAAAGAAGTAAATGAAATTATTTGATCATGATCCAGGCATTAGGCAGATCAGCCTTGATACCGGATAATAAATTGGCAGCATCTTCTTTTGTGTTGAATCCACCACAGCTTACTACATGCAGGCCCTTGCTGTTAACACCACTGATCGCTGCATTTATATGTTTGGAACGTAGTTCTTTTACTAATTTTTCGGCATTTTCTTCCACACCAAAACAACCAACCACTACCTGAAATTTTCCATCGTAAGACCGATCATGAGACACATGAGCGATGTGTTTAAACACCGTTGTTTTATCTGTATGAGCAATAGTATCGTTAATGTTTGCTACCAACACATTACCATTTTCTGATAATTTGAAAGTTGCGTAACCATTGGCATCTACCAGCAAAGCGGGCTTTTCGGCCTTATGGATGAACACAGATTTTTCGGTTTTATAGATGTCGGGTGTATAGGTTCTTTCGGGTGTGTAAAATGGATTAAAAGACGATTCCAGCAATGGTTTCATTGGTTTGGAATAGGCTGCAAATAACAAAAATGCCAGCGTTACCGGAACACCAATAGCCAGAGTTGCTATTTTAGCATACGATCTTTTTACAGGTCTTACAACTTCGGTAACAATTTTGCGGTCCTCGAACTGTTTAACAATGATCTGTTGTTTTTCAGATTCAACAACCAGTTCGTTGGCAATTACGGGTTCAAAACCAAACGACTCCAGTAAAAAGTTAACATCGGCCTTAGCTTCAAAACGTAAGGTGTTTTCCGCATCTATATACAGTAAGCCGATATTATCCAGTTCGAAACGTTTTTTGGCTGAGAGCAGAGATTGAATGTATTCTTTGTAATCCTCGATCTGTTTTGTTGCCTCTGTAATTGGTGTACCGTTCTTTTGCATCAAAGCAGAGATCAATAAACCATCATTATGAATTAAGTTCTTATTAAAAAGAATGTGTTTGGATTGCGGGTAAAGTACATTACTGCCCTTACTGAAACTTGAATTATAGCTCCTGGCCACAAAACCACCAAAATCAGGAATAATAACACAATCATGCCTAAACAACAGTTCGGCAATTAAATGGGTTATTTGATTATAGTGCAACATTTTCGGGGTTCTAATGTACAGTTTTTTACAAGCTATTTACCAGTAAACTTAGTAAAAAAAGGTGTTTTTCACTAATCCTTTAATTACCAATTATTTAAAAAATTTCAACAAAATCCAATATCCTGAACCTTAATTGATTGAAAAAATGGCTTTTTTGACCCCAAATTAATGTGCGCCTCAAAAACAGACGGTGTAAAAACAAAAACCTTGTTAAAAATGCCTTTTCGGGCATATGCTAACATGCAGATAAGTTTCAAATAGCTTTAATTTTACTAAAGATTATTTTACCTTTGCAGCCCATGTTGAAAATAAGATCTTTTATATATATCGTCTTCTGTTTCTGTTTCTTTTCAGGTAGCATTTTATCTGCCCAAAAAACAACGCCTACAGCCAAAGAAGTTATTTTTAAAATGATCAAATCGATAGACGAGCTTGAACGTTTAAAATACAGTTTGAAAATTGTAGAGCGTGGTAAAAAAGGTTATAACCACTATGAATCGTCGGTGAAGCTAAGTCGTAAACCACGCAAGATCTATTTATACATTAAAGGCATCGAATTAATATGGGTTGCAGGCTGGAACGGTAACAAGGCATATGTAAAACCAAATTCGTTTCCTTATATCAATTTAAGCCTGGACCCTTTGGGTTATTTAATGCGCCAGGATCAACATCATACCTTAAATGAAATGGGCGTTGATTATTTTGGAAGCGTGATCGAGTATATAGCCCTGAAATATGGAGATAAATTTGATAATTACTTCAGTATCCAGGGAGAAGAGCGCATCAACAACCGACCTTGCTATAAGATCATTATTGATAACAAGGATTTTGGCTATGAAACCTATACCGTAGGAGATAATGAAAGCATTACATCTATTGCCCGTAAACTACACGTAAGCGAATACATGATCCTTGAGGTGAATCCAAAACTGAACGATTACTTTGATATTCTGAAAAAGGGACAAAAATTAAAAGTGCCCACCGCTTATGCAAAACACGTAACTTTGTATGTTGATCAGTTGTATTTTTTACCGATCAGTGTTAAGATCCTGGATGATAAAGGTTTGTTCGAGCAATACGACTATCACTTTCTACAGGTTAATCCAAAGATCGATGATGCTGAGTTTACAACGGGTTACAAGGATTATAAATTTTAAATTTCAGCTTATCTAAGCTAATATGAGCGCAATCATCATAACAAAGAACACAGAATTAATGCAACGGGTGATCGATGAGATCAAAACCTGTTACGACCCGGAGATACCTGTGGATATTTGGGAATTGGGCCTTATCTATGAACTTAACCTGAATGACGAGAACGAATTAAAGATCACAATGACCTTAACTTCTCCTAATTGTCCGGTTGCCGAAACATTACCTGCCGAAGTAGAGAATAAATTAAAATTAGTACAAGACATTAAATCGGCGGTATTAACCTTAACGTTTGAACCAACCTGGACCAAAGATATGATGAGTGAAGTAGCTCAGCTTGAATTAGGCTTTATGTAATGGGAGATGAAATTGTAAATAAAGTAGCCAATAGCGGTTTAATAACCATCGACCTGGAAGAATTTTATCCTAAAGGCGAGCGTGTATTGTTTGACCTTAAGCCTTTATTGTTTCACGAATTGATCTTAAAAGAAAAGGATTTCAGAGAATTTATCAAGCAACACGATTGGACCTCGTACCAAGATAAAATGGTAGCTATTACCTGCACGGCTGATGCTATTGTACCAACCTGGGCTTTTATGTTAGTGAGCATTGCCCTGGAGCCATTTGCTAAAAAGATCGTATTTGGTAATTTAGAAACACTTGAAGCGGTTGTGTTTAACGAAGCCTTAAGTTCCATCAACTACCCAGATTATACAGATAAACGAGTAGTGATCAAAGGTTGCAGTAATTTGCCGGTTACTACCAATGCGTATGTTGAATTAGTAAGCGGTTTAAGACCATTTGCCAAATCCATTATGTATGGTGAGCCCTGTAGTACAGTGCCTTTGTACAAGGCGCCTGCGGTTAAATAATTTTTATATAATGTTTTCCCTGTCATGCTGAACTTGATTCAGCATCTCAGTTCCCTTTAAATATAGAGACCCTGAATCAAGTTCAGGGTGACGGATTTTCCAATTCATAAGTCGTATATTTATAGCCTTGATCCGTCAATTCAAATATTTATTAAGTATTGTTTTATTGCTTTGTTTTTGCGCAGTTAATGCACAGGAAGATGGGGGTAAAAAACTGCGTAATAAAAGAAAAAATCCTGTTGTTAAAACACGTATTGGCATATCGCCCGTTATTGGTTTGTACAAGACAAATAAAAATCACGCAGCCGATACAAGACCTAAAATGGCCTATAATATTTCTTTAAAAGAAGAGATACGTTTGGATAAAAACAACCGTGATTTTTTAATGATAGGGGCAGAGTATATGTTTCATGGCGTTAGTTTTAATTCCTATTATTTTTATGGAGATAGTTTGAAATTGTATACTAAAGAACGATTAAAATATAAATACAATATCACCATCCATGAACTGGATTTTCCTGTTCAGTTAAAACACTCTTTTCAAAAAGAGACCAATACTATTTTTTCTTCGTACATCTATGCCGGTTACTGTTATCGCTGGATCATCGAAAGCAATTTAAAAATAACTGAAAACGGGAATGAATTAGTAAATAAATATGAGGGTTTAACTTTTAAGAGCCCTGCCTTTACGCCTGTTAACAGTTCGTTTTTGAGTATCGGAGGAGGCTTTCAAAAAAATACGCAATTAAGGCATAATGCGGTGTACGTTGAATTACAGTTCAGGTACGGCCTATCGCCATTTTATTTTAATGAATCGTTCGCGCCAAGCAGCATGTATACCAACAGTCATTTTATTATGTTAACCGTTGGGTTTAAAATTTAGAAATGAACTTAAAATTACATAAACCGCTGCATGCTATTTCAGGTAAGATCTCTTTACCGGGCTCTAAAAGTATCAGTAACCGTATTTTAATTATCAAAGCTTTATCAGGATTAGATCTTTCTATTAAAAATATTTCCGATTCGGATGATACCAAACATTTACAAGAAGCACTTGATAACTATTCATCATCATCTATCATCGATGTTGGTCACGCGGGAACTGATATGCGTTTTTTAACGGCTTTTCTTTCTTTAAAAACCAGGCATCACGAATTAACCGGTTCCGAAAGATTACAACAACGTCCGGTCAAGGATCTTGTAGAGGTACTACAAAAATTAGGCGCTGATATTACTTACACAGGAACTGCAGGTTATCCGCCCTTGCTGATTAAAGGAAAACAATTAGATGGAGGTAAGGTAGAAATCAGTGGAAAAGTAAGTAGTCAGTTTATTACCGCTTTATTATTGGTAGCACCTTATTTTACAAAAGGACTTGAATTAACAGTCATAGGCGACCTGGTTTCAAAACCTTATGTGAATATGACAGTTGAGCTGATGAAGGAATTTGGTGCTTCAGTTTTGTGGAATAATGATATGATCATTGTTCATCCGGTTTCTTATACTTATTCAAAAAAAGAATTTATTGTTGAAAGTGACTGGAGCGCCGCTTCCTATTATTACAGCATGGTAGCGCTTTCGCCGGCACTTACTAAATTAACTATTGGAAATTTAAGTCAAGAAAGTTTACAGGCAGATGCAGTTTGTCCGGACATTTATAAGGCCTTTGGAGTGCTTACAGAATATTCAGAAAATGAAATATTAATTACTAAAACCTATTCGGACAATAAAAAAGTACATGAGCATGATTTCATTGAATGCCCGGATATTGCGCAAAGTGTAGTTTGTACTTGTGTTGGATTGAAGCATGCATTTCATTTCACAGGCTTGCAAACACTAAAAGTAAAGGAAACAGATCGAATTGTTGCTTTACAAAATGAATGCAGGAAGATTGGGATCGAATTATCTATTACAGAAAATTCCATTCAATGGAGCAATAAGGAGAATGCTATTTCAACAAGATCTGGTTCCATCAAAACTTACAATGATCATCGCATGGCTATGAGTTTTGCCACGTTGAGTTTATTAGTGGATGAAATAGTGATTGAAGAGGCAAATGTTGTTTCTAAATCCTACCCATTATTCTGGGAACATTTAAAACAGATCGGGATTGAACAAACAACAATATGAGCTATACAGATATCATCAGTACAATAGGCGTATCGCTAATTTTACTAGCCTTTTTTCTCAATACATTTAATTATTTAGGAGAAAATAGTAAAACATACTTTGTTTTAAATATTATTGGCGGAGCATTTGCCTGTTATGGGAGCGTATTACTACATTCTTTACCGTTTATTATTCTGGAAGGAACCTGGAGTGCGGTGGCTTTGGTTGGGTTGATCAAAAATTTAAAACAATAAATTTCCTTTAGCCTTTTTATCTTTCAGATCTTCTACAAAAATTTCATGGACAATGATAAAGGCAGGATTTAATTTAATAGCATCAAAAATTGTGTGATTATACAAATAACGATTGTCACCCTTAATGATCAAAAAATAATCTGAATTTTCTAATTCAGGTAATAATTTAGTGGTATGTTCCACATCGCCTGCAAAGAGGTCAAATTCTTTTGCCTGCGTCCCTTCTTTTTTTGGCTGAAAAGACGTTTGGTTAGGTAGTAGGTTAAATTCAATATTCAGTTCTTCATGAATAAAACCATATAAGGGAAAGTAGAAGTCTTCACCCTCTTTATGTGTAAAATCCAACAGGTCGTTTAGTTGGAGATCAATGTTTAATGCCTGGTTTAATTCATGAACAACCCGGTAAATGCTCTCGGTACACGTAATAGAAAAGATATCAAAATCAAAATGCTCTTCAGCGTTAATATCTAAATTGTATGTTTTCATTTAGTTTAAGCTGAAGAGCATTATATGATGGGTTTATTTATCCTTGAATTTTTTCGAGTAATTCAGAACTGATGCCTGTGTTGCTATAACCACCATCGTGATATAAATTTTGCATGGTTACCATACGTGTTAAGTCTGAAAACATGCTTACAGTGAACGCAGCGCAATCATCGGCACTTGCGTTTCCTAACGGCGATTGAAGATCCGCGAATGTATAAAAATCAGAAAATCCTTTGATGCCGTTACCGGCAGATGTTTTTGTAGGTGATTGAGAAATAGTGTTGATACGTACTTTCTTTTGTTTTCCATAATGGTAACCAAATGTACGTGCAATACTTTCCAACATTGCTTTAATATCAGCCATGTCTGTGTAGAAAGGATAAGTTCTTTGCGCACCAATATAAGATAATGCTACTACAGAAGCGTGTTCGTTTAATGCATCCAATTTGTGAGCGGCAGCTAACATTTTATGAAATGATAAAGCGGATACATCAATTCCCTTTTGAAAGAAATCGTAATTGGATTCAGTATATGGAATGTTCTTGCGAATATTCACACTCATTCCAATTGAATGTAATACGAAATCGATTTTACCACCCAATATATCCATTGAGTCGGTGTATAATTTGGTAAGGTCATCCATGCTTGTTGCATCTGCAGGAATGATCTTAGCGCCGGTTTCTTCGGCTAATTTATTTATTTCTCCTAAACGCATAGCGATAGGGGCATTTGTTAATGTAAACGTGGCACCTTCTTCGTGACATTTTTGTGCTACTTTCCAGGCGATAGAGTTTTCATCCAATGCACCTGTGATAATTCCGCGTTTTCCTTTTAATAAGTTGTAAGCCATTTTATGTGTTTTTAGTTGGGTAAATATACGATTTACTGTTAAGTTTTCGAGAAATTAACAGCCTAAATTATTCATATAAAAAGTAGTTTTTTCTGATAAAATAGTTAGCTGATTCATAGATATGCATCATATTTTTCTGCATGCTATCTGCTTTTTGTTTTAATTGGTTTTTATAATTTACAGGATCCAGATCTTTATATTTTCTTAAATAGGTTTCTCCGTTGGTCAATGTCTTATAATAGTAATATCCCTGATCATCTACACAACCTATTTTATCATCTGCTGAAAACACAACGTATGAATGCTTCTCTTTTAAGATATTAATTCCAAAAGTTTGATTTGTGTAATTACCGCCAAGGATTCCCATCACGGTTGCAGTAATATCCGGTTGATAACAGGGCGAAGAAATAGTATCGGCTTTAAATAATTTTGGTTGATGAATGATGCAAGGAATGTGATTATAACTGATTGGCATTTCATAAGTGTGTCCCATAGATAATCCATGATCACCCAGGAAAATAAAAACGGTATTATCGTACCAGGGTTGTTTTTTGGCTAGGTCAATGAATCTTCCGATCGACCAATCTGCATACATCGTACAATTATCCTGTGGTGTTTCGCCTTTTGGTTTAAAAGGAATATTCTCAGGAATTCGCCATGGTCCATGATCAGAAGCTGTCATCACAACTGATAAAAAAGGTTTGCTGTTCTTTCGTGAATTATTTGTTTCAAGCAGTCTGTCGAGTAATACATGATCCGGAACACCAAGGGAACCTTCTGATTGAGAAAGATCAAAATCATGCTCACTGATAATATGTTCAAATTTATTGAACTTAAAATAACCCTGCATATTATCAAAATGCGGATCATGTGTTGTATAAAAATAAGTTTCGTAGCCACGGTCTTTGAGCAAAGAACCCAGTCCGTTGAACGGCGTTTTTATATAGCTTCTCATAGGTTGTTCATCATACATACTTGGATAGCCACTACTAATGGAGAATAAGCCATTAAAGGTGTGAATGCCTGATGAAAAAAAGTTGTTAAAAAAAACAGACTCTTTATTAAGTTCATCAAGCTGCGGGGTTAATTTTTTGCCGTTATAGTAACCCATTTTATACAAGCACATGCTTTCCATAACTACAATCACAACATTATAATTGTGGTGCTGACGAGAAGTGTCAATGATTTCTCTTTTTATATTTTCTTCGAAAGGCGATGTGATACCTAGGTATGTTCTTGTAAAAGCAATGTTGTTTTTTATATTTTTTGGAATCACATATTCTTTTTTAGGGTCATCATAAAATACAGATTTCCAAAAGGTATAATTGGCATTAATAGCAATTTGATTAATGAAATTATTTTGCGACACGATGGACAAACCTTCGTGTAAACCTGTACGCTCAAATATTCTGCCTCTGGCTCCTATGGTGAGAATGCAACACATAACAATAAATTGTAAAAATTTATGATGCCATTTAAAATGCGCTGTGTGTTGTAATTGTGATTTAAAAACCTTTAAATAATTTTTTGAAGAACGGATCAAAATAAAAGCAACAGGAATGAAGATCAAAAAAAATCCCCAATACGAAAAGCTACCAAAGATAACACCTACTGCAAAATTAGGACTATCGCTCCATAAAAAAGCGGTTCTGTTTAAATGAGTTCCAAATTGCGAGAAAAAAGGAATATCAGCAATCGCTACAAAAAAATAAATTAATTGAAGCATCAAGAAGCCATAAAATCCAAAAGAGTATAAAGCCGGCTTTTTGCTAAGAGCAGCTAAAAACCAAATAAGAACAGGGAAGATCGCGATCCAGCAAAATACGGAGGTATCAAACTCTAATCCTCTTTCAAAAGCCATTGCTTTTTCAAAAAAAGGTGCGTTTCCAACGTCGGATGATCGATTGAAATAATAAAATATAAAACGGATAAAAAAGAAAAGGAACAGATCTAAAATATAAAGTTTAAATAACAGCTTCACATCTGCCGGTATCTTCTCTATAATTCTTTTAAGCATTCAATAATTCTTTGGCGTTCTTTAAAGCAATTTCTGTTGGAACCCCTGTACTCAACATTTTCGCTATCTCGGCAACACGTTCTTCTTTAGTCAACGCTTTGATACTTGAGGTGGTTTTATCTTTAGAATCAGATTTGTAAACAAATAAATGATTACTGCCTTTACTTGCCATTTGCGGTAAATGAGTAATGGTGATAACCTGCATGGTTTTTCCCATAGCAAATAAGATATTGCCGATCTTGTCAGCTACATCGCCACTTACTCCCGTATCTATTTCATCAAAAATAATGGTTGGTAAAGAAGTACGTTCTGCTAATAAAGCTTTCAGGCATAACATCAATCGTGAAAGCTCCCCGCCTGAAGCTGTTTTATGGAGTTCTTTAAACTCAGCTCCCTTGTTTGCTGTAAACAAAAAAGAGATCGCATCCAAGCCGGTAGCACTTATATTTTCCTGTGGTTTTAATTCTATTTTAAATTGTGCGTTGGCCATCGACAGGCTCGTTAGCATTGTTTTAATATTTTGTTCAATACCAGATGTTGCTTTTTGTCGTTTTGTAGAAAGTTCGGCAGCGGTTACTTTACACTGCTTCTCAAGAGTTGATATTTCTTTGCGTGTTTTTTCGATACTTACTTCCAGAGATGAAAACTGCTGTAATTTTAGTTCGATCTCATTTTTTATTGTCAGTAATTCTTCTTCCGTATTAACACCATGTTTCTTTAATAAACGATTGAGTTTATCTAATTGGGTATTTATTTCCCCTAGTCGTGTATTATCATACACAACATCTTCCTCACATGTTTCAATGTCCTTTGATAGTTCTTTTAATTCTATAGAAACCGAATTAATTCTTTCAAATAATTCAGTAAACTGCTTCCCAAATTTAGAAACACCTTGTAATTGTTGTTTTACTAATGCCAGGGCCGATACAATATTTTCGTCGCCGCCATTAATAGCAAGCGCTGATTTTGCTAAATTTCCCTTAATGAATTCAGCATTTTCCAGGGTTTCGCTTTCTTCCTCCAGTTGCTTCAGATCGCCTGGTTTAAAAGGCGTTTCTTCTAACTCGTTAAATTGGAATTGGTAATAATCAAGTTCTTTTTTTGCCTGTAATTCCTGAGTTGTTAGCTCGTCCAGTTGCTTTTTTAGTTTTTGTAGAGAATTGAATTGTTTTTTATAATCAGTAAATAAACCTGTGGTTTGCGCAAAGGCATCCACTAATTCGAACTGAAAATTAGTTTCTTTTAATAATAAGGTTTCGTGCTGAGAATGAATATCTATCAACTGATCTCCCAGTTCCTTTAAAACCCCTATAGTTGTTGGAGTATCATTGATGAAAGCCCTGGATTTTCCTTCTGGAGTAATTTCTCTTCTTATTGTTGTGTTTTCTTCAAAATCCAGTTCGTGGGTCTCAAAAAATGTTTTTAAATTATATTCTTTGATATTAAAGCGGACTTCAATAATGCATTTTTTTGTTTTATCGTGCAGTGAGTTCAAGTCTGCCCTGTTTCCTAAAGTAAGTCCAAGTGCGCCTAAAAGAATGGATTTTCCAGCACCGGTTTCGCCGGTTATCACTGTTAAGCCTTTATTGAGGTTAACTTCGGTTTCTTCGATCAGTGCAAAATTCTGTATACGTAAATGCTGTAACATAGGTCCGTTAAATATCGGAAATTAATCAGCGTTCGGTCGGTTATTTTACTCATATAGCAAGGTCATTTTTCAACAATTTTTCCTTTAAAATAATTTACCCCTAAATCAGATGAGTCATTCAATCATTTAAACGACCTGTTCACTCAAAATCGTGTAACGAAATGTTTTTTTTATCGTAATACAATGCAGAAAGACTGGCAAAAAACTTGCACTATCTATTCAAAAGTATCATTTCTAATTTTTTGAATCATGAGACAGCTAAAAATAACCAAACAGATCACAAATCGCGAAACAGCTTCGCTTGATATGTATTTACAGGATATAGGGCGCGTAGAATTAATTACGGCCGATGAAGAAGTTGTTCTTGCACAAAAAATTAAAAATGGCGATCAAAAAGCGCTCGATAAACTGGTAAAAGCCAATTTACGTTTCGTAGTTTCTGTTTCCAAGCAATACCAAAATCAGGGTTTAAGTTTACCCGACCTTATAAATGAAGGTAATATGGGATTGATCAAAGCTGCTCAGCGGTTTGATGAAACCCGGGGATTTAAGTTCATTTCCTACGCTGTTTGGTGGATCCGCCAATCTATTTTGCAGGCATTGGCCGAACAGTCAAGAATTGTAAGGTTACCGTTAAATAAGATCGGTGCTATCAATAAGATCAATAAAACTTTTGCCAAACTGGAGCAACAATTAGAGCGAGAACCAATTGCTGAAGAGATCTCAGAAATTTTAGACATTTTACCAGAAGATATTCGTGATATTATGAAGAATCAGGGGCGCCATATGAGTATGGACGCACCTTTAGGAACTATGGAAGATGGAGGAAGCATGTATGAGTTATTGGAAAACAAGCATGAAGTATCACCTGATAACGACCTGATCATTGAAAGTTTAAGAAGTGAGATCAATAGAGCTTTAACGGCTTTAACTGCCAGAGAGGCGGATGTGGTAAGGTTATATTACGGATTAAGTGGTGGGCATTCACATTCGCTGGAAGAGATAGGAGAAAAGTTCGAATTAACTAGGGAGAGAGTACGTCAGATAAAAGAAAAAGCAGTACGCCGTTTAAAACATGCCTCGCGCAGTAAGTTTTTAATGGGCTATTTAGGATAGTTGTTTATGTTTAGTTAGCCCGATAACAATCGGGATTAAAAAGGAGGCTTGTGTTTGGTCTCCTTTTTTTTTGCCCGGAACTGGCATGCTTTTTTATGAATATAGTTATATCGGGAATAGTGTTTAGTTCCGTTTAGTTTAATTAATCAAAAAAAGGGAGATTCCGCTATGGTAATCTCCCTTTTTTTATGCTGTTTGGTTTTGGCACACTTTTGTATAGTAGATAATACCGGGATAGGTTTTGTTCCGTTTAGTTTAGTTTAAAAAGTGGAGGCATACATTCGTAGCCTCCTTTTTTATTCTGGTTATTTATTGTTTATAGAATTTTGCCCTATCATTTACATAATTTTATATTTTTGAAGCTTAAACTACTATTATGTCACATTTGATTGCGCCCTCGGTTTTATCAGCAGATTTTGGAAATTTGCAGCGGGATATAGAACTG
The DNA here is from genome assembly GCA_040386075.1 of Bacteroidota bacterium. GTDB lineage: Bacteria > Bacteroidota > Bacteroidia > B-17B0 > Aurantibacillaceae > UBA4416. The sequence goes on from JAZKGE010000034.1 coordinate 161,432, forward strand.
ATCAATAACTCTGATGCGGATTGGTTCCATATTGATATTATGGATGGTGCATTTGTTCCAAATATCTCTTTTGGTTTTCCGGTTTTAAAAGCCATTCAAAAGCACGCGAAAAAGCCATTGGATGTTCATTTAATGATAGAAGATCCTGATCGTTATACACAGTTGTTTAAAGACGCAGGTGCAGATATTTTAACCGTTCATATTGAAGCCTGTCGTCATCTACATCGTTCTATCCAAAATATTAAAGCGCTGGGAATGAAAGCTGGAGTTGCACTAAATCCACACACTTCTGTATTGGCATTGGAAGATGTCATTGCTGATATTGATCTGGTTTGTGTGATGAGTGTAAATCCAGGTTTTGGCGGACAAAAATTCATTGAGAATACATACACTAAAGTTATAGCACTTAAAAAACTGATCACACAAAAAAATTCTGCAGCACTTATTGAAATTGATGGAGGAGTTGATTTAAATAACTACCACAAACTATTAGTAGCTGGTGCTGATGTACTGGTTGCAGGCAATACTGTTTTCAGTAGCCCTAATCCAAGAGATACAATTACACAATTAAAGCAAGTACAATTATAAACCCCGTCTGCCAACAGGCAGACCTAAAAAACAAAACAATATGCCATTCGAATTACCACAACTACCGTATGCACATAATGCACTGGAACCACACATTGATGCTAAAACTATGGAGATACACCATGGAAAACATCACCAGGCTTATGTTACCAATTTAAATAATGCTATTGCAGGAACCGATGCAGAAAAAATGAGCATCGAAGATATCTGTAAAAATATCTCTAAATACCCAATGGCTGTTCGCAACAATGGAGGTGGACATTATAACCATTCTTTATTTTGGCAGGTTATGGCACCAAATGCCGGCGGTATGCCAACAGGAGATTTAGCTAAAGCAATTGAAACCGACTTAGGTGGTTTTGAAAAATTTAAAACAGATTTCGCAGCAGCTGGAGCAACCCGTTTTGGTTCAGGCTGGGCCTGGTTATGTGTGAAAGAAGGTAAACTTTGCGTTTGCTCTACCCCAAACCAGGATAATCCTTTAATGGATATTGCTGATTGCAAAGGTACGCCTATCTTAGGGATGGATGTATGGGAACATGCATACTATTTAAATTACCAAAACCGTCGTCCTGATTATATGGCTGCATTCTTTAATGTGATCAACTGGACAAAAGTTAGCGAGCTATACGCAGCTGCTAAAAAATAATTTAAATATTAGTTTAAATAAAAAGCCCCGCTTGAATTTTCATGCGGGGCTTTTGTTGGGTTAAACTTTTTTTATTCTTTGATCACTCGTGTTACAAAGTAAGAGCCATTGTTTTTGATCCTCACTGAGTAAATTCCTTTTGCAAAATGATTGAATGAAATAGTAGTACTGTTGCTTGAAATAATTTCGGCTAATACTAACTTACCGATCGCATCAAATACTTCCAGTGATCCATTTTCAACAGTATGCGATCTAAAATCGATCGTAAAATTACCGTTAGTAGGATTTGGATACACAATAAATGAATTAGAAGAAGTCGCTTCTGTTATTCCTGTACAGGTATTTACATCTACTGATTCACTGGCAACTGCCGAACAGCTATTTACATCTGTGTAACTATAATTTACAGTAAATGTTCCAACACCTGAAGCAGCGGGGTCAAAGTTTGAACCGCTGACACCTGCTCCCGAATAAGTTCCGCCACTTGGACTTCCCGTTAATACAACAGCAGCATTATTTATACAAAGTGGCCCTGATAAACCACTCAAGGTCACATTAGGTAAATTATTTACGCTAACAGTTGCTAGCTGAGAATCAAAGCAGCCGTTAGTTGTTCCTGTAACCGTATAACTTGTTGTAGTAGCGGGGGAAACAGAGATGCTTGCTGTTGATGCCGAAGTACTCCAACTATAAGTTGTAGCGCCGCTTGCTGTTAAAGCAGCAAAATTCCCTGAACAAATGGTTGAACTGATTACGGATACTGTTGGTGTTGTATTTACATTCACTGTGGCAACTTTGGTGTTTGTACAACCGTTAGTTGTTCCTGTTACAGTATAATTAGTTGTTGATGAGGGGGAAACAGAGATGCTTGCTGTTGGTGCCGAAGTACTCCAACTATAAGTTGTAGCGCCGCTTGCTGTTAAAGCAGCAAAATTCCCTGAACAAATAGTTGAACTGTTTACGGATACTGTTGGTGTTGTTTTTACAGTTACATTACTCACTTTCGTATTCGTACATCCATTAGTTGTTCCTGTAACTGTATAACTTATACTTGTAGTTGGTGATACAGACACACTTGCTGTAGAAGCTGAAGTACTCCAGCTATAGCTTGTAGCACCGCTTGCCATTAATACTGCAGAATTGCCAGAACAAATAGTCGAACTGTTTACCGAAACTGTTGGCGTAGTTTTTACAACTACATTGGATACATTAGATCCCGTACATCCATTTGAGGTTCCTGTTACAGTATAGCTTGTAGTTGTTGCAGGAGAAACAGAGATGCTTGCAGTTGATGCCGAAGTGCTCCAGCTGTAACTTGTAGCGCCGCTTGCCGTTAAAGCAGCAGAATTTCCTGAACAAATGGTTGAACTGTTTACAGAAACAGTTGGCGTAGTGTTTACATTTACAGTTGCTATTTTAGAATTTACACAACCGTTAGATGTTCCTGTTACAGTATAGCTTGTAGTTGTTGCAGGAGAAACAGAAATACTTGTTGTTGAAGCCGAAGTACTCCAGCTATAAGTTGTTGCGCCGCTTGCTATTAATGCAGCAGAATTCCCTGAACAGATAGTAGTACTATTTACGGATACTGTTGGATTTGCTGTAACATTTACGGCAACTGTATTGGTCGCTGTTGTTCCACAACCAACTAAGTTACCGCTTATTGTATAAATGGTTGTTGAAGTTGGCGACACAGAAATAGAAGCGTTGTTCGATCCTGTGTTCCATGTATAAGTTGTAACACCACTTGCAGTAACTGTAGTTGTTACCCCTGAGCATATAGAAGGAGAATTAACTGCTATAGATGGCGCACTACCTACTGTTACAGAAGCTGTTGATGTTTTAACGCAACCTGCCGCTGATGTCCCTGTTACTGTATAGTTGGTTGTTGAAGCAGGAGACACAGGTAAGCTGGCGCCTGTAGCACCTGTATTCCATGTATAAGTACTAGCACCGCTTGCTGATAATGTTCCTGTGGAACCTGAACAAATTGTTGCAGATGAAACAGCAACATTCGGTAATGTATTAACTGTTACAGTAGCCGTTTTTGTGTTTACACAACCATTGCTTGTTCCTGTTACTACATAACTGCTTGTAATAGTTGGCGTAACAGAAATACTTGCGGTTGATGCAGATGTACTCCAACTGTAACTTGTAGCGCCGCTTGCCGTTAATGCTACAGAGTTTCCTGAGCATATTGTTGAATTATTCACTGCAACTGTTGGTGCAGTATTTACGTTTACCGTAGCAATTTTTGTATTTGTACAACCATTGGATGTTCCAGTAACAGTATAGCTTGTTGTAGTAGCAGGAGAAACAGAAATACTTGCCGTTAATGCAGATGTACTCCAGCTATAAGTTGTTGCGCCATTCGCAGTTAATGCTGCAGAATTTCCTGAACAAATAGTTGAATTGTTAACCGCAACAGTTGGCGTAGCGTTTACATTTACTGTAGCAACTTTTGTATTTGTACAACCATTACTTGTACCTGTAACCGTATAATTTGTTGTAGTAGCAGGTGAAACAGAAATACTTGCTGTAGATGCAGAAGTACTCCAGCTATAAGTTGTAGCACCGTTTGCCGTTAAAGCGGCAGAATTTCCAGAACAAATAGTTGAATTGTTAACCGCAACAGTTGGCGTAGTGTTTACATTTACTGTAGCAACTTTTGTATTTGTACAACCGTTACTTGTACCTGTAACCGTATAATTTGTTGTAGTAGCAGGTGAAACAGAAATACTTGCTGTAGATGCAGAAGTACTCCAGTTATACGTTGTAGCACCACTCGCCGTTAATACTGCTGAATTTCCTGAGCACATGGTTGAGCTGTTCACAGCAACAGTTGGAGTTGCTATCACTGTTACGGTTTTAATTGAGGTGTTTTGTCCTGATGTATTTTTTGCGATTAAAGAAATGGTATAAGTTCCTGCATTGGCAAAAGTTACCGTGGGGTTTTGTGCATTTGCGTTTGAGAAGGTAACTCCCGTTGATGAAGTAGCCGTCCAGGTCCACGATGTTGGAGCGTTTAATGATTGATCTGTTAATTGCATGCTTGATGAAGTACATGGGTTTGAAGAAGCTACACTGAAGTTTGAAATCGGCCCAGCAGACGGTGCCGGAGCAATAGTTAAAACCCCGTTATTCAGATCATAAAAAATGTTTCCTGCACCACGCACCATATAACGTCCTGTTGTGGTAGTTACTGATGGAACAGTTATAACCCTGTTTCCATTATTAGGAACATTGCTTGCTAATGTGATAGGGTAGGTATATCCACCGTCGGTAGATAAGAAAATGTTCACACTGGGCGTACTTACAGGTGCAACTGATGTACCGGCTACTGCCCATGTAATGGTTTGTGTGGTTGCCGCCGTCCAGGTTGTAGCTGTATTCTGAGATGTTACAGAAAATGGGCCTGCTGCTGCACTGGTAGTTACTTTCATTAGATCAGAGGCGGTTTGTCCGCCACCTACATGATTATCCCTTACAATAAATGAGAAATTCATGGTTCGCGCAACGGATGGTGTTTTCTCCCAGGTAGAATTAAGTGTATTTGATATTACCGTTGCCAGGGCCGGCATGTATCTGTTTGGCGAAATGGTGGGTGAAATAGAACGGTATAATGGCCCTACACTATAGGTTGAAAGTGGTGCGGCGCTTCCCGGAGACTGCGTTGGATCGTTCTGGCTCCAGTTGTAAGTTAATGAGCTCATTCCATTTGCATCAGTTGCTGTTCCTTCTAAAATGTATGCGGTAGAAATTGGAACCGTATAATCTAATCCTGCACTTGCTGTCGGTGGTGAATTTGTTAAAGTGGTAATCGCCGCGCAGGAACTGCTGTTCCCGGTTTTGATGTTGTTGCTGATGTCTCTTACATTCACATAATTAAAATCATCATGGCTGTTTGCCTGTACGTTTGAAGAGCAGATGCCTGCATAGCCCATGATGGAACTACCGCTGGCCGGTTCTACTTCTGTTGTTCCATTACCGCTTCTGCTGCATGTGTTCATTACATGGTACCCGCCAAACTGGTGGCCCATTTCGTGTGCTACATAATCAATATCAAATGCATCACCGGTTGGATTTGCACGCCCTGTATAACCTCTTCCTTTATGAGTGCCGGTTTGCGAAGTGCTCATACATACACATGATAAGCATCCGGCGTTACCACCGCCGGTTGTGTTAAAGTTATGGCCAATGTCGTAATTTGCAACTCCGATATTGGCATCAATAGTTTGTGCTGTTTTAGTATTCCATTCATTGCTCCATGGGTCAGCTGCTGTACTTCCTAAATAGATCACCAGATCATTATTAGGAATGAATACCATTTTAATAGCAAGATCTCTTTCGTATACACCATTTACACGATTCATCGTAATGGTCATTTGCGCCTGGATATTAGCTTTTTGTTGCGCTACGGTACCAGTTCCTGCAAAAATATTTCCATATTCAGCAGTACAGGATTGAGCCAAACGGTAGGTTCTTAATTTTTGATCGTTGATATTCTGTACGGTCATGTTTCCGTCGCCACTCATTTTTTGTATGGAGGGTAAAGCAACGTCATCGTCGGTTAAACAAGCAAAAGTTTGTGGGTCGGCTCCCAATGCGGCTCTGTCATATACTATATAGGTAGCAAGGTCGCTTGTATATGGATCAATGAATACAGTACTTTTAATGCCTGACAAAGACATACTGTGTAATCCAAACTGCGTTACACTAAAGCGCATGGTTGCGGTTGGGTCATCAATGCCTTGTGCGGCGTATGTTTTGATCATCGGGAATTTTGCTTCCAGGATAGGATCCATGATCGAAGATTCATAAACATTGAATTTTTCATATTGACCATCAGCATTAGGAAATTCTAAAACTAAAGGCGGATTACCCGAAAATAAAACCGGTGCGTTTACAAGTTGCGCCTGTAATGCAGTTAGGTTTAGCTGAAATAAATAATATTTAGAAGGAAACGAACTTCTGTTCACTTTATCCCCTTCAACTTGCGTGTTTAATAATTTGTTCCATAAGCCATCCGAAGAGCTTTGCGCAAGTGCGCTTGAAATGATCAACGTTGTGATAAGCGTTAATGTTGTTCTCAAATAAATTTGTTTCATAGTTGTTGTGTTTGGTCAAAAGATGAAATAGTAGTGGAGTGCCTGTAAATGATTTTTAATTTTCATTTATACACAAGTATAAGATATGAAACTGTAGATTTTATGGAATAGAAAAATTATTTACCGCTTTCTTTTGAATTTAACAAATTACTCTGTAATGGCTCATTGCAGTCGATTTGGTTTATATAAAAAAAGCAGCCATTTAGGCTGCTTTAAAAAATTATATGATAATAGTTTATTTTCTGTCTTTGATTGCATCCTGTGTCATGATCACCATATCCAAATGAGAACGCACCTCGGCCACATTCATGGCAGCCCACATTTTAATTTCTGTATCTTCACATTTTTCTGAGGTTTTCTCATAAAAGTCTAAAGCTTTTTCATGTTTGTCCTTCATTCTTTCTACAAAAGCTTTATCATAGTCTAAACCTTTTTTGTCAGTTAGTTTTTCAATATCTTTTCTTTGTTCTTCTGAAATATCTGAAGGCAGAGCTACTTGTTTTGAGTCTGCAAGCCCTTTAATATCAGCATTCATTTTTGAATGAGCTTCTACCAGCATGGCACTTAATTTTTTTACTTCATCTGTCACTGCATTTGTAGAAGCACTTTCTGCAGATCTTATTTCAAATAAATTAGAAGCATATGCTTCAACTAATTTATCAGCTTCTTTTTCGCCCTGGCGATCAAAATTTTCTTTGTTGATTTCTTCTGCTACTTCTTTCGAATCTTTTGTGTCGTTGCAGGATACTGCAATGGTCATAAGGCATACTGCCACTGGAATGCTTAATTTTTTTAATGAGATCATGTTTTTATGTTTTAATGGATTAATTGTTTGGTGTTCTACATTATATAATTGTGCCAATACATAAGGATCATTTATTTAAACAAAAGGCCTTCCCAAACTGAGTTGGAAAGGCCTTTGTCAGGAAAAAATAATGGCGAAACTATTTTTTACTTTTTTTTCTTTTATCTGAACGTTCAGATCCCTGAAAGGATTCAAAGCGATCATTATGCCTTCCTGAAAATTCATCTTGTCCACGTTCATATCCACGATATGAATCGTTTCCGTATCCTGAATTTCCTTGTGAACGTCTTGATGTATAATCATCATCTTCGTAATTCGCTTGCCCGAACGATGGATTTTCGTATCCATATGAATTTGATGAATCATAACCAT
>JAZKGE010000035.1:0-42136 GCA_040386075.1 Bacteroidota bacterium
CGGAAATATTGGGAATGTCCTAAATTGGGAATCATCGGTTACAAATGGAAGTTCCTGGATCAATATTTCCAATACCACCACCACTCTTGCTCATGGCAACATTACTCAAAATACATTATACAGAGCAATTGTTCAAAACAGTAGTTTCTGTGTAAAAGACACATCCGATGAAGCTGTTTTTACTATTAATCCTGTTACTGTTGCCGGCTCATTAAGCTCTGTGGGTACAACAACCGTATGTTATGCATCTAACTCTTCCACCATAAATCTATCTGGCAATGTTGGAAATATTCTTAATTGGGTTTCATCAACAAACAACGGTCTAAACTGGAATCCAATTTTTAATACCACAAATACGCTCACTCCAAACGGATTGACTATGTCAACATTATTTAAAGCAGTTGTACAAAGCTCCAATTGTAGTATTGATAGTACAAATAGTATAAAAATCACTGTATTATCGCAGATCGTTGTAAGTGCCGGTGCTGACACAACTATTAGCCAAGGCGCATCTATTACTTTACATGGCTTAGGAAGCGGAACGCCGTTATGGTTATCGCAATCTAATGATCTTGATAATTATTCTGTTTTCAATCCAATAGCAACACCAGTTGCCACTTCAAATTTTATATTAACAGTAACCGATGTTAACGCTTGTGTAAACTCAGATACTGTTTTAGTAACTGTTATACCTATAACTTTTGATGGAATGATATCCAATGTGTTTTCTCCAAACGGAGACGGCATTAACGATACCTGGTATATTGAAAACATTAAATACTATCCAAATAATGAAGTAACCGTATATAATATTTATGGGAACATTGTTTATAGTAAAAAAGCATATAATAATGAATGGGACGGAACATACAATGGCGCTGCCCTGCCAGATGGAACTTATTACTATATAATTAAAATTGACGAGTCGAGTACTGCATTAAAAGGTTCATTAGATATTTTAAAAAATAAATGATGAAGTCTATTTTTAGAATACTACTTTTTATGTTCGTGAGTGCATCTTTGCACTCGCAACAAATTGTATTGTTCAATCACTATTTTTATAAACCTATGGTTTATAATCCTGCGTTTACCGGCATTGACAAAGCTCCTAATATTATGCTGGTTAACCATACGCAATGGGCCGGTTTCAAAGGAGGGCCGCAATATAATATTCTAACGTTTGACGGCACTTTAATTAATAAGAATACCGGGCTTGGGATAATGATTGTTAGCGATAAGAAAGGTATCAACAACCGAACGGGAGGAACCATTTTATATGCGTACAACATACGGTTTAAAGACAAAATATCCTTACGATTAGGATTGGGCGTAGGAGCTGTTAATCAGTCAATTGATTACTCTAAAGCGCTCATAGAAAATCCAAACGACCCATCTTTATTTTCAAACACACAAAGTAAAACAGCCTTTGATGCGAACGTAGGACTCGCTTTTATATGCAAAGATCTTGAATTTGGCTTAGCTGTTCCGCAAATCGCAAATAATAAAATCAACTATGTATCAATTAATGATTCAAGAACATTTTATACTCAGAGTCGCCACTATATGAGTTCCTTGAAATATAATTTTTTATTATCCAAAGCGAAAGATGTTTCTTTGGCGCCACAAGTATTAGCGCGATACTTACCAAATGCCCCTATCCAATATGACGCAAACATAAAACTGGACTTACAAAAGAAATTCTGGATAGGAGCTACCTATAAAAATAACTATGCGGTTGGCTTAAACTTAGGCGTTTTATTGTTTAAAAAACTGGGCATCGGCTATTCTTACGATTACATTTTAGGAAATCTTAATAAATATGGTGGCTTAAGTCATGAAATTATGTTGAGTTTTAAATTCATTAAAAAAGAAAAAACACAGGAACAAATAGAAGATGAGCAATTAAAAAAATTATCCGGACAGGATTTAAATAAAATTTTAATTCAACGTCTTTTAAGAAAAATAGAAGCCGTATTAGACAAGGATAACGTAACTCCGGAAGAAATTCAGGAAATAACCGATGAAATTTCTGCATTCCTGGACGACACATCCACTGACCCTACGCAGGTGACTTTGAATAAATATTATAAATCGCTAAAAAACCAAGCGCAAGGAGATATAAATGTTTTAGTAAAAGGAAAATTAGCGCTTGAAGGCGATCCTTTGGTTCCGGATTTTTCAAAAGTCAAGATTACAGTGACGAATGTGGCTACAAAAGTAACTGTTGCTACAGCAACGCCAACAAAAGATGGTAAATATTTTATTATTTTGAAACCGTCTGAAAAATACCTGATCACGGTAGAAAATGAAGGATTCCAAAAATACGTTAAGCAATTTTCTTTAGCAGCAACGGTTGAATCATACGAATATAACCAGGAGATCAGGTTAATTAAATAAACTACCATAACGGTACATTTATCGTATTCTTAATGTATTATAAAAAATAATATGCAACTATTTCCTTATTTTTATCGTATCAAACAACAGGACTTTACTAAAACGAATTCTTTTTGTTTTTCACTACTTAAATTTGTTCTATGATTAAAAAACTACATATCGGAATTATTTTACTGTTTTTTTTTATGTCATTTGCGGGTTTCGCAACCCACGTTGTTGGTGGTTCCTTAACTTATGTGTATAATGGCGGATCCAATTACACAATTACTTTAAAACTATACAGAGATTGCGGCCCCGGAACCGCTGCTTTACCGGCGAATGTTACCATACAGATTGTAGGTTACAATGGGCAGCCTTTTACCCCTTCAAAAAACGTTACCATTAATTTAACCTCTGTAACCAATATTGCAGCAACGCTTGATCCCTGTGCTATACCTCCAAACCCTGCGCCATGTGTTGAAGAAGCTGTTTACACCACTACAGTTAATAATTTGCCTCCAAACGCCGGCGGTTATCATATGTATTTTCAAATCTGTTGTAGAAATGGGAGCATCCTTAACATTACAAACCCCGGAGGCACAGGTGAAACTTATTATGCCCACATCCCGGGCATGTCCCTTACAACAAACTGGAACGAAGACTTTACGTTACCAAATAACACAACTACCGACAACGGAGCAACTTCATGGAGCATAACACCTGGTGCTATAGCACCTGCTTCTGCGAGTGTCAACGGAAATGTTTTTCAAATTGCAGGAGCAAATAATGCAGGTGAAACATGGACCTCACAACCCATTAATATTGCTTCGTGTGCATCTGTAAATTTGAGTACTGATTTGAGTGAAGCCGGAACCTTAGATGCTAACGATTCTATATTTGTATTTTATCGCCTTAATGGCGGTGCACTAATACCCTTTACAACCAACGGTGTAAGAGTTGATGATTTTGGGAACGTGACGGCTACAACAACGGGACTGGTGGGAACCACCGTTCAAATTGTCATACGAGTTCATTTCGATGGCAACTCTCCCAACTCAGAGATTTACAGTTTTGATAACATAACAACAACCTGTGTCGGAAACGATTTTATGCCAAACAGTAATCCGGTCTTTAATTTATTTCCTCCTCTGTTCATTTGTGTGAATCAGCCTTTTTCCTTTAATCATGCTGCCACTGATATTAATGGTGATTCATTGGTTTATTCGTTATACCAGCCCTATAACAATATTGCTCCTACATTTACCAATAACACGGCAAACTTTCCTCTGGTTAATTATGTTGGCGGATATAATTTTTCGAATCCGTTAGGAGGCGGACCTTTTAGTATTAACAGTTCAACAGGTTTATTAACTGGCACTCCTGGAACCTTAGGACAATTTGTTGTTGGTGTATTAGTTAAAGAATACCGCAATGGTATTTATATTGGTGAAACACTCAGAGATTTTCAGTTCAACGTCGTTAACTGTCCTCAACCTCCTCCAACATTAGCAGTAGCAAACGCAACCGTAAATAACGGATGTTCATCAAAATTAACAGCTACTGGAGTAACACAGGCCTCAACTACCTGGACCTCAATTTTTCCGGGAGCTCCAGGCGCTTATAATAATTATTTGGCTTGCACAAATGCATGTTTAAGCAATACAGTAACAGCACCAGCCACAGGTACTCCCCCGGCTTTTGTTGATTATGTAGTATGTGGTGTCTCAACTTCCTGTGCAGGAAATTTTATCTGTGATACATTTCGGGTAACTTTTAATCCCACATTATTGGTCAATATTTTTCCTTCTAATCCTACCTTGTGTTTCGGACAAACATCTACCACTATTACTGCGGTAGGTGGTGGTGGAACACCGGGCTATACCTACTTATGGAATAACGTCAATCCATCACAAACAATTAATGTGGGTGTAGGCACATATAACGTTCAGCTATCTGATGCCAGTGGTTGCCCTCCCGTTTTTAAATCAGTTACGGTAACAGCTTTCACTACTGCCATTACTGCAAATGCTGGGTCCAACGTAACACGGTGTATTCAAAGTCCGGTTGCTACCATCAGTGGTTCAGTAACAGGTGCCAGTGGTGGTATCTGGTCGGGAGGAAACGGAACTTATACTCCAAATAACACTACCCTTGCCAATCTTTCGTATTCTCCTACCCCTGCCGAGTTAGCCAGTGGATCGGTAAATTTAATACTAACCACAACAGGTAACGGTACATGTCCTCTAAAAACTGATACTGTAAAAATTAATTATGTTGGTTTTACCGGCACTGCAACACCGAGTGTAACGAACGTGAGTTGTTTTGGGAGCATTGATGGTATAGCTACGATGAATTTAACCGGAGGCTTTCCCCCTTACACCTATTTTTGGAATACATCACCAACTCAAACAACATCAACTGCAAGTAATTTGCCGATTGGAACTTATTCTGTAAATATTCAGGATGCTATTGGATGTACCTACCAAACTACCGTCAATATAACACAACCCCCGGTTCTTGCAATTAACTCTATTACCAAAAACGTTTCCTGCTTTGGAACCAGTACAGGTTCAATTTCTGCAACACCAACAGGCGGCACCGCTCCTTACACTTACTCATGGTCACCGGGTGCACAAACAACCTCATCCATTACAGGATTAGCGATAGGAAATTATACCGTAAAAGTAACCGACTCAAGAGGTTGTATAAAAACCGCTACTTATTCTTTGACACAACCTCCTGTTATCGCTGCTACATTTACGCAAACTAACGTTACGTGTTTTAACGCTAATAACGGTTCAGTAAACGCATCCGTTACAGGCGGAACTTCTCCATATACATATAACTGGCTTCCGGGTGGTTCTACTTCTCAAAACGCAACAGGACTTCAGGCAGGCACTTACACGTTAACCATTACAGATAATGCGAATTGTATTATTACACAAACAGTTGCTATTACCCAACCTTCTGTATTAACTTCATCTACTTCTATTACAAATGAAACATGTAATTATCTGAATAATGGTTCGGCAACGGTAACAGCAACAGGAGGTACAGGACCCTACACTTACTCATGGCAACCGGGTGGACAAACAACAATCAGTATTGCAAACCTTGCAAGTGGAAATTACAGCGTAACAGCAACTGATAGCAAAGGCTGTCAGAGTTCTGCAGTAGCAACCATTTCTCAACCAACTCCATTAACTGTAAGCTTTATTAACCAAATGAATGTGAGTTGTTTTGGTGGCAGTAACGCAAGCATTGGAGCAAGTCCATCTGGTGGAACACCAAATTATACCTATTCATGGACACCAGGCGGAGTTACAACGTCTACAATTTCAAATATTCCAATAGGGACTTACACCGTTAAGGTAACAGACGTTAATTCCTGTTTGATTACAAATACGGTTACTATTACTCAGTCTGCAGATATTGTGATATCCAATACAGTTTCCAATGCTGGTTGTAATGGTACATCGAGTGGAAGCATAACTGTAAGTGCTAGTGGTGGCAATGGTCCATTTACTTATGGCTGGTTACCCGGCGGTCAAACAACTGCTTCTGTTACTGGTTTAGCCGCTGGAAATTATACTGTGAATGTTACTGACATCAATGGTTGTCCTAAAACTGCTACCTATACGATCACTCAACCAACATTATTAAATATTGCGTTAACACAAACTAATGTTTCTTGTTTTGGTGGTAGTAACGGTGTTGCAAATGCATTTGTAACAGGTGGCACTTCGCCATATACATATACCTGGTCACCTACAAACCTGAATACTCCAATGGTAACAGGTTTGGGAGCCATAACCTATACAGTGAATGTTAAAGATGCTAATAATTGTCTCAGATCTAATACCTTAACTATTTCCCAGCCGTTGGTTATTGCAATCACATCATCAGTTACAGATGAAACTTGTAATACCTTGAATAATGGAACCGCTTCGGTTACAACAACAGGCGGAACAGCCCCTTATACATATTCATGGTCTCCGGGGGGTATTACAACTCCAACCGTTTCTAATCTAGCTGCCGGATTGTACACCGCTATGGTGACCGACAGTAAGGGCTGTGTACAAACCAAAACTATTACTATTACAGAACCTTCACCGCTTAATGTTAGTTTTAATAACATTGTAAATCCGAAGTGTTTTGGAGGAAATAACGGTTCTATTGGTTCTACTGTTACCGGTGGCACGCCAATATACAGCTATACCTGGAGCCCTGGTAATCAAAACACAGGTTCTTTAATTAATATTTCGGCAGGAACATATACGTTGAATGTAAAAGATAGTAAAGGGTGTATTGCACAAAACACAATTACAATAACTCAACCATCATCCATAACAGTTACTGCTACTTCACAGTCTGTTACATGCTTTGGTCTTTCCAATGGAGCTTCCTCAGCAAATAGTTCAGGAGGAACACCGGGTTATACATATACATGGACCCCAGGTGGACTCACTGGTCAAAATGTTACAAATTTAAGCTCGGGCACTTACACAATTAACACCGAAGATGCGAATAACTGTGTGACATCAGGTACTGTATTTGTTTCTCAACCGGCTCAAATTACAGCTGTGATCACTACTACGAGTTCTACTTGCGGCAATGCCAATGGAATTGCATCGTTGAACGTTTCTGGTGGTGTTGGACCATATACATATTCATGGGTACCAAACGGAGGTACTGCATCTGTTTCTACAGGTCTTTTAGCAGGATCTTATAATGCAATTATAACTGATGCTAACAGTTGTCAGGAGTCGATACTGGTTAGCATTAATGACTTAGGTGGCCCCGTTGCGAGTATATTCTCTATAACCAACGTTTCATGTAATGGTGGTAATGATGGCTCCGTTACTGCCAGTGTGGTTGGTGGGTTAGCGCCAATTACTTATTCCTGGTCGCCATACGGTGGAAACGGGACTACTGCTTCTGGTTTAACCGCCGGAACTTATTATATAACTGTTACGGATGCCAATGGCTGTATAGCACTTGCTTCAACAAACCCATCCATTTCGGAGCCAACTGCCGTTACTTCTATCATTACAACTTCAAATGTTAGCTGTTTTGGTGGAGCTAATGGTTCAGCAACAGTAACCGCAAGTAATGGAACTCCCGGATATACATACACATGGTTACCGGGCACAAGTACGGGATCAGTTATAACAGGACAAAATGCCGGCACTTATTCTGTACAGATAAAAGATGCCAATAACTGTATTCTTGTTTCTCCATATGTTATTACCCAACCTACTGCTCCTATTTCAGCTGCATTAGCTTCAACTTCTGTTACTTGCTTTGGACTAACCAATGGGGTATTAAACGCTCTTGCAACAGGCGGAACAGGTCCATACAATTATGATTGGCTTCCCGGAAATTATTCTGGAAATCAGATCACAAATGTAGCAACAGGAACATATTCAGTAAAAGTAACAGATGCAAATGGTTGTATACTAACCAATTCTATTAACGTTAATGGCCCCGCCCAGCTTACACTGACAACAGGAGGAATTAATTCTAATTGTTCATTAGCTAATGGCCAGGCCTCTGTTACTGCTTCTGGTGGTACCGGAGCCTATTCTTACACATGGACTCCCGGTAGCGGAAGCAGTAGCATATATCCTAATTTATTGCCGGGAACATATAATGTACAAGTTTCAGATGCTAATAACTGTTTAGCAACCGCTACAAAAACCGTAGTTGATAATCCAAGCCAGGCTGTATCCGTTGTTCAAACCGCAAGCGTAAGTTGCTTTGGAGGCGCTAATGCGTCCCTTACTGCTAATGTTGCGGGTGGAACGGGGCCGTTCACATACACCTGGATGCCATCAGGTGGCAACAATCAGATAGCAAGCGGATTAACATCTAATACGTATTCTGTTTTTGTAACCTCAGCAAATGGCTGTTTAGCAACAGCCACAAGTTCTCTTATTCCTCAACCATCGCAGCTATTTACAGTTATTACTACGTCAAATGTTAGTTGTTTTGCAGGTGCTAATGGGTCGGCATCAGTTACAGCAGGCGGTGGCATACCTGGTTATACATACTCCTGGTTACCAGGGGCAACAACAGGCACCGTTGTTACTTCGCAAAGTGCGGGAACATATTCTATCAACGTCACAGATGCAAATAGTTGTGTATTGACTTCAACATATGCCATTACACAGCCAACAGCAGCACTTAACGTGTCTATAACCTCAACAGCTGTAGCTTGTTTTGCCGGCAGTAGTGGATCAGCAAATGCAAGTGTAACCGGTGGAACAACCCCATATACTTATAATTGGTTACCAATGAGCATAAACAGTCCATCCGTTGGAGGATTGGCTGCAGGAATATATACACTTGGGATAACAGACTTTAAGAACTGTACGACCTCTAATACGATATCAATAACACAACCTATTCAATCACTTTCTGCCACAACTAATGCTGTTCCAATTAGTTGTTCGGGAGGTTCTAATGGAACTGCAACAGTAACGCCAACAGGAGGGACACCCGGATATACTTATCAGTGGGCACCATCTGGAGGGTCCGCACAAAGTGCTGCAGGATTAACTCCGGGAACTTATTTTGTAACTGTAACAGACGCTAACAGTTGTCAAACAAACGTTTCGATAAACATTTCGTCTCCTACACCGGTTATGGGGAACCTGATTGTAATTAATCCGGCATGTGGTTTAGCAAATGGCTCTATTACTTCTCAGATCTCCGGAGGTACAGGCCCTTACACTTATACATGGAGTCCATCATCTGTGAATACCTCAACTATTAACGGATTGGCTCCAGGCAGTTATACATTCCAAACAATGGATGCATTTAATTGTCCATATACTCTTACCACCAATTTGATTAACATTCCAGGACCGACAGTTAATGTGATATCTACTCTAAATGATTCATGTTTTGGTGGAAATAATGGAGTTGCGAATATTGGTATTAATTCTGGTACTCTTCCTTACACTATTAACTGGCTGCCTTTTGGCGGAAATACAACAACTGCATCTCAATTAACAGCGGGAATTTATACCGCAAATGTTGTAGATGGAAGAGGTTGTTTAAACACAACTACAGTTACAATAACTGAACCAGCACTATTATCCGTTGCAATCAGTTCACTCGTAAATGTCGGTTGCTTTAATGGTAATACAGGGTCAATCAGTGTGTTGGCATCAGGCGGAACACCAAATTACTCATACACATGGTCGCCATCTGGTACAGGTTCAACTATTAATAATCTCGCAGCCGGAACATATACTGTTAAATTAACAGATTCTCATTTTTGTGCAACCGCCATATCCATGAGTATTAGTCAGCCAACATCTGCATTAACATCTACTATCACAAACGTTATAACATTGTTGTGCCATAATAGTACCGGAAGTGCTACATCATCCGTATCAGGTGGTACAACACCATATACATATACGTGGACAACTGTACCAATTCAGAATACAAATATTGCTACTAATATGGATAGTGGAACATATACAATGACCGTATCCGATGCTAATAATTGCATCTCATCAAACACTTTAACGTTAACTCAACCTTCTCAAATTAATTCCATTGGGGGGTTAAATGATACTATTTGTTTAGGACAGTCTGGAATAATAATGGCATCAGCAACCGGTGGGGCCGGAAACTATTATTATGTATGGCAACCTGTAAATGTAACGAACTCAGGAACACTTAACATTAATCCAACCACCACTACAAATTATACGGTTGTTGCTTTTGATCAAAATGGCTGTGCTGGTTTACCAGATACGATGAAGGCAGTTGTATTCTCCCTTAATCCTTCTAATGTACAAACCTTTGGTCAATCACCTATTTGTCCCGGGCAAAGTTCTCTGATATCAGCATTGGTTTCGGGCACAACAGGTCCTGTAACTTACAGCTGGGATAATGGTTTAGGTAATACGCCGGGCCCTCATATTGTATCACCTACACAACCAACTGATTATGTAGTAACAGTATCCAATACTTGCGGCTCAGTTGTATCTGATACTGTTAAGATATTATTTAATCCCCAGCCAACTATTTTAGCGTCATTAAGCGGGACGTTAGCCTGTATACCAACACCAGTTAACTTCTTTGACAACTCAGTTACAGGAAATGTGAATGACCCGATTACAAGCTGGCTTTGGGATTTTGGAGATGGAACAACATCATCTTCCCAAAACTCAAATCACGTATATACCACAACTGGCGCCTATACTGTTAACCTAACTGTTACTACCGACGGAGGTTGTACCAATAATAACGCATCCTCACCGTTAGTTGTTTATGCTTATCCACATCCTAATGCGGCATTTGATGTAAACTCGACCGTGTTTGATTTACCTTATGATGTTTTAAACTGTACAAACCAATCGAATGGGGCAACGAATTATGAATGGAACTTCGGAGATGGTGGTGGATCAACAGAAATAAACCCAAGTCACACCTATACCAGCGTTGGGGTTTATCATGTGCAGTTAGTTGCAATTTCGCAATATGGTTGCACTGATACAGCTAGCGTAGATATTGTTACTGACGCAGACGTCGTTTTTCCAAACGCCTTTACACCAAATGAAAATGGGCCAAGCGGAGGTAATTATATTCCAGGAAGCCTGAATAATGATATATTTTTTCCATATACATCAGGCGTTGTTGAATATAAATTTCAGATATTTGACAGATGGGGTGAGTTAATTTTTGAAACCGAAAATGTTAAACAAGGTTGGGATGGATATTATAGAGGGAAATTATGCCAATTGGATGTGTATATTTGGAAAGCGCATGTGGTGTTAAATAATGGCAAAGTGTTTAACAAAAAAGGTGATGTCACTTTATTAAGATAATAGTTAACATGTTAAGATATTTAAAAATAGTTTTGTTCTTTTTATTGCAAATAGGGTTTGTATACGGCCAGGATATGCACTTTACGCAATTCTATGCCTCACCTTTATATTTAAATCCTGCATTTACGGGAGCCAATGTTTGTTCAAGAGCAACACTGATCTACAGAAATCAATGGGCCGGAATTAAAAAAGGATATGAGTCCTATATGTTTTCCATGGATCATTATCTGTCTAAACAACATGTGGGGATTGGTTTGCAGGCGGCTGTAGATCAGGCAGGAACGGGTGGATTAAGAACAACCATCATAAATCCTTCTTTAGCATACGAAACAAAGATCAATAAGACAATTGCCATCAGATTTGGACTTCAGCCGGGAGTAGTTATTAAAAGTATACAATTTGACCGTTTGCTTTTTGGCGATCAGATTGCACGTGGCGGCAGTGCAAATCCAGGGTCAGTAAGTACTGTGGAAACCCGAACCGTTAATAAAGCCTTTTTTGATATTGGCGCAGGTACTTTAGTATATACTTCTAACTATTGGTTAGGCGCCTCGTTTTTTCATTTAACACGGCCAAACGAATCATTATATAATACCGAAACTGCTACTTTACCTATAAAATATAGCGTTCATGGAGGGACTAAAATATTTATCAATAAGGAAGAAAAAGATCGCGATCTTAAAAAATCTGTCTCTATTGTAATGCATTACCGTGGACAGGGAAAATTTGATCAATTCGACATTGGTGCTTATTACAGCCAGCGAGGCATCAGTCTTGGGGTATGGTATAGAGGTATTCCGGGATTAAAAGCCTATAAACCAGGGTATAGTAATAATGATGCCATAGCTTTTGTTACGGGTTTCCAACAGGAACGGTTTAATATTGGCTATAGCTATGACATAACCATTTCCCAATTACAGCGCCTAACCAACGGCGCGCATGAAGTCACGCTTTCATACCAATTCTGTAGCCCTAAAAAGAAAAAAGTAAGCCGGGTTTTAGTTTCCTGTCCTAAGTTTTAGAAAGTATAAATCATAAAAAAAGCCTGTTCTTAATTAAGAACAGGCTTCGTAGTGAGAAGGAGATTTGAACTCCTGACCTTCGGGTTATGAATCCGATGCTCTAACCAACTGAGCTACCTCACCATTTTTTAAAACAAAACCCTCTGTTGCTCAAAGGGTTTGTTAGTGATCGTGTAGGGATTCGAACCCCAAACCTTCTCATCCGTAGTGAGATGCTCTATCCAGTTGAGCTACACAACCAATCCAAAAAATTGGAGTGCAAATATACTTATTTTCGTTAAATTGCAAACAATTTTAAACGATTTTTATGCAATCTATTATCGAATCTATCTGGGACAACCGCGAATTATTGAAAGAAACATCCAATCAACAAGCTATACGCCAAATTGTTGAAGATCTGGACAAAGGAAAATTACGGGTGGCTGAACCTAAAGCAGATGGAACCTGGCAGGTAAACGATTGGATAAAAAAGGCTGTTATCTTATATTTCCCTATTCAACAAATGGAAACTATGGAAGTTGGTCCTTTTGAATTTCACGACAAAATGAAATTAAAGAACAATTTTGCAGCAGCAGGTGTAAGAACTGTTCCTGGCTCTATAGCCCGTTACGGAAGTTACATCTCAAAAGGCGTGATCATGATGCCAAGTTTTGTAAATATTGGCGCATATGTAGATGAGGGTACAATGGTAGACACATGGGCTACGGTTGGTAGCTGTGCACAAATAGGTAAACACGTGCACTTAAGTGGTGGCGTAGGCATTGGCGGTGTATTAGAGCCCGTTCAGGCTGCACCAGTGATCATAGAAGATAATTGCTTCATTGGTTCCCGCTGCATAGTTGTAGAAGGTGTGCATGTTGGCAAAGAAGCTGTTTTAGGCGCTAATGTATGCTTAACCATGTCGACAAAGATCATTGATGTAACAGGAAATACGCCTGTTGAAACAAAAGGTTATGTGCCAGAACGCAGTGTGGTTATTCCGGGTTCATATACTAAACAATTTCCTGCAGGAGAATACCAGGTACCATGTGCTTTGATCATTGGAAAACGAAAAGCAAGTACCGATCTTAAAACTTCGTTGAACGACGCTTTAAGAGAACATAACGTAGCTGTATAACATTGGAATTACAACACAAAAATATACTCATTATCCAAACTGCTTTTATTGGCGATGCCATTCTTGCCTCTTCGGTTATTGAGAAATTGCATTCTTTTTTTCCACAGGCTAAAATATCTCTTCTCGTTAGAAAAGGAAATGAGTCACTATACCAGGATCATCCAATTTTAACTCAAACTTTGGTGTGGAACAAAAAAGAAGGTAAATACAAAAGTCTTTTCAAATTATTAAAGATCATTCGCAAACAAAAGTTCGACACGGTAATTAATCTTCACAGGTATGCGAGTTCAGGATTTTTAACTGCCTTTTCAAAAGCAGGCTATACATCAGGTTATGATAAAAACCCTTTTTCTTTTTTATTCGATAATAAATCAAAACATAAAATTGGTGATGGCAGACATGAGGTAGAGCGCTATAATGACCTTATAGAAAACATTACAGATAAAACAGTTGCAAAACCAAAGCTATATCCGACGTTCAAACATTTTTCAAAAATAGAACCTTTGGTTGCTCAGCCATTTGTTAGCATGGCTCCTTCATCGGTATGGTTTACAAAACAATTGCCAAAAGATAAATGGATAACGCTGTGTAACTATATGCCAAGCAACATGATCATTTATTTATTAGGCGGACCTTCAGACAGAACTTTGTGCGAAGAAATAAAAAACAACAGCGCTCACTCTAACATACAAATTTTAGCCGGTGAATTATCCTTATTAGAATCCTGTGAACTCATGAAGCATGCTAAAATGAACTATGTAAATGATAGCGGCCCTTTACATTTGGCATCTGCAGGAAATTCGCCAACTACAGCGTTCTTTTGCTCTACAGTTCCCACATACGGCTTTTACCCATTATCCTATAATTCTACGGTAATTGAAGTAAAAGATCTTTATTGTAAGCCTTGCGGCCTGCATGGCTACAAAGCTTGTCCGGAAGGACATTTTAAATGTGGTAAAGAAATTACGTTACCTTTATTTAAATAAGGTAACGGTGCCTTGCTTTTTGATCTCTATGTTATCAATACCTTTTGCATTGATCAAATAAAAATAGGTGCCGTCAGGCACTTCTTTACCATTTGCTTTACCGGTCCAACTCACGTGCAGATCCGAAGACTCAAATAACTTTAAACCCCAACGGTCGAAAATAATGATACTAAATTCTTTTATGTTGGTAGCACCTATCCAAAAAATATCGTTGATACTATCGCCATTAGGCGTAAAGGCATTTGGAACATACAATGTAGGGCTTTCGAGTGATACGTTTATAGTAACAGAATCAATATCCATACAAACACCATTTGTAACCGTCAGATAAACGGTATATACCCCGGTTTCATAAACCTGATCAGCAACATTTTGTGTATTGGCTATAGTTCCGTTTCCAAGATCCCATAGATATGTATTCGCATTAGTACTATTATTTGCAAACGAAACGACTAAAGGACTGTAACCGCTTGTTGGGTTTGCAACAATATCGGCACTTAAGGGATTTACATTTACATTGACTGATTCCGTATACGTGCCGCAAAAATTGTTCACATAAAGTATAACCACGCCTCCGGTAGTTGTATTAACAGTACCGGTTGTAGCGCTGTTTGACCACACGTAAGATGTTGGACCTAATCCACTAATTTCACCACCTGTAGCAGTTAAAGTTGCTGTTTCGTTAGGACAGATACTATAACTAGTTGATGTTACTACAATAGGTGTCATTCCTATATTACCAACATTTGCCGTAGCTGTTTTACTGCCACAGAGATTGGAAACAGTTACCGAATAAATACCGGCCGTAGGCGCTAAGATCGTGCTTGTAGAAACAGCTCCGGTACTCCAAACAAAATTACCGGCGTTACTGGTTGCCGTTAATGTTCCACTATAACCGGGACACAGCTGGCTGGATTGAGGAGAAATTGTAACGGCAGGCATCGCTGAAACCGTAATTGATACTGATGACACAGCCTGCCCGCAGCTATTAGTTAAGGTTACTGTATAAACGCCCGAATTTAATACCGTAGTAGTTGATGTTGTCGCACCGTTGTTCCACAAATAAGTTCCGACATTTCCCGTTGCTGCAACTGTGGTGGGCGGAAATGAATTACAAACTAATGTTTGAGACGCTAAAGCCGTAACGCTTGGTGACACTCCAGCTGTAACCGTAAGGCTTTCAGAAGCATTGCCACAAGCATTGCTAACTGTAGCCGTATAAACACCCGGCGTATTTAAAGAAACCAAACTGCTGATAGCTCCTGTACTCCATGAATAGGTCACAGCAGTATTCGTATTTGCCTGCACTGTTGCACTTTGTCCTGAACATAATGTAACGGCATTAGAACTTAAAGTTAGTGTTGGAGCAGGAACAACAGTTAATGTTTGTGTTGCTTGTGAGCTTCCACAAGCATTGGTACTTGTTACTACAACCGGTGATGAAATTGCACTGAATGTATTTGTTGTAATGCCACCGGGCCACAAGTAATTTCCTTCATTTGAAATAGCTGTCAAAACAACACTACTGCCGGCACAAAGCGAAGTTGATGTTGGTGTTTGTATAAACACAACCGGCAAAGGTGCAGAACCTAATGAAATATTAGCAACAGCAATACCACAACCAGGTGTTACAACCGAAGCAGAATAAACACCAGGTAAAGAAATTGTTGTGGTAGATGTCGCATCTCCTGTACTCCATGTATAGGTCCCCGAACTTCCAAGCAATGAAAGTGTAACCGTACTTAAACCATTAGAACAAATAGTAGGTGCTGAAGAAACAATAGATAAAGTAGGTGCTGCAGAAAACGAAACATTGACTGTTTGGGAAGCTACCCCGCATGTATTAGCTACTCCAACTGTATATACTCCTGCCGAATTTACAACCAGTGAATTGGTGTTTATTCCTCCCGGCTGCCATGTATAGGTAGGAGAATTTGATGAAGCTATTAATGTAAAACTTTGTCCCGCACATAAATTCACATTTACATTATTAACCGAAATTGTAGGTGAATTGGTTACGGTTATAGTATATGTTTTAGAATCTGAACCGCAACTACTAGTAGTGGTAACAACTCCGGTTGTTGTTGCATTTGCTGTAATAACTACTGTTGAATTTGTTGATATCGGATTGCTCCAGTTATAATTGCCAGTATTGCTGTTTGCCGTTAATGATACCGTATTACCACTACATGCTGTAGCTGTATTGGCACTTAAGGTAACTGTTGGGCTAGGGAACGCGCTAACACTGTAAGTAGCAGAGGAAGTTCCACACAAATTTGTTACCTGAACTGTATAGACATTTGCCGCATTAATAGAAATAGTTGATGCTGTTTGATTACCAGGCAACCATAATACAGAATTGGTACCTGTAACCGGTGCGTTGGTTAAGGAATAAGATAAAACCGATGACTGACCTGAACATACACTATTGGTTGAAGCAGAAATAACCGGATTTGGAAGTTGCAAAACGTTAAGGTTCACACTATCTTTAACAGTAATGGTTTGTGTACCACAGATCTTGAAAACATTACAATATAATTTAACTGCACCTGTTTCTCCAGCGCCGGGTGTGTAAGTTGTACTTAGCGAGTTAGTAGGAGCAAACGTTCCTGACGCCCCTGTTCCTAAACTCCAGTTAACTGAAGTATAAGCCCCGGAAACGGTTGCCGTGTAATTTTGAGTACTTCCACTACAAATAGATGAATTAGGGCCGGCGTTAACCGTTAAAGGAATATAAGGGGCCTGGCAACCATGATTCACATATGTAGGAGTTCCTGATGTGGCAAACTCCACTGCTCCCCCATCCTGTCCGCCCGGAACCAAACTTTGAGTCAATAGTAAAGCTCTATCATAGGTAACCGCGTCTGTACAACCTGAAGGAGATGAAAAACTCATGGCTAATGTTCTTAATCCTGTTCCGAAGTTTGCAAAATGACCCGAAGTATTTCCTGCGGTTTGAAAAATGATGTAAAGCGTATCGTTTAAATTTACAAAGCTCTGAGCCAGAGGAGACCATGCCGTGCTTGTAACAAGTAATACTTTGGCATTAGCCGGAAGTATATTAGCTGTGGGTTCTTTTAATAATCCACAGCCAACAATGGTTGAATTAACTGTAGCAACATTTGAGGCAGTTGTAGCATTTTTTGTTAACCCTAACCAACCATTGTTTGGCCAGTTTACACTTAAGTCAGATGTGTTCAATGCAACGCTTCCAACCTGAAACGTTACCATTTCGTTTTGCCCTTCCTGTGATCCGGCACAGGCATCCACTAAAATGCTCTGGATCTCAAAACACTGGGATCTTAATTGAAAAGTGGTTATGATCAAGGTAAGTGCGTAAATTATACGTTTCATTTTTCGTGATTTATATATAGTACCAATAGTTTATACTCTATTTTTGAATAATAAGTTTGATATTTTCTGTTTTAAAAGGAGTTGATATTCTAATAAAATAAATTCCGGCAGCAAAACCCTGGATGTCAATTTTAGTTTGAGAATCCTTAACGATCATTTCTGTCAATAATTGTCCTGACAGATTAAATAAACTAATCACACTATTCTTTGGAATTGAATTTTTAAATTCCAGGATCAGGTTATTTTCTTGTTGGTAATATAAAGGCTTCCAATTATCATTACTTCTATCGAGGTCGATTATTTTATAATGATTTGTTTTGTAATTTTTCTCAAGGGTACTCAACCTATAGTATGAAATACCATTATAAGGACTTAAGTCTTCAGTAATATATGATTTCAATCCATCTACACTACTGTTTAGATCAACAACCGTTAATTCTTTAAAGTTTATACCGTCCTCACTTTTTTCAATTATATATTTTAGAACATTTTTTTCAGAGGCAACTTTCCAGATCAGATCATTTTTGGTTCCATTTTTAGTTGCGTAAAAATCCATGAGTTCTATGGGCAAAATTCCTGTTGGAACAACGCAACTTGTATTAAAATATCCTGTAGCTGCGCCGCCGGCAGGATTAGTTGTAATAGCGGCGCCATTTCCTGTTACTAAACTACCTGAATTAAAATTATAAATTGGATCTAAAGGCACGCCCCAGGAACTAAGATCTAAATCAAAATATTTGACCCCACTACCACTATTCCCAAATACACCACCAGTGGTATTGCATGACCAGTTGGGCCCCGTTCCAAAAACAACATAAATAGGTCCGCTATTGCATAAACCTGATAAGTCATAAGGAGAAGGGATACACATACAGGAATTTGCGATCAAAAACTTTGCATTGGCTGGAATATATCCTAAAGTGTTAGGGTCTACAAAAACTGTACTTGTGCATGAACCTACTGCTGTATTTAGCGAAGCTATCACTGCACTATTTAAACCATACGCGCTTATAAAAACAGGGCTTGGCGGCGAGGATGAATTATAACTTACTGATGGTCCGTTTGTGGCAACATTAAAACCGTAAGACCCTGAAGTACCCCAAATTAATTCATTATTGCCTTCGTAATTACAGCCGGCACCCGGACAGGCATCAATATATACTCCGGTTACACCCGGTGGATTTATACAACTAATTGTGGTTTCATCCCCATTGGGAACTGTTCCCGAGGTTAAATAATTTAGTGAGCAGCCATTATACTCAAATATATTATAATAATAAGTAGATGCTGCTGCCAAACCTGTTACATAAACAGTATTGCTGGTACCTTTATAAACTACATACTCTCCTGTGGCAATTGTGCCCCCGGTACCAAATGAAGAACTAGACAAATAATTTGTCCCGTCGGAAGGAGTTCCGACAATTGGCGATAAACTCATTACAACTAATCTGTTGCTTCCATTTCCATTTGTCCAGGATAAATTAAAGGCGTTGCAAGCTACGGCAGTTGTCAACGGCAAAGTTGCAGCAACCGATGGAGCGCCTGATGCTGTTATGTATAAGGCAGCGGCGCTTGATGTTACAGCGGCACAAGGACTTGCTCCACTTACAATACATTGATATAAATAGCCATTCATTCCGGCAGAAATATTGGTAATTAACATTGTAGCTGAAGTAACATTACTGTAAGGTGCGGTGTTTGTTAAGTTTGTAAACCCACTTCCAGTATTTACCTGCCATTGGTATGACGTTGCCCCCGTTGCCGAAACAGCATATGTAGTATTAGTACCCACGCATTGGGTTTTATCAGTAGGATTAGAAGTAATAGACGGAGGCGAATTGATTGTGATTAAGGTGCTTGCGCTGGAAGACAAACAGGATGATCCATCTGTTCTTGCTCTAACATAATAAGTTCCTGTTGACGTTACATTGTAGGGCGATGATGTTGGGTTTGTTGTTGAAGTGCCAGCTGACGAAGTGCCTTGCCAATACCATGTAACTCCTGCTACAGTACTACTCATTGCCGAAAGTGTGGTACTTATGCAGGCAGGATTTGCTAAAGCGGTTGGTGTAGGCGGTGCTGATGGAGTTTGTGTTACCGTCAACACACCAATTGAACTGGTTAATGTTGGACAACCTGAAACACTCACTACGCAAAGATATTGATATCCGTTATAAGAAACCGGTGGATTTGTGATAGATAAAATATTTGTGTTAATTCCTCCTGTATAAACAGCGGTGGTTGTAACCATGTTAAATGTTACGCCATTATCGGTACTCACCCACCACTGTTTAGGCGCTGCAGCACCTGTAATGTCCATTGTTGTATTATTTCCCGAACATACACCTTTATCATTGGCACCGGAAGTAATAGTTACCGGTGTATTAATAGTAACTAAAACTCCTGTGCTTGATGACCAGCAGGTTCCTGTAGCATCTACTGCTCTCACATAATAAGTACCGGATGAAGAAACATTATAAGTTGATGAAGTAGGTTGCGTTGTTAATGATGCAGTTGAAGATGTACCTTCCCAATAATAGTTTACTGTAGCCGGTGGAACCATGGCAGCCAACGTAGTAGAACCGCAACCAGGGTTAGCAGCAGGGGTTGGAGCAGATGGAGCAGATGGCGCAGCATTAATAGTTAATAACGCCTCTGATGTTGTTACACTGGAACAGGATGTTACAGATACTATGCATTGATAAGAATACGAAGTCATTGCCAATGATGGCGCGGTTAACGTTAAAGTCGCAGCTGTAGCCCCGCTATAAACACCCCCATTTGTAATATTAACAAAACCTGAACCTGTATTTTCCTGCCATTGATATGTTAAAGGAGAGCCACTTGCTACAACTGAGAAAGTAACATTAGAACCGGAGCATATGGTTTTATTAATAGGTTGAGTTGTAATAGTTGGAGACGTGTTAACTACTAACGTTGAAGTACCTGATGTTGCAGTACATGTTCCGTTTTCTGCAACTAAACATTGATAATAATAGGTAGAACTTGCTGTAACTGTTAACATTGCTGTATTTGAACCCGAATAATTAGCACCAACCGGTATATTGGTTGTAACTGCATTCCATCCGGTTGAACCGTTAGCACTTGCCTGCCATGTGTAAGAAGGAATAGTTGCCGAACTGCTAACACTAATTGTTGTAATAGAATTAGCACAAACAGTTTGCGTTATAGGAGTAATAGTTGTTGCTGGCGCAGTACAGGCAGGTGTACAACTTGCAGAACCATTAAATGTAAAATCATTGATACTGTACGTACCTCCGCTACCTCCCCAGGCATAAAATTTAAAAATAATAGCACTGGTAATATTTTGGTAAGCTGGAGCAGCTAAACTAATAGTAGTTCCACCTGCATTAGGAGTACCGATATTTGAAACAAAACCATCAATACTACTTCTAAACGCAAAACTTGTAGGCCCTGATCCCGAAGCCTGACCGGTATATACGAAACTTATAAAATCTATTGGACCGGTTGCACAAGGGGTTAAAGTAAATGTAAAACAATCATTCAGATCTATTCCCGAAGTACTCCACCCGCTTGCGTTGTACCTATCATTTGCACTTGTCCCGGTAATTCCCGTACCTCTTCCTATTCCGCTAACCGTAATATTTGGGTTTACCGTTTGCCCGGTAGTATAAGGATTGGCGGTATTTGGATTTGTCCCTGTAATAGGGTTTGTCCAAATAGACTGTGATAATGCATTGTTTGTATACAAGAAAATAAACAAAGCGAAAAACTTTATTACCTGTTTACATTTCAATATGCTTAATGGTTTAACCATTTAAAAAAATCTTTCAATTCGTTTAAAGCGGTTTCGGATAGTTTTAAGAAAGAAGATGATCTTAAAACCCCTGTAGGGTGTTCACTTGTTATAAACAAAGATAGTTAATAAACAGACCCTAATCTACTTCTTTTCATTAACAAATTGTTAAAATTCAGCTAATTATGTCAAAAAATTAACAAATCAAACTTTAGACGAACTGGCTTATTTTTTAGAGGAAAAGTCCCGCCTGTCTAAATCGTTTTGCTAATTTAGCTCGTTATTAAATTTTATATCATGAAGAAAGGTTTTGTATTTTTTGTTCTTTTAGTTGCCTGCGGTTTTTTATTATCATTTATTAATACAAATGCAGGTACCGAACTAGGCTTAAATGCGCCAATACCAATGGCGGATGAAAAAATGAAGGATGTAAGTGGCAAAGAGTTTTCTTTAAATACAGCAAAAACCGGCAAAGGTTTATTGGTCATATTTTCCTGCAATACCTGCCCTTATGTTAAACTAAGCGAAACGCGTATTAAAGAATTATCTGATGATTGCCAAAAACAAGGCATAGGATGTATCATTATTAATAGTAATGAAGCTCAGCGTAGCGAAGATGACAGCTTTGATGCTATGGTAAAATATGCTACAACTCAAAAATTAGTTTGCCCTTATGTTGTAGATGCAAATTCAAAAGTAGCAGATGCGTTTGGAGCGACACGTACGCCTCAATGTTTCTTATTCAACACTAAAGGATTGATCTATAAAGGCGCTATTGATGATAACGTGAAAGATCCTTCAGCTGCAAAAGCACATTATTTAAAAGATGCGATTGATGCATTAGCTAAAAACGAAACTCCAAAAATGCAGGAAACAAAATCTATTGGTTGTACTATCAAGCGAGTAGAGTAATAAATAAACAACATAACAAAAAAGCCCGATCATATTAATTTGATCGGGCTTTTTTATAAAGTATTATTGAAAATAACGGTAACTGAGCGTAGTCGAAGTTAAACCGTCAAGATCTCCTTCTCTTTTTGTTCTAAATGTTTATCGCATTTTACCGAAAATTCATCAATAAGACCTTGCATTTTTGTCTCACCGCTTTTTGCTTCATCTTCAGGCAATCCTGCTTTTTGCAACGCTTTGATTTTATCTATAGATTCTTTACGGATATTTCTTAAACTCACTTTCGCATCTTCTCCGCATGATTTAGAGGTTTTTACCAGATCTTTACGACGCTCCTCGGTTAATGGTGGAACGATGATTCGGATCAACACACCATCATTTTGTGGGTTAAATCCTAAATTAGCTGCTTGTATTGCCTTTTCAATAGGGGTTAACATTGATTTTTCCCAGGGCTGAACCAGGATCGTTCTTGAATCCTGGGTATTTACACTGGCAACATTTCCTAAAGTAGTTTTTGCCCCATAATAATCTACAAAAACATTATCAAGCATACTTGGGTTTGCCTTACCGGCCCTGATCTTTGCCAACTCTGCCTCTAAATGAACAATGGTTTTTTCCATTTGTGATTTAGCGCTTTCTAATACTGTTTTAATATCGCTCATAAATTAAATTTTGTGTAAAGTTAATTGTATTATAATGATTGATGAAATTTTTTATTTAAAATTATACGGCTACCTCAGCTTTAATATGTGGATGCGGATCATAATTCTCTAAAGTGAAATCATCAATAGTAAAATCAAAAATCGATTTTACATTCGGATTTATTTTCATGGTTGGTAATGGCCTGAAATCTCTTGTTAATTGCAAATTAGCCTGCTCAATATGATTTGAATACAAATGTGCATCACCCAAAGTATGTACAAAATCACCCAACTGAAGATCACAAACCTGTGCAACCATCATCATTAAAATGGCATAGGAAGCAATGTTAAACGGCACTCCTAAAAATATATCAGCACTGCGTTGGTATAATTGACAACTTAATTTTCCATTTGCTACATAGAATTGAAAAAATGCGTGGCAAGGTGGCAATTTCATATTATTGATATCAGCCACGTTCCAGGCACTTACTATTAAGCGGCGTGAATCAGGATTTTTTTTGATCATATCTATTACCTGGCTTATCTGATCAACATGTTTTCCATCAGGTGTTGGCCAGCTACGCCATTGGTAACCATACACAGGCCCTAAATTCCCATTTTCATCTGCCCATTCGTCCCAAATACGAACACCATTATCTTTTAAATATTTAATATTGGTATCGCCTTTCAAAAACCATAATAATTCGTGAATAATAGACTTGGTATGCAACTTTTTTGTAGTTAATAAAGGAAAACCTTCTGCCAAATTATAACGCATCTGATACCCAAATACACTCACGGTACCTGTTCCTGTTCTGTCTTCTTTTTTTACACCAGTATCTAAAACATGGCGCATGAGATCGTGATATTGTTTCATCTTATATAATTACTCTACGAAAATAAAAATCCTTTCTGCAAAAACAGAAAGGATTTATCAATCTTTATTAAAAAATGTGTTTATACAGAAAATTTGATCTCTTTGATATCAAATTCCCTTATACCGTCTTTACCCGATTCTATCAGCAGTTTTCCTGAACTGGTAACTCCTAATATCTTCCCATTAAACCGATTCCCCTTATCATCAACAAAACCCATCAACTCATTTACGCCAAACAAATGCTTTAAATAAGTTTCATCTATCAAATTTGTTTTTTGTGCTTTTAACCTTAAGTACCATTTTTCTAATTTCATGCATATCCTCTCTAACACTTCCTCTCTGCTATGGCTTGTGTTTGAAAGCAATTTTAGGGAAGTTGCTGTTCTTTCAAAATCATTGAAATCATCCTGATTTACGTTCAATCCTATGCCTATTACCGAATTTTGTATAGCAGAATTGGTAAAATTATTTTCAATTAAAATTCCGGCTAATTTTTGTTCATTAACCAATATGTCATTTGGCCACTTGATTTTAATGTCATATTGACCAACGGGTAAAATATCGGCCAATACGTCATATACAGCCAAAGCACTTATTTTACTCAAATAAAAAGTTTGATCCAGGTTTAAAAACTGTGGTTTCAAAATAATAGAAGTTGTAACGTTTTGGGCTATCCCACTGCTCCACAGGGCTCCTCGCTGCCCTTTCCCTTTGGTCTGATTATCGGTATGCACTACAGTTCCTTCAATGGCATTAACATTCCTTAACAAGTCCATGGCATAAGTATTGGTACTTTCTACCTCGTGTAAAAAAAGCAGGTTCTTTCCAATAAACAATGTTTCCATTTAGGCAAAAAAAAAGGTTAAATTTGTTGCTTAAGCAAAACAAAAGTATAAAACTGAATAGCATTAGCAACAAAAAATAATATGGCAAAATTACCAGCAAAAAAAGCGGCTCCAAAAAAAGCGGCAACCAAAAAAGCAACAGCAAAAAAAGCAGCTCCAAAAAAGGCCGCCGCTAAAAAGGTAGTGAAAAAGCCTTTAACTGAAAAAGAAGAAGCTCAAAAGGAAGCCAATCGTATTGCTAATACTGAAAATAAAAAAAAGATCTCAAGCGGCGCTAA
This sequence comes from Bacteroidota bacterium, assembly GCA_040386075.1. GTDB lineage: Bacteria > Bacteroidota > Bacteroidia > B-17B0 > Aurantibacillaceae > UBA4416. Next base: position 25,033 of record JAZKGE010000035.1, read on the forward strand.
ACGTCCAAAGAAATCATCTACTAAAGAACAAACTACCAGTTTATTGGATGCTATTGTACAAGGCATGCAGGAGAAAAAAGCAAAGAATATCACTGTTCTTAATTTAAGCAGCTTGGAACATCGCGTAGCTGACTATTTTGTGGTTTGCGATGCTGATAGTTCAACACACGTTGCTGCTATTGCCGACACACTGGAAGAATCTGTGATCAAAAAAACCAATGAAAAACCATACCGCAGCGAAGGTTACCAAAATGCTGAATGGATCCTTATTGATTATGTAAATATCGTGGCTCATGTATTTATGCGTGAAACACGTGAATTTTACAATATCGAAGGTCTATGGGCAGATGCTGAAATAACCAACATTGCCGATTAAACAAAACATAAAATAATACGTTATAATTAATTATGAGCGACGAAGAAAATAATATACCCAAAAACGACAACCCAACTCCTTTATCAACTCCTGAAGAAGAACGAAAAAAACAATTCGAAAAAATGAAGGACCGTTTTGGAAAAAAACCTGCCAATCCATTTGGGGGTTCTAATAACAGTGGTGGAAGCGGAGGAAATAGCTTTTACTGGATCTATGGTTTAGTAATAGTAGGGCTTTTAATATTTGTGTTTTTCGGACAGGACTTTGAAGGAAGAACGCATGAAGTGGATCAAACCAAATTTGAGCAGGATATGCTTGCCAAAGGTGATGTGAATGCCATTGTGATCGTAAATAATAAAGATGCAGAGATCACTATCAAAAACGATAGTTTATCTTTGAATCGATACAAAGTGCTTGATTCAAAAACAGGCAAAATGGTATCTCTGTTCCCAAATCCTAAAACGGCGAAAGGCCCGCATTTTAAATTAACTGTTCCTGATGTGAAGGATTTTTTAGAGCAGGTTCGTTTGGTTCAAGCTACTGCAAACATTCCTGTAAACATGCGTATTTCTCCTAAAAGCGAGGAAAGAACGAACTGGGGTGATCACATGGGATTAATTATTCCAATCGCTATCATGATCATTTTATGGATCGTAATGATGCGCAGAATGGGCGGCGGCGGAAGTGGCGGCGCAGGACAAATATTTAATATTGGAAAATCAAAAGCCGTACTTTTTGATAAAGATTCAAATGTAAATGTGACCTTTAATGATGTTGCCGGATTAGACGGTGCAAAGATAGAGGTGATGGAGATCGTTGATTTTCTCAAAAACCCTAAAAAATATACCGATTTGGGCGCTAAGATCCCTAAGGGTGCGTTATTGGTTGGTCCTCCGGGAACCGGTAAAACCTTATTAGCAAAAGCTGTAGCAGGTGAAGCTAAAGTTCCTTTCTTCTCTTTATCAGGTTCTGATTTTGTGGAAATGTTCGTAGGGGTTGGTGCATCACGTGTGCGCGATTTATTTAAGCAAGCCAAAGAAAAAGCACCATGTATCATTTTCATTGATGAGATCGATGCTATTGGCCGTGCGCGTGGTAAAAATGCAGCAGCAGGCGGAAACGATGAACGTGAAAATACATTGAACCAATTATTGACAGAAATGGATGGTTTTGGTACTAACAGTGGTGTTATTTTATTAGCAGCAACAAACCGTGCCGATATCTTAGACAGAGCCTTAATGCGTGCCGGACGTTTTGATCGTCAGATCTATGTGGATATGCCTGATGTAGTTGAACGTCAGGAAATATTTAAAGTGCATTTGAAAAAGATCAAGATCGATCAAAGTGTAGATATTGATTTCTTAGCGAAACAAACTCCGGGCTTCAGTGGTGCTGATATTGCTAATATTTGTAATGAAGCTGCTTTAATTGCTGCCCGTGCCAATAAAAAACAGGTAACCAAACAGGATTTCTTAGATGCAGTAGATAGAATTATTGCAGGTTTGGAAAAGAAAAACAAGATCATTACACCGGCCGAAAAACGTGTGATCGCGTTCCACGAAGCAGGACATGCAACCGTTAGCTGGATGTGCGAACATGCTTCACCGTTAATTAAAGTAACCATTGTGCCGCGTGGCCGTTCATTGGGTGCTGCCTGGTATTTACCCGAAGAACGTCAGATCACTACTACCGAACAAATTGTAGATGAGATGTGTGCGGCATTAGGCGGCAGAGCAGCCGAAGAAGTTATTTTCGGTAAGATCTCAACCGGCGCTTTAAGCGATCTTGAAAAAATCACACGCCAGGCATATGCAAGTGTGGTATATTACGGATTGAATGATAAGATTGGTAATGTAAGTTATTATGATAGCAGTGGACAAAGCGAATATAGTTTTAACAAACCGTATAGCGAAAGTACAGCTAAAACAATTGATGAAGAAGTTAAAAAAATGATCGATATTGCTTATGCCCGTACTAAAGCGATCTTACTGGCTAACAAAGAAAAACTGACACAGCTGGCGGAAAAATTACTCGAAAAAGAAGTGATCTTTAAAGAAGATCTGGAAGCAATTTTTGGTAAGCGACCTTTTGATAAGGACAATGAAATTACATCAAACATTTCGCCCCAAAACATCAAACCAACCGAACAGTAAATAACACTCAACCTAAAGGCCCTTTGAAACATTCGAAGGGCCTTTTTTTATTTTATTATAATCAAATATCAATGCGATTTTATACATTTACGTAAACCTATTTGTATGAAAAAAATTTACTTCCTGATCATTGTCCTCCTAACGGTCAAATTTGCAAAATCACAAACCATTTTTATATCAGAAGCAAATTATCAAAACCTGAAAGTAAACGGCCAATTAAATAACTCTGTAAACTATAAACTTATAAATGAGGGTGAAGTTCCTGTTCAAAGTATAAAACAAAATCACACATCTCAACTTCAAATTTCCAAAACAGCAAGCACCTCCTGTCAATGTTTAATGCCTATTGATCCTACTTTTTCCGTAGTTCCTTTTACATCAGGTATGTCACCTAATTATAGATGTGATGATGGTTCTTCTGCGCCGATTTCTTTAGGATTCAATTTTTGCTTTTATGGCACTACTTATACCAATTGCTATATAAATAATAATGGTAATATTTCTTTTGGTTCTCCGTATGCAAATTTTAGCTCTAACGCATTTCCTGATTCCACTTTTGTAATGATCGCTCCCTTTTGGGGAGACGTGGATACAAGGAACTTAGCAAGCGGACTTGTATATTATAAAAAAACAGCAACTTCGCTTATTGTAAAATGGCAAAACGTTGGTTATTTTAATTCTAATGCTAGTAAATTAAATGATTTTCAGCTGGTAATTTCAAACGGACTTGATTCGTTGGTTCCTTCAGGAAATAATGTGTCTTTTTGTTATGGAGATATGCAATGGACTACAGGCGATGCATCCATGGGAACTAATGGTTTTGGAGGTATTCCTTCAACCGTTGGGATCAATAAAGGCAATGGCACCGATTATTTTCAAATAGGAAGATTCTCTGCACCCGGAATGGGGTATAATGGTCCGTATAATGCTGAGGATTCGGTAGATGTTTTAGATAATATGCATTTTGTATTTAACACCTGTAATACAGGCAATATGGCACCATTTACATCAGCAAATGTTTGTGACACAACTTATGTGTCGCCTTTTCAAATTGTAACAGGAGAAGTATACGCTTATGCACCGGAGATCAACCAATCCTTAACCGTAACGCATACCGAGCAAGCCTTTAAAACAGCTTCCAATGCGTTCAGCATCGTGAGTACCGAAACTGTTGTGGGCGGAATGATCATTCATTATCAATTTGATGCCTCACAAGTTGCACCCGGCAGCAATGTAGTAGCAAATATTTCGGGGAGCGACAGCTATTCAACAGCGGCGGCTTATAACCGCTCCCTTTATTTTAAAGTGGGCGCTGTAACGGGTATAACTCAAAACGAAATATTTGAAAAACCTTTTATCTATCCTAATCCGGCGTCAACAACCCTATACATAAGCAACACTACTGAAAACCTGAATATAAAAATGTATGATGTATATGGAAAGATCTTGATTGATAATGAATTTAAAACCTTTGAAAACAGAACTTTATCGATAGATCATTTGGCAAACGGATATTATTTTGTTAAAATATTTAATAGTCAGGGCCACATAAGTACTCAAAAGATCATTATTACTCATTAATAGAATACCTAGTTATCTTATTTCGATATAAAAACCCTCATAAAATTATGAGGGTTTTTTGATGGAATTAAGTATCTTCGTTACACAAACATAAAACTTGATGAAAAAAATATTTGCCATTTTATTGATCAGCACTGTTATATTTTCCTGTAAAAAAAAGGATGAAGAAGCGCCTATTGAAGAAACCCCAACAACTACAGGGACACCTGTAGACGATTCATACCCTGACACTGTTTGGACAGCCACGGGTTCGGGTCCTCGATTGATCTTCAAATTTAAGTTTGACTCCACACAGGCACGTTTGGATAATTTTGGTAATCCATCTACGGTTGCTTCAGGAAATAGTGCCTATTCTCCTAAATTTAATCAAATGGCGGCACATTACCTTGAGTTAGCTCCTGGAGATCTAACAGCTGTAGGTGGTGGCCAAGTTTTATACCATGCGCCGGAAACATCGGCAGGTGGCTCAAACGCCATTCAATTCAGTAAATCAGTAGTGGTTAAAGAAAATGTTGTGTTTTTCTCAGCTCCAATTAATCAGATAACACCAGGCACCTATAAATGGTTGCGTTTATCTTTATCATACCAAAATTATGACATTCCTTATAAAGCTAACGCGTTGCCTGGCAATCATATTGGAACAGGAACGGTAGCATCCTTCTTAGGGTTTAAAACATATGTGCCTAAATATAAAATTAAAGACAAGGATTTCGTACCTTCTATTCCGGCACCTGTTGGAGGCCCACATGTAAATCACCCACAGGGATATTGGGGCTTTGAAACCTATGTTCCAGGGTATCCTACTAATAACGGATATTGGGTTGCTGATGGCCAATCTTCAGGGGCAACTACTGTAGTAAATCCTAATTTTACTAACTCACCAATTCCGGCAGGTAGCTGCTTAGTAACTGCACAATTTGCAAATGCCACCGGCTCTAGTAATCAGGTGTTAACGATTACCGGTACCGAAACCGCGGATATTATTGTAACCGTTTCTTTATCTACCAACAAAAGCTTTGAGTTTGTAGATCCTAATGGTGATGGTTATTACCAACCAGAAAATCTTAACGAATGGCCTGTGGATATGGGAATCAGAGGTATGATCCCTAAAGTTCAATAATTGTTTTGATATTTTAACAGATTAACATTAAACGATCAATAAACTACATAGTCAAAAGCATCTAATTATAAATTAAAAAACAACCACATGAAAAAAATAATCTTATTAGCAGTTTGTTTGCTTTCAGTATCAACTGCCATCAACGCACAAGAAACAGCAAAAACTTCAAAAACAGAAAAAGCAGGTCACGCAAAGATGACATCTGAACAACGTGCTCAAAGACATGTTGATGACTTAAATGCTGATGTTACTTTAACTGAAGATCAGAAAAAAAAGGTTTATGAACTTGCAATGGTGAAGATCAAAAAAGTTGATGAAATAAAAGCCAAACATGCTGGCCAAGCAGATGCTGATGCTGTGGTAAAAAGAGAAGTTGAACCGGTTAAAAAAGAATTTCGTCAAAGTGTAAAAGCAATTTTAACTGCAGAACAATTAGAGAAATTTAAAGCTGCTAAAAATAACGGAAAAGGAAAGGCATTAGATCACGATTAATATTAAAAAAGATTCCAATAAAAAAGGTTCGCTTAAATAGCGAACCTTTTTTTATTTAATATTCATCTTCATTAAAAAAGAAATCATCTTTTGTAGGGTAATCCGGCCATATCTCCTCAATGGTCTCGTAAGCTTCGCCTTCGTCTTCCATCTCCTGTAAATTCTCAATTACCTCCATTGGTGCACCAGACCGAATAGCAAAATCAATTAACTCATCCTTAGTTGCCGGCCAAGGCGCATCTTCTAACCACGATGCTAATTCTAATGTCCAATACATAATTTTATACTTTAATTTCCTGCAAAAGTAAAAAATTAATTGAATTATGCTAATGAATACTTTAAAAATTCCATAATTCTTAAACTAACGTTAAAATATTGATAATTAAACAATTAAGCCTTAAATCTTGAACGATTTTTCAAATAAGGGAATATTTTTTCCTTCCAGTACTAATTTATATTCCCCTTTTTTTAAACCAGCTACATTAAAATTAGCTGCGTAGTCGGTATTTTCAGGTAAAAGCCACTTTCCGAAGATCTCCGAAACCTTTTGCCCTTTAGAATCAATAATGTAACAATAAGAATAACAGGTTTCAGCAATTCCATAGCTTATATCGGCTTTAAATCTTAAAGGATGATCCTGCACCTCTCCCGAATTTGTAATTTTAGCACGTTTCAACAATGTATACCAAGGCAGAGGCTCTCCTTTAACCTTGGCAACAAAAGTTCTTAGCAAAGCAGCTATCGAATCATTATTGCTTGTAATGTTAGCTGTTTCTTTTCCATCGCTTATAGCCCACACGCTGTATTGTTCTGTATTGGAATCAACCTTATGGGTATTTAAATAACGCGCCAAACTTACTAAACTACTATCCGCCATTTTACCCAAAGTATATGGTGCCCCCTTTTGCGGCCCCCCTTTTGTAGCTTCACAACAGTATCCTTTCAGATCGAATTTTTTAGTTTCTTTTGGTTTCAAAACCAAAATTTCTTCATGTACTACTAAAATATCCTGGTAATCATTTTTTCCTGCATTCGAATTAAAGCGCCAACCTGCAGGAATAAAAATAACCAAAGAGTCTTTTAATAAATTGGATACCGAATAATCCAACTCCAGCCCCCCTTTACAAATAGCTTTAGCTGTTATAAATTTTTTATTAAAAGCATTTTGAAGAGAGACCTTTGTTTTAGAACTACCTATTACATTAAAAAAAACAGCTATAAACGTCGTTAAAAATAAATGTTTCGTTGTCATGATTTCCCGGTTTTAAAATTTATAATGACAAAAACAGATTTTAGTGACATTCTGATTTTTTTTATATCTTGTGGTGAAATAATTTTAGCAAAGTCGCCCTTATGAATTTGAAGACACGTTTGATCATCATGAGTTTTTTACAGTTCTTTGTTTGGGGAGCTTGGCTGATCACAGTTGCTAACTATTGGTTTGGTACCAAGCAATGGGATGGAACTCAATTTGGAGCTATTTTTTCAACCATGGGAATTGCGTCTATTTTTATGCCTACACTTTGTGGTATCATAGCAGATAGATGGCTTAACGCCGAGAAATTATATGGGATCTTACACATACTTGGGGGAATCACCCTAATCTATGTTCCGCAAATAAACGATCCTTCCAGTTTTTTTTGGGTAATATTAATAGCAATGATCTTTTATATGCCAACCATAGCTTTATCTAATTCGGTTGCTTATAACGCATTAAAAAAAAATAACCTGGATGTGATAAAGGATTTTCCTCCGATCAGAGTTTGGGGAACCATTGGATTTATTGTTGCCATGTGGATCACCAATTTAACCGGCAACAAAGCGTCAGAAAATCAATTTTATATTGCAGCTATAGCAGCCATAGGACTAGGTATTTACTCATTTTCTTTACCTAAGTGCGAACCAAAACATAATACTGAGCAAGATAAATCATTTGTTGATCTGATTGGATTAAGTTCATTTAAATTATTTGCAAACTATAAACTGGCTTTATTCTTTGTTTTCAGTATGTTCTTAGGCGCAGCCCTACAACTAACAAATGCATACGGAGATGTATTCTTAGACGACTTTAAACATCAGGCAGAATATGCAGATTCGTTTGTTGTGAAATATTCAACCATCATCATGTCGATTTCTCAAATTTCTGAAACCTTGTTTATTCTGGCAATCCCATTTTTCCTAAAAAAATTCGGTATAAAACAGGTGATGTTATTTAGCATGATCGCATGGGTTTTACGGTTTGGATTATTTGCATATGGCAATCCAACAGATGGTTTATGGATGATCATTATGTCCTGTATTGTTTACGGTATGGCATTTGACTTCTTTAATATCTCAGGTTCATTATTTGTCGAAACTTCAACTGATTCTACCATTCGTTCATCAGCTCAGGGTTTGTTCATGATGATGACAAATGGTTTTGGAGCCGTATTTGGAAGCATATCCAGTGGATATATCATCGACCATTTTTTTACGTCGGATACCGGTAAAGACTGGCACAACATCTGGTTAACCTTTGCTATATATGCGCTGATAATTGCGCTGTTATTTGCGCTGTTATTTAAACATAAACACGATCCAAAAGACGTTGAACAGATCAGTCATTAACGTTATTCATCATATAATTACTATAGTTTAAAAAAAAGATTAAATTTACAATACACAATAACCCTAAAACATATGATACATTTAAACACAAACAAAATCATTATCACTACTGATTTTTCGGAAACCTCATTTTTAGCGATCAAGCATGGTGCTTTTTTAGCTCAATATACAAAAGGGGAAGTTTTTTTAGTGCACGTTATTACTAAACACTGGGAAAAATTTAATGTGTTCACTCCAAGCATAACCATTGATAATATAGAAAAAGCGTCGGATGCCGTTTTAAAAAAACTGGAAGAATTAGCTTCAGATATTAAAAAAGAATACGGTGTAAATGTTACAACAGTTGTTAATTCAGGAAATCCAACTGCTGAAATTGTAAAGTTTGCCAAAGAAATTAAAGCAGGGTTGATCGTGATGGGAACACACGGATATAGCTCATGGGAAGATTTGACCATTGGCAGCAACGCTTTAAAAGTATTAACAAAAAGCCCATGTCCGGTATTAACAATGAGTGAACACACAGGTAAAATTGGTTACAAAAAAATTATTTTACCGATCGATACTTCAGAACACACAAGACAAAAAGTAGTTCTGGCATTGGAGTTAGCTAAACAATTTACCTCTCACGTATATGCTGTAGGTTTATTGGCAGAAGATGAAGGAAGTAAGAAACCGGCCATGGAAGTAATGCTTCATCAGGTTGCAGTTGCAGCCAAAGATAAAGGAGTTACCTGTTCAACAGAATTATTGGAAGGCGTAAAGAACAGAGCGGTTGCAACTGTAAAACATTGCGAAAAAGTTGATGGCGATCTGATCGCAATCATGACCGATCAAGATGCCGAAATAAGCGGCTTCTTTTTAGGGCCATATGCTCTACAGGTAATTCACCATGCAAAAGCAGCAGTATTAAGCATTAAACCAGAAGAACATCCTGAAGACGCAGGCTGGGGAGATATTTTAGCAGGTACCTAATATTTAATAACTATAGATTCGTAAAACCTCACATTTAAATAAATGTGAGGTTTTACTTTTTATTACTACATTTGTCCCGCAATTTGGTTTTTAGATATAACATATATCAAAAAATTAAAAGGGAATCATGTGTAACTCATGAACAGTGCCCGCTGCTGTAAGTCTTAAATAAATGTTTTTAAAACATGCCACTGTTTGTTTAACGGGAAGGCTTTAAAAACAAAGACGAGTCAGAAGACCTGCCAATATGCATTTTGAAGCTTTCGGGGAAACAAAGGCTAACAAAAACAGTGTGTTCATATGAGCTGCTGTTTTTATATTTCTCCCAAAAGTGATGATTGATAATTGAAATATGAAGAGTTCAAAAACATATTCTATGAATGCTTCAGGCAAAATTGCCTGGTTGCTGATGTGTTCTTTGCAATCAATTTCTCTTTTACATGCACAAGACAAGGATACTTCGAAAGTACATCAGTTACAAGAAGTGAATATTTTTGAAAACAAGCAGCAAAAATTTGAAACGTCTAAAAAACAAATTACGCTTGATACTTTAACATTAGCCAGATATAATACGAGTAGCCTTGCCGAACTTCTGGCAAATCAATCAACTATACACATTAAGTCTTACGGAAATGGCAATATAGTTTCAACCAGCATGCGTGGTGGTAATGCCAGCCATACTGCTCTGCTATGGAATGGATTAAATATTCAAAACACAATGTTAGGCCAACCTGATCTGAGTATTGTTCCTACATCCTTATTCAACAGTGTTTCGCTTGAATACGGTGGCGGTAGCGCCATTTGGGGAAGCGGTGCCATTGGAGGAAGCATTCATTTACAAAATAATACGGCCTTTGATCAAGGATTTAAAACAAGATTGCAAATGAGTGTAGGAAGTTATGATTCCAGGAAAATAACTTCAGGAACATTATTAAGTTATAAGAAAATAATTTCTAACACTACTATCTATTATAATGCATGTGAGAATAACTACGCTTATAAAGATACTGCAGATAAAGAAAACCCAGATAAAGAGGTAACCCACGCAAATTATGTTTCCAAAGGTTTAATGCAGGAAATATCGTTCTTAGCATCCGCCTTTCAAAAAGTAAACGTCAGAGCCTGGTATAATGTGGTAGACAGGAATATACCATCCAATACGATTACGCCAAGTAAACAAAATCAAATTGATGAAAATTTAAAACTGAATGCGGATTGGAATTATTCAAGACGTAATTTAAATTCGATAATACGTTTGGGTTACTTTAATGATAAGCTAAATTTTAACGACACTTTATCAAATTATCTGGTAAGTAATAACACCATAAAAACACTCATAGTAGAAAGTGATAATACTTATAAATACAAAAATCATCAGTTTAATCTAGGAGCAAACTATACAAGTTACAGATCTATGCTGTTTTCAGCATCAGCAAATGATGACACCACTTATCATTACAATTTAAACAAGCTGGCTTTTTTTGCAGCATACAAGTTAAGCCTGCTTAATTCCAAATTAAATTACAACTTAGTTGTGAGAAAAGAATTTACCAGCCAAACCGAAATTCCTTTTACAGGAAATACAGGCATTAATTATCAATTGCTAAAGCAATTAACAGTAAAAATAAATGCTAATTCATCTTTTAGACAACCATCGTTGAGCGATCTATACTGGAATCCTGGAGGTAATCCAAATTTAAAACCGGAGAAAGGATATGAACTGGATGGAGGTTTCGAATTCAGACACTCTAAAAATAATTTTAGTGCAGTTATAGAAGCGACATGTTTTAATAGACATGTAAAAAACTGGATCACCTGGCTACCTTCAGAAAAATCATATTGGGTTCCGGTAAATTTAGCAGAAGTATATAGCAGAGGAACAGAAACAAAAACAGAACTTACATATTTAAAAGAAGAAATACTATTAAAACTTACTATTAACACGTCGTATGTTTTATCAACCAACCAGGCTAAAATAAATGAGAATGACAATTCCGTTGGGCGACAATTAACCTATACTCCCCGCTATAGTGGCCAAGCAGGACTTTTAGTAAAATATAAACACATCAACATATTATTTAATAATAATTACACCGGCTATCGTTTTACATCAACAGATAATACAGAATGGTTGTATCCATATTACATAGCCAATCTGAAATGTGCGTATAATTATTCGTTTAGTACTGTAAACATGGAAGTATTTGGTAGCATCAATAATTTATTCAATAAAAATTATGTTGTTGTAGCCAACAGACCAATGCCATTAAGAAATTATGAAATTGGCATCTGCCTGAATTATTACAAAAAGAAAAAAACAACTGCAAATAATACCCCTGAAATAATAAATACAAAATAAACAATCACAAAATAAATCACATGAAAAAAACAATTACTAAACTCGCAATAGCCTTAAGCATTGCAACCACTGTAGCAACACAGGCACAAACTGTTGTATCATTTGACACATATACTTTGTCTCCTAATTCATATTACCAGGATAATACAAGTACAGACCTAACTCCTCCCGGTGGAGTAACTTTCCAATATGGGTGGAATACCGCGTTTGGCGGATATTGGGAATCAGGAACATCTTACACGAACGTAAATGATACGGTGAATGTGTATCCAAATATATATGGTGCCATTACCGGTACTGCATTTGCCGGCAATAACTATGCTACAACGCAAAGTGATGCTGTTATTTCATTTGCGAATAACACAACAGCGCTTTACGGGTTTTACATCACCAACACAACCTATGCATGGAAATCAGTTAAAAATGGAGATTCATTCGCGAGAAAATTTGGCGATACAACAGGGACTGGCTCAGGAACAAGCATTCCGCAGGGCCAATATCCTGATTGGTTTAAAGTATTAGTATATGGTTACAGAAATGGAAGTATGATAACTGATAGCGTGGAATTTTATTTAGCTGACTATAGAGCAGCTGGTACAGCCAGTGATTATGTTGTTAAAAACTGGCAATTTGTAAATTGCATTTCATTAGGACAAGTTGATAGCATTAGCTTTAAAATGAAATCGAGCGACAACTCTTTTGGTTTTATGAATCAACCTGCTTTCTTTTCAATGGATAATTTCACAACAGTAAGTACTGTTGGTATAAATGAATTATCAAACGTAAGTAACATTTCTCTGTTCCCAAATCCTGCTGGACAATACAGTACTTTAAACTATGATTCTAAAGAAGTGTCATCTCTAAACATTAGCATTTCTGATATTACAGGAAAAGAAATACAACAACATTCAATTGAAACATTAACTGGAAACAATCAATTAAGATTAAATACAGGAACATTGTTGTCAGGTGTATACTTTATCACAATCAAGGACGATAATTCAATCAAAACTATCAAATTAATTAAGATGTAAATATTCGAAAACAGTCCGATAGCGTTTATCGGACTGTTTTTCTATTAAAAAGGCTTAAGCTGTATTTAGAATTTCTTTTCGTAAATTCGGAGTTCAAAAACATAAGCATTAATGAAAAAAATTACAAAAATAGCACTCATTCTAAGCATCATGTTATCTGCTATTACCAACGCACAGGTTGTATATGAAACATTTGATACTTTCACATTAAGTCCTAACTCATTCTATCAGGATAGTACCGGAGCAGATTGGAAATCAAGTCCAACAACACCGGTATCTTTCGAGTATGGCTGGAAAAACAATATGTGGCGTTCCGGATCTGTTTATACTAACATAAAAGATACTGTTAACCTCACAGCGTCAAACTTATTAGCTGCCGCTAAAGGTTCGGCTTACAACGGTTCCAATTATGCCACTATAAAAGATAGTGCCACCATTTATTTGGAAAATAGTCCCACTTTCCTGAATAAAATTTCAGGTTTCTTTATAACCAACACAACTTATGCAAAAAATATCATCAAAAATGGCGATGCTACTCATCGTAAGTTTGGAGATACAACCGGAACGGGTTGGGGTGGAACTACCGCACAGGGCCATTATCCCGATTGGTTCAAGGTAACTGTTTTTGGCTATTATAATGGTGTTCAAAACCCAAATTATGTCGATTTCTATTTGGCGGATTATCAGGCAGCCGGCACGGCTAACGACTACATTGTAGACGAGTGGCATTATATTAACTGCATTAATGTAGGATTTGTAGATAGCGTGAAGTTGATCATGAGCTCTTCTGACAAAACAAGTAACTACAAAATGAAAACGCCGGGATATTTTTGCATCGACAACTTTACAACCATTAATAATGTTGGTGTAAACGAGCTTGAAAATATTGTGAATATTACGGTTTTTCCTAATCCAACTACTCAAAGCCTGAACATAAACTACGCCTTAATTTCCTCATCTGATTTGAATATAACCGTATATGATATTTCAGGCAAGGAAGTACTTAAAAACGACAGTAAACAAAATCAGATCGGACCTAATCAATTACAATTAAACACTGAAACTTTGGAAGCTGGGATCTATTTTCTGAATCTATCCAACGGTACATCAAACAAAAAAATAAAATTTATAAAGCTGTAATCCTGGATTCAGCTCTAAACGCATGAAAATTTACTACGTCATATTAATTTTTCCATTTTTATGTTCATGCATAAAAGATAAACCTCAGGATCCTGTTAAAACTGCGGTCAATATTAATGCTGATGCCAAAGTTTTAATAGTCAATGAAGGAAATTTTGGCACACCAAATGCAAATATTTCTATTTATGATCCAACATCAGGAGCTGTCGTAGAAAATTATTATTCACAACAAAACAATAATACACAATTAGGAGATGTTTGCCAGAGTATTACAAAATACAATAACAAGTATTACATTGTTGTAAATAATTCACACAATATAACTATAACAAATCCTGTTGATTTAACTAAAATTGCTACTATCAATGGCTTTAACTCACCACGATATTTACTGCCAGTTACTTATAGTAAAGCTTATGTGAGCGATCTGTATTCCAACTCTGTACAGATTGTTGATCTTAATACAAATTCCATTACAGGCTCAATACCATGTAATGGTTGGACAGAACAAATGGCATTAATTTATAATAAAGCCTTTGTTACCAATTACAGCACAAATTACTGCTATATAATTAATACCGTTACAGATGCAATTACGGATAGTATTAATATTGGAAAGGGTGCCTCAAGCATTCAGATTGATACAAATTCAAAAATATGGATATTAACCAGCGGAGATAACTCAAATGGCTTTGCAGGTCGCTTGGTAAGAATTGATCCTGTTACTTTACAAATTGAATTAAACTTGAATTTTAGTTTATCAGATGGCCCTCATAATTTATGCATCAATAAAACACGCGATACATTATTTTATTTGAATAAAGGAATATGTAAATTCCCTATAACATCAAATCAATTATCAGCGCCATACTTTAAACAAGGATCTATATACTATGGTATAGGAGTAAATCCAAAAGATTATAGCATATACGTGAGCGATGTACTTGGTTTTTCTCAAAAATCCACTATCGAAGTTTATGATATGAATGGAAATTTTAAAACAAGCTTTAAAGCCGGTATAGGAGCAAACGCCTTTATGTTTGAATAGTGTTTTTCATTTTTTAGATTATCTTTGCTTGAGTGCAAGATCATTTACATATTATTTCGTTTGATATACCCTACCCTGCTAATTATGGCGGCGCTATTGATGTATTTCATAAAATAAGATGCTTGCACCAAAAAGACATCAAAGTGATCCTGCATTGCTTTGAATACGGTGACAGAAAAAGATCTCCTGAACTAGAAAAATTATGCGAAAAGGTTTACTATTATAAACGTAACACTTCTTTTTTTAATCAGTTATCCCGTTTACCTTTTAATGTCAGATCAAGGGTAAGTGAGGAACTAAAACAAAATTTATTAAAGAACAATTACCCAATTTTGTTTGAAGTATTACATACCTGTTATTTACTGGATGATCCGGATCTTAAGAGCAGAAAAAAATTATTCAGACATAGTAACATTGAACATGAGTATTTTTTAGAACTGGCAAAAGGAGAAAGATCATTCTTAAAAAAATTGTATTTGCAAATTGAAGCGGACAAATTAAAACGCTTTGAAAAACAAATTACACATGCTGATTGTATTTTATCGGTCTCTGAAGCTGATCTGGCCTATTTCAAAAAAACATACCCTAAAACACCTTCTGTTTATTTACCAAGCTTTCACGGCTTTGACCAATTGCAATGCAAGCCCGGAAAAGGCGATTATATTTTATATCACGGTAATTTATCTGTTTCCGAAAATTCTAATGCAGCCTTATGGTTAATTGAAAACGTGTTTTCCAAAATAACCTATCCTATAATTATCGCAGGTTTAAACCCACCGGCTCATTTAACGGAAGCTGTCAAAAAATATGCGCACATTACACTGAAGAAAAACTGTTCAGAAACAGAAATACAAATACTTATTGAAGACGCCCAAATTCATTGTTTATATACCGAGCAGGCAACCGGACTAAAATTAAAATTATTGAATGTATTATATTCGGGTAGATTTGTTATTGCCAATGCAGCTATGTTGAATGGAACACAATTGACAAAGGCTTGCCATATTGCTAACACTGCTAAGGAATACATTGATCTAATTGATGGTTTGTTTTTAAAAGAATTTGCGACTAAGGAAATTGAATTGAGAAAACAAATAATTGCTCCAATGGATAATGCTAAAAAAACAGAGCTATTATTAAGTTTAATATAATTACTACTAGTTTCGTCATGCTGAACCCGATTCAGCATCCCTAACAAAGAATAAAAAAAAATGAGACCTTAAATCAAGTTCAGGGTAACACATTCGAGATTTCACTTATACAAAGCCATCATTTCCTTCAAAATAGCATTTACCTTTTTTACGGGAATATCTTTCTCTGCATCCATCAAAAATATTTTCATCCTAGCTCTTTTTTCAACGATCAGATCAGGATACTTCATCTTTGCTCCTTCTACAATTCCTAAATATGGCTGACCGTATTTTTTATGTATCCATAAATAACAGATCATTTTATCTTTATAACAAAAGAAAGGCATGCCGTATTTTAACGCTTCTGTTATATCCGGATCAAAATTCAAAATATGTTGCCTTAAAAAAGTCAAACAACTTTTTATTGGTTCTTCTCTTTGCAAATAATAATTATCCAAGGGATTGAGCATTGATTAATAATTACCTGGCGCTTCTTTCTTTAATAAACTTTGTTTGATAGATTTGTCCTTCTATTAAAAATCGCACAAAATATACTCCCGGTTCCAGATTATGAACATTTAATTCAGTAGTATTTATTTTCCTTTCATCAATCACCCTTCCTGTAACATCCACCACAATAATACTCTCTATTGATTGATTATTATCCGTTTTTAAATGCAGAACTTCGCTTGTCGGGTTTGGATAAATTAAATATTTGCTTTCCTCAATGTCATTTATCAAAGTTATATTTCCACAATCATTGATTTGCGTCGGTATATTTTCAAAATAATACCATCCTCCCACCGGAGGATTAACACTGATATTTCCCCATCCCCATATAGTATTATTAGGCTTTAAAGCAATAGTATGATCAAAACCAGGAACAATAATCCCCCAATTATTATCTGTTCCAATCTTTACCATGAAATTTTTACTGGTGTATGTTCCGTCGCCTAGTTCCCCATTGTAATTTTTCCCGATCGCCCATAAAGTGCTATCAGATTTTACAACAAAAGTAGATTCGTT
Source organism: Bacteroidota bacterium (assembly GCA_040386075.1). Lineage (GTDB taxonomy): Bacteria > Bacteroidota > Bacteroidia > B-17B0 > Aurantibacillaceae > UBA4416. Next base: position 42,071 of record JAZKGE010000035.1, read on the forward strand.
CCCTGCATAAATAGATATCCAATTACTTAATACTCCTAACTGAATTAAATTAGGTATGATTGTATT
>JAZKGE010000035.1:42146-70244 GCA_040386075.1 Bacteroidota bacterium
AGTCCAATTACCAATTTGTCCTGAATTATTAATTCCACAAACCCATAAAGTACTATCATTTTTTATAGCAAGTGTATAAAAATATCCGGCGCTCAACTTTGTCCAATGATCTGTTCCGATTTTTTTCGGAATCAGGTTAATAGTATTACTTCCATCGCCACATTGACCGGCAACATTACTTCCCCATGCCCATAAAGTACTGTCATTTTTTTGAGCTATGCTGTGATATTTTCCTGCATCTATAAATTTCCAATCATTATCTAAACCAACTCTAACCGGAAATTTGACAGCCAAATTGGTTCCATTCCCTAATTCTCCATATCCATTTCCTCCCCAGGTCCATAATGAACCATCCGTTTTTAAAGCAACTGTATGGTAAACACCTGCTGCAACTGATTTCCAATTTGTATCCAAACCTATTTGAGTTGGAATCGTTCTATTTATAATCGTCCCATCTCCTAATTGCCCGTCATAGTTTAATCCCCATGCCCATAATGTACCATTTGTCTTTATACCCATTGAATATGCTTCCCCGCATGTAATAGATTTCCAATGATTATCAACTCCGATTTGAATTGGCATATAAGTAGTAGTAGTTGTGCCAACTCCTAATTGTCCGTTACCATTAATGCCCCATCCCCACAGTGTTCCATCTGTTCTAACATATAATGAAAACTCTTGTCCGGATCCGATGGATGATGTGCATTGTGCGTAAACAAATTGTTTAAACACAAAAAAGAATACTATTAAAAAGTTTTTTTTCATTTAATAACTTAACCTAAAATAAGCAATTTATTAATATGTTATAAGGATTCCTTCGCTTCTGCGATCACAGCTTTTGAATTCCCCACAAATATTTTCTTTCCAACAAAAATTACCGGGCGTTTTAAAAACGTATATTCTTCTAAAATAAAATCCTTATAATTCGCCTCGGTTAATTTTTTTGACCCAAGATCCAATTCTTTGTATTTACGGGCAATCCGACTGAACAAAGCCTCATAAGAGCCGGCGTTTTTTTTCATTTCTTCCAATTGTGCCGGAGTAATTTTTTCTGTTTTGATGTCCTGGAATTCAAATCCTTTTTCTTTTAATCCCAATTCAGAAATTATGCGTTTGCAGGTATCACAGGTTGAGAGAGAGTATATTTTATTCATATAGGTATTTTTTCAACACAGAGGCAAAGAGTTTCAGAGTTCACTGAGTTTTTTATAAAAATAAATAAAAAAGAGATACACAAACCTCTGTGTATCTCTTTTTAAAACTCTATAACTCTGTGTCGGTAATTCTTAGCCAAGCATTTTCAGGAAATCGATCTCCTTCGGCGTTAAGAACCTATGCTTTCCTCTTGGTAGATCTTTTTTAGTTAAGCCTGCAAACACTACTCTATCCAATTTCATTACTTCATATCCTAAATGTTCGAATAAACGACGAACAATACGGTTACGCCCACTATGAATTTCCACACCTAATTCTGATTTTCCTTCTCCAACATACTCAATAGCATCCGGCTTAATTGGTCCGTCAGCTAATTCAACGCCTTCCGATAAAGTTCTGAAATCTTCAGATGTAATACGCTTATCTAAAACAACGTGGTATACTTTTCTAACATTAAATTTTGGATGAGTTAACTTAGCAGTTAAATCACCATCATTTGTAAATAATAAAACTCCCGTTGTGTTTCTATCCAGTCTTCCAACAGGATACAAACGCTCTTTACAAGCTTTACGAATTAGTTCCATTACCGTTTTACGTTCCTCAGGATCATCCATCGTTGTGATATAATCCTTTGGTTTATTTAATAATAAATATTTTTTGACTTCATTCTTAATTGGCACACCACCATAAGTAACTACATCTGTTGGATTTACTTTGTAGCCCATTTCGGTTACAATTTTCCCATTTACAGTTACTACACCCGTTGCAATTAAAACGTCTGCTTCTCTTCTTGAACAAATTCCGGCGTTAGCCACATAACGGTTCAAACGCACTGCATCATCGCTTACACCTTTTTGATCAGATGTTTTAGATGGACCTGCTTTTTTTGACTTCTCTACAACACGTTCCGATTTTGATCGTTTTGGTTCGTATGGTTTGTCAAATGATTTTTTATCATCATACGATTTTCTTGGTTTATCAAAATCTCCTCCTTCACGTTTCACATAAGGTTTTCTTTCACCATCACCAAAACTTCTGCGTGGACGATCTGAATCTTCTCTTTTTGTGTAAGAACGTTTCTCTCCCTCTCCATAACTTTTACGTGAACCATCAGAATCATCACGTTTAGTGTATGAACGTTTTTCGCCTTCCCCATAACTCTTGCGAGGACCTGCACTTTCGTACTTACCATCTTCGCGTTTTACAAATGGTTTTCTTTCACCATCTCCAAAACTTTTACGCGGACGATCTGAATCTTCTCTTTTTGTGTAAGAACGTTTTTCGCTATCACCGTAGCTTTTACGAGGGCCATCAGAATCATCACGTTTAGAATAGGAACGTTTTTCGCCGTCCCCATAACTTTTGCGTGGGCCCGCACTTTCATACTTTCCATCAGCGCGTTTTACAAACGGCTTTTTATCATCATCTCCGTAACTTTTGCGAGGACGATCTGAATCTTCTCTTTTTGTATAAGAACGTTTTTCACCATCATCACCATAACTTTTGCGTGGTCCTGCGCTTTCGTATTTTCCATCAGCACGTTTTACAAACGGCTTTTTATCATCGTCTCCGTAACTTTTACGTGGGCGATCCGAATCTTCTCTTTTTGTGTAAGAACGTTTTTCTTTGTCACCACCCGATCTAAAACTTCCATCCTGGCGTTTGCCATAAGCTCTTTTTTCTCCAGAAAATGATTTTTCAGAATCCCCGTAAGATTTACGTGGTCTGCTTTCCGAATCATCCCTTTTTGTATACGAACGTTTTTCTGTTGAATCACCATCACGTTTCTTGAACGTAGATCCTCCTGTTGTTGTACGAGGTCGTTTTGCTTTATCGGTACCTGAAAAAGATTTTCTTTTGTTAAAATCTGACGAGCCTCCTTTTGAAAACGTTTTTCTAGGCCCATTACTGTCTCTACTCATTTATTGTATTTTTTTGCAAATGTACGCAAAATAGTGCTTGATTATGGGCTTCTTAGGTTTTATTACGGAAATACTTACATTTGCAAAATGTCAGATAAAGCCTATAAAAAAGCATTAACTCAGTATTTAGAGGGTTTTGTGAGCGAACGCCGTTTAGGAAGGTTGAAGGAAGTATTGGAAGAACGCACTAACCATCTCACCCTTGTTCTGGAAGATGTTTACCAAACCCACAATTTCAGTGCTGTTTTACGTAGCGCCGATATTTTTGGCGTCCAAAGCATTAACTTTATTGAAAACCGCAATAAATACAAGATCAGCGAGGATGTATCCATGGGTTCCACACAGTGGCTAACATTAAACCGGTATCAACATCACGAAAATAATACAGTTGCCTGTTTAACCGATCTAAAGGCAAAAGGCTATAAAATAGTGGCTACTTCGCTGCACAAGAATAGTGTTACTTTGCAGGACCTGGATATTTCTAAACCTACGGCATTGGTATTTGGTACCGAGTTAACAGGTATTACCAAGGATGTGGAGGAAATGACTGATGAGTTCGTGAAATTACCCATGTATGGATTTACTGAAAGCTTTAACATCAGTGTTTGTGCGGCTTTGGTGATGTATGAACTCAGACAGAAATTACAAAAAGAAGTGCCTGACTACGGTTTAGCTGATGCCGAAAAGGAAGATATTTACATCGATTGGCTAAAAGCTTCTATCCGTAAGCATGACCTCATTATTAAGGAGTTTGATGTGAAGTATCATTCCGTAAAACCTTAACGCGAAAGGGATTGTAGTGAAAATCCTTTTGCCTGTCTCCTGCAAAAGATTGTAACGGAAAGCCCGGTGCCTGCCTGCCTCTTAGCAGGCATTCGCCCAAATCTATTTTATTATTAAACAAACACTATCCTGTCAACAAATATTAGGCTTTATAAAGGTTAATTCTATTGATTTTTTACAGAAAAACTCTATATTTGAGAGATGGAATTTTCTGCAGCTCAAATAGCGGCCTTATTAGGCGGAACAGTAGAAGGGAATGAGAACACAACCGTTTCAAACCTTTCAAAAATTGAAGAAGGTGTTGCCGGTACTTTATCTTTTTTAGCCAACCCAAAATACACCAATTATATCTATGAGACCAACGCAAGTGTGGTTATCGTAAACAAAACGCTTACTCTCGAAAGACCTGTAAAATCAACCTGCACTTTAATTCGCGTAGAAGATTCTTATGCTAGCTTTGCTACGTTACTTGAGATGTATAATCAGTTCAAAGGTAATAAAACAGGTATTGAACAACCATCTTTTGTCAGTGAGAGCGCAAAAGTTGGAACAGATTGTTACGTTGGTGCTTTTGCATACATAGGCAATAATGTAAAGATCGGGAATAACACGAAGATATATCCTCATGTGTATATTGGCGACAATTGCATCATTGGCGATAATACTACTTTATTTTCAGGCGTAAAAGTATATCATGAATGTAAGATCGGTAACAATGTAGTTGTACATTCGAGCACTGTAATTGGCAGCGACGGTTTTGGCTTTGCTCCACAGGATGGAAAAGAATTTGCGAAAGTTCCTCAAATTGGTAACGTAGTAATTGAAGATAATATCGAAATTGGCTCTAACTGTTCAATTGATAGAGCAACTTTGGGTTCTACTATTTTACGCAAAGGTGTTAAATTGGATAATCTCGTTCAGATAGCACATAATGTAGAGGTTGGAGAAAATACCGTTATTGCCGGCCTATCTGGTGTTGCCGGATCGACCAAAGTTGGCAAAAATGTAATGATAGCTGCTCAGGTTGGAATTGTAGGGCATATCAAAATTGCGGATGGTGTTAAGATCGCCGGGCAGGCAGGAGTTGGTTCATCCATTGAAAAAGAAAATGAAATTGTACAAGGTTCGCCTTCTTTCCCATTAAGTGATTTCAGAAGAAGTTATGTACTTTTCAGAAGCTTACCAAAATTGAATGACAGGATCAGAGATATTGAAAAGAAAATGAAATAATGAGTTAATGAGTCGATGTGACTATTAAGAAAATAAAAAAAATGAACTAAACACTGAATTAATTCTCTAATTGACTAATTCAAAAATTGACTAATTGAACTTATGGCAGATAAACAAAAAACAATTCAAAAAGCGGTTTCCATTACCGGTAAAGGTTTACACACAGGAGCGCCCGTAACATTAACTTTTAATCCTGCACCCGAAAACCACTGGTATAAATTTCAGAGAATGGACGTGGAAGGACAACCTACTATTGATGCTGATTGCGACCTGGTAGTTGATACATCACGTGGAACTACTTTAGAACAAAACGGCGCACGCGTTCACACAACCGAACATGTGTTAGCTGCTTTGGTAGGGATGAATATCGATAATTGCTTGATTCAGGTTACTGGCCCGGAAATGCCGATCATGGATGGAAGTTCATTGAACTTTATAGAAATACTGGAAACTGCCGGAATTGTTGAGCAGGAAGCATTTCGTGATTATTATGAGTTAACAGAAAATTTAACTTACGAAGATCCGATCAAAAAAGTAGAAATGCTGGCGGTACCACAGGACGAGTTTCGTGTAACAGTAATGGTTGATTACGGAAGTGAAGTGTTGGGAACCCAACATGCATCTATGTACAATATCGGGCAGTTTAAAACAGAAATTGCTCCATGCCGTACATTTGTATTCTTAAGAGAACTGGAAGCCTTATTTGCTCACAATTTGATAAAAGGTGGTGATCTGGATAATGCGATCGTTTTAGTAGATAGCGACCTGCCAAAAGAAAAACTGGATCATTTACGTAAAGTATTTAATAAACCCGATGTTGAAGTAAAAGGCCGCGGTGTATTAAATAATACCAAATTGCGTTTCTTTAACGAACCTGCCCGCCATAAACTATTAGATATAGTTGGTGACTTAGCCTTAGTTGGTAAACCAATGAAGATACATGTATTAGCAGCACTTCCGGGACACGCTGGAAATGTAGCCTTTGCTAAAAAATTAAAAGCTTTAGCCAAGATCCAAAAAGCAGAAAGAGATTATCCAAAAATCGATCTGAATAAACCGCCATTGATGAACACCATGGACATCATGAAATTATTACCTCATCGTCAACCAATGATGTTAGTGGATAAGATCATGGAGCTTTCTGAACAGCATGTGATCGGTATCAAAAACGTAACCTTGAACGAAGAGTTCTTCAAAGGTCATTTTCCTGATAATCCGGTAATGCCGGGCGTTTTGATCATTGAAGCGATGGCACAATGTGGTGGTGTATTGGTTTTAAAAACGGTGCCCGATCCTGAAAACTATCTGACCTACTTTATCAAAATTGATAATGTGAAGTTCAAACAGAAAGTTATCCCGGGAGATACACTTGTTTTTAGCTTACATTTAGTAACTCCTATCCGTCGTGGAATATGCCACATGCGTGGTACTGCTTATGTAAATAACAAACCGGTAATGGAAGGTGAAATGATGGCACAGATCGTTAAAGTAAAAGGCCATGATGTAAAAACACCGGAACCTCAATTAGCTTAAATAACAAAATACGAAACAGATTTATATGATCTCACCTCTTGCAAACGTAAGTCCGAAAGCCAAAATAGGAAACAATGTAACAATTGAACCATTTGCAACAGTTTATGAAGATGTTGTGATTGGTGATAACACACACGTTCATCCAAATGCTGTTATTTACCCCGACACGGTTATTGGCAGCGATTGTCAGATCTTTCCCGGAGCATTGGTTGGTATCGTTTCACAGGATCTGAAATACAAGGGTGAGAAAGCGATCACAACCATTGGGAATAATACCATTATTCGTGAATACGCTACAATTCATAAAGGTACCGCAGACAGAATGGAAACATCGATCGGCAACAATTGCATGATCATGGCCTATGCACATGTTGCACACGACTGTATCATTGGCAACAATGTTATTTTGGCAAATTATGTTGGCTTAGCCGGACATGTAACTATTGAAGACTTTGTGATCATTGAAGGTTATGCTGCTGTTCAGCAGTTTTCTATTATTGGCATGCATTGCTTTGTAGCAGCAGGTTCAAAAATTCGAAAAAATGTGCCGCCGTATATTCGTGTTGCACGCGAGCCATTGCAATACATTGGAGTTAATACAGTTGGTTTGTCGCGAAGAGGATTCGAAAAAGAAACCATCAATCAGATCGAAGATATTTATCGCTTGATCTTTGTTCGCGGACATAATGTATCCAATGCGCTTGAATTGGTTGAACAGGAAGTTCCTGATTCGGATACCAGGAAACAAATTGTAGATTTCATCAGATCTTCAAAGGATGGAATTGTAAAAGGAATTTAATCTAACAACGAACATGTCTCGCATACTTACCGGAATACAAAGTACCAATATACCTCACCTTGGAAATATCTTAGGTGCCATTTTACCTGCTATTGAATTAAGTAAACAACCTGGAAATAATTCTCTTTTATTTATTGCCGATCTTCATTCGTTAACCACGCAAAAAGATGCAGCGCAACGCATTAATAGCGTTAATTCCGTAGCTGCAACCTGGCTGGCTTTTGATTTTGATATCAAAAAAAACATGTTGTACCGTCAGAGCAGAATACCTGAAGTATGCGAATTAACCTGGTATTTGAACTGTTTCACACCATATCCCATGTTAGCCAATGCACATTCGTTTAAAGACAAGTCTGAAAGATTGAGTGATGTATACGCTGGATTATTTACCTACCCTGTATTAATGGCGGCGGATATTATTTTATATGACGCTGATATTGTACCGGTAGGAAAAGATCAGGTGCAGCATATTGAGATCACCAGGGATATTGCCTCTAAATTTAACACGCAATACAATCAGCAAATTTTTGTGTTACCACAAGCAAAAGTCGACGAACAGGTTATGATCGTCCCGGGCACCGATGGACAAAAAATGAGCAAATCGTATAATAACTACATCAATATATTTTTACCGGAAAAAGAATTATTGAAAGTTGTAAAAACAATCGTAACAGATGCTAAACTTTTAGAAGAACCTAAAGATCCTGACACCTGCAACGTTTTTAAATTATATAGTTTATTGGCAAACGATATTCAAATTTGTGAAATGCGGACTAATTATGAAAACGGAGGTTACGGTTACGGTCATGCAAAAACAGCCTTATACGAGTTGATCCTGACTAAATTTGAAGAACCGAGGAACCGATACAATATGTATATGAGTAATCCAGAACTATTAGAAAAACAACTTCAAATAGGAGAAAAAAGGGCTAAAAGAATTGCAAAGAAAAAACTAAAACTAGTACGAAACATTTTAGGATTTTAAAAATACAAACCCATACCCTCCTTCGCAATGCTGCGGAGGATAAAAAAATAAATAACATGAGAAAAATCTACTCAAAAGTAACCATACTATTTTTGCTTGCCTTTGCTATGAAAGCAAATGCGCAATGCAGTGGCTGCACGATCAACATAACAGGATATGATGTCACAAATTATGTTTTGGGTCCAGGAAGCTCATTATGTATATCAGCAACTGGAACAGTAACCGGGTTGATTACTGTTCAAACAGGTGGTACATTATGTAATCAGGGAAAAATAAGTTCTACCAATGTTTTGATTGCCGGTGGAACTTTTAAAAATTACGGAACAATTGATACATATAGCATTACCATATCATCTGCCGGCACTTTTACCAACTATGCAACCGCTTTAATTGACAGCCTGTGGATCACGCATGCAAATACAACCTATGTCAATAATGGCACACAAACAGGCACTGCCTTTGCGGTTTCAAATAATGGATCAGCCATCAATAATGGAACCATCACTGTTTATGATCATGCCGATTCAACGGCTACCGTTATTAATAACGGAACCTTGAATGTCACACATGATTTTGCCGCTGCATACAACGCTACTTATACCAATAATGGTAATATCAACGTTGCTAATGATTTCGCAGCTTCATTCAGTAGTACATTCGTTAATAACAGCTACATGAATGTAATGCGTGATTTTTATAACTCATACTCAGCAAACTTTACAACAAATTGTATCATATCTGTTGGAAGAGATTGGTATAATTCCGGAACTGTATATGGGCCTGCATTAACCAGCTGTGGTGGATTTTCGGTAACAGGTGCCAGTTATAATACAGCCGGGGGCGTATTAGGGTCAACCGGTACTCATATCGACATGTGTGATGCGGGGCACCCTGTTGGAGGAATAGATTACAACAATGGTATGATAGCAGGTACAACCAGTTACTGCACCTGCGCTAATAGTTGTGTGATGGTATCGGTGGGTATTGAAGAAATAAAGAGCAATGGTTCTATCATAAATATTTTTCCAAATCCCGCTTCTAATTCATTGAACATAAAATTGAATAATAAAGAAAATGAAGCGCTTATTATAGAAGTGCTTGATATGATGGGCAGAAGAGTATCAGTAAAAACATATCAGGCATCTATTGGCGAAAATGAAACGGAGCTCTCTGTTACTGATTTAGCACAAGGAACTTATATTTTAAGCGTTACCAATTCTCACAAATTACAATCAAAACGTTTGTTTAGTGTAGCTAAGTAGAAGTCTAAAGCAAGTAGTAGCTTTTAAAACAGTTTTTAGTTCATCTATCATACGTTGGTAATAGTGTGGCTGCTTTTAGCGAAACGATGCGAACTACATTTTTTTCGGTGGCATTGCGTAGCTTTTTTGAGCGAGAAAAAGATTGGAGTTGGTGTTTCGCATTGAATTTTTTGGTTCTTTTTTTTCAAGAAAAAAGAACGCTAAAATAAATTTATTAGGTCCCAAGCTTTCTTCTACACTTCCAGATAATAACAATGTCTTTTTCTACCTTATAATCTTTGGCGTAGCGCAAATTTGCCAATTTGACCCTATCATGATCAACTTCCGGATCTAATAACATTGCAGGTGAAAGCACAGAACGCTTGATTTCCGGTAACGACTTATCGGTGATCTTACCATAACCTACCCAGGAATAAAAACCAAACAATACATTAAAACAATTTAAAAAATAATTTACCTTCTTGTCCTGAATAAATAATAATACCGGACTAAAAGCAATTGCGAGGATACTGATACCAATGTCAAGCAAACGTTTATTTCGCCTGTTATTTGATCTGGAAATACTGTTCACATCGATCATGTATAGATCGCCGGCTGTATCAATGTTATTACTGCCAATAATAGATAAACTTTCAGGTGGCGCAATTTTAAAATCAACACCGCTTGATACCAGTGTAAGCATATTATTAATAATGAATTGCGAACTGATATCCTTGGCGCAAAAAATTATTTCATTGATCTCGTGCACCTTAATGATCTCATCTATTTGGTTTATCTTTCCAATGTAATACGCATTATGTACCCCGTTGATCTCAGCACTTACAAAACCAACAAAACCAGGGTTCGCGCGTGTTTCTTTCAACAAAGCTGATACACGGTTAAATTCTGCTTCCTCGCCAATAATAGCAATGCGTTTTGTTTTGGCACTGCTTAAACTATAGGATTTTAATTTCAGGAAATGAAATAACAAACGAGTCGATATAAAACTGGCTAATGCCCAACCTGTTCCCAATAAGATCAATGCCCTCGAAAACCGTAATGATTCTGGCAATAAGGAATAACCCATTAAAATAAAAACCGTTCCAACCAACACTCCTCTTATGATCTTTAGCAATTTAACCGGCTTATCATATCCTCCGTTAAAATATACCAGTATGATCCAGGCTACTGCATATAAAGGGAAAGCAACACTTAATAATTTTTCGGAATAAATATTTCCGTCAATTCCCGTATTCTGCTGATATATATTCTTGATCACAAAAAGCCCAAAAGTAATGACACTAAAATCAAGTATAGGAACAGTGAATGCTTTAAAGAATCTTGACAACAAGGCTAATCCGGCCTTTAAAAAAATAGCCAGGTGAATTAAAGCATTAAACCAAAAAGCATGAGAACCACTAAAGTGTTTTTTAGTGAAAATAGCCATGGCTTTATAAAAAATAATCACATAGTTCAAGCTGCTGCGCTTGGTACTCTCTCCTTTATAGTGAATGATCTGCGTTTCAGGAAAATAATAATTCTTAAACCCTGCTTTGGTTATTCTGTATGAGAGATCAATATCTTCTCCGTACATAAAAAATGTTTCGTCCAGATAACCAATTTTATCAAGTACAGATTTACGCATCAGCATAAAAGCACCACTGATCACGTCAATTTCGCAGATCTGATCCTGGGGTAAATAAGATAAATGATATTTTCCAAAACGCTTTGACCCTGGAAAAAAGCGTGAAAAGCCAAACATTTTATAAAAAGCAACAGATGGCGTAGGTAATCCGCGTTTTGATTCCGGAGCAAAATTCCCTTGTCCGTCAAGCATTTTCACGCCCAGGCCACCGGCTTCGGGATGCGTATCCATAAAAGCCAGTACTTTGGCAAAAGTATCTTCCTGAACTACAGTATCTGGATTCAATAATAACACATATTCACCTTTAGCCAGTTTTAATGCCTGATTATTAGCTACTGAAAAGCCTGTATTGGTTTTATTGACAATAAGGTTGATCTGGGGAAATTTTTCTTTAATGAGTGTTACAGAGCCATCTACAGAGTTGTTGTCGACTACAAACACCTCACAGGCTATGTTCTCTGAGGCTTTAAGCACAGAAAATAAGCACTGTTCAATAAAGTGCTTTACATTGTAGTTTACAATAACAACGGATAGTTTGGTCACGAGCTATAAAGTCCTAAAAATACCAAAATATTACAATAAACGAAGTATTTTAAAAATCAGAATAATAGATTAAAAAAAAGTAGTAAATTCGCATTCCAATTTAGATTTGTCAAATAATCTAAATATGGTCCCGTAGCTCAGCTGGATAGAGCAACAGCCTTCTAAGCTGTGGGCCATTGGTTCGAATCCAATCGGGATCACAAAAAAACCTTGACTGCTTAGCAATCAAGGTTTTTTTATTCAGTACAATCAATTCGTCCTTACTGTCCGGCGCTGATCTGCCAGCTAATTCCGAATTTATCCGTTAACATGCCGAAATATGAGCCCCAGAATGTTTTAGACATGGGCATGCTGGCATCGCCACCGGCCGAAAGTTCACTATAAAGCCTGTCGGCCTCACTCTCACTTTTAGCATTAATAGAAACTGAAAAATTATTACCGATGGTTACAGGAGGTCCAAAACCTTCCAAACAATCGCTTCCCATTAAAGCAGTTTCTTTGCTGATTGGCAAAGAAACATGCATGATCTTAGTACCTGCTGATTCCGGCATTGGAGGTTGGCCTTCCTGAGGAGGCATTTCATTAAATCTTCCTTTATAAGTAAAATTCCCCCCAAATACCGCTTTATAAAAATCGAATGCTTCTTCACAGTTTCCTGCAAAATTCAAATAAGGGCCGATAGTGTTAGTTTTAGGTTCAGCCTTTGACGCAGCTTTTTTAGCTGCTTTCTTTACCACTTTTTTCTTAGCGGCTTTTACCGGAGCAGCTTTTTTACTTGCTTTCTTTTTAGGGGCAGCTTTCTTAGTAGCATTTTTTGCAGCTTTTTTAGCTACTTTCTTTTTCGCGGGCGCAGCTTTTTTTACTGTTTTCTTAACCGCTTTTTTTGCTGTTTTTATAGTTTTCTTTGCCATATCAGTGTTTTTTATTATAAGTACTAAGTTATAACATTACACAAATTTTTCAAAAAATTTGCGCTTAAATAAAGGAAATAACAATATCATAACTTTACTAAAATTCGGGATATGATCCACTCTTTCTTGCTTGCTCCCTCAACCATTCTTTTGCTTCATACCTGTCTCTGAATATGCGTGTAGGAACAGGAGGTTTGTTGATCTTGTTAAAAATATCGCCCAGCAGATAAATGGATGTATTAGTGGTATAAAATGCAATAGCAATTGTATTATCTAAGTGCCCGGTTGATGCGCAGAGTTCTCTTGCCTTTTTAGTGAGCGTAAAAAACTCAGCTCCTTCCGAAAAAACATACAACTTTTTCTTAGTTACCTCGAGCACAACTGCCTTTGCCATTACAACGTCTTCTACATCTATAGTCACTCCTTCTTTGATCAGATATTCCATGTATGAAAAATCTACGCTGATCTTTATCACATATTTATCTGTTTCAATTATCTCAAAAGGCATTAGTATTCTTTTTGTTATTTAACTTATAAAAGTAAATTTTATTGTAAGTTTTATTGTAGAATAAATTTCCCAAAAATAAATTAGTTATTTGCTTTCTATTAAATATTCGTGTTTTTGCCTGTTTTGAAATATGAACATTAGACATTATATTTATCTGACCTCTCTCATTATACATTTTAACCACAATAAACTATATGCACTCAGGCAGAAGATTCACATTTTCAGAAGTTGTTTACTGGACCCGAAGAGATATTTACGCGTTTGCGATTATCTCAACAATTCCAACCTCTTTATATTATTTTCTTAATATTAAATGGCTGGTTATTCCCTGGGTGGCTATCGGACTCATAGGTACAGCTGCTGCTTTTTTAGTTGGTTTTAAAAATACCCAAACCTATAACCGATTATGGGAAGCAAGACAAATATGGGGCTCCATTATCAATTCCAGCAGAGCCTGGGGAATTTTAGTAAAAGATATGGTAAAGGGAGATAAAAAAGATATTCAGATCCTGATCTACAGACATATTTCATGGCTTACTGCCCTGAGGTATCAAATGAGAGAACCAAGGGTTTGGGAGAATATGGAATTAAAAAGCAACAAGGAATATGCGCGCTTTATTAAAATAGCCGAAAAAGAAATACCACTTGAAACAGAATTAAAAAAACATTTAAGCGATGAAGAACTGGCTTACATACTCACTAAAAAAAACAGGGCCACACAAATTATCAGCCTGCAGTCAAAACATCTCAGGCTCTTAAAAGAATCAGGAAGGTTATCAGAATTCGATTTCATTGAATTAGAAAGAATACTCACTGCTTTTTATGATGATCAGGGTAAATCGGAACGTATTAAAAATTTTCCATATCCACGTCAATTTGCAACTATCAATCAAATGTTCATTCGTTTGTTCATTTGCACCTTGCTTTTGGCATCCTCCAGGAATTTGGCAAGCTGTCGCAGGATATAGGTCCAAATTTCATTTGGGCTACAGTTCCCTGCTCCCTCATCGTGGGATGGGTATTTCATGTGATGGAACGCATTGGAGAAGCAACTGAGAACCCCTTTGAAGGAAGTGTGAATGATGTGCCTATTACCAACATAAGCCGCACCATTGAAATTGACCTGAAGGAAATGATCGACGAAACAGATATCCCTCCTGCCCTCACTCCTATAAATGATGTGCTAATGTAATGGAGCGTATCTCAAACTATCGATCTCAGTAATTACCAGGACTTTTTTAATTGAAGTATTTTAGTAAATTTATCCTTAGTAAATTGTAAACACATTATATGAACTACTTATACAGAGCGCTTCTATTATTTTTTATCTATACCCCTTCTTTTCAATACGCACAGGGTTTCCAGGTAAATTTACAGGGACAAAGACAACAGGGTATGGGCGGTGCAGGAACGGCCTGCATGCAGGATGCAGCAGCTTTATTCTTTAATCCGGGAGGAGCTAGCTTTGTGGACTGGAACTCAGTGATCGTTGGCGTTACTCCAACTTTTGCAAGAGGCGCATTTATGGATGCCAATACCAACAATGTCTCTCGTACTAATTCACCGGTTAGTACACCCTTTGCCGCTTACGGCCTTTTTGAAATAAAAGATAGTTCAAAATTAAAACTTGGCTTAGCTATTTACACGCCATTTGGCAGCACAGTGCAATGGGAAGATGGATGGACCGGGCGTTTTGCTTTAACACGTCTGGAGTTGAGAGCCATTTTTATTCAACCCACCGTTAGCTATAAGATAACAAAAAAACTAGGGATAGGAGCAGGCTTTGTATATGCAACCGGAAAAGTCAATCTTCAAAAAGATATTCCTTTAATAGATCTTGACGGCAATTATGGTTATGCTGAATTAAGCGGTAAAGCAAATGGTTATGGTTTTAATGCGGGTGTATATTTTGAGCCAATAGAAAAGCTAAGCATTGGTTTAACCTATCGTTCTAAAGTTATAATGGAGGTTAAGAGCGGACAAGCAACATTTAAAGTTCCTTCTTCAGTAGCTGCAAATTTTCCTGATGGAACCTTCAAATCAAAATTACCATTACCAAGTGTAACCACATTAGGCTTTGGATATAAAGCAGCTGAAAAATTGAGCTTTGCATTAGATATAAATTATGTGGGTTGGAAAGCTTACGACACGCTTTCGTTTGATTACGAAAATAATACGGCTTCTTTGATCGATACGAAATCAGCCAGGATGTATAAAAATACATTTGCGTTCAGAGCCGGGGCACAATATAAAATAGATACACATTTTGCAGCGCGCTTAGGATTGGCTTACGGTATTACCCCGGTTCAAAATGGCTATGTAACACCCGAAACACCGGATGCAAATCGAATAAATTATACGGCTGGTATTGGCTATGAAACAAAACATTTAAAAATCGATGCTTCTTTTTTATTCACTCATCTTGAACGAACAGATACGAATACAGAAACAAATTTGAGCGGCACTTTTAAAACTAACGTTATTGCGCCTGGTATTTCAATAGGGTATAAATTTTAATTCGATACAAATGATTTTTAATAAAATAACATTTTCAATCTTTATTGCAGTAACACTTTTTGGATGCAAGCCTAAATTTAATGTTCCTGATCCTGATGGTGGAAATATTGATGTATCAAACTATGTTGCTTTAGGAAGTTCTATGACTGCTGGCTATAGCAATGGAGCGCTTTACTATGATGCACAACAAAACTCTTATGCGAACATATTAGCAGAACAATTTAAATTAATTGGGGGTAGTGAATTTAAAATTCCTTATGTTTCACAAGGTTCTGTTGGTATGGGAAATGACGGTAAAGCGTATTCCATCTTAGGTAATCGAACCGACTGCCAGGGAATAGTTTCTTTAGGTCCGGTAAAAATTGCCTCGCAGGGTGATTACTCCGTGTTTTTATCCAATGCATATAATGCACAGGGACCATTTAACAATATGGGAGTGCCAAATATAAAAGTCATTGACATGGACGTGAACGCTTATGCAGATTCGTTTTACGTACGTATGGCATCAAGTCCGGCATCATCCGTATTGTCAGATGCAGTAGCTAAAAACCCAACATTTTTCTCTGTGATGTTGGGATTAAACGATGTTTTAAATTATGCCTTAAAAGGTGCTACTTCTGAAAGTATTTCTCCGGTTGCTGGACCGATGAATATAGGCTTTGAAGCCAGTATCAATAATGTAATCGACAAGTTAATAGCTAACGGTTCAAAAGGAGTAATAGCAAACATCCCAAGTATTAAATCTATGGCTTACTTTAATACTATTCCATGGAATGGATTGAAACTAACGAAAGAAAAAGCTGACTACTTAACAGCAAACTTACCAGTTGGGCCTTTTCACGAAGGTGACAATGCTTTTTGGATAGAAGATCCTGCGGTTCCGTTTACAGGCTATAGACAATTGGTAGAAGGGGAATACGTTTTATTAAGCACTCCTTTAGATTCCATAAAATGCTATACAAATTGGGGCTCCGCTACACTAATTCCAGATAGGTTTACATTAATAGCAAGCGAAATTGCCGCCATTGAAAATGCAATTAATGATTATAACGCCATTTTAAAAAATATTGCCGATGCAAAAGGCTTGGCATTTGTAGATGTCAATTCATTTTTCAAAAAAGTAAAAACAGGCTACTCTTATAACGGAGTTGCTGTAAGTGCAGCGTTTGTTTCTGGAGGATTTTATTCATTAGATGGATTGAATTTAACACCGAGAGGAAATGCCTTGCTGGCCAACGAATTTATTAAAGCTATTAATAATACTTACGAAAGTACAATACCTGAAACGAATGCCATGAAATATCCAGCGGTCGTCTTCCCTTAAAATTTAACATATCAATGACTTAATTGGTCGAAATACAAAACTTGCTTGAAATAATTTATTAAATTTAATATAACCTAAACTAAACCTACATGAAAAAAATCTACTTATTGGCTTTATCAACTTTGATGGCATCTTTTTCAGCTCAAGCACAAACTCCTTGCTCAACGGGCCGTTATGCATCCGATACGTTTACAAACGTAACAGTAACCTATAGCGTTCCGTACGGCTCTAACATTAAATTTAATGGTGCTGCTGAAACGTTAATGATGGATATTTATCAACCAACCGGCGATATAGAAACTGCTCGTCCCCTCATAGTGCTTGCTCATGGTGGTAGTTTTCAAGGGGGAACCAGTGGCGATGCTGATATAGTTGCATTATGCCAGGCTTTTACCAAAAAGGGATATGTATGCGCCTCTATTAATTACCGTTTAGGTTTTTTTCCTTTAGATTCGGTGAATGCCATTAAAGCAGTTTTACGAGGGGTGCAGGATATGAAAGCATCTGTACGTTTTTTCTATAAGGACAAATTAACCAGTAATACCTATAAAATTGATACGAATAATATTTTTATCGGTGGAAGTTCGGCTGGTGCTATTGCAGCTCTTCATATGGAATATTTAAATAAATCCTGCGAGATCAATTATTACGTTACTCCCACCGTTTTAGCATCGTTAGGAGGAATTGAAGGCTACAGTGGAAACCAATGTTATTCAAGAAAAGTAAAGGGCGTTATCAATTTATGTGGAGCTTTAGGAAGATATGGATGGTTGGAAGCAGGAGATGTTCCTTTTGCTTCCATGCACGGCACTGTTGACGGAACAGTAAAATATAACAGAGGAATGGTAAATCCCGGAGTACCTTTAATAGTACTTGATGGAAGCAGAATGCTTAAAGAACAGGCAAACGCTTTAGGTATCAATAATCCATTTTATACCTGGTACGGACAAAATCATGTACCATATTATAACGGCTCAAATACAACCGCTTACATGGATACAACTATAAAGTTTGTAAGAGATTTTTTAATATCGCGTTTAGGTTGCACTGACCCTGCACTCATGCCGCCAAATTCTACTGCGCAAACAGCAACTCTATACAACTACACAGTTTGTACAACACATATTCAAATGACCTGTGCTTCGCCTGGATTTGTAGGGATTAAAGATTTAACTGCTAATGAAATTATTTCGTCGGCGTTTCCTAATCCATCAGATAATGAAATGACCATTGAATTTTCAAATGCAAATACAACTCACTATATCGAATTATTTGATGTTACTGGAAAATTAATTACCTCAGAAATAACCGAACAGTCAACTTTTAAGATCAGAAAAAACAATATTGTTAGCGGTCTTTATTTCTTAAAAGTAACTTCTAAAAATAATGAGTCAACCACACAAAAAGTAATCTTTAATTAACAGATCTACAAAGTCAATAAAAAAAGGCCTGCTCGTTTGAGCAGGCCTTTTTACTTAATTGTCTTACCTAACTACTAGTAAGATGTTTTAAGTTCAACTCTTCTGTTTTGTGCTTTACCAGAAGCTTTTTTGTTATCACCTACTGGTCTTGTTTCACCATAACCTATAGCTGTTAATCTTGCAGAAGATATACCTTTAGATATTAAGTATGCTCGCACAGATTCTGTTCTTCTTTGTGACAGATCCATGTTGTAAGCATCTTCACCAACGTTGTCCGTATGACCTTCAATTGTTAAGTTAGCTCCTTCATAACGTTTCAATATCGCTGCAAGATCATCTAACTGTGCATTTGAAGTCAATTTCAATTTATCGCTGTTTGTTTCAAAGAAAATTTTACTTGCAATCAAAGTGATCTTTCTGATATCTTCTTTTGCAATTTCAGGACAACCTTTGTTTTCAATAGTACCTTTAACTGTCGGGCAACGATCTGTCAAATCAGATACACCATCTCCATCAGTGTCAGGACAACCTTTGAATGCTAAGGCACCAGCCAAATCAGGACAAAGATCTTCTTCATTCACTAAACCATCTTTATCATTATCCATTGGGCAACCCGTTGCGTCTACTTTGTAGCTAGCGATTGTTCCAGGACATTTATCGTCGATATCAGCTACACCATCTTTATCAGAATCAGGGCAACCTTTAAATTCTACCGGACCAAATACATCTGGACAACGATCCTCTTTATCTGCAATTCCATCCATATCTTTATCAGGACAACCTTTTAAAGAAGAGACACCTGCAACATCCGGACAATCATCTTTGTAATCTGCTACACCATCACCATCTTTATCAATAGGACAGCCTTTTTTATCAACCATAATACCTGTTGGGGTATCAGGGCATTGATCATCTTTATCAGAAACACCATCTTTATCGGCATCTTTCTTTTTACCTAAATTAAAAGTTAAGCCCACTGTATGATATAAATATCCATCATTAAACTCGTTCACCTCAAAATCAATATCATCAGCCGTTGTGTACATAAATGATTCCTGGAATTGAAGAGATAAAACCGGAGTAATGCGGATATTTAAACCTCCACCCGCAGATGGTAAAGCATAATCATAGCGCTCATCATTTACGGTTTGATAATCTTCGTGCATGATGCCGCCAACACCTGCATATAAATAAGGACGCAAAATGTATTTAGAGCTTAAAATATTGTAACGCAATACTAAGTTAGCCGTATTCATACGTGTTAAAAAACGATTTTGATCTACCGCAGGAGACCAGGCCGTTTTAGGTTCAACATTTCCTAATTCACCTCTTGTTAAAAATAAAGATACATCAAAATGTTTCCCTAAATAACGGGATGCTGAAACACTTGCAAATCCATAAGCTGCTTGGCCTTCTTGATAAAAACCTTGTCCACGATCCCCGTTATATTGTATAAGACCACCGTGCAAACCTATGTTCCACTTTCTGTCTTCTGTTTGTGATTTTGTTATGCACGCTAATAACAAGCCAGCGCATAAGAGTACTATTTTTTTCATAATGATTTATTTGTTAAGTTTATTTAACTAATGAGAATGGCATGCCAATGACCCATTGTGGGCTATCACACAAAAAAATAATAAAATGCCTACCCACAATGAGGAAATATCTTTACACAAAGAGTCATCCCATAAAAAATTAATAATAAATTTACAGTCATAACTAGCCCTCAATCAACATGCAAAAAATACTGATCACTGGTTCCAATGGCCTTTTAGGACAAAAACTGGTTTATAAATTAAAAGAAAATACTAACGTTACCTGTATTGCTACTGCAAGAGGTGAGAACAGATTGGTAAATAAAACAGGTTATCAATATGCTCAACTGGATATTACAGACCTCAAAAATGTTGCATCTGTATTCACCCAATTTATGCCCGATGTGATCATTAATACAGCTGCTATGACCAATGTAGATGCCTGTGAAACAGATAAAGAGAATTGTTGGGCAATGAATGTTACAGCAGTGAAAAATCAGGTTAGTGTTTTAGAAGAACTATCAAAAAAAGATCAAAACTATAAACCACATTTCATTCATCTGTCGACCGATTTTATTTTTGATGGCACACATGGTCCTGTTGATGAAAACGAAATCCCAAATCCTTTAAGTTATTACGCAGAAAGTAAGCTCGCGGCTGAAAAAATAGTACAGGCCTCATCACTTCATTGGGCAATGGCGCGTACAGTTTTGGTTTACGGCATCGTTGATAATATGAGTCGCAGCAATATTGTATTGTGGGTAAAACAAAATTTAGAGCAAGGTAAAACCATTAATGTTGTTGATGATCAGTATAGAACACCAACCCTGGCTGAGGATCTTGCCGATGGTTGTATTTTAATTGCCGAGAAGAAAGCAAGTGGTATCTACAATATTTCCGGAAAAGATTTTTTAAATATTTTAGAAGTAGCGCATTTAGTTGCTGATTACTATAAATTAGACAAATCATTGATTAAACCATCAAAATCTGCTGATATTAAACAACCCGCTAAACGTCCGCCAATTACAGGATTTATTATCGATAAAGCAAAACGTGATTTGGGTTACAATCCTCATAGCTTCGTAGAAGGCATTAAATTTTTGGAAGAACAACTGAAAACAATGGGTGTTTAAATTATTGCGAGAAAAAAAAGCCTCTTACTATTAATAAGAGGCTTTTTTAGTATTTATCCTGTTTACCTTTGTATCATTATTTTTTGAGTAAACGTTTTTCCTTTCTGATTAACTCTTACAAAATAAACACCGTTTACCAGGTCTGACACATTAATGTGTGACTGCATTTCGCTTGTTGAAATTTGATTTACTTCATTTCCCAAAACATCGTACAACATAATATTACTGGCTTCATTTGAAACTACCCGAACAGTGATCGTATTTTGAGCAGGATTTGGAAATACATTAAACCCAACATTTGCAGCATACTTATTAAGTATAGTAAGCAACTCAATTGTATTTAAAGTAGTATTAGTTATTACCGGACTATTGTAATCAAAATAAATGTAACCAGTGTTTTTAATTTGTGTGCCAGGCGTTAACCCATTATTCAGTTTAATACGGTATGTCACATATCCATGACTATGTGCTTCATCCGTTGTGCTATCCGGCAAGTTAATATATGCAAACATAAATTTCATAGTACCACCCGGTAATAAATAAGGTTGTACTGTATGACTTGAGCTGATAATTTCAATAGTACTCAAATCTACATTAGTGCTCAATGTATCTAACAAATAAATATTAGTTGCTTTAGCTGTTCCGGTATTTTGAAAATGCAAAGTGTATGTTAACTCATTTGTAGTTGCCGGAATATAACCTTGTGCTCCATATCCTTTTGGCGTCACTTCTTTATAATTTGGATCATAACTCACACCAATACCAAAACAACTCGTAAACATATTATTAGCCGTATTGAAATCGCCATTGTTAGGCAATAACATCATGGTAATACACGCCGAATCTCCTACAACAGCACTGGTACATGTAGTCACACTAACAGCATAATTCCAGTATCCGAAGTTTCCGATATTATTAATATCTGCTACGTTCCAAACAAGTGTATCTCCCGTCGCTGCAGGAATAATAACATCAGGAACGTGCGCTAATGAACCACCAGATATATATTGTATACAAGGAGTTAAGATCATTTTAACCTGGCCGGGCACAACAAAATTACAGGTGCCGTTTAAAATACCTACGTGTGGTAAAATCATATCTACCTGGCCCGGAAATAATCCGCTCCATAAAGATATTCCTGTTGCAGCTATATCAAAAACACCTGTGCAACTCATTCCAAAATCATTTAATGTATTGTTTGTTCCAAATATAGTAGATACATGTGGTAAACTCGACGTACATATAGTTGTATAACCCGAGGCCGCTCCATCAACCTGAATGGTATAGGTGCCCGCAGGAACATTAGTTAAATTATAGTATCCGGTAACATCTGCCCATCCTATATATGTATTTGTACCATTTGTTGCACTTACTTTTAATCCGTTAATTCCAAGCTCAGTCCATTGATGTACACAGTCGCTGTTAGAGTCATCATAAACACTTCCATAAAAATTTCCACAGGCATATACATTTACAAAAGCTAAAGCTGTATCATTTGGAATTCCTGAACCCATAATAATTGACTGAATTGTATAAACTCCTGGAGTGTTATAAAGTGTAGAAGCCGATGTAAAAAGTAATTGGTTGGTAGCATTTACCGTATTGGTAACACTGGTTCCATTTCCCCAG
Source organism: Bacteroidota bacterium (assembly GCA_040386075.1). Classification (GTDB taxonomy): domain Bacteria; phylum Bacteroidota; class Bacteroidia; order B-17B0; family Aurantibacillaceae; genus UBA4416. The sequence goes on from JAZKGE010000035.1 coordinate 64,961, forward strand.
TTTGTAACAATAGTGTAGTTTGCCAATGCGTTAGTTAATGAATAATTGAATCGTGATGAATCAGTAAACATAACGTGTCCCGAATTACAAAAGAAAGCGCTGTCTATTGTAAAACGTCTGTTGAATTGCTTTCCGGCTGAGCTATTATTTATAAGTATAGTATCGATACCTGTAACCATACAATGGTATCCTGATATTGTATCATCAGAAGTTACTGATATATTATAAATTCCGTTACCCGGAAATGTTTGCGTATACGATCCAACACTTGTTGTATAGTTGACAGTTGCCATAGGATTAGACAAAGGATTTCCCATTAGCTTTCCAAAATAAGTGGGTGTTCCAACCATTGGAGAAACCATAGAGCTAATAACGGCGGAACCATTTATGCCTCTGTTTTTTGAACTTAGCACATTAGTTGGACAAATAGGGGTTGCAGAGTAATCCACTTTACGCACTCTGTAATTGTCGAGGTCAGCAATATATAAATTACCGGTTGGATCAAAACATAACGAAGTAGGATGATTAAGTAGTGCCACTGAAGGCAAAGATCCATCTCCAAAAAAACCTACTGTACCATTACCTGAAAACGTAGAAATAATACCGGAGGCATTAATTTTTCTAACACAATTGTTGCCATACTCGGTAAAAAATAAATTTCCTGACGCATCTGCAACCATACGTAAAGGCTGATTAAGCAACGCTGCTGTTGCTAATCCACCGTCCCCGGCATAACTCTGCACATTAGATGTGCCCGCTACAGTACTGATAATACCAGAAGTATTTATCTTTCTTATAACACAAGACCCTCCAATATATATATTTCCGGCAGCATCCAAAACCACCGAGTTTGCAACTACACTGGAGTTGGATGCTAAACCTCCATCTCCTGTATCTGTAAAGCTACCGTTACCTGCTATCGTTGTAATAATTCCTGAGGTATTAACTTTTCTTATTCTTGAATTAAAACTATCAGCGATGTATAAATTTCCGGCAGCGTCAAATGTAATATCCAAAGGCTGAGATAATTGAGCAGCTGTTGCCAGACCACCATCTCCACTAAAACCTGAACCTGATCCAACGTTACCAACTACAGTTGAAATAATTCCAGAGCCATCTATTTTTCTTACAACGCCATGATAACTATCAGAAAAATAAAGATCGCCTGCTGCGTCAAATGCCAAACCTCTCACGTTTGCAACAGATGCGGCAGTTGCCAAGCCTCCATCTCCGGTGTAAGCAGCGGTTCCATTTCCTGCATAATTTGTAATGATCCCGGTTGTAGATATTTTTCGGATTGCATTAGGCAATCCTATATATAAATTCCCGGCTGCATCAAATGTAGATGCAAATACAAATGATATAGGTGCCGATGTTGCTAATCCTCCATCTCCGGTAACACCTAACGAACCATTACCAGCATAGGTAGTGATCATTTGTGCTTTTAAAGCAGTAATACTAAAACATAAAGCTAACACCATATTAAGTATGGCTTTTGATTTACAAAAAGATAGTAGTGTTAAATTCATACTCTAAAATTTAAATTGTTTGTAATTCAAACATATACAAATAATCTAAAGAGATTTTAACCAATTACTAGAACAGAGTTTTGAATGAGTAAAGAAAATAACTCTATTGATTTAGGAAATTAAAATGAAGGTTAGTTTTACCACTTGCACTTACAGCTGGGCGACATATACACCTTTGCATGAGGTAGCATATTAATAATATTTGCCTGTACCTCGTCACTGATCAAGATGTTTCTCAGATCGAGTACCCGTAATGATTTAAGACTGGAAAATGTTGAAGGGTAATTATCAAAATTATTACTCCATAGATCCAGTACTTCTAATTTTTCGAGATTCCCAATTTGCGGTGGTAAACTTTCAAGATCATTTTGATTAAAATTCAAATAAACCAGGTTGGTCAATTTTCCAATTTCTTTAGGCACACGTTCCAAACCTGTTTTACTACAGGCAAAATACTGTAGATTACCCAATAGGTTGATACTATCTGGTAATTCAGCGATTGAATTTTTGCTGATGTCAAGGTATTGTAAATTTTTAAATAGTAATATCTCTTTAGGGAACGATTTTAAATGTTGTTTTCGGAGTACCAGTTTCGTAACTGCATCCGGGTTCTTAAGAGCTTCCTGAAGATTCGTATAGCCTGTCAATGTATCCAGGGTTAAAGAATCCATTAATACAACTTGCGCTTTAACTTGTATTGATAAAACCAAGAGGATTACTGTTGCTATTTTAGAAAGACATTTAAACATGGCTGCAGGCAATTTTATCGTTTGCTAAAGCTTGCTTTAGTTCATCTAAGTTAGCAAATTTTTCCTCATCACGTATGCGTTTAACAAATTCTACTTTCAAAGTTTCGCCATAGATCTCCTGGTCGAACTCAAAAATATTAACTTCTATTTTAATTTTGTTATCGGTATCAGTAGTAGGATTAACACCTACATTTAACATACCTTTATATTTAACGTCATTTAAAATTACATTCACGGCATACACGCCTATTTTCGGAATGAGCTTATCTTTATCTTCAACAAAGATATTTGCTGTAGGGTAACCTATCGTTCTGCCTAATTGTTTGCCTTTAACAACTATTCCTGTAACATAAAAGCTGTACCCTAAAAATTCATTGGCAGTTTGTATATCTCCTTCATCAATAGCTTTTCTGATACGGGTGCTGCTAATATTTAACTGATTGATCTCTTGTGCAGGAATCTCCTCTACATTGAATCCATAAACCGGAGCCAGTTGTTTTAGGGTTTCAATATTGCCCTCGCGGTTACTTCCAAAACGATGATCATAACCGATCACTAATGTTTTTGTTTTTAATCCTTTGGCTATGATGTCGGAAATATAATCCTGTGCATTCATTTGCGAAAATGCTTTGGTAAATGGATACACCAAAACATGATCGATACCGAACTGTTTTAACAATTCGCATTTTTCTTCGGTAGTAGTAATTAACTTCAGATCTGTTTGTTCAGGAAATAATACTTTGCGGGGATGCGGGGCAAAAGTAAACAACACGATCTCTCCTCCTTGCTTTTTCTTAAGTTCTACTAAATGCTTGATGATCTTTTGATGCCCGATGTGAACACCGTCAAATGTTCCGATAGTAACGATCGTATCTGTTAAGCTGGATAATTCGGATATATGATGATAAACGCGCACAAAAATAGGATATAAAGATACGAGATTTAAAATACTTTAACGCTTCCGTTTCTAATAATATAATCTACACCATTGATGTTGAATTTCTTATCCGAACTTTGTTTCATAAGATTTGTAATATCCTGTTCAATGGTATGTACAGAACCCTTTGTTTTATATGCAATATTCAGGTAATCTGGATTTATTTCCATACCCTCATAAACACCACACAAAATAACCCTTACCGGAACTTTTATTCTTGGCAGCATTTTGATGTCTCTTGCTTTTGCCCAATTGTCGGCAATAAGGATAACATCTTCTACTTTACCACTTTTATTAAGTCCAAATATAATAGCTTCGATGGGATTTTCAGGTGCATCTCCGCCCTGCCCCTTTTTAATGGTCATTTCCATGGTAGCGATCAACTCATCAACCGATTTGGCTTTACAATGATAAACTCCACCTGTAGCTCCTACCTTTTTATCCTCGTCTTTTTTCTTATCGCCATCATTAAAAAAAGCAAAATGCTGACTGGTGCTATCTTTTAAAAAATACAATTTTAACCAGGTACTTACCTGTTGGGCATAAGGATACATGCTGCCCGTAAGATCTGCTACAATTAATTTGTTCTTCCACTGTTTATTGCGCTTCAACACATTAAACACAACGCTGTTTGCTGTATCGGCAATGTTGGGTGCCAGGTTGGTCTCGTTATCACTGCTGCGGCTTTCGAACGAAAAATTACCATTCTTATCATACACTTTATAATAACCGTCCAGGTTACCTTTCTTATACTTGCCTTCGGCTTTAATGCGTCCATTTGGATAATATTCAAGCTCCAGTCCTTCTTTTAAACCATTTTTAAAGGTCTCGAAAATGCTTTTTTTACATTTTTTGGTATAAGAAATGGATGGGCCGTCCAGTACCCCATCCTTATAATAAGCTTCCAGTTCAACACAATCCGGTTCATCAAACCAATTGATCTCAAGGCCTTGTTTTTTATTATTTTTATATGAAACCTCGCTTTTCAGGTCCCCGTTTGGCCAAAACTCCTTCCAAAGGCCTTGCCTCAGGCTGTCTTTATCTAATACATTGATCGTATCATTTTCAAAAACCTTATAACCGATCATAGTTTGAGCCCTTGAGTTTATACTCAAAAACAACCCATAAATAAAAAGGATATATACCCAAAGATGACTTTTCACTACCTAAAATTGCTTAAATTTGCCATCATTATCAAATTATTATGCTAGAAAGAATAAACAATCTGCTGCAGGAAGTGGAAGAATTTGCGGCTCAGAACAAGGAGCAGGTAGAGGAATACCGTATCAAATGGTTAAGTAAAAAAGGAGAGATCACTTCTTTATTTGATGATTTTAAAGCGGTAGCTCCCGAGATCAAACGTGAAGTGGGGCAACGATTGAATGAATTGAAAACAAAGGCTCAGGACAAGATCAATGAATTAAAAGAAAGGCACGATGCTTCGACAAGCTCAACAACTGATAAGCAAATTGATCTTACCCTACCCTCCGATCCAACTATTCAGGTGGGTTCCCGTCACCCGTTATCATTAGTTAAAAACCAAATCATTGATGTATTTGCACGTATTGGTTTTACAGTAAGTGATGGCAGAGAGATTGAAGATGACTGGCATAATTTTACAGCATTAAACACACCCGAAAATCACCCGGCGCGTGATATGCAGGATACCTTTTATGTAGAGTTAAACCCGGAAATGGTATTACGTACTCAAACCTCATCGGTGCAGGTACACATTATGGAGAATCAAAAACCGCCTATCCGTACTATCTCTCCGGGACGTGTTTATCGTAACGAAGCCATCAGTGCCCGTGCACATTGCCATTTCCATCAGATAGAAGGATTGTATATTGATGAAAAAGTATCCTTTGCCGACTTAAAACAAACATTGAATTTCTTTGCCAAAGAATTATTTGGTACCGAAACTAAAATAAGAATGCGCCCGAGTTATTTTCCTTTTACTGAACCTAGTGCCGAAGTAGACATCAGTTGTACTATTTGCAAAGGCGAAGGCTGCAATGTATGTAAATACACCGGCTGGGTAGAAATTTTAGGTTGTGGTATGGTTGATC
>JAZKGE010000036.1:0-9786 GCA_040386075.1 Bacteroidota bacterium
TATTTATAGGACGACTCAATTTTTCATACTTTTCTTTAGCTTTTTCATGAACATTGGAAGAATCATCGATCACTTTTTTCAGACTATTTTCCTTTACAAGCTTATGAAAATTAAGCATGGCATCGTCATTATTAAATTCAAAAAAACGGGATAGTTCGCTTAAATAAAATGCTGGGTCAGACACCAGATCCTCATATTTTAAAACATAAAATTTATCCTTGTGTTTTTCCATCAACAAAAAGATAGATTGATTATACATGGCCCATCGGTGAGAATCGGCATAAAGATTTGACTTTCTGAAATTCACTTTTTCCTTTCGGGATAAATAATTAGCACGCGGATCTCTTACCAAAAAAACAAATTTTGAATTTGGTAATTGTTCAATTATTTCATTTAAGAATAATGTATTGATTGGATTCTTGTCGAAGTTATGCGTTATGTTTTTTATTGTTCCCGCATATATGAATGCCCTATAAAAACATTGATAAATGGTTGCAAAGTTTATGTTTTCAGATCCTTTTATATGTTCTTTAAACAAATCCAAACTCCAGTCAAATCCGCTGGCATGTTTTCGGCGTTTAAATAACTGTACATAAGCGTCAACAGTTTCAAAATCTTTTTCGCTAAATGTTTTTTTATTTTTCCAGGAATTATAAAAGAATACAAAAAAATTAACTTCGGGCGTTGCCTGAATCGTAGGATGGGCGTTTAACATCGACATTAACAAGGTCGTTCCCGACCTGCCAATACCTACTATAAAATTAAAGCCCGATTCGTTCATTAATCTATTTTTTATTAAATTTATATCATTTTGATTAAAACTCCAAATATTCTACAGAATTTACCTGATACTCATTTTCTGCTATGCACTGAGCGAACAGGCAGTTCATTACTATCCCTGATGATGAATTTACATGGCAATGTCGTATGCCCTTCGGAGGAACCATTCGCCCTATTTTTTTATGACAGCTATAAAAACAAAACTGAATGGACAGAATCTGAACTTCATCAATTTATAGATGAGTTTTGGCTGATGGCTGAAAAGAACCTGGATCTTTTTTTCACTTCCAAACAAAAACTATTTGAGGCGCTGATAAAGTACAAGAGCAATTTGGATTATAAGCAATTATGTAGCATTATCTATTTACAATTTTTTGAACCTAAACCAAAAGATAATATAACCATCATACTTGACAAACAGATTAAGTATTTTTTTTATTTAAAAAAACTACTCGAACTATTCCCTGACTCGAAATTTGTTATTTTAGTGAGAGATCCAAGGGTAAATGCTGTTAGAAAAAAAAGCAGGAATTTAAATGCCGGGCAACACCCTTTATATTTAGCTGCATTATGGAATAACACTTATAAAAACATTGCTTATTTAAAAGCAAAACACAAACATGTGTTGATTGTAAAATACGAAGAGCTGGTTTCGGAACCAGAAACTATTTTAAAGACTGTATGTGAATTCCTGGGGATATCCTATACTAATGAGATGCTGAAAACAGAAGGTGTATATGAGTCTTTTTTGAACATGCAGGAAGACAGAGTTAATGCCGATCATTTAACTTACTTAAAAGATTTTCAAAGCAGTTTATTTCAAAAGGTAAATAAGGAAAAAATTCATTTGAAAGAAAATGAGATGGATGTTGTTATAAACGACAAAATCGTGAAATTGACAGGGCCTTTACTAAAGGAATTTAACTATGACACAAAAGTAATGAGTGGAAAAGCCATTTCATTTAATCTTAACGACCGCTGGCAAATATTCAAATCATATTTATACAGGCCGCTTTTAATACAGTTCTACCTACATATTCCATTATCAGTAAAAGTGATCATAAAGCGTTTGAGAAAGTAATTATTTCTTCAGGCTGTTACGGATCGGGATCAATACTCTCATAACAAAAGATAAAGGATAAGAAACCGGGTACAGCCAGGCCGGGTTTATATTGTATAAACCAGGAAAAACATTTCCTAAACGCTGCATATAAAGGCTGGCCAGAACAACCCCGCAGATCTTATTTTTATGAAACGCTGCTTCAGGCTTTAATACATCAAACAACAGGATGATGCGTTGTTTATCGCTTTTGTTCCAGGCCTCATGTTCGTATGCATCTGTAAAGCCAATTACCCTGCCCTGTTGCCAATGCTTAATCTCACCATTGACTCTGATCGCACATTTTTCGTTTTCTTCAGGGATGATCAATCCTAAGTGACAGCGAATGATCGCATTGGTATCTCCGCAGTGGGGTTTTATAACAGCACCGGGTTCAAGTAAGTTAAATCCAATATTGATCACACCGTCTATATTATTCAAAAGTTTTATAGTTTCCGGAAAATATTTTTGGATCTCATACATCTCAACGCCCCAAACTCTTAGCGATCTAACCTTCCAAGTCTTTGGCTTTTCAACCATGGTTGTATTGAACTGACTCTCAAAAACAAATTGTTGTAAATACTGATCCAGTTCTTTAAGAATAACATGCTGTTTTTTTTCTAACTCATCAATCCCTTTCTTTTCAGAAATTTCAGGATAATTAGGCTCATTACCAATGTAAGGCCTTTTATGTAAAAGGCTGAACCAGAGTTTATGTGATACTGATCTCAAACTATTTTTCTAATAAACTAAATACATTGTTTCTAATACGAATTGCCACAAATGCAAATGGAACTAATACCATGCCCACCGCTTTTTGAATCCATAATGGAGAACGGTATAATAATTTTAAAGATTCTGCCCGCTTTTGTATGAATAACGAAGATATAACCGTTGAGGAAATATAATTTTTTTGTGATCTAAATTCAGGCCTTACAACGTCGAACAGAAATATAAACCTGTTTTTTGAAGACATATTTACTGCCTCATGATTATTAGCATCAACAAAAACCAAAACTTTTCCTTCTTCCCAGCTCCTCCACTCTTCTTTTACTCTAAATCCACATTCGGGGATAGTTCCTGGAATTTCCAATCCCAAATGAACCCTGTAAATACCATTAGTATCACCACAATGTGGTTTGATCTTTCCACCGGATTGTAAAAGATTGAATGAAGCGGAAACTAAGCCATCAACCGACCGCAAGAGCTTTGTTGTTTGAGGAAAATCACTTTGATTCTTGTAAAAATTTATTCCCCACCATTTAAGTGAGATCGTTTTCCAGGTATGTTGTTCTTCTACCATGGTTGTATTAAAATAACTTTGAAGATGATTACTTTTTAAATAAGCTTCCAATTCTGCTTTAATAAGTACCCAGTTATTTTCAAATGACTTTGCAAATGCCAGGTTTTCGGGATCATAAAAAGCAGGTTCATTTCCTGTATATTCTTTTCTATCGTATAAACTAAACCAAAGTCTGGACATATTGAATTAGATGCTTGCGTTTTAAACGATAAAATAGTTTTTACTAATAAATAAACATTAAATTTATGATACGAAAGATACAAAATTATTAACCAATCGTATTTATTTTATTATGGATGAGTTCACTGTACAAAATCCAAAATGGTTTTATAACATTACTGAAGTTCCTGAATTAAAAATACTGGAAGACAATTTTCAGATCATATTAAATGAACTTCAAAATCTGCGTCAGTCTTCTGAAAATGGATTCTGGCTGGATACATTCCCCGAATACCTGCACCCAAACAGTAAGAACATCTGGAAGGTTTTTACATTTAAATTCTTTGGTATTAAACATCCGTTGAATTGTAGTTTATGTCCAAAAACATTTGAGATATTAAATCAGATACCAGAACTTATCTCTGCCGATTTTTCATATTTGCCTGCTAAAACCAAGATCAAGCCTCATAAAGGATTTACTAAAATGGTGTTAAGAGCTCATCTGGGCTTGATCATTCCTAGTGACTGTGCTTTGCGCGTGGGAGAAGAAATAAAAACCTGGCAACCCGGAAAGATGCTGATCTTTGACGATTCATTTGAACACGAAGCCTGGAACGACAGCAACGAAGATCGTTTTATACTGATGCTGGATATCGCCAATCCAAAATGGAATTATTCTGCTAAAGATATCTGCAAATACAAAATAGAAACGTTGAGAGACGAATTTATGTTAAGCATGTTTCCTAAAGAAAAATGGCTTGAGTTTTTAGAAAAAGGAGAATTGGATATTTTTCCTGCTAAGAAATGATCTTGTTATTTTCAATGTACTGATTGATCTCATCTGCCAGTGTATCTCCGGCTGTGGCATGCATTACAAAATGAGATTTGCCCTCATTTAAAATAGCCGCTGCTTTAATTAATCTTTTACAGTGTAATTGATATTTTTCTTTAGTTAAATGTAGTTTATAATAATTTCCATCAGATGTTTTACCTGTGATCTCATAGCCTAGCATTTCATTAAAATCCAGGGCCACTTTGTTATTACAGGCAACTGTTGCAATGGATCCGTCGCCCGATTTAAATATCTCAAAAACAGCCTGTAACATGGTTAAGGACGCAAATGCCGGAACAGAGGTTCCCCAATAGTTTTTCTCCCAGATAAAAATTCCACCTTCTGCAAGTTTAGTATCCGGCGCGGCGTCTTTACAATTTATAAGTCCAACCTTTTTGTGATCGTGTTCAATAATAAAATAATAATTGTGTTTATTATTGATCTTTGCAAACCAGGCCTTTTGCATTTGAGGAGTGATGTATTCCTTGAACTGCATGGTATCTCTTATATAGGATTGATTTCTCCAGTAACGAAGCAACTCCAGATCATTCTCTGTAACACGCGAATATTTTAAACCGTATTGCTCTACGATCATGTTTTATCCTTAATATAAAAAGCAGGCTTATTATTTTGCATCATCAATACATTTCCTAAATATTCCCCTATGATCCCAATACAAAACATGATAAGGCCTGCACTGAATAAAACCGAAACGATAATGGATGTATAACCGGCAGGGCTTTTAAATAGGATTTTCTTTAAAAAATAAAACGTACCTATTAAAAAACTCACAAAAGACATGGATAGACCCAATGATTTAACCAATTTTAAAGGCATTGTAGAACTTATCATCAAAACGTTGGAGGATAACCGGAACAGTGATATAAAACTATATCCGGAAACCTGTTTTTGTGATCGTTGAAAATCCAGCATGCATGAACTGATATTGGAAGTATACCATAAAACAAGCTCATCAATAAAAAATAAATGATTATTATGTGTTACGATCTTTTGAACCAGATCATTTCTTAATATCCTGAAACTTGAACCCAATCCTGCATAAGGATTTTCGACCTTAGAGATAAATTTATAAAAAGAGGTCATTGAACGGCGAACGAAAGACTTTTTTTTATTTTTCGGAACGCCGTATACGAGATCAAATTCACTATTAACCATAGCTTTATAAAGGGTGACAATGTCTGTGGGATCATGTTCAAAATCATCATCAATAGTTACAACATACTTTCCGGATGCGTTGGAAAGTCCGCACAAAGTAGCCTTATGCTGACCGAAATTTTTTGCAAGTGAAAAACCTTTTACATGCTTATTTACTAAGCTTATCTCTTTAATAACAGCCCAGCTGTTATCTGCACTTCCATCATCCACTACAATGATCTCATAGGTAGTATTGAGTTTTGATAAAACATCATTAACCTGCGTGATAACATCTTTGATACAATTGAATGAATTGTAAACAGGAATCACGATTGATATTTCTTTGTCAAAACTCTGCATATCTTTATTTAAATCCTAAAGTTAATCCGCCATCCATTTTTAAAGAACTACCAGTGATCCATTTACTGACATCTGACATGAAAAATGCCAGGGCGTTAGCAACATCAATTGGTTCGCCAACACCCAGAGGGTAGCTATTAACCAGTTCATTCATTTTTTCTGCATCAATAGCTGCATTTATAGTGCTGTCAAATATAGCGGTGCGAACCAATGCAGGCTGCAATACATTAACCCTGATTTTTTTTGGTGCTAATTCAAGTGCCAGTGTTTTTGCATAACCCTCGAGTGCTGCTTTTGAACTGATATAAGGAGCGCCGCCAAAATACGCATGCAATGTTGATACAGAAGAAATAAATGCAATGGAACTATTATTATTTATTTTTTTAGCAGATAGTAACTCTGAAATTAAATTAACTGCCGAAAAATAATTAACACTAAATACATCGTCCAATTGTGACTGTTTAATGAATTTAACAGGAACCGGCAGCACCTTGCCGCAGCAATGAACTATGCCATCAATGGCAACCGGTAATGCCTTTACTAAATTTTTAATGTCGCTTATATTGGTAAGATCGGCAATTATTTTTTGATGTTTATCTGAAGATTTTAATTCTTTAAATGTTTCAGATAATGTTTCTTCATTACGCGCAGTTACAATTACATTAGCATCCAATTGGCTAAATAAAACCGCAGTGGCTTTTCCAATGCCGGAAGAAGCTCCGGTGATCAATATGGTTTTATGTTGTAACAACAGCATTTTATATTTCAATTAATGGCAAACAAATTATATTCTCAAGATCAACGATTGCACTTCCCCATGAATAACCAACGCCAAAACCACTTAAACATAACGTTTGTTTTTGTTTTGACAGCTGGTCATGTAATTGCGTTACCATGGTTAAAGGTATGGATGCAGAACTTGTGTTTCCAAACTGATTAATAGAATAAGGAACCTTGGAAGTATCCGTGATCTTTAACTTTTTCCGTACCGATTCGTTGATCAATTTATTTGCCTGATGAAACACGAAGTAATCAGTATCAGCAATATTTTTTTGTGCCAAGTTATATAATTCATTTACATTAGAAGGAACTTCGCGCAAAGCAAAATTAAATATATCAATGCCATCCAGTTTTAAATGACGTTTAGCTCTTTGTACACCCGGTTCAATATCAACCAGCGTAAACGTATCATCTTGTATTCCATGTCTTGATCCGCCATGTTCTATAATAATGGCATCTTTGCCTGAACCATCCGACGATAAGTTAAAATAAGTAGTTTTTGCGGATGTATCAAATTCAAGTGCTGTTGCCGAACCTGCATCGCCAAACAATGGGTAGGCACTTTTATCGGTATAGGACGTTGAAACCGTAGATTTGTCTCCTACCAATAACAAGCCTTTTTTTAATTGCCCCGAACTCAATAAATTTCCTATTACATATAGCCCATAAACATATCCTGAGCAACCTAAATTTATATCAAATGCCAAGCAAGATTTTTTTAATCCTAACCTATCCTGCAAAATAACTGCTGAGCCCGGAATAAAATAATCGGGTGATTGAGTTACCATGATAACAACATCAATATCATTCTTATCCCAGTTTAATTTTTCAATCAACTGCTTAGCAGGCTCATAACACATATCACTGGTAGATGTATTATTGTCAGCCACCCTTCTTTCTTTTATGCCTGTTGTTTTGATGAATAATTCCCGTTCCGGTTCTGTAACGTGTTCATACGAAAGGTTATTGTAAACATGTGTGGGTACACAAGCTGCAACACCTTTTATGGTAACATTATTTACAGTAACAAAACTCATGCATTCATTTTTTGGCAAACAAGATCATAAAGATCTCTTACTGTTTGTGTTGATTTTAGATTCTCTGCATTTAACTGTACATCAAAATTTGCATCAATGAATGCAATGATAATAAGGGCGTACATTGAGCTCCAGTTCTTTATATCACGATAATTTGTATCCGGAAAAACGGTATTGGGTTCAACATCTTCGAACTCTGTGGCTAACTGTCGTGTAAATTCTTCTGCTGATATCATAATAAGTTTATAAATATATAATTAATACCTCATAATTGTAGCTCCCCAACTGTATCCTATTCCAAAACCGGCCAACATCACTTTCATCCCTTTTTTCAATACTCCTTTTTCTTCAGCATCTTTCAATGCAACCGGAATTGTTGAAGATACAGAGTTTCCAAAGTTCTCAATATTAATGAAAAATTTTTCTTTTGGGATCTTACATTTCCTTCTGATCACATCCAACATGAAATAACTGGCCTGGTGAAATACAAACAGATCAATATCATCTACGGTAAGCTGATGTTTTTTCAAAATATCATCCACTAATCCGGGCACTCTTTTCACCGCAAACAAAAACACTTCTGTACTATTCATTTTCATGTGACCATAAGGTAGTCCTTCCAAAAAATCACCTTCTACCTGAGGATTCCGGGTAGCGCTATTATCTACAATCAAATTATCATATCCCCCGCCATCCGTACCAAAGGTAAAATGTTGTTCTGAATCAGCTTTGGTAATAATTGTTGCTGTACCAATATCACTAAAAATGCTCCGCAATTCAAGGTCATTTTTGTGGCTCACTTTAGTGGGAATATCAGCTGTAAGAAACAATACTTTTTTTGCCATTAAACTGGTTAGTAATGCATTGGCCATTCCTATCCCATAAATATACCCTGAACAACCATAAGGCAGATCGATACAGCCAACATGAGTACCCAAACCTAAACGATGTTGAATAAGGCAAGATGTAGAGGGGCCTTTATGATCGAACCCTTCGGTACAAAAGATCAGGAAATCAATACTGTTTCGGTCGATCTCATAGGTTGAGAACAATGTTTCAGCCGCTTTTACTGCCATATCAGAAGGTATCTCTCCGGGGCCTGAACCATAACGCTGCTTTATTCCGGTATTCTTGAATATCTGCTCTTCCGAACCATTAAACTCTTTTGCCAGTTGCTCGTTTGTAATTACATTTTGAGGTAAATACGTGGAAATATGGGTAATGGAAATTGACATATGGCTAAGGTAAACTTACAAAAAAATGCTGTAAGTTTTGGCAATTTTGAAACAAATTTCAGGAATATTAAGTAGCTGCTATTTTACTCAATCAAATACTGTTTTTAATCATTTACTTATTTATTTTTTTGAAATTAAGCCAAACCTTTCTATATTAGCATATAAATTAAAAAACCACCTATGAAAAAAATCCTTACAATTACATGTTTAGCAATACTAATGCTTACCGGCAAAGCATATTCTCAATCAAACCTTACCTGGACCGTAAAAGACAAGGTTGAAAAAGGTTTCTTGAAAACTGCTACTGTTATTAATACAAATTTTTCAGGGTTTACCAATAAAGATGAAGCTACAAAGTTTTATGCTAAAATTAAAGCTAATCCTGAAGTAGCATCTGCTGAAGTTTTAAATTCAGATGCTAATGGTAACGCAGATATTAAATTAACTATGAGACAAGCTCATAATAAGCAATACTATATTGGAATGGCTCAAAAACTGGGCGTAACTTACATTCAAATAAACGGACGAAGAAATACACCGGCAGCAATGACCGAAGAAATTCGCAGCAAGAAAAAATAATTTTTTTTGTCTAATATATCAGAAAGCGCCTGCTAACAAGCAGGCGCTTTTTATTTATATAAACTTCTGTTTTTTACTGTATTTATTTTAAATTTACAGAGTATCAAAAACAAAACATGGTCATTTATTTTAAGGAACATAAAAAAATATTTTTTGTATTTTTAATATTAGTTTTTTTGCTTTATGGAAATTCCTTAAAAAACAAATATTCTTTAGATGATGATTATGTTACAGTAACCAATTTTCCGGTAAAAGGAAAGGAATTTTCTCCAAATCACAAACTGGTTTCCAAAGGATTTGGTGGTATTGTAAAGATCTGGAAAAGTAGATACGCCCACGACAGCGAAGCATCCTTTGATTATCGTCCTTTTGTAACTACCACTTTTGCTATTGAATATGCCATTTTTGGTCAAAACCCTTTTATCAGTCACTTAGTAAACCTATTATTATACTTTGTATGTATCTGG
>JAZKGE010000037.1:0-38001 GCA_040386075.1 Bacteroidota bacterium
TGGAAGTTTTTATAGCTGTTCCAAGATCATCTTTTACAACCTTCTTTTTTGAGATCTCTGCAATGTATTTTTGGCGTTTCATAGCTAATTCACCTATTTCTTTCTGAACGACCTCTCTTTCCTTGGCTTTTTCCAACACTATTTTTTTGATCTCTTCTTTGCTTTTACCTTTATATTCAACAGGTAGATCTTCGGTTTTTATTTTGTCAAGGTTACTTTCATTATTCTTTACATTATCTACCAGATCCCAGCTCTAGTTTTTGTAAACCGCTTTACTTTTGGTTACAATTCTCTCGGTTGAATTTGCATGCGAAATGCTGCTTGCATTTGCGTCCTGAGTTACCTGAGCTTGTTTTTTCTGAACACCTTGCTTCCCATAACCAATATAGGTTTTATTCAGTTTCTCATTGCAGGCATTGATCTGCTGGTCATATGGTGTTTGAACGTGTTCAACTTTTTTATCAGAGTCGATATTGAAATATTTCCCCTGACCTTTAGTCGCACCGTCTTCCCAAAATAATGAAATACCTTCCTGTTTGTTGCCACAAAATATAGTGTTAACATAGATCTTATTTTTTAAGGCATTACTGATCGCTTCTTTATAATTAACACCGCCCTGATTAAACCCTTCGTTGCCGGCAATATAAAGCAGTTTCATGGTATTTGCTCCGTCATCCCATTGTAGTTCTTTTACCGAACTTTGAATAACTGCGCCACAGTATTCGATGCCGCCATTTGTTTTTAAAGCAAATAATTTTTCAGAGATCAGGTCAAGATCAGTGGTTAAAGCAGTTATCTGCCTGATATAATCACTTTCTTTTGATAGACCGTCATTGCCGTATTCGTACAGGGCAATTTCAATGGTTGGTGTTTTTCCCTGATATTTTAATGTTGTTAATGTATTAACAATATTCCAGAGCCTTGATTTTGCCTGGTCTATTAAACCATCCATACTGTTTGATGTGTCAAACAATAATGCCACTTGGATTTTTGAACTACCATCCGGAGGAAGTAATTGGGTGGTTACGCCCAGGTATGAGTCCACGGGAATAAGAGTGTTTGCTGTAGTAACATTATTACACGTAAGTAGTGTTGTAATGGTTAAAGCCATCGTAAAGACTGAATTTTTCATGGTATTAGGTTTTAAAGATTAATAATAGAGTACATTATTTTATTTCGAAAACTGCTTTTACTTCGTAACGTAATTTAATTTGTGAGAGATTGTCAATCTTGTCGGAACTATTACTGTCACCAGCGTTCATGCTGATGTTAGAGTTACTAATGCTGTTGCTTAATGAATTTTGCCAGTACCAACCTCCATAATTTTGATTGTCGTTGGTCATTTCTTCAATGGAGACAACAGAGCCTATCTTTTCATCAATAGATTCTAACAGGTAAGATGCTTTTTCTTTGGCAGCTTTAACAGCCTCTTTTTTCACCTCTTTTCGATATGTAAGAATGTCTTTGTGAGAAGTGTTGGTGATTGAAACGCTATGAACCCAGGTTTTATTAAGGTCTTTAACCAGGTTTAACAAATTGGTTTTCGAGTCCAGTTTGATTTTAAATGTTTTATTGATCTCGTTGTGGTTGCGATAGTACCACCAATCCCACCAGGAGTCGCTATGATTAAAAATCAGTTTTTCTTTTGGTATATTGTGTTTTTGTAAGATGATGCCCAGATCTTCTTCTCTTTTATCAAGTTCGGTGCGATTTGTATGAAGCGTTATAGAAAGCTCCAGTTGGTCAGGATCAATATTCATTTCAGCACTTCCTGTTACGGTGATCTGTTTTTTTTGTGCACGATAAGATTCTTGACCGAAAAGCGACTTTCCGAACATAAAAAGAGTTAATACTAAGACACAGGCTGTTAAAATAGTTTGTAGATGATTTGTTTTCATGATCTAAAAGTTAAGTATAGATCAAAATTAGGTTGTATCAGTAGCCATAAAATGCTAAATGGGTGTAATAGAGCTTTGACTTGGTTAAATGGATTGTTTAAGCAGATTAATTTGAGTTATTTTGTTATATGAAATTCACGCTTTCGGGATATATAAATTTTGTGATCGTTTTGTTGACATGTCTTTCATTTAATATGACCTCTCAGACCTACAGCAAGAAGAACTCTAAATTGAAACAGAAGTCCGGTTCGGTAGAAAGCAGTTTAAAAAAAGGAGAAAGCGATCTGGTTGTTGCTAATAAATATGAAGACCTCGCCAAAGAATTAGTTAAGAATAATGAATTGGTTAAGGCCGAAGAGTATCAAAAAAAAGCAGTTGATCTATATAAAAAAAATAAGTTGAAAGAACAACTTGCCAATTCATTAAGAGAGCTGGCTAAAATACAGGAAGCTCAAAATAAAACAACCGACGCTATTCAAAGTTATGACAAAGCTTCCCAAAATACAATAGGAGAATTAAATACTACCATTAACAGTAGTGATGCCGACCGTTTACGAAACATTAACAATCCTATACAACAGTCTAATTCGATCAATCGAAAAATTAAATCACTTGAAACCAATTCCAATAACGGAAAAAAAGAAGACGTGGTGGAAGCCTATAAACAAATGGCTGAAGTTAATATGCAGCAAAATAATTCAACGGCTGCTATCCAAAATTATAATAACGCCCTTGATAAAGTTGTAAACGATCCAACGGAAAAAAATAATATCAAAAATGAGATCGCAAATATTTATGCCAGTAATAATAATTTGGACGAAGCAATTTCGATCAAACAGGATATTTTGCAAAAAGCGGATAGCTCAAATGATGTTGGAGAGCAAATTAAGCAACGTCAGGGTTTGGCAGATTTACTAATATTGAATAATGAGGATAATAAAGCGCTTGAGCTTATTCAGGATGCTTATAACATTGCTTTAACCAAAGGCAAAACCATAGATGCTAAAAATAGCTTGATTCAGCTGATTGCTTATTATAGGAATAAACATGATGATAAAAAAACAGTTCAGCTGTATGAAGGTTTTCTGCAAAAGCTGGAAGTATTAATTAAGTCGGATACAACGTTAATTGATAAAAAAATATTTGAGGAAACCGACAATAAGATCAAACAGCTGGAAAAGGAAAAAATGCTGAAGGATGAATTGATTAGTAGAACAAATACTTTTAATTACTCGTTAATCATTGCTTTAGCAGTATTGTTTCTGTTAATTTTGGTGATCATTCGTTATTCAATGGCTGTGAGAACAAAAAATAAAAAGATCTCTCTGCAGTCACTACGGAGAGAAATGAACCCCCATTTTGTGTTTAATAGCCTGAATAGCGTTAATCAGTTCATTGCTCAGAATAAAGAAATGGAGGCCAATAAATACCTCACGTCTTATTCATCATTGATGAGAAACATGATGGAAAGTTCAAGCAAGGATTTTATGTCGCTTCAAAAGGAAATTGAACAGTTGCAAAAATACCTTGAATTGGAACATTTGAGATTTAGCGACAAATTTGATTTTAAGATCGATATTGACGAAACGATAGATACCGACGCTTATTTAGTGCCAAACATGTTGCTGCAACCTCATTTGGAAAATGCTATCTGGCATGGCCTGAGATATAAGGAAACGAAAGGTTTGTTGAAATTAACGGTAAAAGACAAAACAGATCATATAGAAATTACAATTGATGATGATGGAATTGGTGTTGAAAAAAGCAGGCTTTTAAAAACCGAAAACCAAAAAGTGCATCAATCTATCGGTATCAAAAATATCAATGAACGCATAGAATTGTTAAATGACATTTATAAATTAAAGATACAGTGTTTTGTTACTAATAAACCAGGAAATTTGGGAACACTGGTAACCTTAAAGATCCCACGACTAGATAAGATATAACATGCAATTACAAACCATAAAAAGCGTTATTGTAGAAGATGAATTAGCGGCCAGGGAAGCCCTCAAAAGTTATATTCAAAAATATTGCCCACAGGTAGAGATCATTGGCGAAGCTCATAACAGTAAAGATGGCATAAAGCTTATTAATGAAGTTAAGCCGCAATTGGTGTTTTTGGATGTGGAAATGCCTTTTGGAAATGCTTTTGATGTATTGGAAGGTTGTAAAGAAACTGTTTTTGAGACCATTTTCGTAACAGCGTTCTCTGAATACTCATTAAAAGCATTGAATCAAAGCGCAGCTTATTATTTGTTGAAACCTGTAAGTATTGAAGAACTCATTCTGGCAGTAAACAAGGTGCAACAACAGCTACAAAATAAGGAATTATTGAATCGTAATAAGATCATTGTTGAGAATTACAGGAATGAAAAACCTGAAACAAAGCAGATCATTCTTCCAACGCTCGAAGGATTTGAAGTTGCCAAGATCCATGATATTATAAGGCTAAAAGGTAATGGAAACTTTACCGACATCTATTTTAAGGATGGCTCTAAAAAAATGGTATGCCGGTTCTTAAAACATTTTGATGAAATGCTTGATAAGCCATTCATCCGGATCCATAAATCTCATATCATTAATATTAACTATGTTAAATCCTACAATAAAGGTGGGGTAGTAACACTTTCCGATAATTCGGAGATCGAGATCTCTGCAACATACAAGGCTGCTTTTTTAAATGAGTTTGGAAAATAGGTTTAGCATCTAAATTTTTACTTTGTGCTAAAAAGCCTTTTAACGGTAGCATATAAAATTACAGGTTATTTAATTTTGTGAATCATTTTTTTAATTGATGTAAAAATCAGTACTGGTGGGTATTGACTTCTTTATACATGGACTTTACTTTTGTAAAAAAATAAGATGAAAAAGTACGTTTTTATTGTATCTGCATTGTTGGCTGTAATATTTACGGCTTGTAAAAAAGATCATGTATGTGTTTGCACTAATTCAAACACGGGTCATGTAAGTTATGGCGATAAAATGAAAACCAATGTGCTGACAAAAAAAGCTGCCGAAGAAGCCTGCGAAGCAAATAATGACTTAGCTGCAGGTGAGTTGGAAAACTGTCATTTAGAATAACATGAAAAAGATCACGATCATACTTACTATTGCAACTTCATTTGCTATAACTTCCTGCGAAAAAGAGTATACCTGTGTATGTACAAATAAAACAACAGGCGAAAGAAGTCCTGGTGACAAAGTGAAAACCACAAAGCTCGGTAAAAAAGGTTTTGAAGAATCTTGTAAGGCAAATGATGATGTGTTTGAAAATGACCTGAAGGATTGCCACGTTGAGTAAGGAAAATTATATTTTTTTTAGAATTCCTTTTTCCACACTTTCATTGATCAAATGTTCTGCATAGTTCCAAATGCTTGAAGAACCATTTTTAATTACCTTTTTCTTATCATATACTTTTTGATAGGGTACATTAAATTCCGTCCATGTTCCACCATTGTTTGACGTGTTTTGCAACAAGGGTTCAAATCTGTCCATCGCTTTAGCAAATTTGGCTTCATCTGTAATACCTTCTTCAAATTCGTTCCAAATGGCAATGAACTCTTCGGCTTGTTCGATGGGCAAAAGACCAAAAATACGTTTTGCAGCAATAAGTTCTTCGTCTGTATTCACATGGTTTTTTGATGTTTCGTACATGAACGTATCACCTGCATCGATCTCAACAATATCGTGAATTAAAACCATTTTCAAAACTTTAAGCACATCTATGGTTTTATCAGAATGCTCGGCTAATACAAGTGTCATCATCGCTAAATGCCAGCTATGCTCTGCGTCGTTTTCGTGCCTGTCGCTATTGAATAACTTAGTTTTTCGTTGAATGTATTTTAACTTGTCAATCTCTTTTATGAAAGCTATTTGTTTTAATAAATTGTCAGTTGGCATGGATTTATCTTTCTTTAGATATATAATTTATTTACCCACAAAAAAGCCCTCTCTTTCGAAAGGGCTTTTTATCTTAACTATCTTCTTTTTTCTTTTTACCTTTTGGTTTGATCGTCTTCACTGTGATCTCTTTTTTCTCAGTATCATAGTCAATTTCGATCTGATCGCCTTCCGATAAATTACTTTGAATGATCTCCTCTGCCATTGGATCCTCTAAATACTTCTGTATAGCTCGTTTTAAAGGACGTGCGCCGTACTGGATGTCATAACCCTTATCTACGATGAAATCTTTAGCAGCATCGGTAATTTTGATGGTATAACCAAGGTTGTTAACACGTCCAAATAATCCGTTCAATTCAATATCAATAATTTTGTGAATGTTTTCTTTATCTAAAGAGTTAAACATCACCACATCATCAATACGGTTTAAGAACTCAGGAGCAAAGGCTTTTTTCAAAGCATTTTCAACTACACCTTTATTACTTTCTTCAACGTTTTCCTGTCTGGTTTGAGTACCAAAACCTACACCTTGTCCAAATTCTTTCAACTGGCGTGCACCAATGTTAGAGGTCATGATGATGATCGTGTTTTTGAAATCGATCTTACGGCCTAAACTATCGGTTAATTGCCCATCATCCAACACCTGCAGTAACATATTGAATACGTCAGGATGCGCTTTTTCGATCTCATCTAATAACACAACAGAGTAGGGACGACGACGAACTTTCTCAGTTAATTGTCCACCTTCTTCATAACCAACATATCCCGGAGGCGCTCCGATCAAACGGGTCACGGCAAATTTCTCCATGTACTCGCTCATATCGATACGAATTAACGCTTCATCATTATCAAATAAATGTTTCGCTAATATTTTTGCTAATTGTGTTTTACCAACACCTGTAGGGCCTAAGAAAATAAATGAACCAATTGGTTTATTTGGATCTTTTAATCCGGCACGGTTACGTTGAATAGCTTTTACCACTTTTTTCAATGCTTCGTCTTGTCCAATTACTTTTCCTTGTAATTGCTCTACCATTTTCACCAATTTCTCACCTTCATTTTGAGAGATACGTTGAACAGGAACTCCGCTCATCATCGAAACCACTTCAGCAACGTTATCTTCGGTAACAGTTACACGGTTCAATTTGGTTTCTTCTTCCCATGCTTTTTTAGCAGTTTCAAGCTGGTTTTGTAATTGCTTTTCAGTATCACGTAACTTAGCTGCTTCTTCATATTTTTGAGAACGAACTACCTGGTTTTTTAGCTCTTTAATGTCCTCCATTTTTTTCTCAAGTTCCAGGATGTTTTCCGGTACAGTGATATTTGTAATGTGAACACGTGAACCAGCCTCATCCAGAGCATCAATGGCCTTATCAGGTAAATGTCTGTCGGTTAAATAACGGGCAGTTAAGGTTACACAGGCTTTAATAGCTTCCGGTGTATAAGTTACATTATGATGATCTTCGTATTTACTCTTAATATTTGAAAGGATCTGTAATGATTCATCCTGAGTTGCAGGTTCAATGATTACTTTTTGGAAACGACGCTCTAAAGCTCCGTCTTTCTCAATATGCTGACGGAATTCATCCAAGGTTGTAGCACCAATACATTGTATCTCGCCACGGGCTAAAGCCGGTTTGAACATATTGCTGGCATCCATGCTTCCGCTTGCACCACCTGCACCAATAATAGTATGAATTTCATCAATGAATAAAATCACATCCGGATTTTTTTCCAACTCGTTCATTACCGCTTTCATACGCTCTTCAAACTGTCCGCGGTATTTTGTACCAGCAACTAAAGATGCCAAATCTAAAGTAACAACTCGTTTGCCAAATAATACCCGGCTAACTTTACGTTGTACAATTCTTAAAGCCAAACCTTCAGCAATAGCTGATTTACCCACACCTGGTTCTCCAATTAAAATTGGGTTATTCTTTTTACGGCGGGATAAGATCTGAGAAACACGCTCAATTTCTTTTTCACGACCTACAACAGGGTCTAATTTTCCGTCTTCTGCCATTTTGGTCAGATCCCTGCCAAAATTATCTAAAACAGGTGTTCTTGATTTGGATTCTCCTGGTTTTTTAGAAGCTCCGGCTCCGCCTGATCCAAATGATTCTTCATTATCATCATCATCTCCGGCAGTTGAATTCTCAATTTTGTGAGGATTTTCCATATAACCTTCTAATTCCATTTTTACAGCGTTATAATCCACGCCAAATTTCCCTAATGTTTTTGAAACAACATTATCATTGTCTTTCAAAATACACATCAATAAATGTTCTGTCCCAATTTGGGGAGCTTTAAACACTTTTGCTTCTAAATAGGTCAGTTTGAGTGTTTTTTCGGCCTGTTTAACCAAAGGAATATTGGCTAAATTATTTACTTTTCTCATAGATACAGGCAAACTTTGTTCAATTTGCTTTCTGAAATCCTGAATATTTATGCCTAAATTCTTTAATAATTTAATACCAACTCCTTCGCCATCGCGAATCATGCCAAGCATTAAATGCTCAATTCCAATGTAATCGTGCCCTAATCTTAAGGCTTCTTCTCGGCTAAACGTTATCACGTCCTTTACGCGCTGTGAAAATTTTGCTTCCATAAATGTATAGTTCTTTGTTGGTTATAAACATATTTAATGCCACAATCAAAAGTAACCGATAATGTCAGTTTTGCGTGTTTATAGCTGTCTTTTTTTTAACATTAAAACTGTTGATAACTATACATCTAAAATACCTATTAAATACCTATTTTCAAAGCCTATTAAATATTTTTAGTAAGGAAAAAACAGTCGTTAAACAGGTGTAAATTTTAACTGACAAATTTTCTTGATGGTGGAAATGTTTAGTACGTTTTTATACGATTGTATAATCAAATTAGTTGCTAAAAGGAACATAAAACTTAAATAAAAAAAGAAAAGAATATGAGCGGAGAGAAAATTATCCCGATTAACATTGAAGAGGAAATGAAAACTGCCTATATCGATTATTCGATGTCGGTTATTGTATCGCGTGCGCTGCCTGATGTAAGAGATGGTTTAAAGCCTGTACATCGTCGTGTATTGTACGGAATGCTGGATCTGGGAGTGATGCACAATCGCCCTTATAAGAAGTCGGCCCGTATTGTTGGAGAGGTTTTGGGAAAATATCACCCACACGGCGATACATCTGTTTATGACACGATGGTGCGTATGGCCCAGGATTGGAGCTTACGTTATATGTTGGTTGACGGACAGGGTAATTATGGTTCAATTGATGGAGATCCACCAGCAGCAATGCGTTACACAGAAGCTCGTTTGCGTAAAATTACAGAAGAAATGTTAAACGACATCGAAAAAGATACGGTTGATTTCCGTCCTAACTTTGATGACTCTTTGACAGAGCCTACAGTTTTACCTTCCCGTATTCCTTGTTTGTTAATGAACGGATCATCGGGTATTGCAGTTGGTATGGCTACCAATATGGCCCCTCACAATTTAACTGAGGTTATCAATGGTATTTTAGCTTACATCGATGATAATAATATTGATATCGATGGTTTGATGAAACACATTAAAGCTCCTGATTTTCCTACAGGTGGTACAATTTACGGTTATGAAGGTGTTAAGGATGCTTTCCGCACAGGCCGTGGCCGTGTAATGATGCGTGCCAAAGCAAGCATTGAACCGGTAAATAACCGTGAACGTATTATCGTTACTGAGATTCCTTATCAAATTAATAAGGCAGAAATGATCAAACGTCAGTGGGAATTGTGCAACGAAAAGAAAATTGAAGGTATTACCGAGATCCGTGATGAGAGTAACCGTGAAGGTATGCGTATCGTTTACGAATTAAGAAGCGATGCTATTTCGAATGTAGTTTTAAATAACTTATATAAATATTCGGCTTTACAAACTTCATTCTCAATCAATAACGTTGTATTGGTAAAAGGTCGTCCTGAGATGTTGAATCTGAAAGATATGATCTTTCATTTTGTTGAGCATCGCCATGACGTGGTTGTTCGTCGTACAAAATTCGATTTAGCTCAGGCAGAAAAACGCGCTCATATTTTAGAAGGATTATTAATTGCTCAAAAAAATATTGAAGAAGTTATTAAGATCATTCGCGAAAGCGAAAGTCCGGATGCTGCTAAAGATGAATTGATCACCCGTTTCTCTTTATCAGAGATCCAGGCTCGTGCTATTTTAGATATGCGTTTGAGAACTTTAACCGGACTAGAGGTTGATAAATTAAACGCAGAATACGACGAGTTGATGAAGAGCATTGCGTATTTCAAAGAAATTTTGGGTGATGAAACATTACGTTATAAGATCATCCGTGAAGAATTAGTTGAGATCAAAGAAAAATACGGTGACGAACGCCGTACGGATATTGTGTATGCAGGTGATGATCTGAAAATTGAAGACATGATCGCCGATGAAGATGTGGTAATTACCATCTCTCATTTAGGTTATATGAAACGGACCAACCTTGCCGAATACCGCGCTCAAAACCGTGGAGGAAGAGGAAGTAAAGGAACGGCTACCCGTGATGAGGATTTTGTTGAACATATGTTCATTGCATCTACGCATAATTATATTTTATTATTTAGTGAAAAAGGACAATGCTATTGGATCCGTGCATACGAAGTGCCTGAAGGAGCTAAAAACAGTAAAGGACGTGCTATCCAAAACTTAATTAGTATTGCATCTGATGATAAAATAAAAGCATTCATCAATATCAAAAATTTACAGGACGAAGAATATATCCAAAACAACTTCATTATATTATGTACTAAAGATGGTATCATCAAAAAAACATCTGTAGAAGCATATTCTCGTCCACGTGCTAATGGTATCAACGCTATTACCATTCGTGAAGGAGATGTTTTATTGGAAGCAGCTTTAACGAATGGTAATAATGAGATTATGATCGCTACAAAATTAGGAAAAGTATGTCGTTTCCCGGAAGCAAAAGTACGTCCAATGGGCCGTAATGCATCCGGTGTAATAGGTATTGATCTCAATGATGAAGAAGGAGGAAATAACGAAGTGGTTGGTATGATCTGTATTGATGATATGCAGGCCAACGTATTGGTAGTTTCTGAAAAAGGATATGGTAAACGTTCGGATATTGAAGAATACCGTATAACTAACCGTGGCGGTAAAGGAGTTAAAACAATTAATATTACTGATAAAACAGGAAATTTAGTTGGTATTAAATCAGTAACCGATGCAAATGATCTAATGATCATTACTAAGAACGGTATCGCTATTCGTATGAATGTATCTGATCTGAGGGTTATGGGACGTGCAACACAAGGTGTGCGTTTAATTAATATCCAGGATACTGACAGTATTGCTGCAGTAACTAAAGTTGATCATGAAGAAGAAGTAGAAGCAACCGTTGAAATTGAAGGAGTAACTCCAGCAGAGCCAACAACTGATGAAACAACCACAGATACGCCTGCTGCTGACACAAATACTACACCAACGGACGATATCAGTTAATGACGGGTAATAAAACTAAAGCTTAACCACTATATTTGAAACATAAAAATTAGCCAATGAACAAAAAATTAATAACAGGTGCCTTAAGCTTATTCAGTTTAGCATCTTTAATTGCTCAACCTACTCTTGTAGAAAAGATCGAAGCAAAAGACGGGAAAATTGCTATTCCATACGAAAAGTGGAAACTGCCAAATGGTTTAACCATTTTATTGAACGAAGATCATTCAGATCCTGCAGTACATGTATTGGTAACTTATAAAGTAGGTTCTGACCGTGAAAGTTTAGGTAAATCAGGATTTGCCCACTTTTTTGAGCACATGATGTTCCAGGGTTCAAAACACGTAGCTGACGAAGAACATTTCAAAATTGTATCGACGGCAGGTGGTAACATGAACGGTAATACTACTGAAGACAGAACGGTTTATTTTGAAACAGTTCCTTCTAATAATTTAGAAATGGCATTATGGCTGGAAGCAGATCGTATGGGTTTCCTGTTAGATTCATTAACAACCAAAAAATTTGAGAATCAACGCGACGCTGTAAAAAACGAAAAGTCTCAAAACGTTGAAAATCAACCATACGCTATGGCATTTGTTGAAGAGATCCAAAAGGCTTTATATCCTGAAGGACATCCATACAGCTGGCCGGTAATTGGCTATGTAGATGATCTGAACAGAGCAACCTTAGAGGATGTGAAAAATTTCTTTTTACGCTGGTATGGTCCAAATAACGCCATTTTAACCATTTCAGGTGATTTCAGTTCTCCGGAAGCTTTAAAGATGATCGAAAAATATTTTGGAGGTATCAAACCTTGCCCTGAAGTTAAAAAAATGAGAGTAGCTCCTGTAACATTAGCTACTGATAAATATACCGCTTACAAAGATCGCACTTACTTTCCGTTAAACTTAAGAGTATACCCAACCGTGCCTCAATACAACAGAGATGAGCCTGCATTGGATATCCTAGGATTAATGATGGGTAACGGTAACAACTCTATTTTCTATAAAAATTTCGTTAAATCAAAACCTGAAATTGCTGTTGATGCTAGCGTAAATCACCGTTCAAAAGAATTAGGCGGAGAGTTCTCTATCCAGATCTTTGCATATCCACCTGAAGATTTCAATTTAGAGAAATTATTTTCTGATATTGATGCAAAAGTAAAATCAACCATTGATGAATTCGGAACATCAGGTATTACAGACGATGCTTTATTAAGAGCAAAAGCTGAATTAGAATCAAGTATGTATGGTGCTTTGTCAACTATTGGTAGCAAAGCAGGTGCTATATCTGAATGGGAGCGTTTATTAGGAAAAGGATATACTTTATCTGACGAGATCGACAGATATAGTAAAGTAACCAAAGATGATATTACACGTGTATTCAACAAATACATTAAAGGAGCGGGAGCAGCGGTATTAAATACTTACCCGATCATGAATCAAAAAGATTCTGTAAAAAGTATCAACCCATATGCAAATATGAAATTTGAAACACCTGCTGAATATAAAGGTTTAACTTATACTGCAGCTACAGATAATTTCAAAAGAGAACAAAGACCGGTAGCAGGTGCTGCAAAAGTTGTAACTGTTCCTGAATATTTCACCTCAAAATTACCTAACGGTATCAATATTATCGGTACTAAAAACACAGAAACTCCTGAAGTAACTATTGTTATGACAATGGACGGTGGTAGCTTGGTGTTAACTGCTGACCAATTAAAAAAATTAGGAGTAGCAGAATTAACAGCGAGTCTATTGAATGAAGGAACCAAGAACTACACTACAGAGCAAATTAGCGCAGAATTGGAGAAATTAGGAAGTTCTATCGGTTTTGGTGCTAATAAAACCGCCACAACAATCCAGATCAACTCTTTAAAGAAAAATCTGGATGCAACTTTAAAGATCCTGGAAGAAAAATTATTGAATCCTGGGTTTAATGCCGAAGACTTTAAATTAGCTAAAAAACAGTATAAAGAAAGTGTTAAAAACGAAGAAACCAGTGCAAATACAATGGCAAACAAAGCATTTGCATTTGCAATGTATGGTAACACTGTTATGGGATTAGATCCTTCTATTAAAACGATCGAAAACGTTCAGTTACAGGATGTAAAAGATTATTATACTAATTTTTACTCTCCATCTGTAACAAACATAGTAGTAGTAGGTGATGTTGAAGAAAAAGACATTATTGCTAAATTAGGCTTCTTAAATAAATGGGCAGCCAAAGAAGTTAAAATTCAACCGATCACTGAACCGGTTGCACCTGCTGAACCACAATTCTATGTATGGAATAAACCAGGAGCACCTTCATCAGTTATTCAAATGGGTTATCCATCTATAAAGTTTGATGCTACAGGCGATTATTTCAAGAACAGAATTGCAAACTTTGTATTTGGCGGGGCTTTCAACAGCCGTTTGAACTTGAATTTACGTGAAGATAAAGGTTACACTTATGGTATCCGCTCAGGATTCCAGGGAGGTAAATATACTGGTATGTTCCAGATCAATTCTTCAGTTAAACGTGTTGCTACTGCTTTATCTTTAGCTGAGATCATTAAAGAGTTCAATAACTACCAGGCAAATGGTATCACAGATAAAGAATTAGAGTTTACCAAGAGTTCTTTATTAAATGAAGAGGCTTTAAAATATGAAGCTCCATACCAAAAAGCTGCGTTTTTAACTAATATCGTGAGATACAATTTGGATAAAAACTTCACAAATGAGCAAAATAAGATCCTGAAAAATATCACTAAAGATGAAGTAAATGGTCAGATCAAAAAATACTTTGATGTGAATAAATTAACAACGGTTGTAGTTGGTGATAAAGCTTATATTGAAGCTACTTTGGAAAAAGCATCTAAAGACGCTAAAAACAAGGAAGTATTAAATAAAGTTAAATTGAAGAAAATTTCAGTTGACTAGCATATGCAATTGTACAATATTTGCGTCTGAATAGCGTACATGAAAAACATCTAACAAAAATAAAAAACACTAAGCCCAAAAAGCTTGGTGTTTTTTTTAATAAAATAGTTACATTTATCCACCTAAAAAATCAAAGGAATGAATATCAAAACAACTATAACTGCCATCTTAATAGCTTCGGCTTCGGTAGCAGTTTCACAAGCTAATCAGGTACAAAATGCCGGAAATTATTTAAGAAATAAAGAGTTTGATAAAGCAAAGGTATCGGCAGATGCAGCTTCAGTTCATGAAACCACGGTCAATAATCCAAAATTATGGATGTACAGAGGGAAAATTTACCAGGAGATCTATTTTTCCAAGGAACCTGCAATTAAAAACCTTGATCCTGAGGCCGAAGAAAAAGCGTTGGAAAGTTACATTAAGTGTCTTAAAAATGATAAAGATAACTATTACAGAGACGATGAAGGTGTAAAAGGGTTAATTGTTCAGGCTGTTGCCGCAGCAAGTAACAAAGCTAATTTTTACGTGCAGGGTAAAGAGTATGAAAAAGCTTTAAAATGTTACGATCTGATCGAAGCAGCCTTACCGTATGATTTTGACCAGGGTATGAAACGTGCCAATATTACTAAGGAAAAATTAGTATACTATAAATTTGATATGTATAAATATGCGGCAAACAAGGAAAAAACCAAGGAGTATGCCGACAAACTAATTAACATGAAATATAAAGATGCAAAAATTTATACAGATATGGTAAAGATCTCTTTAATAGATAGAGATACAACTAAAGCATTGGATTATATAGCCAAAGGAAAATTAATGTTTGAAGACAATATGGATCTGATAAACCAGGAGATCAATATTTATCTGGCACGTAATAAAACAAACGAATTAAAAGACAAGCTAACTGCTGCGATCGAAGTATCTCCGGATAATGAAGTATTACACGCAGTTTTAGCAAATTTATATCAAAAAACCAATGAAAAGGAAAAAGCTGAAGCCGAATATGTAAAATCTTTAGAGATCAAACCTGATTATGAGATCGCTAATTATAACCTTGGCGTTATGTATTTTAATACAGCTAATGAGTGGAACGATAAGTTAGGTGCTTTACCTCCTAAAGAAACCGCAAAAGCAAAAGAATACGAAACAAAAGCAAATGAATATTTCAGAAAAGCGGTTGTTAATTTCGAAAAATCTTATGAAGTATCGCCCGATAAAGCTACTAAGCAACAATTACGTAAATTGTTCTTAAGACTTGGCGAAACTGAGAAAGCAGATAAATACAAATAGTTTTTAAAAAATTAAACCGATCCTGATGAAAATTTTAAATATTGTATTACTTACCGTTTTTCCTTTAATCGCTTTTTCTCAAAAAAATAAAGTGCAGGGAGCATGGAGAGCATTGAGCGATTATGAATCGACGCTAAATGACAATCCTGATGTTTCATACCTATTAAAAGCCAAGGAAAGTATCGATCTGGCAACTGCTAATGAAGAAACAATGAACCAGGTAAAAACGTATGCCTACAGATTTAGAATTTACATCAATTTGTTTAGTCAAAGCTTAAAAGCCGAAGAAAAAAAACTAAGCGATATAGCCGATAAAAGTGAAAGATTGCAAACAGCCTATGGAAATGTAGCTACTACAGAGTTTGAAGAAGCGCAAAAAAGCTTAAGCAAGATCAAAGAATTGGATCTTAAAAAATTTGAAAAAATTGCGAAAGGCGAAACCGACTCAGAAGAAGATGGTAAATTATTTACATCCATGAGTCAGTTACAGGTTTATGCAGCCAATTTAGCAACCGGAAAATATAAAGTAAAGAAGTATGATGAAGCTGCTGATTTTTTCGAAGCTTTAGCTATTTCAAATACATTCATGACAGGAAAAAAAGACACGTCTAATTTTTATAACGCTTGCGTGTGCGCTCAAAAGGCAAAGAACCAGGCAAAAATGTTTGAGTATAACAAGAAGATGATAGATGAAAATATCGCTTCACCATATAATTACCGTACTATTTATGAAGTGAAAACAGCACAAAATGATACAGCTGCAGCCATGGAATATTTAAAAACAGGACGCGCTAAATTTCCGAGTGATGTATATTTGATGAACGAGGAGACCAATATGTTTATTGAAAGAGGACAACAGGATAAAGCTATTGCAAATTTACAAATAGCCATCGAAAAAGATCCTACTAATGGCACCCTTCAATCTGTTATTGCTAATTTATATGATAACCTGGCAAATCCTAAAGGTAAGTCAGGAAAAGATACTACCAAACCGGCAGAATATGAGGATCTTGTAAAAAAAGCCGAAGACCATTATTTAAAAGCAGTAAATCTGAGGCCTTCAAATCAGGAAAGTTATTTTAATGCTTTGTATAATTTAGGCGCCTTGTACCATAATTACGGCATTGCATTATACACCAAATCAATGGCTAAAGCAACCATTACCGATTTGGCTAAAAATCAAAAGGAATATGATGCAAAAAGTATGGAGTATTATAAGAAAGCCATTCCATACCTTGAGCAAGCTTTGGCGGTTAAACCCGATGATAAAACCTGTATGGCGGCTTTAAGAACATTATACTACAAAACAGGTAACGAAGCCAAAGGAAAAGAAATGAGTGATAAGCTAAAAACAGCTAAATAAGAGTGATTTTTTAACAATTGTAAAAAAGCCGAAACCGTACTGTTTCGGCTTTTTTTGTTGTTTTTTGCCGCTTATAACAATCCTGTTTTTCAACCAAAAAAATACCTTTTTTGAATCACTTATTTAATTAAATTTGCTCTCCACTAAAATAACGATATGATACGTACATTTTTTACATTTTGCCTCTTATTGATAACCGTTCTTGGCTTTTCTCAATCTGCTACCATCAGGGGGTTTGTTTATAATAAAGAGAATGGTGAACCCGTTGCTTTTTCAAACGTTTATTTAAAAGGTACCACCACAGGAGCTTCTACTGATCTGAATGGATTTTTCTCACTTAATAAAGTTACTCCGGGATCATATACATTATTGGTAACCAATCTTGAATTTGATACTATCTCTGAAAACATCACAATAAAAGCCGGTGAGCTTTTAACTAAAAAATTCTATTCAACAAAAGGTGGCGTTATTTTAAACACGGTTGACGTTACTGCAGCGCAAACCGAAAAAATTGAAAATCCAAATGTAGGTGTTCAAACTATCGATCCGGTTGCTATTAATAAATTACCAAGTGTTGGTGAACCTGATTTAGCTCAATACTTACAGGTTTTACCGGGTGTTGTTTTCACGGGTGATCAGGGCGGACAATTATATATCAGAGGTGGTTTACCAATTCAAAATAAAGTATTGTTGGATGGTATGGTGATCTATAACCCTTTTCACTCGATTGGTTTATTTTCGGTGTTTGATAACGATATCATGAGAAGTGCAGATGTATACAGCGCAGGTTTTGGTGCCGAGTATGGCGGAAGAACATCTTCGATCATGGATATCACCACCCGTGATGGTAATAAGAAACATTTATCAGGAAAAGTTTCGGCATCAACTTTTGGGGCTAAACTAACTCTGGAAGGTCCATTACAAAAATTAAAAGAAGATGGTAAAGGAAGTTCTTCGTTTTTAGTATCAGGTAAAACATCCTATTTACCTCAAACATCAAAAACATTATATCCTTATGCCAATAAAACAAATGATGACGGCTTACCATTTTACTATACCGATCTTTACGGTAAAGTATCTTTTAATGGAAACAATGGTAGTAAAGTGAATTTGTTTGGATATAACTTTAATGATAAAGTAATTTACAAAGATCTGGCAAAATTTAACTGGACATCTTTTGGAGGAGGAAGTAATTTCATTTTGATCCCACAAAACTCTTCGTTGTTAATTGAAGGTAATTTTGCCTATTCTCAATACAAGATCAATTACGAAGGTTCAGTTGAAACAGATAAAAAATCAAGTTCAGTTGGAGGATTTAACGGAGGCTTTAATTTTCTGAAATATTTTGGACGTAACGAATTGAAATATGGTTTTGAATTAGTAGGAACAAACACGAACTATACATTACAAAATCCAAACTTAGCTGTTATTAATTATGCAAAGAATTCATTAGAGCTTGGAGCTCACATGAAATTCAGATGGTTGGATAAAAAGAAATGGATCGTATTGGAACCAAGTTTCCGTATACAGTACTATGCAACTTTTGCAAACCTTTCTCCTGAACCCCGTTTGCAGGGTAAAGTTAATTTTACACGTAAATTCCGTTTCAAATTTGCTGGTGGTTTGTATAGCCAAAGTTTAATGGGCGCAAGTTCAGATAGAGATGTTGTGAATTTATTTTATGGATTTATTAACGGTCCCGAGAATTTACCCGCCACATATAAGGACAAAAACAATAACACAGTTAACACAAAGGGTGTAATTCAAAAAGCCCGTCACGTAGTTGCCGGTTTTGAAATTGATGTTCTGAAAAATCTGGAGATCCAGATCGAAGGATATCAAAAATATTTCACTCAAATGGCAAGTGTTAACAGGGATAAACTATTTGATGATACTCCTGAAAATGCTGATAAACCTGAGGCGAATAAAAAAGATTTCATCATGGAACAGGGAGAAGTAACAGGTTTGGATTTTACGGCTAAGTACGAGAAAAAACGTTTTTATTTTTGGGCAGTATATTCATTAACGTATAACAAACGTTATACGGGAAACACAGCAAGTGGCGATGTTTACGAGTATGCGCCTGTGTTTGATAGAAGACATAATGTGAACTTAGTTGGAACTTATTCATTTGGTAAAAAGCGTAATTTAGATCTGAGTATTCGTTGGAACTTCGGTTCAGGTTTTCCTTTTACACCAACCAAAGGTTATTATCCACAGGTTGATTTCAACAACAACTTTAACTATGATTACACAACAGCTAATGCTAATTTAGGCTATGTGCCGGGCGATTATAACTCGCGTCGCTTGCCTGATTATCATCGTATGGATATTAGCTTAAAATGGATGTATAACATTTCCGAAAAAACCAAATTAGAAGTAAATGTTGGAGCAACAAATGTGTATAACCGCGAAAACATTTTCTACTACGATCGCGTTAGAAATAAACGTGTTAATCAATTGCCTATTCTACCAAACGTAAACATCAGCTTTAAATTCTAATCAATTGGCTTTTAAGATCTATACCAAAACCGGCGATAAAGGACAAACATCCTTGATAGGCGGTACACGTATACCAAAATTTGATATCAGAATAGAAGCTTATGGAACAGTTGATGAATTAAATTCAAATGTGGGTTTGGTTCGTGATCAGCAAATAGATGAGCATTCAAAAACTATTTTGATTGAGATACAGGATCGTTTATTTACAATAGGCTCTTTACTGGCCGCTGATCCGGTTAAAAATAAAATGGTGTTACCGCAAATTTCTGAAGAAGATATTAAGTTATTGGAGAAAGAAATTGATGCCATGAATGAACATTTACCCGAAATGAAATCCTTTGTGCTTCCCGGCGGACACACAACCATTTCATTTTGCCATTTGGCAAGATGTGTTTGTCGCCGTGCCGAACGCTGCGTGCTGCGTTTAAATGAAGAACAGCCTGTAAATGAATTGATCTATAAATACCTTAATCGTTTATCAGATTATTTATTTGTGCTTTCCCGCAAATTCACTCAGGATCTTAATGCACCTGAAACGCCCTGGAAACCCAGAGTATAAATGGCATCCGCTCAAAAAATAGTAGATACCATGTTGGCCAACGACTATTTTAGTCAATGGTTGGGAATTGAGGTTTTAGAGGTCAAAGAAGGTGCCTGCAAGTTACAATTAACTATTCGAAAAGAGATGCTTAATGGTTTTGGTATAGCACATGGAGGTATTACATATTCTCTGGCCGATAGCGCACTTGCATTTGCATCCAATTCTCCTGGCCAGAAAGCAGTATCCATTGAAACATCCATTTCCCATACCGAATCTTTAAAAGAAGGAGATCTCATCATTGCTGAAGCTTTTGAAGAAAAACGGTCCAATAAGATCGGCATCTACACTGTAAAAGTTACCAATGCATCCAAAATAGTGGCATTGTTCAAAGGCACGGTGTATCGCACCTCTAAAACCTGGTTGAATTCTGTTGAAGATTAAACCCGGGCCCGATTTTGGAGTCTACTTAAGTGAATTCTAAAACTAGCATTATGAAAATCATTAAAACTATAGTTCTGTTAATATGCATCATATTAGGAACAAATCCTGTTTTTTCACAAAAAGGTCACGGGAACGGCAAAGGGCATGGTCACGGAAACGGACACGGAAATGGACACAAAGGAGGTAAGGTAGTTGTTAAAGGCCATCCACAGGGCAGAGTGGTAGTAAAGAGTCATTACCGTCCCGCTAAAATAGGAGGTTATCACCCGCACTGGAGACCTAATTATTCATACAATCGCCGTTGGGTTTATTTCCCCCGTCATAATTTTTATTGGGATAACTGGAGACAAGGCTATTACTATATGAGTGGCCCAACCTGGGTATTTAATGCCACAGCGCCTGCGGTAATAGTAAATGTAAACCTGGCAAATGAAAGAAGCTATGAGTTACGTGAAGATGAGGACGATATGGATGATGTTTACATCGTAAATAAAAAGCATAAAACCGTTTATATTGTCAAATAAGCCTGTTTTTTGCGAAAATTTTGTAATAAACCAAAAATGTTCTATATTTGCGCTCCACTTTTTAGCCTCTGGTTGCATGGTGCAGCGAATGCCAGAAATGACAAATATTTAAAATAAGAAACAAATGAGTTTATTATTAGATTACGTAAAAAAACAATTAGCAACAGAAGTTGCTCATCCAAAATTTAAAGCAGGTGATACTATTACAGTTCACTACAAAATTAAAGAGGGTGATAAAGAGCGTATCCAGCAGTTTTCAGGTGTTGTTATTCAACGCAAAAACGAGCCGGCAACAGCATCTTTCACAGTTCGTAAAATTTCTAACGGAGTAGGTGTAGAGCGTATTTTTCCTGTTGCATCTCCTTTTATTGATAAGATCGAGTTAAACAAAGTTGGTATCGTTCGTCGTGCTAAAATTTACTACTTACGTACACGTACTGGTAAAGCAGCTCGTATCCGCGAAAAAATCCAAAAAAGCACTAAAGCATAATTTAATATTTCTTTATAACAAAAAGCCTCTCAGGAAACTGAGAGGCTTTTTTTATGGGTTAATTTTAAATTATGTCATTCTGAACTTGTTTCAGAATCTCAATGCTTGAAAATGTACCTAGAAGATGCTGAAATAAATTCAGCATGATGAAATAAGGGATTTATTTTTTTAAATAATATTCACTTCCCGTTCCAGATCCACACCAAACTTTGCCTTTACAGTTTGTAGAACGTGGGTAGAAAGATCATAGATATCGTTTCCTGTGGCTTGTCCGTAGTTAACCAATACCAAAGCCTGTAATTTATGTACACCGGCATCGCCCACACGGTAACCTTTTAAACCACTTGTTTCAATGAGCCAACCAGCAGCTAATTTATAGTGTGAGTTATCTAACGGATAAGCAACCAGGTTTGGAAATTCATTTTTCAATCTTTCGTAAACATCGTATGTTACTTCAGGATTTTTAAAAAAACTGCCTGCATTACCTATTTCTTTTGGGTTTGGTAATTTACTGCTACGGATATTTATAACGGCTTGCGAAATAGCCTGGATATTTAATTCAGTAACCTTCATTGCATCAAGCTCCTGTTTAATAGCGCCATACTCAATATGAAATACAGGCTGCTTTGATAGTTGAAACGTAACGGATGTAATGATGAATTGATTTTTGAATTTACGTTTGAATACACTTTCCCTGTATCCAAATTCGCAATCGGTTTTTGAAAATGTTCTTAATTCTCCTGTTTCGGTATGTATAGCTTCCAGTTCATAAAATGTATCTTTTATTTCTACACCATAAGCGCCAATGTTTTGCATGGGGCTGGCTCCTGTGCATCCTGGAATCAGGGATAAGTTTTCCAGTCCGCCATAATTGTGTGCAATGCTCCATAACACAAACTCATGCCATACTTCACCTGCAGCACATTTTACAAATACCGAATCACTGGTTTCTTTAACTATTTCAATGCCTTTCAGATCATTCTTGATCGCTAAAGCGTTGATGTTTTTTGTAATTAATAAATTACTGCCCCCACCCAAAATTAAGCGCTCGTTGTTTTTATACTCATTGCTTTGAAACAACTCCCGGATATTTTCAATTGATTGAACAGAAGTGAAATATTTCGACGAGGCATCAATACCAAACGTGTTATAATGTTTCAGAGAAATGTTGGATGAAATAGTCATAGTTTAAAATTAAAAAAAGCCTCACAGGGAGGCTTTTAATTTTTCAGGACTTTTTAATAATCAATTGTTTGCAATTAGAGTTTAGCAAAACTCGTCGTAAACCATTTTTAAATGCTCTGCTATCATAGCTGCAGTTCTGCCTTCAATATTATGACGTTCCACAAAATGAACTAACTCACCGTTTTTGAATAAAGCAATAGCAGGCGAAGATGGTGGATATGGCGCAAAATGCTGGCGAGCCTGGTTAACGGCATCTCCATCAAATCCTGCAAATACTGTAGTTAATTTAGATGGTTTTTTAGCGTTGTCTAAACTCATTTTAACTCCCGGACGGCAAGCACCTGCGGCACAACCGCAAACCGAGTTTACAACTACTAATACCGTTCCTTCTGATTTTAATGCGGTTTCAACGCTATCAGGTGTTCTTAGATCTTCAAAACCTACAGCAGTTAATTCTGCTTTCATTGGTGTAACTAATGCTTCTGGATACATATCTTTTGTTTTTTTAAATTTGGATTAATAAGGTACAAATGTAGGGATGATTAGCTGGTTTAGCTATTAAATTTTGCTAAAAAATTACCGTCACCCTGAACTTGATTCAGGGTCTCATGAGATGCTGAATCAAGTTCAGCATGACTAAGGTTGACTTGTAAAGAGAAATTTTACTAATTATGCGTGAGCTTATAATAATTCTCACTGGCCATTAACGATTTTTCCTTTTTACTGATCGTTAAAATAGCAACCGGATGATCCGTGAGATCTTCTTTTAAAGTATCAGATTTCTTTGCCAGTTCTATTTGCAATTCAAATGGATCTTCCACCAATTCCCTTAAACCTGCCGGTATCTTTGTATCAACTATCACCAGTTTATTAGGGTAACTTGCTTTTTTAAATACGATTGAGTACAGCTTATTGCTTTCCAGCGATAAAGTCATTGCCTTTGATTTCTTACAATAAATAGAGTCCTTTAATTGCCCATCAGAGTATATAAGAATGGCGTACTCGCCTTTGCTTTTATCATCCACTAAAGCGGAGGCATTAATTTCTACAATTTTGATCTGGGAGGAAAGGTTAAGGGAAATTAAAACAAAAGAAAAAATGGAAAGAGCTTTAAGTAGGCTTATATTCATTTCTGGATGTTTGAGGTGTATCGCTTTATACCAAATAACCATCGATAAGGTTACGAATACAACTGTTAAAATTAAAACTTTAGCCTCGCCTGTAGCTTCAACTCTGTTTTGGCCGGACCATTGATTTGGTTCAATGTACCTTCAGATTGAACCGATTTATTATCGTAAATGGTTTGCGCCACACGTACCCAGATCTCAAAATTGCGGGTTACATCCCAGTTAATGATAAAATAAGCTCTTTGTCCTTTGTAATATAAAGCCGGAACAGAATAGCCGTATAGAACATCATTCTCATAAACATACACCCGGCTATCGTAACTTTTGGTATCAAAAATAGCGTAGCGGGCGGTAAAGGTAAATGGCAATTTTAGTTTTTTAAATACAATGTCCTGGGCAAATCCAACACCATTTTCATCGGCATCCTGGGATTTGTCAACATGTGTATATTCGATCCGCGATTTTAGTTTAATGCTTGGCGTTACCTGCACCGATAAATTATACCGATAATTGTATTGAGAATAAGGTACAAGGTAATCGTATGCATTATCTATTGTACTGTTTTCAAATTTGGTACGGTGACGGAATCTGAAATACATATCGATCTTTTTGGTTGGTGTATAATTTAATTGCGTAAAGATATCTCTGCCTGTTGACGGGGAACTTTTGCCAAACTGCAGCCAGCCAAATTTGTACTGATCTAAATACACCGAAAAGGTCATTGTTTTAAATATCTTGGCTTCCATGCCTATGTATAAACTCTTTTCGTTCTGAGGTAAGGTGTTCTCTGAAATAGCATTACCATAAAGGTTTTGAAAATTACGATCAAAGTTTCTGTAATGTGCTATAAAGGTTAGTTTTGGATCCAGAGCAACGATCAAGCCCTGGCAAAAAGCTTTACCGCCATTGGCACTCATCGCGTATTCGCCAAACAGATTGACATTTCTAAATACATAATTATAATCCAGTCCACCCACAAAATTGCTTTTTCCCTGAAAATCATATCGGTTATACAATGAAGGCGATTTAACCAGTTCTGCACTCAGGTTCATGTTTTGAACCGTTGCTCCAATGTGCAAACTCTTATGGTTATAAGCAACATTTCCTCCAAAAACGGTTTGTATGATGGCGCCTTTGTCGTTTATCAATGAGTTGGTGTTATGCAACCCGCCAACCTCTAAACTGCTTACACCAACCACATCTATTTCGCCGTTGTCTGATGTATCGGCAACAGTAGCATTGGCATCAATCTTTTTATAAGAAGCTAATCCTGTTACTTCAATACGTTTTATGCGAAATGTACCTGCTGCCCCTCTGAAAAAACGGTTCTCATCAAACGAACGGTAAGGTTTGATACCAACACCAAAACGTTTCACACCCATAGGCGATGCCGACTTTCCAAAAGCAAAACCCTGCCACAGGGTTAGTCCTTGTCCAAATGTTGCCTGGTAATCACCTACCACAAGCGTTTTAATGGATCGGATGTTTTTAATAGCAACATGACCGGTATAAAAATCAAAGCCCTGTTGTGTGCCTTTAAAAAATTGTTCACCAGCATCTTTTTCGCCGGCAAGGGCAAACGACACATTGTTATTATATTGAAATGTGTAACGTGCAAAATAACGGTCAGGATTTCCAAGGTAATATGAATTTGGTTTATCGGCTCTGGTTAAACTGTCGGGCGTAAAATAACCTTCCTGCTTTTCAAGAATGCGTTGGTAACGAACTACAAATTCATGCTTCCCGTCCTTGAACATTTCTTTGGCGCTAAAATGTGCCGAATTAAAATTGTCGCTCACATAAACAAATGGAAGGATCTTTTTAATGCTCACCAGATCAAAACCTTCTACACTTTGTAATTCATAAATGTTGATCAGGTTGCCATTCTTTGCCCGGTGCTTGTATAAATTATTGATCTGAATGTCACTTAACAGTTGAAGCTCTTCCAGTTCCTCACGTTTAGCACGGTTCAAATTTATAGGATGGGATTTGTAGTAGTTCCAAACATCGGTTAAACTCGATAGATCGCCATCTTCAACCTGCAATTGTTCCGAAAGGATCTCAACATTCTGATTGATCATTTCCTCAACCTGCTCATTGTTTTTGCTATTAGTGGTATCCGTTTGCGAATAGCAAAGAATGCTAAAACACATGAACAGGCTAAATATGTAATGTTGCGGTTTGATGGAATTATAATTTTTCTGCAGCCTCTGTTGTATTAACAGTTTTTGACCTGTCTTTACCAAAAGCATAACTTAAACCTATTTGTGGCGAAAATCCTAATACGTTATGGTAAGCCGTAGACAGGTCTATTTTTAAACCATTGTAATTAACACCCAATCCAAATGCTGCCTGTGTGGGATAGGATGAACCACCAACGCGTAAATAGATCAGGGATGATGGATTATATTCAATACCGCCTTTCACATTGATCTTTTGAGCAGATGTTTTTTCAGCTTCAGCTACAAGACATACTTTTTTTGAAAAGATGTACTGCGCCCCGAATTTAAAAATGGTAGGCACTTTCTCGTTATTATAGTCAGTTATCTTTGCTCTGAACGGATTATAAATATGTGTGGCAACGATCAGTTGTGGTAATATTTTGGCTGTTAAACCAACCGAACCCGTTATGGCATGTGCCTGCCCGTATATATCAGCTATCCTTGTATTCAGATAGTCGATTCCCACACCGGCCGATACATTATCGGTTAGTTTGATGCCGTAACTTAACGTAGCCTGCGATTCGCGGTATAAATTATAACCCATTGATGAGTAGCTTAAACCAAAGGTTCCTTTTTTAATGGGTGCTGCTACAGCAAAACCCGATTGGGATAGCTCCTTTACAAAAAAACGGTTCTCATAAAAAGCGCCAACTTCTGTTTTCGTCACAAATGCTAAACTTCCCTGGTTGTTGCGGGTACTCCAAACATCAAATAAAGTAGAAGAGGCATGGCCCAACGCTGCCGATCGTACTCCAATCGGTCCATCGCCATTAGATGACAAAACACACAATGGCAAAAGTAAAAGAGGTAATAAAAATAACTTCATCTACCCAAATATAAATAATTTATAGTAGCCCCCATACACATAGTTTATATTTAACTTTAACATAATGCTGTTTTTTTGATTTTACCTGTATCACAGAATGCAATGCTTTAAATTATTTCTTTAAAATCATTCAAAATCAGTTATTTACATAATTTTTTATTATGCGTAATTGATAAAAACTATTATATTTGGAATTATTACATTGTAAATCCATTTATGAAGAAACTTTTACTATTCTTTTTTTTGTTGATCATTGCTCATGTTGGATTATGTCAGGGAGGTAAGAGCACGTATCGCGAAAAGTTTACAGAAGGAAATCACTTGATCATTGAAAAAAATTATTCACTGGCTTTATTAAACTTTAAAGCGGCATACCTAATTGATTCTTCTTCGGCAAATATTCATTATAAACTGGGCATCTGCTACTTACACTCCGGTAACGAAAAACATAAAGCCGTTTATCATCTCGAAAAAGCAGTACAAAACACAACTCATGATTATTCGGAAGATGATGTAACTCAAAAAAAAGCTTCTGAGTTTTCGTATTATTATTTGGGCGAAGCATATAGGGTTAATTACAACTTTATTGCCTCTTATGTCAATTTTAAGAAGTTTAAAGATATGGTGGGTGAAAAGAATACCGACCTCACCAAAGACATAGATAAACAGTTGACCATTAATACCAATGCACAGGAATTTACCAAGGACACTGCAAAAGTGGTTATCCTAAGCCTGGGGGATAGCATCAACACAATATATCCTGAATATAGTCCTGTGATCTCGGCCGATGAATCAACCCTCATTTTTTCTTCTCGCCGACCAGGCGGAGTAGGTATTGATGATGTGACCGATCAGGGATTTTATCTGGAAGATATATACGTAAGCCATAAAAAGAAAGATGGTACCTGGGGCAAGGCAAGATCGATCGGTACTAATATCAACACAGCTGGCAGCGAAGCAAATATTGGTATCTCGCCCGACGGGCAGCAACTCTTTGTATACAGGGATGTGAATGGCGGCGATATTTATTACAGTAGCCTTGTTGGTGAAACCTGGAGCAGTTTGATGCCAATTGGTTCTAACATCAATTCGCCTGCCCTGGAAACCAATGCATCTATTTCGGTTGATGGCAATACATTTTATTTTACAAGTGATCGTAAAGAAGGAAGTTATGGCGGACAGGATATCTGGAGCAGTGTAAGATTGCCTAACGGTGAATGGAGCTTGCCAACTAATTTAGGACCAACTATCAATACGGCAGAGGACGAAGAAGCCCCTTTTATTCATCCGGATGGAGTAACCATGTTCTTTAGTTCAAAGGGACATAAAAATATGGGTGGCTTTGATGTTTTTAAATCCACTAAAAATGCCGATGGTAAATGGAGCGAACCCGAAAATTTAAGGGCGCCTATCAATACACCTGATGATGATATGTATTATTCACAATCGCCCGATGGCAAGCGGGGTTATTTTTCTTCTATCAGAAAAGGAAACTTAGGTGATAAGGATATTTACAGAATTGATTTTGAACGTTCAATGGCTGAGCCATTGACCTTATTAAAGGGAGTGCTCACTTTTAATGGCACCAACAAAATGCCTAACAATGTAAAGATCGTTGTTACCGAAGAAGGAACCAATCGTTTAGTTCAGGATATCAAGCCAAATGAACTAACGGGCAGGTACATTATGATATTAGCGCCCGGTGTTGATGGTAAAAGCTATAACATCAGTTTTGAAGCTGAGGGTTATCAGCCGTTATCTGTAACCATCGTTATTCCTCCAAACTCTTCTTATCAGGAACTAAGTAAAGAATTCATGTTACAAATGGTAAACCTCGAAAGTAAAACCCTGGGTACCATGAGCGTAAAAGGGGTTGTACGAAATAAGAAAGGAAAGTCTATTCCCGGAACCATGATCAATATTAAAGACAACGCTACCGGTAATTTATTAAACACCTATTACACAACAGCCGATTCGGGATCTTATTATTTTGTATTAGATCGCGGACAGAATTACAATATTTCCTATGAGGCCAAAGGCTATTTGTTCCATTCCGAGAATGTGAATGTTCCAAAAGTAGCTGAGTATTCTTCCCTGCAAAAAGACGTTTTAT
The DNA here is from genome assembly GCA_040386075.1 of Bacteroidota bacterium. Classification (GTDB taxonomy): domain Bacteria; phylum Bacteroidota; class Bacteroidia; order B-17B0; family Aurantibacillaceae; genus UBA4416. The sequence goes on from JAZKGE010000037.1 coordinate 28,842, forward strand.
TAGATAAAGTAGAAATAGGCTCTAAGATCGTATTGAACAATATCTTCTTCGATTCCAACAGATCAAATTTGCGCAAAGAATCAACCGTTGAAATTAATGAACTGGTAAAACTCATGAAGGAATATCCTGAAGTGGTTATTGAAGTATCAGGCCATACCGATAACAAAGGCGACGATGCTAAGAACATGAAATTATCACAATCACGCTCGCAGGCAGTTGTAAATGCATTGATCAAAAAAGGTATCGACAAAAATAAATTAATAGCCAAAGGTTATGGCGAAACAGCTCCGGTTGCCCCCAACGAATTACCAAACGGCAAACCCGATGTAAAAGGTATGCAGCAAAACCGTAGGGTAGAAATGAAAATAGTTAAGTAGTTGTTTGTCCCCCTCTGGAGCTAGCAACATTGTATCTTTATTTGAAGCTTTGAGTTATATCGGATTCAAAACCATTCTTTATTTAACTCAAAATAGAGTAAACCACAACATCTCTAAAGCATGAAAAAAAATCCGGGAAATATAATTGAGCATTATTCATTTAGTCTGGCTCTGGTTATTCTCGTTTTATTAGGCAAAACATCTTTTGCTCAAACCAAAAATATAAATAACGATGTTCTCTTTGCTAAAGAAATTCGTGATTCGATCGCCGAACCTATTAAATTCCCTTCTAATATTGGTACCGACTACTGGTACAAATTTACTGCCGAATACGATACCCTGCTGTTTTTCGATATAGTTCCTTATGATCCTAAACAGGATTATGACTTTAGACTTTATAAATGTGCGAGCGGAAACTGTGTCGAAGGCATAAAAAACAAAAAACTAAATTATATCCGGATTTGTGAAAGTGTAAATTACGACAAATCAGGCTCTACCGGCTTATCGCCCTATGCCACACAAGCCAGGGTAGGAGCAGGCCCCGGCTTTGGTTACGCAGCTACTTTACCCATAAAAGCTGGAGAAACCTGTTACATAAAGGTTAATTGGCCCTATGCTCCCAACTGGCAAAATGGCTTTAAGATCTATTTATATAACCTTTGGCCTAAAAAACCAAAAAAGCTGATGGCAAAGCCTGTTGTTAAACCCAAAGAAATTGTTTTAGAGAATGTATTATTTGAAACCAACAGATCTACCTTGTTAAAGAGTTCCTATGTGGCACTCGATACCCTGGTGAATCAGCTGATGTTACAAAAAACAACCATCATTGAAATTAAAGGACATACTGATAATACAGGCGATGAAATTAAAAACCAACAACTCTCCGAAAAAAGGGCTAAAGCTGTTTTCGATTATTTGATTTCTAAAAACATTGCACCAAACCGGCTTTCCTTTCGTGGGTTGGGTGGCAAAGAACCAATTGCAACCAACGAAACAGAAGAAGGGCGAAAGCAAAACAGAAGGGTTGCATTTGCTATAATAACAAAATAGATTTTAATACAATTGAATAGTTTGAGTTAGGCTGACCATTTTTGCAAAAGTCTGTTAAACATTTATCTTTGTTAGTATTCCATGGAAAAATACCTCACTCCGTATACAGCGTCGCAAATAAAGGAAATTATGTTTCCCCATATTTCCGGTTTCCTGCGTGATCCATCGTTATTATTCCATCCAAAGTTTCAGGGAGAGATCACAGAAACAAAAATTGAAATTGATTCCATGGAAAGTTCTCCAACGTTTATCCGTGGCACCATCCGGCTGGTAACTGGTAATCCACCTTACAAAAGCGAGGTTACCATTTCTATCGATTCGGTTGATAATGAAAAGATGCCGTTAATGTTAATATATGTTTTTAGTTATATCGTCATTGCCATTGTATTTATGGTGGCAGTAATTAAAGAGCCAACTAACATCTGGATCTATATATACACACTACTTGCCTGCTTCCTTCCCATACCAATTGTTAAGATATATAGCTTTTTCGAATCAACACCACCAACACCCGAAAAAGTAAAACAAGAATTTTTACGCAGAATAAAAGCAGTTAAAATATAAAAACTATCATTGATAAAAAACATAACGTTTCCATTAACATCTTTTCAATGACAAATACTCATAACATAAATATTTTCCGTGTCATTCTTCGGATTATATTAACGCTTATTACCCTCGTACACTTGGTATTTGTCATAAATTTTGTTGTATATCATGTGGTCGAGCCCTTTCCGTATTCGCTTTACTTTGCTATTTATATTGTAATGTATGCTCAAATTCCTGTAACGCTCATTTTAATAGCAAGTACAATTTATAGGAAGCTACAAAAACAGGAAGTGTGGTCATATCATAAAATAGAATTCTTACTTTGGACTGTTAGTGTGATGGCTTTGATAACGCTGATATATATAACAACTTACAGCGATACTGCATTTTGAAAAACCTTAAGTTGATATTACTCCTGTTCGTGTTTCCGCAATTACTGTCGGGCCAGACTCATACTATCACCACACAGGAACCCGATTCGCTCCTTTATACCATTGTTGATAAAGAACCTGAGTTTCCGGGAGGTATACAGGCAATGATGAATTTTATTTCAATGAACACACAATATCCACCCATTCAAAGATGCGAACCCGACGGAAGTGTGATGGTATCATTTATAGTTGAAACAGATGGGAAGATATCTCATGTAACAATTGCAAAAGGTTTTGGCAATCCTTCTCAATATTACGACAAAGAAGCATTAAGGGTTATTGGATCAATGCCCCGCTGGTCACCGGGACAAAAAGACGGCAGGGTAGTAAGAACAAGGAGATTCCTGCCGGTTAAATTTCACATAAGATAAAACCGGATCGTTTTAATGATATGACAAAAAAATTAACCCGCATACACGCTTTGTTTTTAATAACAGGATTCATCTTTTTAATAACCTGTTTCCTGTTTGGTGATAATACACTTGATATCAATGTTCATGATACGTATTTTGTGATTCATTATCAGCATGTTGGCATACTTGTATTTTTAATTCAAGGCGTTTATTCTTTGCTTTACTTTTTTATGCGCCGGCATCTTAACTATATGATTGGCCTTCTTCATTTATTTTTCCAGATTCCATTGCTACTTATACTGATTCTTACAGCCTTTTTTTATTTTGGAGGCGCACCCAGACGATATTTCACTACTTCCGAGCCTGAATTTTTCAACTTTAGTTTTTTAAATGATCCTGCTTTATTAGTAGTTTTTTTATTCCTTATGGCACAGCTTCTCTTTATTATCAATATTATAGTATCTATCATTAGTGTCACAAAACAGAAAAAAAAGTAAGTTCTCTTATTGATCTTGAATACCTTAGTCACGTTTGCAAATTGCCATTAAGCAGTTATCTTTGTTAATAGCTTTTCAGAACAGAGAATTCACAAACACCCAAAGAGAAGTTATTTGAAAATTTTTTGAAGACAACCAGTAATTTACTAAGCCAGAAAATGACAAGAACTTTATTCTTACTTACTTTTATATTTATTCTCAGGCAAGCTAATTGCCAGGACTCCTTATCTGACAATAGAATCTGTGTAAAAATCGCTCCTTTATCTATTCTTGATATCTATAGTGGAACGTCGGCAAGAATTGGACTTGAATACAAACTAAAAAAGAATTTTGCGCTTTACAACGAAATAGGTACATATTTTCCTTTTGCAAATGGAATGCATATGAATTATGGTGCACTAGTTAAAATAGAATTAAAAATGTATTTAAATAATTTTTGGCTAAGTTCCGGTCCATACTTATCAGCCGAATTGTTTTATAAGCATCAATCATATTATACTTACGACTCAATATATAGTAATACAAAATACAACAAAGACTATTACGTTAAAAAAGACATTGCTTGTTTAACTATTAAATATGGTTTTCTTAAAGTTCTTAAATATAATATAGTAATTGACGGCTTTGTGGGACTTGGAGTCAGACAAAGATTTATTACTAATACATTAACATCTGATGAAAACGAACATATAAAAGGCGAAGGTGATTACAATATCAATGTTGCTAAAAATCAGGCAGGAAATTTCACTTATTTAAATTTCGACGCAGGAGTTAAAATCGGATATAGATTTAAATGAACAACCAAACAGATCTTGCCACAAAAAAACGCCGGCAGATACCTGCCGGCGTAAAATAGTATTGTTCCTAACTAAACAAAAGAACAATGCTATTTATTACAATCATTCTGTTGTAAAACTAAATAAATCAAAGTTTATTGTGTTGCAGCATTGTTATTAGGTAGTATTAAACTAATAAGTGATGTGTTTTACCTATAAGTGTTTACCAGCGCTCAAAGTCTTTAACCAGCTTGCGGTCTTCTTTATTTCTTAAAGTTAAACTTGCTGCTATTTCGTAAGTTCCCGCACTATTGGGAGATGTATTATTTACACTAAATTCATATCCCCCCGAAACGGTAAAGTAATGATGACGGAAACCAACAAAGGCATTCATTGTATTATTATTTCTGTATCCGGTACTAACCATTACATGCTTCAAAAACAATGCGTTTATATTGAACTGAATATTGCTGAAGCTTTTTTGTTGCTCATATCGTAACATTGGATTTAATAATATATTTTCCCCTATCACAAAGTTATACGAGATAAATGAACTCGATCTTAACGGAAGTTTACTTGGACCCTGTAACCCTTCATCCGGTTGCGTGAAATGAAATGCTGTTGTACCAATATAAAAGTGATTATAATTTATGATCAACCCTGAACTAAAGTCTACATTTGATTTGGATTGAGTGAGTTGAGAACCCCATGGGTCTGTAAAACCGCGGCGTGGCTCTATCTGATCGCCAAAAACCATCTTGTGCCTGTCCAGTGTCTTTCTAAAAACACTGACTTGTAAGGATGGTATGATCTTCAGCTTATTATTTAATAAATTAAAATGTTGAGCATAAGTAAGATCAATTCTATCTGTTATCAATGTCCCTTTTGCCTGGTCATCTCTCGAATAAGCTAAAGCAAAACCACCGTTCATCGGTTTAATAAAGGCATCCACGCTGTTATAATAAGTTTGATAAGATCCGGGTAAACTCATCCATTGCATGCGGGTGTTGGATTGATATCTTATCAGGCCATTACTTCCTGCAAAAGAAGGATTAAGTGCCACCAACGATTGTTGAGCGTTTGTAAATACAGGATCCTGCCCCTGAATGTTCAAACTTAATCCCAAAAATAAAACAGCGATTTTTTTCATAATAGTATGATTTATTAATTAAATATAATGAATTCTGATTATACTTCAAAAAAAATCCCTTCGCGGTTAACGAAGGGATCCTGAATAAATTGTGTTATAAGATGGCTGAGGCTCTCGAAGCCACAACAACTAATAATAAGTAGCTCTTCTTACTTCAGCAATATGTTTCGAGAAACGAATCACCTGGCGGGTGTAGCCATACTCATTATCATACCATACGTACAATACAATGCTCTTTTTATCAGGAGAGATAATAGTTGCATTACTGTCAAATACAGAAGGACAAGGGTTACCAATGACATCAGATGACACTAATTCGTTACTGAAAGCGTATTGGATCTGTTCAACCAAAGCACCATTTAATGCATAGTTACGGATGATCTCATTTACTTCGTCGCGGGTTACTTCTTTGTTGATGTTTAAATTTAAGATCGCTAAGGATACGTTTGGTGTTGGTACACGTACCGAGTTAGCAGTAAATTTACCTGCTAAGTGTGGTAATACTTTTTTCAAAGCGCTTTCAGCACCTGTTTCGGTAATTACCATGTTCAATGCTGCAGAACGGCCACGGCGGTATTTCTTATGGTAGTTATCCAACAAGTTCTGGTCATTTGTGTATGAGTGAACTGTTTCAATATGTCCTTTTTGAATTCCTAATTCTTTATCAATTACATAAAGTATAGGCATGATGGCGTTAGTTGTACAAGATGCAGCAGAGAAGATCTGTCCGTTCTTAACATCAACCGTTTCGTGGTTGATGCCATGTACTACGTTTGGTACATTACCTTTTGCAGGAGCAGTTAATAATACTTTGCTTACGCCTTTAGCTTTTAAGTGACGGCTTAATTCCACATCATCTCTAAAAACTCCGGTATTATCAATTACCAAAGCATTGTCAATGCCGTAAGCAGTATAATCTACATCTTCCGGATTTTTTGCATCGATCATGTGAACGGTATGTCCGTTAATGATCAAAGCTTTGTTTGCCAGATCTTCGATAACAGTTCCGGGGAAAACACCGTGAACAGAATCAGTACGTAACAAGTCGGCACGTTTAATAATATCATCATCGCTGCTGCCACGGGTAACAATAGCACGTAAACGTAATTGCTCGCCTTTACCTGCCTGCGAAATTAATTCACGGGCTGCTAAACGGCCAATGCGACCAAAACCATATAAAATAACATCTTTTGGAGTAACAGTTGTTTTAGCGCCTATCAGGTCTTTTAATTTATTACCAATAAATTCATCAACGGTTTTAAAGTTTGCTGTTTCCTGTTGGTATTCAAAAGCTAGTTTTCCGATATCAACACGGGATGGGCAAACATCTGCATTATAAATAGCAGTTGCAATAGCAAGTGTATCATTAACCGAGATGGTTTTCTTTACAATATTTTTTGCATATAAATGCAGGTTCATAATTTCACTCACACTTCTGTCTACTAACTGATTTCTGAATAAGATCAATTCAATAGATTTTTCGAACCATAATTTTCCAATGGTTCCAATTAGTTCAATCGCTGCTTTTTCCTGAACAATCCAATCGTTTAGTTGCGTTTCGTAAGCTGCATTTGCTGTTTCTTTGGTTTGCATGTTTTAGTCGTTTGTTTTTTTTGTTATATAATATGTTTAATCTTCATCGTGTCCGTAATCTTCAGGCACTTCGTTATCATCATCGTTATCCATGTCGTCATCATCTCCGCCAAATTCATCCTCTTCACCTGCATCTTCACCTTCTTCGCCTTCCAAATGATTCAGATCGCCTTCATCAATTCCTACGGTATCATTTTTAATAGCTTTATAAATTTCGCTTTCATCAGCTACTTCCGGATCAGCTAACATGGCAGCCATGGCCTGATCGGGAGTTAACTCACCTTTGGCCATTTGTGTTTGTTTGTATTGTTTAGGTGGGTTGCCAATTGTTTTTACAACAGCAGGGTAGGTGCCTTTTGGATTATCCGGTAAGATCTTCATTAACTCTATACAAAATGCCCATTTAATTTCGGGGTCAAATACGTACATAAAACGTTGGCGCGGACTATCAATGTATTTGGCAATTTTGGTCTTTGCCATTAATTTTTTTGGAGAAACACCTTTCCTTACTTCTTCTTCCTCTAAAGGCAGATCTTCCTCACGTAAAGTGATCTCCTGATCTTTTCTCCAGTAATCATCACTCACAAAAAAAGCGGCAGCGTGTTTTTTATCAAACTTATAAGCGTCCTGAATGGCGTTATGAAAATCTTCAAAAGTTTGTCCGGAAAGAATCTCTATCTCACGGTAAATGTCTTCGTTGTCTTCAATAAAGATCTTAAATTTATATACTGCCATAATTTAAAAATGGGTTAATTAATCTTGTTTACAATTGCATTGTTACCGTCAAAATTAAAGCTCCAGCCTTGTTCAAATATTTTTGGCAGGTAGCGTTTATATAATTTTAAGCGGGCATTTCCTTTGATCTTATTTTTTTTGGTTTCTTCCGGAGAAGCATGATCATCTTCATCATCCCTGTCTATAGCATGAAACTCATAAATATTTACTTTGGAATGCTGTTCCATAAAATCCTTTACGATCTTCACTATGGTATTCATTACCCTGTATACTTCGCCACGGTTCGTAGTTACATATTCTTCACCTTCAAACTCTTCATTGATCACACCAAACACAATGGTGGAATGTAAAATATTGTCCTGCCTTCTTCCAAATCGCACTTCATATCGCAAGCCCGAGGAGGTATTAAAATAATACACACCGGCACTTTTGATAGGTGGAAATTCGATTGGAAATATGGAAGAGCCTTCTGTCATAAACTAGGCTAAAACACTGTTAGTTTGTTTTCTGAATCTTTCTGCCAATACCAGGTCTTTTGTTCCTGCAGAGTAGTCATAAAATCCTTTTCCGCTTTTCACTCCAAGGTGACCCGCAGTTACCATATTTACCAATAATGGGCACGGTGCATATTTTGGATTACCGTAACCATCCTGTAATACCCTTAAAATATTTAAACATACATCTAATCCGATAAAATCAGCTAATTGTAACGGACCCATTGGATGAGCCATTCCTAATTTCATTACGGTATCAATTTCTTCAACACCTGCTGTACCTTCATGTAAAGTGATGATCGCTTCGTTGATCATCGGCATTAATATTTTATTGGCTACAAAACCAGGATAATCGTTTACTTCAACCGGAATTTTATTTAATTTTTTAGAGGTTTCCATTACAAGGTTGCATACCTCGTTGCTGGTTGAATAGCCGCGGATCACTTCAATTAGCTTCATTACCGGAACAGGGTTCATGAAGTGCATACCTATTACTTTGTCGGCACGCTTTGTAGCAGCCGCAATTTGAGTGATAGAAATAGAAGAGGTGTTGCTTGCTAAAATTGTATTTGCCGGACAGATCTCATCCAGTTGTTTAAAAATAGCCAGTTTCACATTTAAGTTCTCACTGGCAGCTTCAACAACCAGGTCAGCATTTTTAGCGCCTTCTTCCAGTTTGGTAAATGTTTTAATGTTAGCCAGAGTAGCTGCTTTGTCAGCTTCAGTTACAGAGCCTTTGGCTACTTGTCTGTCAATGTTTTTTGCAATGGTAGCTAGTGCTTTTTGTAAAGCCGGTTCACTGATATCAACCAGGCTAACCGAATAACCAAATTGTGCAAATACATGTGCAATACCATTTCCCATAGTACCACTTCCTATAACTGTAATATTTTTCATGTGTTTAATTTTAGTTAAAACATTAGCAGAATATGAATCTTCCTTAATTCCGCGCCCGTAAATCTAAAGTCTGTAAGCCATAAATACAAATAGAGTTTTAAACCTTTTTTAAATGTTAATTTGATAACTTATTTTTTTGAGTAGAAAGACAATAATTAATTTAAACCTATATATTTGTGCAAAATAAACCGTTTTTAAACCTCAAATTAAAAATATAATACAGCTATGAATTTTCCATCAGAATTAAAGTACACTAAA
>JAZKGE010000038.1:0-41377 GCA_040386075.1 Bacteroidota bacterium
CGATGCCAATTTTCAGAAAGCCTTGCTAGTTATAGCGAGGCTTTTTGCGTTTATACAAATCTCTCCAAAAACAAGTTCGCGATCCCGCAGCCCTGAATTTTGCGTCAGCAAAAACAAGGAATGAGTGTGATGACATCCTGATAGCTATCGGGATTACAAACAAACCCCTTCTATTAATTTAGGAAGGGTTTTTTGTTTTTATATCTTTTTTCTAACCGCAGAGACGCGAAGATTTTCGCTAAGAGAATACAATAAAAAATTAGTACCAAACACTTACTGTGCACTTATGTAATGATTAAATTAGATGTGCAAAAAGAACTTGAGTGGTCGTTTGTTAGGAATAATTGGGTTATATTTGGATATTAAGATATTTTAATCATGAAAAAAACTGAAATTCTATTTTACACTTTATTAATATCATTTATTAATAATAGTGCATTTGCTCAGTTTTGTTTTGAAAATAAAACACAAAATTATTTTTCTATATCGCAGGGGGGATCAGCTCCTACTGCAGGAGCCGTAGGAGATATAAATAGTGACGGCATCGTAGATTTCGTGGCAGGAACGTCAAATAGTTCGATAGGATCACTTTTGATATATTTTGGAAATGGATCTAATGGCGGCTATAATTATAGCACTACATATACGACAGGAAAATCAGTAATGGATATTGAATTAGCTGACCTTAATAATGATAGCTTCAAGGATATTATATTTGCAGACGAGGCGAACAATAACATTACTATTTTATTGGGCATAGGTTCCGGTTCATTTTCTGCGGCTACTAGTTATTCAGTCGGTACTTTCCCAAGATCCATTGCCGTTGAAGATTTTGATACTGATGGAAAATTAGATTTGGCTATCGTGAATAGGGGGTCTAACAATATTTCTGTTTTAATGGGTACAGGAAGCGGTTCATTTGGTGCACAAGCGACTTTTAGTGTAGGAAATACTCCGTATGAAATTAAATCCGGTGATTTTACTAACGACGGCATTATTGACCTCAGTATATGCAATAATGGATCAAATAATATTAGCATACTTACAGGTAATGGATTCGGAAGTTTTACGTCTGTGGGTACATTTTCAGTTAGTGCGGCACCAAATGGAATAGAAGTTAGCGATGTCAATTTGGATGGTAATATGGACGTTATGACTTCTAGTAGTACGAGTAAAAATTTTTCATTGTTATTAGGCACAGGAACAGGATCATTTGGAGTAACATCAAATTTCACTACAAGCCAACTCCCAAGGTTTATAACATGTGCCGATTTTGATCATGATAATATACCGGATGTAATAGTTGGATCTTTCAATTGTGAAATATCTTATTTCAAAGGAAATGGGACTGGTGTTTTTTCACAGCCGAATATTTATTTTCTGAATTTTCAGACTAAAAACGGTTTAGGGTTAAATTATGATATGAATAATGATGGTAATCTTGATTTATTTTTGATTGATAACACTAATTCGACGGCGAATAATATAACTATTTTAATGGGGAACGGACTAGGAAACTTTGCACATGCTACAAATTACAAGTCAAGCCCTAGTACTCAATATAGCTCATTATTAAACGATTTTAATAATGATAACGTTCTGGATATTGCTGTAGTGTCATCGAATGGTTTTTCTGTTTTGAAAGGCCATAATGACGGCTCGTTTGAGAATGAGAGTATTATTTCCAGTTCTTCCCTATATGGGGTCACATCAGCAGATTTTAATGGTGACGGAAATATAGATATTGCTTCAACATCTCCAAGTAGTAATACTGTATCTATTTTCTTCGGGCAAGGTAATTTGACTTTTTCGGCTCCAATTAATTTTATTTCCGGAACCTCACAAGAATGTATAAAATCAGGAGATTTAAATGGTGATAATAAAATAGATATAGTTACTTCTTCCAGCTCCAATGGTAATATATCTATTTTTCTTGGCGATGGTTTAGGTGGATTTTCTGCAGCTGGAACTTATTCAATGTTTCCAAACCCCAACTATGTCATTATTAAAGATTTTAATAATGATGGAATAAATGATTTGGCTTGTACCTGCGGCACAAATACAACCCATAGAGTAGCAGTTTTTTATGGGAATGGCAGTGGTTCATTTTCAGGGCCAACATATTTTAATTTAAATGCTTTTTTTCCGGCACATATTATTTCAGAAGATTTAAATAGTGACGGTTATAATGATATTATTACGGTAAACAACGGGACGACAATAAGCAATACAATAGGTAATATATCTGTATTACTTGGTAACGGTTCAGGTGGATTCTTAAATGCAGCAGTATATCAAATTGGTCCATACGCGACATCAATAGTAGCAAAGGACTTCAATAATGATGGCTTTATTGATATAGCATGTTCTCGTCAAGTAGTAGGTAATGGTCTTTTTTCAATTGTAAAAGGAAATGGTGCCGGAGGATTCTCTAATTATATTTCGTTTGGAGGGTATTCTTCGTCAGTTATGAGTACAGGTATTTTAGCTGCTGATTTTAATTCTGATTCTAAGATGGATATAGCTGTTTCTGCTTATGGCTATAATATTTTTACAAATAGGACAGCCGGACTAAGTTATAGTTTACCGTTAACATTTTGCTCTAGTGCCTCTAAAGTATTAACAACCCAGCCGTCCATCGGATATCAATGGTATAAAAATAATTCTATTATATCTGGAGCTACCGCAATAAACTACACTGCTACTATTAGTGGTTGGTATAAAGTAAAAACTAATACAATAACAGGCGGAGTGTGTTTAAGTGATAGTGTGAATTTAATAGCTGTTCCTAATATGAGTATAACGGGTACAAATAGTATTTGTTCTACTAGTAATGCAAGTTTATCTGTTACAGGAGCAAACACATACAGTTGGAGTAATGGCGCCACTACGTCAAGTATTGTTGTTTCTCCAACGGTAACTACAACATATAGTGTTGTAGGTACCGCAACAAATAGTTGTGTTGGTTCATTAAGTGTAAGTGTTTTAGTAATTCCTTCTCCTACATTAGCAGTAAATAGTGGGTCGATATGTTCTGGTCAATCTTTTACAATGATTCCAAGTGGAGCTACTACATATTCATATTCAGGAGGATCAGCTGTTGTTTCGCCTACAGCATCTATAGTTTATACAATAACAGGTTCTTCGGGCGGAACGTGTGTTGATACGGAAACACTTTTGGTAACAGTAAATGCTATGCCAACATTAACGATAGCAGCAACGAGTTCGATATGTCTTGGATCAAGTACTACTTTGACAGTAACGAATGGAGGAATAGTTTCTTTCTTATGGAGCAATGGGTCGACTTTACCGGTTACAAATGTTGTGCCTTTAACTACTTCCGTTTATACAATCAATACAGTTGATATTAACGGATGTGCTAATTCGCAAACTGTTAGTGTAACCGTTGATAACACCTGCGCCGATGTTTGGCCTGGAGATGCAAATAGCGATGGTACAGCAGATAACATAGATGTATTGGAACTGGGATTACATTATACGCAAACCGGTGCACCAAGAGCAACAACCAGTAATAGCTGGCAATCGTATTTTGCAAATAATTGGACAGGAACAATTACTAACGGAAAAAATTTAAATCATAGCGATTGTAATGGTGACGGAACGATTGATGATAATGATACGTTGGCAATTTATAATAACTATGGATCAGCGCATACGTTTAAGCCCGTGCAAACAACTACAGTTAATCCGCAGTTAAGTATTGTGCCTGACCAGGTAATGGTTATAAAAGGCATGTGGGGAACAGCTTCTGTTTATTTAGGCGATGTTACATCGCCAATTACTAATATTAATGGCCTGGCCTTTACAGTTGATTTTGATCATACCATGATAGAACCAAATAGTATTTATATTGAATACCAAAACTCGTTTATAGATGCGGGGCAAAATTTACATTTTCAAAAGCCAGATTTCTCTAACGGTAAATTATATACAGCTACAACCCATACATTTAGTACTAACGTAAGCGGTTATGGTAAAATAGGAACTCTGCATTACCAGATCTTATCTACGCTGGGCACAGATGAAGTATTGACACTTGGTTTATCGCATGCAAATCAATCGGATGCTTCAGGAACTATTGTTCCTTTAACATCGAATACAGGAACGTTGATGGCTATTGGAGCAAGTGTTGGTGTGAAGGAAATTCTAATGAATGGAAATGTTTTGGTTAGCCCTAATCCGACGAATGGGATTTTGAATATTACTTTAAACACTGTACCCCAAAACACTAAAATAGAAGTTTATAATATGGTTGGCGCTTTGGTATTTTCCGAAACATTAATCACAAAAAATAGTACTATTAATATAGCTGATTTGAGTACAGGAATGTACTTCATTAAAGTGATTGAGAATAGTAAAGTAATTACGGTGAAGAAGATTGTGAAGGAATAATATTTGTTTGTAAACCAAATATGGGTTTGTTTCGTAAATATCATATCATGGTAAAATTTATTCTGCTTTTCTTTTTTCCGATCGTATTTTTAGCCCAACCTTTACAGGCGCAGTCGCCTTTGCGTTTTTTAGCATTGGGCGATTCGTATACCATTGGGCAAAGTGTTGCCGTAAACCAGCGTTGGCCGGTTCAATTGAGAGATTCTTTAGCGGTGAGAGGCATTGTGACGGATACCATGCGCATCATTGCCACTACAGGCTGGCGCACAGATAATCTGATCAATGCTATCACCAATCAGCAGTTGCAACAACAACATTATAACCTAGTATCTCTGTTAATTGGGGTTAATAATCAATATCAGGGAACGCCGGTTTCTCAGTATAGAACAGAATTTCCTCAACTGTTAGATTCGGCTATACGCTATGCAGGCGGAGATACCAGCCACGTGTTTGTAGTTTCGATCCCTGATTATGGTTACACACCATACGGACAACAAACCCTCATGCAACCGCAAATTAGCCAGGAGATCGATCAGTATAATACGATCAATAAACATTTTGCAGATAGTTTTAATATCCGGTATTTTGATATCACACCCATTTCGAGGCTGGGCCTTATACAGCCAAACCTGGTTGCATCTGATGGCTTGCATCCTTCGGGAATTCAGTATGGCGAATGGGTAAAGCTCATGTTGCAATACATTGATGGAAATACGGTAACATCTATTAATGAAAATGATAAAGCTGATGCATTAATTTATCCCAGTCCCGCTGGAGATATCATCCATATATCCAATTCAGGAAGTAAAAATATGACGATTGAATTGTATGGCAATACAGGCCAGCTCGTTTTAAAACAGGCAGCAAATGAAGAAACAGATATTCTTCTCACAGGGCTGAGCAAAGGTATCTACATCATCCGAATTTTTTCGGGTGATAACCAGGTTACAAAAAAAATAATAAAAGAGTAAGCTAACTGGTTCTCGACTTCGCTCGAACTGACATAGCGATTAATTTCTTTTATTTGAAGTTGAGTTTTTGTTTAATAACGGAATGGCGATAAGCTGTCCTGACTTTTTGGGCCAGAATAGGCATAATAAACTCTTCAAGGCGCAAATTAAATTTTTGTGATTCATTGTTTAAGTATAAAAGGGTGGTTGATATATATTCTTTAATTGTGTCGTAATCTTTTTTAATATTCTCCATTACTTTTGGTGTCAGATCAACGTTATTAAAATAAGTGTCGATCTCAAAGCTTACCACATTTGTTTTTACAGTTACCGGAATAGGAAATTCAATATAACCGTTATTATAAGGGTCTACTTTTAATAATTCCGCATCTCCGGTTATCATCAACGTATATTCAGCAAAGTAATGAGAACCGTGATGATTTGGTTTATCTATCAGATCAACGAGTTTATCTTCAAAGGGCATATTAATAGGGCGCAAAGCATATCTTTTAACCTGTTGCTTCAACAGTTCTTCAAAATCATCTTTGTACATGAGCACTTCTATATCACCCATGTTATTAATGTTTTTGGCTATGATAGCCAATCTTTCGTGTTCATACTCATTAAAAGGACGTTCACCAAATAATACAAATGTTTCCATTTTATGTAATTTTTAAAACTGAGAATTACTTAATATAAAGTTCAAACATTCTTAATACAAAGTCCAGTGTTTAATCGACAGTGAATTACACTTAGTCGTTTTATTGAGGAATGGGGAATGCTAATATGTAGAAAAAAGGCCTCATAGCGAGGCCTTTAGATCTTTTCATGTTCCTGCCCGAAGGTGTCGGATCAAAGTACTTGCAAGTGATTGCAGTATACTACCAAGAAAAACTCTTATGATACTTATATATAAGAAAATGTTATGCCAGTTATTTTTCCAGAGCTTCTTTAACCAGTTGATTGGCCATCTTTGGATCAGCTTTACCTTTACCCATCTTCATCACTTCGCCAACAAACAACCCAAGTAAATTTGTTTTCCCGTTTTTATATTCGGTGATCTTTTCGGGATACTTGGCTAATGCCTGATTTACTAGTTCCTGTAATGCACCTGTATCATTGCTTTGTATAATATCTAAACGTTGCGCAATACTTAAAGGAGCTTCATTCATATGAAGCATTAACTCAGGAAATAATTTTTGTGTTGCTGCTGCATTACTTATTTTTCCTTCATCGATCAATGAGATCAGATCAGCAATTGTTTTCGGTTTAATTTTAAACTGTTCAATAGCAATAGCATTTTCATTTAAAAATGATTTAATACTTCCCATCATCCAGTTGGCAGCAGCTTTGTAATTTTTGGTATAAGAAACCAATTCATTAAAATATAAAGCCAGGCCTTTTAAGTCGGTTAGGTTAAGCGCATCGTATTCTGATAGGCCAAATTCTTTTGTGAATTTCTTCAAAAGGTCATTTGGTAACTCAGGCATTTGTGCTTTTACGGTTTCAATATAATCCTGGGTAATATATACGGGTTGCAGATCGGGCTCAGGGAAGTAACGGTAATCATTTGCATTTTCTTTACTTCTTAAAGCAAAGGTAGAACCATCAGTTGCATTAAAGCTACGTGTTTCTCCGGCTATTTCATTACCGGCTTCAAGTAGATCGATCTGACGTTTAATTTCAAAATCAATAGCGCGTTGTACGTTACGGAAAGAGTTCATGTTTTTAACCTCTACTTTCTTTCCATATTCTTTGGCGTCTTTTAGCATCACCGAAACATTGGCGTCGCAACGCAGTGAGCCTTCTTCCATGTTCCCATCGCAAATATCCAGGTAACGTACCAGTTTTTTTACTTCGGTTAAATAAACATAAGCTTCGTCGCTGCAGGTAAAATCGGGTTCTGTAACAATTTCCAGTAAAGGCGTTCCTGCACGGTTCAGATCAATTAATGATTCAAATGGATCAATATCATGCATACTTTTTCCGGCATCCTCTTCCATGTGAATACGGGTTAAGTTAATACGCTTCTCTGTTCCGTCCTTTAATTTAATATCAACGTAACCGCCTGTACAAATGGGTGTTTTGTCTTGGGTAATTTGATAACCTTTTGGTAGATCGGCGTAAAAATAATTCTTACGGGCAAATTGATTTTCTTCTCTGATGTTTGAATGAGTTGCAAGACCTAACTTAACAGAAAATTCAATAGCACGTTTGTTTACTTTTGGTAAAGTGCCGGGATGTCCCAATGTAATAACGCTAACATTTGTATTAGGCATGGCACCATACTCGGCTATATCATTGCTATACATTTTTGTTTTGGTAAGTAATTGAATGTGACATTCCAAACCAATAACTGCTTTATATTTATCGTAAACTGACATGTAGATAGTTGTGAATTTTGAGGGGTTATATACTCAGAAATTCAGAGTTTAAAGATAGTAAATTTTATAATTCTCAGGGAAATGAAAGTTTGAAATCAGGTGTTCTTGCGCGAGGGATTGTAACGGACATCCTTTTTGTGCCTCCTTTACAAAAAGATTCGAGTGGAAAGCCCGGTCTGCAGGACATGCCCAAATATTAATTATGCTATTTATTAAAAAAAGCCCATTCCAAAGAGCACATTTTACTATATTTACCTTCCCGAATTGTTTTTTGTGATACCAAAGTTTACCATAGATAAAATTATTGATGCCGCCCGTGTTGAGGACGTTATTGGAGATTTTATTACCCTGAAAAAACGGGGTGCCAATTTATTGGGTTTATGCCCTTTTCATGGCGAGAAATCGCCGTCATTTACAGTTTCTCCTGCTAAAGGCATTTATAAATGTTTTGGTTGCGGTAAATCGGGTACGGCGGTTAACTTTATTATGGATCTTGAAAGCTTATCTTATCCGGAAGCTTTGAGGTATTTGGCCAACAAATATGGTATTGAAGTTATCGAGAAAGAAGTTAGTGTTGAAGAGAAAGCACAGCAGAACGAGAAAGAGAGCTTATACATTGTGATGCAATACGCACAAAAGTATTTTACTGACCTGTTGATGAACGATGACATGGGGCGTTCAATTGGCTTAGGATATTTTCAGGAACGAGGTTTCAGGCAGGATATTATTGATAAATTTCAATTAGGGTATAGTTCGGAAGAGCGCCGGAAATTTTCGGAAACAGCCGTTAAGAATGGTTATAAGCCCGAATATTTGGTCAAAACAGGAATGTCTATTTTATCTAATAACCATGTAGAAGGCAGTCCGATAACTGTTAGTGATATTTTTGACCGCTATACCGGTCGTGTAATGTTTCCCATCCATAATATCTCAGGGAAAGTAATTGGTTTTGGTGGAAGGATCCTGATCACAGATAAAAAACAGGCCAAATACATTAACTCTCCACAGACAGATATTTATGATAAAAGTAAAACACTGTATGGGTTATTTCAGGCTAAAAAAACAATTATACAGGATGATAACTGTTACCTGGTTGAAGGTTATACAGATGTGGTTTCGATGCACCAATCAGGAATCGAAAATGTTGTTGCTTCGTCAGGTACTTCGTTAACGGTTGAGCAAATAAAATTGATCCATCGGTTCACTAAAAATATCACCATTTTATATGATGGTGATGTGGCTGGTATTAAGGCCAGTTTCAGGGGAATTGACCTGATCCTGGAAGAAGGGATGAATGTAAGGGTGTTATTGTTTCCTGATGGAGATGATCCTGATTCATACAGTAAAAAAGTAACTAACGAAGAGTTCAAGGATTTCATCAAGGCAAACAGTAAAGATTTTATTTCGTTTAAAACCAGTTTGCTTTATAAAGAGGTAGAGAATGATCCAATTAAACGTGCCGAATTAATTAAAGATATTGTAGAAAGTATTTCTGTTATTCCTGATGCGATCAACCGATCGGTTTATGTGAAAGAATGTTCCAGGATCATGGATATTGGCGAACAAATTTTGCAGATCGAGATCAATAAACTGATCCGTAAAAAAACAGGAAAGCAAGCAGCATCTAATAAACCCTATGATTCCAATCAGGGAAATAATACAGGTTATCCTGATGAGATGCCACCGGAAGCTTATCTGGAAGAGGAAAAACCAGTTGATCCTATTTTAGATCATGAAGAAAAAGAGCTATTGCGCATGATGATGCAATATGGAAATGTATTGGTAGATGTAGAAGCAGAGGATACGGATAATACAGAGCAGTCGTTTCAGCTAACGGTGTGCGAATTTGTTATTTTTGAATTGTGGCGCGATAATTTACAATTCGTTAATCCTGTTTATCAGCTGGTGCTGGACGAATTTCATCATGAATTGGAACAAGGCCATATTCCTACTTTACAAACCTTTACACATCATCCTAATCCTGCTGTATCGCAGGTAGCGGTTGATATTGCTTCTTTTTCCGATACAGTAAGTTATAAGTGGGAAAAATTTGGAGTTTCTGTTCCGCAGGAGATCCACCATATTAAAAAAGGAATTGAACACCAGCTATTCAGCTTGAAGGAAAAAAGGTTGAACATAATTTTAAAGGAAGCGAAAGAACTGTTAAAAGTAGCCGATCCTTTTGAAAATGTAAATGCCTTTGAATTTGTGATCCTGTTAGAAAATCAAAAAAGGCGGGTAAATAAAATTCTTGGCCGCACCATTATCAGATAGCAATGAGCAAGTAATTTGTTTCTTTATTGCTTTAATGTTAAATTTATCCTTCTTGAGATCAAAGTATTACATACTGGTTATAATATTTACGCTAAGTATTAAAAGCTTTTGCCAGGATGCGAAGCATCTGAAAAAATATAATGATGATATCAGTAACCTGATCGATAATGCCGAGTATGATCTTGCGCAAAAGAAAATAGATACTTTACTCGCTCTTTCTACTAAAATCAATTATAAAGAAGGAATAGCTGAGTCTTATAATTTTAAAGGAGCTATTAACCGCGATCAATCTAACCTGCGGGATGCACTCGATAATTTTTTAAGCGCTTTAAAACTATTTGAAGAATTAAAAATGCCAGTGAAAGTAGCTGGTATGCAAAATAATATTGGATTGATCTATGCCGAGATTAAAGAATACCGTACCGCACTATCTTACTATTTTAAGGCTGTGAAGATCAACTTTGACAGCAAAGAAAAATCGATCCTGGCTATCAATTATAATAACATTGCTACCTGTTATCAAAAATTAAATCAATTCACATCAGCACAGATCTATCTCAATAAATCGTTGGCCTTACGTCAGGAAGTAAATGATACCATTGGAATGGCCATGGCCTACCATAATATTGGCATCAATAATCAATTGACCAGTCACAACGATTCGGCAGTTTATTTTTTTAATAAATCATTGAGTTATTTAAGAGGCATGGGCGAGAACATTGGCCACGCCTATAATTATCTGGAACTTGGGAATACATATTTGCAGCAAGGTAAAATAGCTGAAGCCGAAAAATATTTACTGAGTTCCTTAAGGATCTCTGAAGCTAATGAACTGGAAGGCGTTAAGGTTGAAGTGTATAAGCATCTGAGCGACCTTTATCAGCAAAAGCAGGATTATAAAAAGGCATTTAATTTTCAGAATCTATACATGGCCTCTAAAGAAAATATAGAGAGTGATGAAAGTAAAAATGAGATCCTAAAAAAAGAATTAGAATATGATTTTGCCAAACGCCAGGAATTACAGCGTAAAGACGCCGAAAATAAACAGGCTATTTCAAACGCAGAGATACGGAGCCAGAAGAAATTAACAACCGGAGCTGTAATTGCTTTAGTGGTCCTGTCAGGTTTGATCCTGATCGTGTTTAGAAGTTATAATCAGAAGCGGAAAGCAAATTTCATCATCTCCAAACAAAAAGAAATAGTTGAACATAAGAACAAAGAAATTTTAGATTCGATAAACTACGCCAAGTATATTCAAAATGCTTTATTGCCTTCCGAAAAAGTGATCAGTGCAATGGAAGTAGATTGCTTCATTTTATTTAAACCAAAGGATATTGTGAGTGGCGATTTTTACTGGATCCATAATAATCCTTCCTCTAATGTAAACGAGAACGAAGTGTATATAGCTGCTGTTGATTGTACCGGGCATGGGGTTCCGGGTGCTTTGGTAAGTGTAGTTGGTAATAATGGATTGAATCGATGTGTGAAAGAATTTGGGATACACGACACAGGAAAGATATTGGATAAATTGTCGGAATTAGTTGAAGAAACATTTGAGAAAAGTGAAAATGAACTGAAGGATGGAATGGATATCTCGCTGTTAAAGATCAGAAGCAATGCATCTGAACGTTCCGATAAAAATGTAGTGGAATTGCAATGGAGCGGCGCTAATAATCCTTTGTGGCTGATCAAAAAAGATACTCTATTGTTAGAAGAAATTAAGGCAGATAAACAGCCGGTTGGGAAATTTGAAGAGCGAAAAGATTTTCATACGCATCATTTATCGTTACAAAAAGGCGACCGTTTATATTTGTTTACCGATGGTTACGCCGATCAGTTTGGCGGACCCAAAGGCAAAAAATTTAAGTACAGGCAATTGGAAGAATTGTTGATCTCAACGGTCAACTTGAGTTTAAGTGATCAAAAATTAGCACTTGAAAAAGCATTTACTTCCTGGAGAGGAAATCATGAGCAAGTTGATGATGTTTGTATAATAGGCATAACGCTTTAAAACCTCATGCATACCAATATTTAGGTATGTCTTCAGTTCAAAACCCAACTAAATCTATTTAAAAATACGCAACCTGAGCATTATTTTACCCACTTTAATCTAAATTTTTTAGTTTTTATGGATACTAAACGAACGAGTGAAAGTGACCATTCACTTATTAAAAAAGTGCAGAAATGTTATTGGTTAAACTACATTTATCAGATATTATATACCCCTAAACATGAGAAATATTTTTTATCCTTTTTTAACACTCTTGCTGGTGGCATTTGGTCACATAAATACAGCAAGTGCGCAACAGATCAATACTAAGATACAAGAAGCATATGGCGATAAAACGCAGGAATTGGTAATGAACGATGCAGAACGTCTTTCGTTTTTGACCGATCTGATCGAGAATAGAGTAAAAGTAATTGAGTCTCCTGTTGTTGGAGATGATAAATATACTAAGTTGTCTTCTGCTGCCTTGTTTAATAAGTACAATAGCACCTTAACAAGAGATATAGCGTACGATCCAAACAGTTTTAATATTTTGAAGTATGATTTAAAATTCTCTTCAAAGAACGCTGAAATTTATCGTATTGATAATACTGATTACCTTATTGTTATTCAACCACAAACTATAAAATAGACTAGAGAATATGAAACATATCCTTACAATAATTCTTTTTGTTTTTGCTCTATCTGGTATAGCTCAAAACTACACCATGAATAATACTGCCGTAACAACATGCGGAGGAACATTTTATGACTCTGGTGGAAATGGTGGTACCTATCTCGCTAATGAGACATATACCAAAACATTTTGCCCATCAACTCCGGGTGATAAATTGAGTTTTAATTTTACCACCTTTAATACTGAAGGTAGCGGATTGGAATTGTTGACAATTTACAACGGTCCCAATACTGCTTCACCTACATTAGGTTCTTATACCGGCGTAGTTGGTCCTGGTATTGTTCAAGCCACTGCTGCAAACGCATCCGGTTGTTTAACCTTTGTTTTTAAATCAGATGGATCGGTACAATATGCGGGGTGGGTTGCAACAATCACCTGTATCACTCCCTGTCAGGTCATTAACTCAGTATTTAACAGTTCAAGTCCGGCCCCCGTTGGTGGTATTATAAAGGTCTGTCAGGGGCAGTCGGTCACATTTAATGGTAGTGCAACTTTTTCGGGCAGTGGCGCAGGCGCTACCTATAGCTGGAATTTTGATAACGGGCAAACCGGTGCAGGAGCTTCGGCTTCTACAACCTATGCAACACCTGGCGTATATATAGTTAATTTAACCACAACTGTTGGTGGATGTACTAACCAAAATAAGATCAATCAGGTTGTTCAGGTTTCTACAACGCCTTCTTTTACAGCTACAACAACCAATACAACCAGTATATGTTTGGGACAAACAGCAACCTTAATTGGTTCTGTTACGCCAACGCCATTTGTAGCTAACTGTACACCTCCTATCAGTGGAACAACATTTTTACCGGATGGATCCGGAGTATCTTATAATTCCTGTATTACGGTTGATTGTTATACTTCCGGCCAAACGATTACATCGGCAGCTGACATTAATAATATTTGTGCATCTCTTGAGCACTCTTATCTTGGAGATTTACAGATTGAAATCGTATGTCCTAATGGAACAATTGTACCTTTAAAAACATATGCTCAGGGTGGTGGCGGAACTTATTTGGGAAATCCATTGGATGATCCTGCAGTAGGTCCCGGTACAGGATTTAATTATTGCTTTGCCATGTCAGGTGCAACACAATTAGTTGCAGGTCCAACGGTACCTTCGGGAACTCCTGCAGGAAATGCTATTCAGGCAGGTACATATCAGCCGGCATCCAGTTTAGCAGGTTTAGTTGGTTGCCCGTTAAATGGTAACTGGTGTATCAAAGTAACAGATAATCTAGGAGCAGATAATGGATATATCTTCAACTGGGATATAAATTTTAATGCCGCTGTTCCGGCGTCACAATCATTCACGCCAACAATTGTTTCACAAACATGGTCGGGTGCAAATATCACTTCTACATCTGGTAATAATGCAACCGTACAGCCAACAACAACTGGTAGTCATTGCTATACGTTAACAGCAGTGGATAATTTTGGTTGTAGCTACACAACAGTTAGATGTATAACTGTTAACCCGGGTCCTTATGCCGGTGTTAGTAATACTTTAGCGGTATGTAGCTCTGCGGCAAGTACAAATTTATTTGGCTTATTAGGTACTGGTGTTTCTACAACAGGTACCTGGAGTGGCCCGGCACCAGCTTTAACCGGAGGTAATTTAGGTACTTTTAATCCGGCTTCTTATGCAGCAGGTACATATAACTATACTTACACAGTTCCTGCAAGCGGTGGCTGTCCGGCAACATCGGCGGTTATTAGCGTTACCATCAGGCCTATGCCTGCAGCTACGTTATCATTTACAAATCCAAGTTGTGGTAACAACAATGGCATTATCGTTATTAATAATACATCAAGCGGTGGACAAACTATAAATACTTTTGCAAGCAGCCTTGGCGCTATATCCGGACAAACAGTCACGGGATTAGGAGCAGGAACACCGGTCATTACTTTAACCAATAACTTTGGTTGTACGTTCACGGTATCGGCAACATTAACCATGTCGCCTGGCCCAACAGCAATTACAACTACTACCACAAATGCAACCTGTGGCCTTAATAATGGTAGTTACACTTTTGGTACACCAACAGGTGGTACGGCACCATATACTTACGCCATAGGAGCAGGCCCTTTTACTGCTACATCACCGGTAACCGGTCAGGCACCGGGTACTTATTCTATAACTGTAAGAGATGTTAATGGTTGTACTTTTACAAAAACAGTAATAATTACTAATATTCCGGGTCCTACAGCAATTGCAGGAACAACAACACAAGCAAGCTGTAATACCAATAACGGAACATACAATGTAACGGGAGTAACAGGTGGAACCGCAGCTTATACATTTAGTGTAAATGGTGTTGGAACAACAAGTTTAACAACAGGTTTAGCAGCAGGAACACATACCATATTAGTAAGAGATGTGAATGGCTGTACATTTAGTACAACTTTTGTGATTGGAACGGCAAATGGTCCATCAAGTTTTACGGTAGCAACAACCAATGCAAGTTGTGGAACGGCAAATGGAACATCAACAGTAACAGGCGTAACCGGCGGAACAGCTCCTTTCCAATATTCATTTGACGGCGGAGCATTTGGTGCAGGAACAACGGCCTCTGGATTAGCAGGCGGTACACATACTGTAATTGTAAGAGATGCAAACTCATGTACAATAACTGCAACTTATAACGTAGCTAATAATGCTGCTCCAACCGCAGCAGTAACAACTTCATTAAATGTATTGTGTAACGGATCAGCTACAGGAAGCTTAACGGTGGTTCCTGCGGGTGGCATTGCACCATTCACCTATACATTAACAGCGCCTACTGTAACCAACACAACCGGTAACTTTACAGGTTTAGTAGCTGGAGCATATAATATCACAGTAAGAGATAACTCGGGTTGTACGGCAACTGTATCGGCAACTATTACACAGCCAACGCCAGTTACAGGAACGATCTCGATGACACCGGTGAATTGCTTTGGTAATTCAACAGGAGTTGTAACAGCAGGTGGAGCAGGTGGAATTGCACCATACACTTATTTATGGCCTGCCTTAGGTTCGAGTACGTTAGCTACGGTTACTGGAGTTGCGGCCGGAACTTATACGGTAACCATAAGAGATGCAAATAATTGTCCTATTACCAGAACAGTAACAGTGACTCAACCAACATCATTAACTTTAACATCAACATTAACACCTGCAACCTGTGGCAATGCCAATGGTTCTGGAACAGTAACTGTAGCCGGTGGAACAACTCCATACAGTTATAACTGGAGTAATGGAGGTACAACAGCTACATTAACCGCTGTATCTGCAGGTACTCATACAGTTACAGTAACTGATAATAATGGATGTGTACTAACAAGAACAGTAACTATTACTAATATTCCGGGCCCTACAGCTATTACGGGAACGACTACTTTAGCAGGCTGTAATTTAAGCAATGGTACCTACAATGTAACCGGTGTAACCGGCGGAACAGCAGCCTATACATACAGTGTAGATGGCGTAGGAACATCAAGTTTAACTTCAGGTCTTGCAGCAGGCGCACATACTATCCTGGTAAGAGATGTGAATGGTTGTACATTTAGTACAACTTTTAATATTAATACAGCAAACGGCCCTACGTCGGCAACAGTTGCTACAACAAACGCATCATGTGGTACTGCAAACGGAACGTCAACTGTTACAGGAGTAACGGGAGGTGTTGCAGCATATCAATATTCATTTAATGGAGGCGCTTTTGGAGCCGGTACTACTGCTTCAGGATTACCTTCAGGAACTCATACGGTTGTGATCAGAGATGTGAATTCATGTACCTTATCAGTTACATACGTAGTTATTAATAATAGCGGACCAACAGCTTCTGTTACCAGTTCATTGAATATTTTATGTAACGGTGCATCTACTGGAAGTGTAAGTGTAGCGCCATCAGGCGGAATAGCCCCATTCACTTATACATTAACAGCACCTACAGTAACTAATACTACAGGTAATTTTACAGGATTACCAGCTGGAACATATAACATGACAGTTAGGGATAACTCAGGTTGTACAGCAACCGCTTCTGTTACTTTAACTCAGCCAACAGCTGTAACTTTAACAGTGACTTCTATACCGGCTAATTGTTTCGGATCTGCAACAGGAACAGTTTCCGCATCAGGTTCAGGTGGTATAGCACCGTACACTTATTTATGGCCGGCCTTAGGATCTAATACAAATGCTACTGTAACCAATGCCGCAGCAGGAACTTATTCGGTAACTCAAACAGATGCAAACGGTTGTTCTATTACTCAAGGAGTAACAGTAACTCAGCCAACATCTTTAACTTTAACTTCTACATTAACGCCAGCAACCTGTGGTAATGCAAACGGGTCTGGAACTGTAACTGTAGCTGGTGGCACACCGGTTTACACATATAGCTGGAGCAATGGCGGCATTACTCCGGTATTAACAGGGGCAGCAGCTGGCATATATACTTTAACGGTAACAGACTTCAAAGGTTGTGTGTTGACAAGAACGGTTAACATAACTAATATTCCGGGCCCTACAGCTATTACAGGAACAACCACATTAGCTGGTTGTGGATTATCAAATGGTACTTATAATGTAACCGGAGTAACGGGTGGTACATCAGCATTTTCATTTATGGTGGATGGCGTAGCTACTACAAGTTTAACTTCTGGTTTAGCGGCAGGAACACATACAGTTCAGGTAACAGATGCAAACAGTTGTACATTTAACACAACATTTAACATTGGTACAGCAGCAGGCCCTGTTACAGCAACCGTTGTAACAAGCAATGCAACTTGCGGTAGCGCAAACGGTTCAGCAACTGTTACGGGTGTTACAGGTGGCACAGGTCCTTATCAATATTCATTTAATGGTAGTCCTTTAGCAGCTGGTACAACTACAAATAGTTTACTTGCAGGAACTCATACATTAACAGTTCGTGACGCTAATCTATGTGTATTGACCATCAATTTTAATGTATTAAATAATGGTACTCCAACTTCGGCTATTGTAAGCACAACAAATACAAGCTGTTTTGGAGGTACAAATGGTGGCTTTACCATTTCGGGTGCCGGCGGAAGCGGTGCACCATTCACTCATACATTAACTGCACCATTCCAAAGTAATGGAACGGGCGTGTTTACAGGCTTAGCGGCAGGTACATATAGTACGATCACGCAAGACATGGCAGGATGTACTGTTACCAATACTGTAACTATTTCACAACCTACTCAGGTAACATTAACAGTAACTTCTGTTCCTGCATTATGTTTTGGAGCAGCAACAGGTACTATCAATATTACAGGAGCTGGTGGAACACCGGCATATTCTTATAGTTTAAATGGAGCGTTTCCTCAAACGGCTTCTTCTTATACAGCAGTAGGCGCAGGTTCTTATATTATCACAATTAAAGATGCCAATAACTGTGTAGCTACTCAAACGGTTCAGGTAACTGAGCCTACAGCTTTAGCAATTCAGGTGGCTACCCAAAATGCAAATTGTACAGCAGCAAATGGTGTTGTTACTACTACAGTATCAGGTGGAACACCAATTTATACGTACACATGGTCAGCAGGTGGTGCAGGATCTAATTTAAATGGTGTAATTGCAGGACAGTATACAGTAACAGCTACAGACGCTAATGGATGTTCTGTAACTGCACAACCCGTAGTTGGTTTAACTCCGGGCGGTACGGCTACTATATCGGCAATTACTGATATTACATGTAATGGTGCAAATGATGGTCAGTTAACCATTAGTCCGATAGGAGGCGCGGCACCATTTACTTTCTCATGGACACCTGGTAGCCAAACAAATGCAACAGCTACCAATTTAAGTCCAGGTACTTATACAGGAACCGTTACCGACTTCTTTGGTTGTAAAGCAACAGCGGTTGCAACGATTACTCAGCCTACAATATTAACAGCGATCATGAATTCGAACAATGTTAAATGTTTTGGTACAGCAACAGGAACAGTTACGGCAGCAGGTACCGGTGGAACATCTCCTTATAGTTATTTATGGACAAACATTCCTAGTAACCTTCAAACAGTTACTGGAGTTCCTACCGGAACATATTCTTGTGATATCACAGATGGAAAGGGATGTACTATCACTCAAACCATTGCTGTTACCGAGCCTACGGCCCTATCTTTAACAGGAACAGTAACGCCGGCAAATTGTAACCAGGCAAATGGTTCTGCTACGGTTACTGCAAGTGGAGGTGCTCCGAGTGCTTACACCTATTCGTGGAGCACAGGTTCTTCAACCAATATTGAAACTGGAATAGCAGCTGGTACGCCAACAATTATAGTAACAGACGCCAATCTTTGTCAACAAACTTTAGCCGTAACTATTCCAAATATTGCAGGGCCTGTAATTAGTATCACAACTCAAACTAACGTTAGTTGCTTCGGACTTTGCGATGGAGTTGCTACTACTAGTGTAACTGGTGGAGTTGCACCATATATTTACTCATGGAGTAATGGTTTGGTAAGTCCTATTGGAACTAATCTATGTGCTCAGATCTACACTGTTTCAGCCACCGACGACGCAGGCTGTGTAGCATCTATGAGTGTAAATATTACTCAGCCAACAGCTTTAACAGTTAATATATTACCAACAGATCCAACATGTTTTGGTTCACAAGATGGTTCTGGTATTGCTATTGCTTTAGGCGGAACTTCTCCATATACCTATACATGGACATCAACTGCAGGTAATAACTCAACAACAAATCCGATCCCGTCAGGTAACTACGGTATAACAGTTAGAGATGACCATGGATGTGTTGTAACATCAAGTATGACCTTAGTTGATCCACCGGCAATGATTGCAAATATTACATCTACAAATGTGTCTTGTTTCGGTCTATGTAATGGTGTAGCAACTGCATCGGTAACAAATAACAGTGGCGTGGTTAGCTACAACTGGGTTGGCGGTTCATTCCCTATTCCCGGACAAACAGCCTCAAACTTATGTGCCGGAACTTATACGATGACTGCAACCGATCAACATAACTGTGTGGCTAACGCACAGGTGATCATTACTCAACCAACCGTATTAACAGCTAGTATTTCATCTACGGGAAGTGTGACCTGTAACGGTGGTGCTGATGGTTTTGTTTCAGTATCTGCAGGTGGTGGAACAGTGCCTTACACATATGTATGGACAGGAGCTGCATCAGCCAGTAATAATACAAATGCAAATAATTTACCTGCCGGAACCTATACGGTAACAGTAACTGATGATATGGGTTGTACTGCAACCACAAATACAACAATTACTCAACCGGCACCATTAACAACTACATTAACAACGGCAGACCCTTTATGTAATGGTGTTTGCGATGGAACAGGTGTGGTTGCTACAAGCGGCGGTATTGGAATACCTACATTCTTATGGCAGCCAGGCTTGCAGGGAGGTAATTCAGTAAATACGTTATGTGCAGGAAATCAAACAGTAACAATTACTTATAATAATATCTGTACAACAACGTTAACGTTTACATTAGCACAACCGGCTTTATTAACAGCAGCAGTATCAGCAACAAATTCAAACTGCGGACAAAGTAACGGTAGTGCCTGCGCATTAGTTGCAGGTGGAACCGGAACTTTATCATATCAGTGGAATGGCGTTAGTGGTAATGCAACAACCTTGTGTTATAATAACATTGCTGCAGGAGCTTATAACTTCATAGTAACAGACGTTAACGGATGTGCCGCAAACGCAAGCGGTTTAGTAAATGATATTGCTGGCCCTGTAGTTGCAATTACAAGCCAAACAAATGTGACCTGTTTTGGTGCATTTGATGGTGGTGCTTCTGCAAGTATCGTGGGCGGTGTGCCTAATTATACAGTATCATGGTTTGGTACACAAGCAGCTCCAAATACAACAACCTTAACTACTAACTTTGGATTTGGTATTCATAATATTACCGTACAGGATGCTGCAGGATGTATCGGAACAGCTTCTGTTAATATTTTACAACCCGCGTCTTTTGTTAGTGCTATCGGTAGCTCTACAAACGTAAGTTGTTTTGGAGCGAGTGATGGTGGCGCTACGATCCTTGTAAATGGTGGAACAGGTCCATACAATTACCTATGGACGCCAAGTGCGCAAACAAACTCTGTTTTAGCTAATGTAACAGCGAACACTTATACAGGGAACGTGATCGATGCTAACGGTTGTATTGCTTCAGCGTCAATTGGAATTATACAGCCACAGGCATTAGTGTTAGCGGCTTCCAGTGTAACCAACGTTTCATGTTTCGGAGGATCTAATGGTCAGATATCTACTACAGTTCAGGGTGGTACTCCTGGATATACTTTTTCGTGGACACCATCATCTATTGGAACTGTTGCTAATCCTGTTGGTTTACTAATGGGCCCGGTTACCGGAACTGTAACAGATCAGCATGGATGCTTTATTAATTTAAACTTTAACATTACAGAACCGTCTGCGTTAACGTCAAATGCTACGTCATTACCTGCAACTTGTAATTTGATCAATGGATCAGCTACTGTAACCGTTGGTGGTGGTACACCAAGTTACACGGTTAACTGGAACACAGCACCTTCTCAAACAGGCTTAGTGGCATCTAATATGGCGCCGGGCTTGTGGACAGCAAACATCATTGATTCTAAAGGATGTTTATTAACACAAACTGTGAACGTTGCAAATCCTCCGGTTCCTGCTATTTCAGGATTCAGTGTAAATGCTCCGTCTTGTTTTGGATTATGTAATGGAGATATCACCATTAATTATACTAGTGGAACGTCCCCTTACACAGTGAACTGGTCGAACCCAATATCTCAAACAGTTACAACAGCCGCCATGTCGCAAAATGTGGCAGGTATTTGCAGCGGAGTTTATACTGCTACATTAACAGATAATTATGGTTGTAAGACCTCTCAACCAGTGAATGTAACTCAGCCTGGATTATTAGTGTTGCAAACTACGCCGAACATTACAATTTGTTACGGACAATCAACACAAATAGCAGCGTCGGGACAAAACGGAACACCGGCTTATGGTTATACATGGACACCTAATCCATTTGTTGGAGGTGGGCCTCACACGGTGAATCCTGTTAATACATCAACATACGGTGTAATAGTGGGCGACTCTAAAGGTTGCGTAACTTCACCTACAGTAATAACAGTATCTGTTACACCTCCGTTAACTTTTGCCTCAAACCAAATTAACCTGTGTGATAGTATAAATGGAAGTTTAGCTCCGACGATGACAAGTGCGGGGAATGGCGGGCCATATACTTATTTGTGGACACCTACAAACGCTTCTACAAGCGCTATTACTGTAATGGGTCATGCAACGGGTAGTACTTCAACAAGCGTTACTTATTCTTTAACCATCACCGACGGTTGTACGATGCCGCCTGCTACAGGCGTATTTACAGTAGTTACTAATCCAAGACCTACAGTTAGTATTGTTGCAAGCAGTACAGTGCAGTGTGCACCTGGAACTATATCGTTTACCGCTACACCGGGAACAGCAGGAGGCTATAGTTATTCTTGGATCAATGATGGAAAAGATGTTATGGGAACAACAGACAGCCCTGTTATTACGCATACTTATCCTGATGCTGATACTCTGGGCGTAGGTGTGACAATAACAGATACAATAACAGGTTGTTCAAGAACGATCCAGAAAAACAATTTTATTGTCATTCACAAACAACCGATAGCTTCATTTTATGCAGATCCTCAATCAACAAGTATTTTGGATCCTAATATTGATTTCATCAATACATCACAAGGAGCTAATAATTATTTCTGGGATTTTGGTGATCCGAACGCTTCGGTATCCAACTCTAACAACTCAACTGTTACCAATCCAAGCCATTTCTATAATATGGTAGGAAACTATAATGTACATTTAATTGCAATATCTATCAATAATTGTAGAGATACAGCTAACCTTATTGTAGATATCTTGCCTGATTTTGCATTGTATATTCCAAATTCATTTACACCGGATGCAAACGGATTGAATGATGTGTTCTTGCCAATGGGTGTAGGTATCGACGAAGAAAACTACCGAATGGATGTTTATGACAGATGGGGTGAGAATATCTTTACAAGCAACAGCTTCCGTAAAGGCTGGGATGGAACTGTGAAAGGTGGTTCTAAAATGGCCGAACAAGGAGTTTATACCTATAAAATGTTAGTGAAAGATATAATGGGAAATAATCACCCATATGTTGGCCACGTTACTCTTATTAAAAAAGATAACTAATAATAGAAGGAACTATATTAATAAAACGCCGTTAAGAAATTAACGGCGTTTTTGTTTTATAAAAATTGTATTTTCGCAACAGTGAAAAACTTAGCCATATTTGCCTCAGGAGAAGGAACCAATGCAGAGAACCTGTTCAAATATTTCAATAACGACAAGCGAGTGAAAATAAAGCTGGTGGTTACAAACTCCGACACGGCAGGCGTAATAGCGAGAGCTGAAAAATATAAAAAAAATGTTCAGATCATTAGTAAAACAGCTTTGTATGAATACACCTCACAGATCATCGAATTTTTGCAAACCGAAAAAATAGACATTATTATTTTGGCTGGTTTTTTATTAAAGATACCTGAAGCGTTCATCAGAGCATTCCCAAATCGCATAGTAAACATTCATCCGGCATTATTGCCTAATTATGGCGGCAAAGGCATGTACGGTATGCATGTGCATAATGCCGTGGTCAGCAATAGAGATCCGGAAAGTGGTATTACTATTCACTATGTAAATGAGGAATACGATAAGGGCGAAATTATTTTGCAGGCAAAATGTACTATTGATGAAAATGACACCGCGGAATCATTAGCTGCAAAAATAAGAAAACTGGAATTCGAATATTTTCCGAAAGCTATTGAAAAAATAATTCAGGATTAATTACCTCTTCTCTTCTTTCCACCTGTAATAACAATCCATCACACGATAGTATAGATCATATCCATCGTGATGGATGATATAATCATTACTTAAATAATAACAGTATTTTCTGAATTTTTCAAAATCAATGGTTTCATCACCTGTTAATTTTCGCAATGTTTCGGCATTGAATTTTTTGGCTACAGCTTCCTGAATGAAGATCTCTTCAAAAATGGCCGCTAACTTCCGTTGCTCTTTTCCTTTTTTGCTGAATTGCATATAGAGAGCTGAGATAGGGCTTTCCATTGCGTTTACCACAGTGGTCTTTGAACCCTGAATAACGCGTTTCATATAATCTTTTTCGTAGGGCTTTAATTTAAAATCGCTTACAACCACCTGATCCAGCTTATAAGCCGACTCGACCATTACTACTTTACATTCTTTATAAGGACCTTTGTAGAGTTTGCCTGCCGGTAATTTTAGTCTTAGGTAACCTACAAAAGAAAAAATGATCGAATCTCTGTCGTTGGCAATTACATTAAATTTTCCGTTACCGTCGCTCATTTGTCCCTGGCCCGTGGTAGCATTGATCACATATACAAAAGGCATGGGTGTTGTACTATCAGGCTCGGTAACTATGCCCCTGATCAAATTCTGACTAATTCCCGGGAATGCTAAAAAAATTATTGCAAAAAATAATATATATGCCTTGTTTTTCAAGAAATAACTGCGTTTTTGGTTAAACCAAATATATATACTTATTCACATTCAGTTAATAATTTAACCTTTTTTATGGCGATATAAACAGTAAATTTACCTCTATTAATCATGGATGACTTTATAGTATCGGCCCGGAAGTATCGCCCCCAACACTTTAACACAGTAGTTGGTCAAAGCCATATAACTAACACTTTAAAGCAGGCTATAAAGAACGGTAAGATCGCCCAAGCCTATTTGTTTTGCGGCCCGCGTGGTGTAGGTAAAACAACTTGCGCCCGTATCTTCGCCAAAACCATTAACTGTACTAATTTAACTTCCGATGGCGAAGCCTGCGATGCTTGCGAATCCTGCTTGTCATTCAATTCAGGCGCTTCATTGAATGTATATGAACTGGATGCGGCTTCAAACAACTCGGTTGAGGATATTCGTAACCTGGTTGATCAGGTGCGTTTTGCGCCACAATTAGGAGATTATAAAGTATATGTGATCGATGAGGTTCACATGTTGTCTAATGCCGCATTTAATGCTTTTTTAAAGACGTTGGAAGAACCACCAAAACATGCTAAGTTCATTTTAGCTACCACTGAAAAACATAAGATCATCCCAACCATATTATCCC
The DNA here is from genome assembly GCA_040386075.1 of Bacteroidota bacterium. Classification (GTDB taxonomy): domain Bacteria; phylum Bacteroidota; class Bacteroidia; order B-17B0; family Aurantibacillaceae; genus UBA4416. Next base: position 24,906 of record JAZKGE010000038.1, read on the forward strand.
GATGCCAGGTATTTAGCTTTAATCGCATTAAAGCAGAAGATATTACCGAACAATTAGAGTACATCGCAAATACCGAACACATTACTTTTGAACCAGAAGCATTGCAGATCATTTCTCAAAAAGCAGATGGTGGTTTACGTGATGCCTGTTCTATTTTTGATCAAATGGTAACCTTTACCGGAAATCATTTGACTTACAAAGCTGTAGTTGAGAATTTGCATGTACTGGATTATGAGTATTATTTTAAACTGACGGATGCTGCCATTAACGGTCGTTTACCGGAAGTTATGGTAACATTTGACGAGATCCTGAAAAAAGGATTCGATGGCCATAATTTTATAATAGGATTTGGCGAGCATTTAAGGAACTTACTGGTTAGTAAAGATCAATACACCGTTCAGTTATTAGAAGTAAGCGAAGCCTTAAAGAAACGTTTTGCCGAACAGGCTCAATTGTGCCCCACACCTTTTTTATTAAAGTCGCTGGCAGTGATCAATAAATGCGATATTCATTATAAATCAGCAAAGAATCAGCGTTTGCAAGTAGAAATGGCCCTGATGCAGATCAGCTATTTGAACACCGCACCGGCAGATGCGGAAAAAAAAAATGAGTTAAACTCGGGTTTCGAAATTCAAACAGCTCAACCAAAAGCTATAGAGCAAGCTCAGCCAGTTGCTAAATTCACTGCTACACCAACTGTTCAAACCAGTGCTAAACCGGTTGTAGGGTTCAACGACCTCAAAATAAAATCACAATTCTTATTGCAGGATAATGCACAGCGTAACCAGGCATTAGCGGTTGACGCTACAGTTGTCGTTGAAGAAACCATGCTTGAAGATGTAGAGCTGACTGATGCAAGAGTGTTAGATGGGTTAAAAGAATATGCAGAAGAAAAAAGTAAAAATGGCAATAAACAATTGTATGCTACTTTAACTTCAAGCAAGATCAGCCTGGTTGGAAAAACTATTTTAATTGAACTGAACAACGAGGTTCAAAAAGAAATGCTGGTCAACATCAAACAGGATATGTTGGATGAGTTAAGAAAGCTGTTAAGCAATAAGCAAACACAGCTTGATATCAAAGTCTCTGAGATTGTTGGTGAAATTAAAGCGTATAAGCCTGCAGATAAATTCAAATTAATGGCCGAAAAAAATCCGGCTCTGCTGGAATTCAAAAAACGATTCGATTTAGATATCGAGTATTAGTTTTCTTCAAAAAAATCCAACTTTTCTACAACTTTATTGTAATTACTGCGTATAAATTTTTAGTAAGTTTGACCTAAAGGATTTACTTTATCAATTATCTATGACAAAAATAAAAAAAATCGATCTTGCATTGCAAGGTGGCGGGGCCCATGGCGCATACACATGGGGAGTTATCGACAGAATATTGGATGATGAACGTTTGGAAATTGACGGAGTTTGTGGTACCAGTGCCGGAGCAATGAATGGCGTTTGCACGGTTTACGGACTCAAAAAAGGAGGAAAGAACTTAGCAAAGCATACGCTGGTCAAGTTCTGGCATAAGATCTCTGAGGCTGGAAAATTATCACCGCTACAACCCAGTTGGTTCGATAAAATGATGAGTCCGGGTAACATGGATTTTTCCCCCTCTTACCGTTTGTTTAGCATGAGTACCGAAAGCTTCACGCCAAAGCAGTTAAATCCATTACAATACAATCCTTTGGAAAAGATCTTAAATGAAGTGATCAATTTTGATGAGCTTCATAAATTAAATCCACCAAAATTGTTTGTATGCGCTACTAACGTAAAAACGTGCGAAGCACGTGTTTTTGGACACGAAGAAATTACAGCAAAAACTATTCTGGCATCGGCTTGTTTGCCTTATATGTATGATGCCGTTGAAATTGATGGCGAGCATTACTGGGATGGTGGTTACAGTGGAAATCCATTGATACAGCCGCTGATAGATAATACCATAGGTACGGATGATATTTTACTTATACAGATCAATCCTAAGAATATAAAAGAAGTGCCCGGAAAAATCGAAGACATCAGGGACCGTGTGAATGAACTAAGTTTTAATTCGTCTTTGTTATTAGAACTTAAATTAATTCAATTCAAGCAAGAGTTAGTTGCTAAAGGGATTACACTGGATGGCGAATTGAAACCAGTTTATCTTCATAATATCAGTGCTGATAATGAATTGGGTAACCTGAATTTATCATCCAAATTAAATACCAGCTGGGATTTTATGATGTATCTGAAAGATCTTGGCTATAAAGCCTGTGATGCCTGGATCGCTGAGAATTACGAACATATTGGCAAGAAGAATACATTGAAGATGGTTTAAACATCAGGCTAATTTATTTTTCTTAAGGTATGCAGCCGGATCGAAGTATCAATTTCAAACTCACTTTACAGCCGCGTGAGGGATGGAGGCATTTGTCTGAGCTCTTTTTATTTATCCCACAGGGTAAATAAAAAAGCGAGTGCCGAGAGCCCGGCCCGCCAGCTGGCGGGACACGCCCTAATTAATTTATAAATAGCTCAGCCACCATTTGTCTTTATTATTTTGTTTATAGTTGTCGAATTTTTTACATAATGGGTAAAGTAAAACAACAACGATGATCCAAACTATATAAACGGCGATCAAATTAAAACCATAGCCTTTCAACCCTTCTACCCGGGTAATAAATTTGGGCAAGACCAAAGCCTGCCAGCCAAAACCGGTAAGCCAGGCTGCAAAAGCTGCCATCAGGTGAATCAAATAAATGTGCAGGATGTAATAAAAAAAGGGAACTCTTCCAAACACACAAAAGAAGTCGATGATTTTGCCTTTCAGCTTTTCGGAGTTTGCTAAAAAAAGGAATGTACATCCTAGTGTTATCAGTAAATAACGTAATGATGGCGGATATTTACTAACATTAAAGATGGACATGAATGTTTTAGAAATAGTATCATGGTGCTGCCATGGCACAGGATCTCCGTAACTGTTTAAAACAACCAGAATAAAGAAAAGTAACATACAGCCTGCTCCCAAGCCATTCAATATTTTTTTTCTTTTTTGAGCATCAAACGATGTGTCATAAAACGAGCCAACATAATATCCCAAAGACATTACAGCGATCCATGGTAAAAGAGCATAAGCAAAAACAATTCTGTGGCCCGCAAATTCAAATCTCTGAAATTCGTGAAGTGTTGACCACAATACATTATTTTCAAAATGAATATTATCCAACAAATTATGCCCAAAAATGATCAAAAGGCTAAATACCAGTATAGCTTGTTTAGGAAGGTGAATTAATCCGGCTAAAATGATCATGCTCATTCCCAACGACCAAATGGTTTGTAAAGCAATAAACCTGTACTGAACATCAAAGTTCCAGCCAAAGGACACGATCATTATTTCAGCAAAAACAAGCCAAAGTCCTCGCTTCACTAAAAAACCGGATAACTCATGATTGGGTTTCCTTTTACCAACCATAAAAGCAGAAACGCCGGCTAAAAAGCTAAAAGCCGGCGCGCAAAAATGGGTGATAAACCGCGTAAAGAAAATAGGCCAGGTTGTTTGTTCGGGATCTGTTGGATCAATAAAGAAAGAGGAATAATGAAAATAATCTCTGGTGTGATCAAGCGCCATAACAACCATAACCAAACCTTTTAAAAGATCAACAGATTCTATCCGGGATTGCTTAATGCTTGTCATAATGTTTAAATAAAGATAGCTTTTTCTAAACATTTGCAAAACTTGTCCCGATTTTATCGGGAGCAAAAATTAAAAGGTGACTGAGCGGAGTGGAGGCCCCTGCGCGCATTACTGGTAAGCAGTGTTATATGTTTTAAGTAGCATTTAGCTTAACTTCAGTTTGTTCGTCTGGTGTCTCAATTATATTTGATATTGTCACACTGTAGATTATTACAGTAGATGTCATGAAAATAAATGAGATGAATTCATATAAATAGAATTTATAAAAAGCTGCTACATAATCGTATACCAAGAAAGCTGAAAATAAATAAAAAACGCCTTTAACTATATGTGTTATAATTTTATCATGTTTATAAAAACCTAGTCCTATTTTAAACTTGTTGCCTTTTACTTTGGTTGTAAGGATGAAAAAGACGTGTGTCAAAATATGTATTATTGTAAAAAACATACTAATCATTATTGAGCCCATAATGGGAATTGCTCCAGTGTCACCATTTGGTCCACAACCAAGGTAATTGTGAACATAGTCTTCGTCGCTATATAATTGGAGTGCAGACAATACAAAGGCCATACAACTTGTCAACGAAATTAATAAGCTAAGGATAAAATATGGAGTCCGCTTAATTGTCAATTCTCTATTGGATTTTGTTCTCGCGCTTATTACTTATAACGGTTTCGCGCTAAGCAACGGTTTGATTTGAAACTGTGTCTTGCCGAATGGTATTAACAAAGATAACTGCTTATTGGACTTTTGCAAAGCGAAATAATTGTCCCCGCAAAGCGACCGCTTTTGCAAATGCTTTGATGTTTGCCAGGCTGTTTGCTTAGCGTGTGTTATAAGTTGGCCGCTACACTTAGTTTAATATGCGTCTCCACTGTCTATTTGTTGGAATTTTCTCGCACAAAAACCACAAATCAATAGTAACTCTAAAGCCTTATCGATATTTATGTTTTCAGTATTAAGTGCAACAGCATGATATAATGATTTTGGAAAGTAGATTATTCCTAGAATGTTCGCGTCTTTGTCTTTTCGAAGTTTGCCATTTATGGATGCGATTATATTGTGCTTATCATCCTCAAGCATAAATTCTTGAGCCAAGTCTTTACGGGTAAAAACAAAGGAATTATTTTCTAATTTTATTTTAGCAGTTCGGGCAAATCCATTGGTCTTGATAAATTCAATACTACCTAATTCATTTATGACATTATGTGTAATTGAAATTTTATCAGAGTGTTCGCAGATTTCAATTAAGGAATTGTTGACTAACCCTTTTCCGAAATATTTAGTTTCACTCGGGTTGTTGGTACGTGTCAAATCCGTTACTAAGTTTTCGTTTTTGTCAAGAACTTGAATAAGCCAGTTTCCATAGTTTATTAATATAATGAAGTTTTTCATGTTGTTGTCAAGCGGCTTACTTATAACTTACTTATACGCCCCATAAAATTTTGCCTATACAACATAGGGTAGCAAGATTGGCGCAACTGAGTGTAGTTATCTATACCAAATATAACAAAAATTATCAATTTCATTTAGCTACAAATTATAGCAATAACCTGCTACTTAATGCCGTAACTTTGGTGTGAGAAGCAAGATCAAACATGGCAAAAACAAAAACATCTTATTTCTGTCAGAGTTGCGGTACACAGGCCGCTAAATGGGCAGGCAAATGCAACAGTTGTGGCGAGTGGAATACTTTAGTAGAAGAAGTCGTTCATAAAGAAACAAAGAATGATCGATTACAATTATTCTCTGCTAATAAGAGCGAAAATAAACGCTCCAATCAATCCATTTTATTACAGGAGATCGGCACCGCCGAATATCCGCGAATCCAGGTTCCGGGACAGGAGCTGGCCCGTGTACTAGGTGGAGGAGTAGTGCCGGGTAGCCTGGTATTGTTTGGTGGAGAACCGGGCATTGGTAAATCAACTTTAATGTTGCAGCTGGCATTGCGTTTAAAAAATTTAAGGGTATTATATGTTAGCGGAGAGGAAAGCGAACAGCAAATAAAAATGCGCGCCGAAAGGATCGGTATGACAACCGAAAGCTGTTTTATTTTACAGGAAACCAACACACAAAATATTTTTACCCAGATTGAAAAAATAGAACCCCAGTTGGTGATCATTGATTCTATTCAAACCATTCACACCAGTTACATTGAAAGTAGTCCCGGAAGTGTAAGCCAGGTGCGTGAATGTGCCGCCGAATTTTTGAGATTTGCCAAAGAAACCAATGTGCCCGTATTTATGATAGGGCATATTACCAAAGAGGGAAGCCTTGCCGGACCAAAGGTATTGGAACACATGGTGGATACGGTTTTGCAGTTTGAAGGTGACCGGAATCATATTTACCGTTTGTTACGCGCAACCAAAAACCGCTTTGGAAGTACTAACGAAATGGGCATCTATGAAATGAATGGTGATGGATTGAAAGAAGTATTAAATCCGTCAGAAATTTTAATAACGAACCGCCAGGAAGCAACCAGTGGGGTTGCCATTGCTGCAACCCTGGAAGGAAACAGGCCTTTATTAATCGAAACACAGGCTTTGGTAAGTTCAGCGGCTTACGGTACACCACAGCGTTCATCAACCGGTTTTGATTTGAGGCGTTTATCCATGTTGTTGGCAGTACTGGAAAAACGTTGCGGATTTCGTTTAGGAGCAAAAGATGTTTTTATTAATATAGCCGGCGGATTGAAAGTAGAAGATCCGGGGATCGATTTAGCATTGGTGTGCGCTGTATTATCAAGTAACGAAGATCTGCCAATTGCTCAAAATGTTTGCTTTGCTGCTGAGGTTGGCTTAACCGGCGAAATTCGTCCCGTAAGCAGAATAGAGCAACGCATTTCGGAAGCACAAAAACTGGGTTTTGAAAAGATCTATATATCTTCATATAACTTAAAAGGCCTGGATCCAAACCAGTTCAAAATAGAAGTAATAGCGGTTACAAAAATGGAGGAAGTGTTTGCCAAATTGTTTGGGTAATTCCTGAACTTTTATTGAAAAAACACAAGAAAGCTGTTTTTTTTGTAATTTTAGTATATGATAAAAAAAGTAAGTTTCTTATTAATTCTGTTTTTTTTATGTGCCCATTTATTTTCTCAGAATAAATACGATAAGTCTTTTTACCTTATTGATATCAAAGCTGATTTCGTTTTCGATCCTTCCGAAAAGCATAATTTAGATTCACTTTTGCAAATATATCATGCCACTAAAAATGATACGACCCAATTGCAGTATTTGCAATTTTTTTCTGAAAGGTTAACCAGTGAATATTTATGGACAAGCTATAACCGTTATCTATACGAATACAGTTCGCGAAAAAATGATAGTTTGTATAAGTGTTTCAAAGCCTATGCGTTGAATAATTTGGGTTACGAATCTCAGTATATTAAGAACAATTTAGAAGACGCTAAGAAATTTTATTACCAATCATATGAGATCTTTAAAGCATTAAAACACGTTGGCGGAATTGGTGCCGAGATAAATAACCTGGCTTATATCTATCAGCATGAAGGGAACACTCAAAAAGCATTAGAATTATATACAGAAGCAGGGCTTTTTTTCGAGAAACAAAAATTGGCTTTAGGTTTAACCAGCGTATATATTAATTTGGGTGGTATTTATTATAAAAATGATGATTTTGAAAAGGCGGAAGAATTTTTTAATAAGGCCCTGGTTTATGCGATTAAAACAGATCAGAAATCAGTTATTGCGAATGCCTACTTCCAATTAGGTACCATTAACAGTAAAAATAATCATATCGAAAAAGCCATTACCTATTTTGAAAAAGCGGCCATTAATTACCAAAAAGAAAACAATTACGGCAGACTTGCCCTGGTTGATTTGGGTTTAGGTAATATCTATTACAAAATTAAAGATAGCTTACAGTTTGAACAGCATGCTTTAAAATCGCTTTCCAATTCTCTTTTATCCTCCGACCTGCAAACCAAGGCTAAAATATATGATTTCGTTGCATTATATTATATGTCAAAAAAAGACTATAACAAAGCATTTATGTTTGCAGATTCATCTTATCAATTTGCTAAAGCTTTGGTTTATCCGGAATTAATTGCAGACGCTGCTGAAAAACTAAGTAATATCTATAAGTATAAAGGAAATTACAATTTGGCCTATAGTTTTTTGCAGGAAATGAAAACTATTGAAGATAGTCTTAAAACTGACGCTTCGAAAAAAGCAATTATTAAAAGTCAGTATCAGCTGGAGTATAATAAAAAGTCAATTGAGTTAACTGCAGAGCAGGATAAGAAAGATTCGATCAGGAAAGCTGAAAAAAGGCAGCAACAAATTATTCTGTTGTTAACTGTGATTGCTTTAATAATTATTACTGTTTTTGGCTTTATTGCATTTAAAAATTACAAGAAAACAAAAAAGGCCAATGTGATCATTGAAAACCAAAAACTACAAGTCGAATTAAAGAACGAAGAAATTACCCATCAAAAAGAGCTGGTAGACGAAAAACAAAAAGAAATTATTGATAGTATCAATTATGCCAAACGGATACAACAGGCAGTGTTAACAGGCGAAGATGTTTGGAATAAGATCTCCAAAGAGCATTTTATTTTATTCAAACCTAAGGATATTGTGAGTGGCGATTTTTACTGGGCTTATAATACACCCAATAACCGCTCTGTATTTGCTTTAGCCGATTGTACAGGGCATGGCGTTCCCGGAGGATTTATGAGTATGCTGGGTAATAGTTTCTTAAATGAAATTGTGGTTGAAAATAAAATATTTAAAGCCGACCAGATCCTCAATAAATTACGTGCGAAGATCATACATGCCCTGGAACAAAAAGGTGGCACACAGCAAAAAGATGGAATGGATATGAGTTTATGCGTGTGGAACAAACTGGATAACACACTCGAATTTTCGGGAGCTAATAATCCACTATGGTTACTGAGAACAGTTGTCAGTTCGAGCGGAGTCGAGAACAAAGAACTTTTAGAGTACAAAGCAGATAAAATGCCAATAGGTTTATACCTGGATGAAGAAAAACCTTTTAGTAGTGTAACAATTCAATTGCAAAAAGGTGATATCATTTATTTAAGTACCGATGGTTATGCCGATCAGTTTGGTGGGCCCAAAGGCAAAAAATTAAAATATAAACCTTTGATCGACTCGTTGATCAGAAATAGCACGCAGGATATGGTTTCTCAGAAAGTAAGTTTAGAAACCGCCTTTATTAACTGGAAATCAACACACGACCAGGTGGATGATGTTTCTCTGATCGGCGTGAAAGTAGTTTAATTATAAGTTTATGAATAGTTGTCACTTCGAGCGAAGTCGGGAAGCAATTTTATGTTTTCTTTGTTCTCGACTTCGCTCGAACTGACAGAAACTGAATAACTATTCTAAAACATGAACGACCAAACTCCACGGGAAATACTAAGCCGCTTTTATGCAGATAATAATTTGGATGCAGATGGTGGGCAAGCCAGTTCATTTGTAAAAATTGAAATGACGCGGAAGTTCCATTTTTACTTCCCTAATTTTGATGCAAGAAGAAAAGCAGTTATTCTTCACGACATCCATCATTTGATAACGGATTACACAACTACATTAGCAGGTGAAAGCGAGATTAGTGCCTGGGAAATAGGCTCCGGTTGTAAAAGTTATTGGGCAGCGTTTTTGATTGATACCAGTGGCTTGATGGTCGGCATCCCGTTTAATTTTTTTGGAGTTTTAAAAGCATTCGCCAGAGGAAGAAGAACAAAGAACTTGTATCACAATACTATTTCTTTAGAAGAGGCGATGGATATGAACGTATCAGAATTAAAAAAAGTTTTTTATTTAGATGTTTATGATAAAAATACAAAACCAAGGGTGACAGACTTTCTTTTGTTTGGAGCCTTTGCTATGTATGGAACTTTATTTTCTCTGGCGACTTTGGTACTCTTTCCCTTTATTATGGTGTATTCCCTTTACATTTTTGTAAAGACAAAATAAGTCATTGTCCAACAGCCTTCTTAACTTCATCATCCGTTAAAAAATGAAATAGCCTGAAATCACAGGTCCCGTTGCCGCCTGTTAAATAGCGGTATCCGGCAACCGTATCCAGATCGGTTTGTACCACCTGAATAACAATAACGGTATCCTTCAAGCCATTGTATGGATTAGTGAAGGAAGCTAATCTTGGTAAAGTTATATCATATGCCCGGGCATCAGGATATGTATGTGAACCGTAAAAGATCAATGAAGTTCCATTTGTGGCTTCTTCATAAGTAGGTAGTTTTCTATCAAGTGCCGGCGCTTTACGCCAGTCTTTGATACTGAGAGGAGGGAACCCCTTAATATTATCAGGACAATTCCACCAATTGTTTTTATCCCTGGCAGGATCGATTTTAAACACACTTTTAAACTTATCAATAGGTTTTTCACCTGGTTTATCATCACAGGATTGAGCAACTAATAAAAAAATTGCCGGTAATAAAAAATTCATTAATAGTTTCATAATAATAAAATTTAACAGCCGCCGCTATTCGTGTTCTTAATGTACTTCATAATGTCGGTTTTAGAGGTTACAAAATTAGTAGTACCGCCTAGGGAATAACCAAATTGAGAATAATAATAGTCGAACCACAGGTCAACGATCTTTTCATTTTCAAATTTTATAATAATATTATGCTGTTTTGTCTCTATTCCTCCAATATAATAGGAAATGAGTGCTATATTTTTTCCAATTCCGCAATATATTAATTGTCTGGTGGGAAAAGGTTTTGCAACTGAAGATATGGCGTGTGCAATGTTTTTCTTTTCCTTATCAAAGCCAATTACCCAACCACCTTCCTGCCATTCTTTGCCAGGATCTGTTATGTCAAATTCATTATTGTAGGTTGTTCCATCCAAAAATGCTTTGATAAAACCTGGAATTTCGGATACTGTTTTTTTATCAACCAGGTTTTCGGTTTCAAGTGTTTTGAATAATTTTTCTTTGTACCAATTTGCCACAGCCATATTGGTGTCAATTTTATAAATACCCTTAACAATAGAAATACTGCTATATTCTTTCTGATGAGTTGATGTATCATTCTCAATTGCATCATTATTACAGGTAAAAAATGCAATAAATAAAAAAGCCGATGATAAAGCAGCTATTGCTTTTAGAGATAATGACATGCTTTTTGTAGTTTAAGTTTCATGATTTTTTATAGTCCTGTTACTTTTTGGATTTCCGGCACGGTTAAAAAATGAAAATTTTTGAGCAAAGAACCGCCACAGCCACCTGTCAGGTAACGGTATCCTACAACAGTATCTTTAGCGCTTTGTACGATCTGGATAATCACTACCGTTTCAAATTGCTTTGTGCGTTTGCTATAAATGCTGGCCAATCTTGGTAAACTCATGTTGTATACTTTCACTGCATTATTAGCTTCGCCGCCGTAATGATGAATTGACATACCGTTATGAGTTTCTTCATAGGTCGGTAGCCTTCCGTTAACTACCGGAATTTTATCCCAGTTCTTAATATCGATTGGCGGAAAATCCAATGCATCCGGGCAATCAAAATCTGTGAATATATCTCCGCCTGCACCCATGCCTTTGGTATCCGAATAAACCGCATGATTGAGGTCATACACCTGTTTGGGTTCTGCTGCAGTTAATTTTTCAGTAGACGGAGCTTTCGCTGCATCTTTCGTTTTTCCATTGGCTACTGCTTTGTCGCAGGATTGTAATAAAGCTAAACAAATAGCCGGAATAAATAGGAGTTGAAATGGTTTCATAATATTATTTTTATTTGGTGTATGTGATTTTAGCAGCCTTCCGAGTTTTGCATGCTTTGGTTCGTTGTATATAATGAGTTGAGGTCGTTACGAAAATGCTGATAATGGATATTATCTGAATTTTTATAGGGAGTAACGATAGAGTTAACACCATTTGATTTTGTTGTTTCAGATTTGGTAGTATTTTCAGAGTTCTTTTTGTGGTTTATTACAAATAAAACAGTAATGGCGGCGCCTAAAATAAATAGTTTCATGGTTTTATTATTTATAATATGGTTATCCATGTTGCATGATGTGTGTTCCCATTTCAACAACATGGATAATTCATATGTTTGTTTAATCAGGGTAAAGGTAGTTCATAGGTAAACACAATTTTGTTACCAACTAGTTATTGGCTTGTTAACGACTTGTTAACGTGGGATCATACCTGCTGGAAAATGCCTAATTTTGGGTACGATCATGAAACTGAACCGAACCTATTTGTTTATTGGCATATCTTCTTTAGCGCTGCTTATGGTGCTTGTGATACAGGTAAACTGGATCTATGAAGCAGCAGATGTTAAAGAGAAGATATTTAATGAAAAGGCCAATATGGTGCTGTCTAAAACAGCCGATGCTCTTACTAAAGATACCTCTACTGTTAAGAGCCTTAAAAATGGTGTTAGTGTCAGCGAAAAACGCAAAATAGATTCATTGTTCAATTATTACATGAAGGCTTATAACATTGAGATCAAATATTCGTTCTCGATTAAACCTTTTGTTCCGACTTTTAAAAATGAGGCTACAATTCAAAATGAATTAAAAATGAATCCCGGCGAGGGTTGTTATCAAACCTGCGTTACCGAAACTTCGCCTGAGAGTGGTAAAGGAAGTGTGTCTAAAAATGGTATTGATCTGCAACTTGTGTTTCCCGACAAGGATGAATTCATTATGGCCGAGATGGGAATTCCTTTTATCAGTTCTGTATTATTGATCGTCATTGTATTGATCACGTTTTGGCGAACTGCGCTATCGTTGATGAAAGAAAAACAAATTTCGGAACATACCACCGATTTTTTAAATAATATGACCCACGAATTTAAAACACCTTTAACCAATATTTCTTTAGCTGGAAAAATGATGGTGAAAGATGCGAATATCAATCAGGAAGATAAGGTTAGGCATTATTCGGGGATCATCCTGGAAGAAAATGAGAAACTGAGACTGCAGGTAGAACAGGTATTAAGCATGACGGCCCTTGAAAGAGGCGAGATCCCTTTACGGAAAACAGACCTGGACGTTCACCAGTTGATCAATGATTGTTTAAAGTGCATGAGTGTTCAGATCGAAGACAAGCACGTTCGTGTGATCTCTGATTTGGCAGCAGAAAATTTTGTGATATATGCTGATAAAACACATGTTACGAATGCTATCTGTAATTTGATCGATAACGCCCTTAAATATTCAAGTCCGGAACCGGAGTTACAGATCCAGACATTTAATAAGGATGGAAAATTTATTTTGACGGTATCCGACAACGGTATTGGAATAGAGGAGGAGTATCAGAAAAAAGTTTTCGAAAAATTCTTTCGGGTGCCCACAGGCAATGTGCATGATGTGAAAGGTTTTGGTTTGGGATTGACCTATATTAAAAGTATCATAGAGATGCACGGCGGAAGCATAGAACTTCAAAGTGAAACGGGAAAAGGAACAGTATTTATTATTCGTTTACCACATGTCTAAAGAAAAGTTAAACATATTACTAGCAGAAGACGATCTTAACCTCGGTGTACTTTTGGTTGATTACCTTGAGACGGAAGGTTTTAACGTGAAATTATGCAAGGATGGGGAACTGGCCCTGAAAGCCTTCCAGACCTCTGCCTATGATCTGTGCTTGCTGGACGTGATGATGCCTAAACTGGATGGTTTTTCTTTGGCAAAAGAGATCAGAAAAAAAGACAAACATATTCCTGTTATTTTTATTACCGCCAAATCATTAAAAGAAGACAAGCTAAAAGGTTATGGTTTGGGTGCCGACGACTACATTACCAAACCTTTTGATGAAGAAGAACTGTTGTGGAAAATAAAAGCAGTCATTCGCCGCTTGCCTGATAATAATGCAGTAGAAACTAAAGCCGAGGTCATAACCCTGGGAAAATACAGTTTCGATTTTTCTAACCAGTCGTTAGTTATAGCCGGCAGTACAAAACGTATTACTGAAAAGGAAAGCGACATTCTGCGTTATTTATCTTCACACCGTAATCAGGTGATCAAGCGTGAAGAGATGTTGAAAGAGCTTTGGGGAGAGAACGATTATTTTTTAGGGCGAAGCCTGGATGTATTCATTACCAAGATCAGGAAGTATTTAAAGGAAGATCCTGAACTAAGTATTGAAAATGTGTTTGGTGTTGGTTTTATTTTTAACGTGCCTGTTAAGTAAACTTTTATTTTTTCATGTACTTATTATCTTTCCATTGATTCGTTCCTGCTTCACAGTCTTTCATGAGTTCAGTAAGTCGTTTTATTCTTGTAACTTCCTGTTTAGCTCCCATCACCCAGTTCTTCGATAACCTACGGTAGGATGGCGCCAGTGCATCAAAATAGGTCCAGGCTTTTTTGTTGGCCTTGAACTGTTTTTCAAATACCAGCGAAAACTCTGTTGCGTCACTATGTGAATACACTTTTGATTTGTTTTCTTTCATTTTCTCAAAGCTGGCAAGTCCGGCTGGTTTCATCAGGCCTTGTTCGGTGAGTTCTTTTATTTTTTGAATGTTCACAGCGCTCCAGATGCTGGTAGCTTTTCGTGGTGTGAACCGGATCTGGTAGCTCTCTTCATCTACCGATCTGCGAACACCATCTATCCACCCAAAACATAAGGCCTCATCCACCGATTGCGACCAGGTCATGGAAGGTTTACCGCTGCCTACTTTGTAAAACCCAACTGCCAGTTCGGTTTTTGTAGCATGGTTTTTCTCAAGCCACTTTCTGAATTCAATTTGTGTTTTGAAAAATTTTGGTTCCATGATCTTAGTTACAATAAATTATTGAGCGATAGTTTGCTCGTCCAGGAAATTTTCGATCAGTGGAATAATGAAATCAGTGTTTTTATGATCTTTCTTTAAGGTTGTGATCTCTCCAAGGTATGCACCATGTCCACCCGGAATAATAGCTAATTTGCAGCCAGGGATCAGTTTCGACATGGCTACCACATGTTCCGAACTGGCAACATCCGCATCACCATTTACCAAAAGCACGGGAGATTTTATAGATCTGATCTGTTCGTCTGGGAAGTCTTTAAAATTGATCATTCTGTTAGCACACTTTTTATACATGGTTAAAAGTTTTGTGCTGTCGGGATTAACTTTTAAGAATGCATCTTTATACTGCTGGGGCATTTGCTCAAAAGTTCCATTTTTCATGAACTCCCAAAATCCCGGAAAAGTACCATCGCGTTTTAGTAATATCGATGCCGCCACAATTTTATGGCAAAGTTGTGGATGCCTGATGGCCATTTGTAGGGCAGTGTTCCCTCCGTTACTAAAGCCAAGGATGTCGGTTTTATCAATGTTGAGGTTTTTTAAAAGTGCAGCAACATCATCCGCATCCTGTTCAAATGAAAGATCTGCATCTCGGTCGCCCGTGCGTCCGTGGGCCTGTAGTTCAACACAAATAAGTTGCCTGTCTTTCGAAAACAAAGGAATGATCCTTCCAAATGAGGTTTCTATAGTTGAGCCGCCGCCATGTATAAGCACAAGCGGTTTCCCCTGACCATGGATCTCATAGTACATCTTAATACCATTCACTTCCGAGTATCCGTTTTTAAATGCTAAGCTGTCGTTTACTGTTGCCATATCATCAGACTTTGTTTCTGTTTTAATACTATTTGTGCATGAAGTTAAAATAAAAACGGTTAATGCGAAAAAGGTAATTTTCATTGTTTTGATGGTTGCTGAAATGTTTGTTTAAAGATAAATGTTTATGTGAATTTGCAAAACAAAAATAAAAGGGTGGCTGAGGCTCTCTAAGCCCCGCTTCCCGATTGAAGGACCGGGCCAGGCCTTACAATTGCCAAAGCCGAATGCTCAAATTGAACGTAGGTGCGGCCATGTTTCAGTGCACCTTAAGCTTACGAATTCTTATTTACGTTTCATTATCCATGTACCTGAATTTTTAAAAGGAATTGGCAAAATATATAATAAAAGAATAGTCAAATTTATTTGCCATTGTCCAGAAATTGTCTCGTCTTCTGGGTTATAAAAACCGTGATATTTAATTCTTGGGCCTTTTTTGCTTTTGTCAATTTTTGTCGCATCGTCTTTACTACTGTAAAAATGACTGCTAGAATATTGTTTTATGAAATTTATTTCAATGTCTTTTATATTTCCTAAAATATATGCTTCGTCTGGACTCATGCCAACCCCACCAATATCAATAGCAGATCCTGCAATTTCGCTACCATTCTGGATTAATTCCATATCAAAATAAAGCTCTTTTCCAGCCATTTTTGAATACTGTTTTCCGTATACAATTGTCCCGGTCCAATATCCTGTAAGGTCTATGTTTGTCATTGTTTAATTGTGGCTAGGTAAGTTTCGGTACATTGAACATAACGTTTTCGCGCTAAGCAATGGTTTGATTTGAAAACTGTGTCTACCGAAATGCTATTAACAAAGATACTATGTTACTGGACTTTTGCAAAAGCTTTGTTGTCTGCCAAACTGTTGCCTTAGCGTGTGTTAGCTGCTGCTCATTCTTTCTTGAATTTCAGCACCTATCGTCTTGTCGTTTGCAATGCCTTTGTCTATAAAAAACGTGCTCAGTGCTCCGTTTGCTTTGTATACAACATTCAATTCGGTGTCAGACCAGTTTTCGGTGTAGTAGCCTTTTTGTAGAAGTGAAATTACATTTGATAACCAAGTAATGTTTTCCTTTTCAGTTTCTGTATTTTGTAATATCTCAAGATCAGGAAGTAAGTCTGTGCGGTTTAGCATTTGGATTCTTTCAATTGAAAAATAGCGAACTTTTTTGCTCGAATCTGTCAGCCCTTTTTTTAGTATTTCAACAAGTGTTTTGTCCGTTGGT
>JAZKGE010000039.1:0-42170 GCA_040386075.1 Bacteroidota bacterium
CCCGCGACCTCCGCCGTGACAGGGCGGCATTCTAACCAGCTGAACTACCGGACCAGCTCCCTTTCTTTCGATTTGGGATTGCAAATTTACAACTATTTTATTTACCCACAAACTTTTTTTTAATTTTTCCGAAATTATTTATTTCCCAAAATCATAAATAGTTATAAAATACAACTATCTATATTAACAGATTTAAACTTTTTATATACTTTTGCGTGCTACTTTGGCACGAGCATTGAACTTATTATGCCGAACCATAAAAATACTATCATGAAAAAACACATCATATTAATCACCGCCCTTATTTTATCAGCGTTTAATTCTTTTGCACAAGATCAGGATCCAAAAGCAAAAGCCATTTTAGATGATCTAAGTAAAGTTACCAAAGCTTATAAAACCATTACTTCTGATTACGTTTTTACTATTTTAAATAAAGAGAAAAAACAAACCGAAAAGCAAACAGGCAAGGTTCAGGTAAAAGGTTCTAAATTTAAGTTGGATATTCCGGGAAATACAATTGTATGCGATGGCAAAACTATTTGGGCACATAATAAAGATGCTAACGAAGTAACCATCAAAAATTTTGATGCTACGAATGAAGACCAGTTAAATCCATCAAAAATATTTACGATGTATGAAACGGGTTATAAATACAAATACGAAACTGAAGAAAAAGTTGGCGCTGCTGTATGCCATGTCATTGCTTTATATCCATCCGTAAAACCTGAAAAAAAGAAATTCCATACCGTAAAAATATTTGTAGACAAAACTAAAAAACAAGTGGCTAAATTGGTGATGCAAATGAAAGATGGTAGTACTCAGAGTTACGAGATCAAAGTATTTAAACCAAACCTCGAGATCGCTGATGCTGTATTTGTATTTGATACCAAAGCATTTAAAGCTGATCAGATCACCGACGAAAGAGACCTGTAACAGCTTATGAATTTAGGCTTAATAGGCAGATCGCTTTCTCACTCCTTCTCAAAATCATATTTAGAGGAGAAATTCATTAATGAAAACAGATCAGGTTTTCAGTATACGAATTTTGACCTTGACAATCTTGACCGCTTTCCTGAAATTGTTTTAAAACATCGTTTATCAGGATTAAATGTTACCAAACCGTATAAGGAATCTATCATTCCTTATCTGAACGAATTGGATGCGACTGCTAAAGAAATTGGTGCAGTTAATTGTGTTAAGATTACCTGGGAAAACAATGTTCCGTTTTTAAAAGGGTATAACACTGATTATTATGGTTTTGCTCAAAGCATCAAACCATTTTTAGAACCGATCCATCAAAAGGCTTTGATATTGGGAACCGGTGGCGCATCTAAAGCTATAGCTTATGCTTTAAAAAATGTAGGTGTAGATTTTTACTATGTAACAACGGGAGAGAAAAAAGCAGCTAATTTTTTTTATTACTCTGAGCTGAATGAATACGTATTGAATGCTTTTAAACTTATTGTTAACTGTACACCCTTGGGTATGTATCCAAAAGCAGATGTGTGTCCCGAAATTCCTTTTGAGTTTGTAAGCAGCGATCATTTGTTATACGACCTGATCTATAATCCCGAAGAAACTTTGTTCCTGCAAAAAGGAAAATCACAAGGTGCGGTAACGATCAATGGATTAAATATGCTGAAGCTACAAGCCGATAAAGCCTGGGAGATCTGGCATTCGTAAAATATAAATTATAGTGTCAGTTCGAGCGAAGTCGAGAACAAACGGGACTTAATTAAACTTACAAGTCAGCATGGCGATATCATCTATAAAAGGCATTTCAGCTTTAAACTCTTCTAAATAATACATCATCGCTTTGTTGATGAACCCTGAATTGGAGTTCTTGTTATTGATCAAAATTGTTGTTAGTTCTTCAATAGATAAAGTGTCATCATTTGTATTGGTTGTGTCTGTCAACCCATCCGTGTAAGCAAATAAAACCGATTGTGGAGAGATTAGTAACGTGTCGTTTTCTAATGCAGGTAAAGGATTACTGATGCCTAAAAGTGTGCAGCCTTTATCTAAAAACACAGTATCAGTATTATTCAATAAGATAGGAGCATTATGTCCGGCATTGATGTAAGATAATTTGCGTGTTCCAATATTATATTTGGCGATGAACAGCGAAATGAACTTTTCTGTTTTAGCATTATCGCAGATCAGCTGATTGATATCGATAACGATCTCGGTTAAATTTTGCGTGTATTTTAAAAGCACACGCAAAGCCGCCTGCAAATTACTCATCAATAATGCTGCTGCTATGCCTTTACCTGAAACGTCGGCCAAACAAAATACAAACTCCACTTCATTGATCCAGATCAGGTCATAATAATCGCCACCAACCTGTTGGTGGGGCAAGTATAATGCATTCATTTCAACTTCTTCAATGTTTGGTAAACTTCCAGGGAAAAGCATTTTTTGCATCCCTTGTGCCAGCTCTAATTCTTTTTGAATGGCTGCTTTTTGAATGGATGTTTTATATAATTTCTTATTCTCAATGGCAACGATCATTACGTTGGTAAGTGTTTGAATGAACGGCAAATGTTTGATAGCCGAACTCATTTCAATTTTCTTTTCGTCTATATCGCCCAACAACACAAAAGCCAAAGGTGTTTGTTTGTGATATACAGGAATTACGATCTCAAATTTTTGACTAAGGTTCCCGTTCGAAAAAGAAATGGTTTCAATTTCCTGGATGTCAAGTAACTCAGGCTCAAATACCAAATGGTTATATTCTTTGTCAACACCATATTTTAATATGCAGGTCCATTCGGTAGTGAAACTAAATAGCACCAGTTTTCCAACCTTTAGTCTGTTTTCAAGGATCTCCTGATAGATGTCCAATAATTGTGCTGTAGTAACGTTGTTGTTAATAGCCTTTGTCATCTCTAACAAGGCATTTAGTTTCACATCTTTAACGTTATTAGCGTGACTATGAATATTTAATTTTGAGTTTCTCAATATCACTAAAGATAAAACTTTTTTTTGAGCTGTAAAGTGGATTTGTCTTTTAAAATCAGGGATTCGTATAAGATTTTGAATATTACTTATCGTACAGCTTATGAATTAAAGATGGTAACTGTTTAGTAGCAAATATCTCGCGCATCTTATTTCTTGCATCACCGGCAGGTGTTCCAAAATATACTTTTCCGGCAGGTACATTTTCTCCAACACCACTTTGCGCCTGAATCACGGCTCCATCACCAATAGTTATATCGCTTGATACGCCTACCTGTCCCCACATGGTAACGTTGTTTCCTATGGTGCTACATCCTGCAATGGTATTGCCTGATGCAAACAAACAATTTTCACCGATCACTACATCATGTGCCAAATGCACCTGGTTATCTATCACAGTTCCTTTGCCAATTATGGTTGATGCCGTTACGCCTTTATCAAACGTGCAGTTAGCACCAATATGAACGTTATCATGAATGATCACATTACCGCAGGATTGAAATTGTTCGAAATGTGTTTTGCGATTCTTATAATAAAAGCCATCAGAACCTATTACAGTTCCTGCATGAATGATAACATTATTTCCAATTTCGCAACGATCGTATATAACCACGTTCGGGTGAAAAATGCAATTATCGCCTATAATGACATGATTGCCTATATAGCAACCCGGCATTATAACAACGTTCTTACCTATTCTGGCGCTATCGCTTATTGGTTTTAAGGAATATTGCTTTGGTTGAAAATGCTGAGTTAATTGATTAAATGCAGTAAATGGTTCATCATGAATGATCAGTGCTTTTCCATCCGGACAATCAACTTGTTTGTTGATGATGATCGTGGTTGCAGCAGATCCTAATGCTTTACTGTAATATTTAGGATGATCTACAAAAACAACGTCTCCTTTGGTAACCCTGTGTATCTCATTGAAGCCTGTAATTAAATGATCTTCATTACCGATAAAGTCGGCATTAATTAACGCGGCAATATCTTTTAATTTGGTTGGATTGATTTGCATGAATCACAAATGTAATGTAAAACCGAGTTTTAAAAAAAGTTATTCTTTAATAATTTTTTTAGTAGAAACCCGCCTGTTTTCAAGATCGTAGAACTCAATAAAATATAAACCGGGCTGAATTGTTAAAGGAATATGATCTGTAAATACTTCCGACACCAGTTCTTTTCCCGTAATATCTTTTATTTTATATAACCTGATAGCATTTTTTTGATCACTTGAAACGGTTATGTAATTTGTAGCAGGGTTTGGAGATAATAAAAGGTTTCTTGAAAAACCGTCAATATCATGAATGCCTACCTGGTTTACTTTTACATATACCGGTAAAACAATAGAATCATTAGGTATGGCATTGTTCTGAGCTCTTGGCCATATAACAACGGTATTGCCATTACCACCCACTTTAAAACCTGCGGGTAAAACAATAGGTATCTGATAAAAAGCTTCAATAGAATCCAGTCCGCCGCTGGCAGCCAGGTTTACAAAGGCCGAATCCAGGCGATAATAAACCGGAGTTCCGCCATTGGCCGAATCTACCATCACATCAAAATAAACCAAACCCGAAAAGGCATTGTTTCCAATATTCTTTAAGGTAGCGGTTACGTTTCGGATATCATTTAGATACACAGTATCCGGTAAATTTACCAGTCGTGTGATATCTAGTTTTGCCTGTGCGTTTACCTTGAAAATAAAAACAATAGTAAAACAAATGGATAACAGATACTTCATATTATTCTGATTTATTATTTATTAAATATACAGGATTGATTTCTAAAAAAATAATATATTTGATATAAATCTTACCTGTTTAAATATGAATATTTTGCCAAATATTGTTTCAAGCCTTAACAAAGAAGAGATCAGAAACTTTAAATTGTTCATTAATCGTACTAATTCAAACAAAAACAGGAAAGACGAAAACCTGTTCGATCTCATTAAAAATTCTTATCCTGATAAGTATGATGAAGACAAGATCTATAAAAAAATGTATGGTAATGAAAATGATAAGAATTCGTTTTACAGATTAAAGAACAGATTACTGGAAGATATTGGGATCAGTTTATCACAGTTTTATTTTAATGAGACGGACCTGCATTATATTTTAAATCATTATTTATTATGTCGGTCGTTTTCGTTAAAGAACGAGTGGCAAAGCGCTAAATTTTATATTGCCAAGGCCGAGAAGAAAGCTGAGGCTATTGAAAACTATCAGTTATTGGATCTGATCTATGGCGAGTTGATCTCTTTATCGCATGAGATCTTAGAGATCAATCCGGATCATTACATTAAAAAAAGACATTTGAACCGCTCTAAACTAGCCGACATACAAGAGCTCGATGATATTTTAGCAACTATCATTTATAAAGTTCGTAAAACTCAAAACTTTTCAGGGCCTGATGTGCAGTTGTCTAATTTATTGAAAAAGTATACCGACAGTGAGGCTACAAAAAACAAGATCAAAACCAATAAGCAATTTAAATTTAAATTGTATGAAGCTTTGAGTCGGGTATTACTATCCAAAAAAGACTACAAAGCATTAGAAGATTATCTATTGAGCACCTTTGCCGATTTCACAAAACATAATTTGTTCAATAAAAATACCCACGATACTAATTTGCAAATGCTGGCTTATATTACCAATGCCTTGTTCATGAACGGAAAGTATTCGGAATCACTAAAGTACGCCGATAAGCTGCGTTTGGAAATGCTGGAGTATGATAAGCTGCATTATGACAAGTATGTGTTCTTTTATTACAATGCTTTGGTAAATAATTACTCTAAAACAGATCCGGTAAAAGCATTAGAACCTTTGAATGAGGCTAAAGAGAATAAAGCCATTACAAAGCACCCGTTTTATGTAGGTTATGTTTATTTAAATCTGGGCGTTACACATTATAATTTACGCGAATACAAACCTGCTTTAAAAAGCTTTATAAAATTATATACCAATACGCATTATAATTTGCTGGATGAGACCTTTCGTTTTAATATATCCATTGCCGAATTAATGATCAGGTTTTTACTGGATGATAATACCTATATCATTAGTAGGATAGGACAGGTGCAAAAAGATTTTAAAAATGTAATAAAGCAACCTGTGTTTCAAAGAGACAGGGAATTCATCAAGCTCTTATTAAGCATGGCAAATTATGATCCTAAGGCCATATCGGTTAAGCTCGAGAAAGCATTAACCGAATTCAGATCGGCTGATCATAGCAAACAAACAAATGAAATATTGAACTACGATGAGTTTTTAGAATTGTGCTTTCAGAAATAAACTAATTCACCCTTAATTTCTGACCTATTTTCAAATAATAACGCTTATCTGTATTATTTAAAACACACAGTTCTTTCATGGATAAACCATAACGCTTGGCAACTTCATACCAGGTATCGCCTCTTTCGATCGTATGTAATGTTGCATTGCTTGGGTAAGCACAGATACCATAACGCGATTTTTTTATAACAATCGAATCGTTATAGGTTTTATTTTCAATGAAAGAAATAATAGAAGATGGATTTAATGCCTGCCCTTTAAAGCGTACTTCAAAATGCAAATGTGGTCCACTGCTTCTGCCGGTGCTTCCGCCAAGGCCTATTAATTGTCCGGCTAAAACTACCTGTCCTGGTTTTACCTTTATTTTTGATAAGTGCGCATAAACAGTTTCCAGTCCATTATAATGCCTGATAATAACAACGTTGCCATAAGCGCCTTTTACATGAGCAATGCGCACCATGCCATCAAAAGCAGCTACAACAGCATCGCCTTTGTGCAGATTGATATCAATGCCTTTATGCATGCGCCCATCTCTCCATCCAAATTTGGAATTTACCTGGCCTATTCTTGGATGACTGTATACGCCCAATGAATCGCTTTCTAGTTTTATGATCTGCGATTCAGGAAATTCAGTTTCAGGGGTGATCTGAAAAACGGCACTTTCATCAAAATCGTCATAAAAATTAGTAGCCGGTACATTATTATAGCGTACGATAGTAAGGTTTGTCTGACAGGAATTAAGGATGCTGTTATAATAACTGATCAGTTCGATCTCCTTTTCCTCAATGATTTGCAGATCAAGCAAAGAATCTACTAATTTAACCAGCTGCAGTTTGGTAATGCTGTTTTGATTGGCAGGCACTATCATCTTAAGACGGGTCGTGTCTTTAGGTTCACCTTTCGCTAATAAAGAATTAGGAAGGAGGAGGATAAGCGCCAGAATATGAACAATAAGCTTCAAATTGTTAATAAGTTCCCACGAAAATAGTAAAATTATATTAAAAACAAATTTTTGAAGCAAAAAATGGCAAAAGCTCTTTTTTCCTTTAATGCCATAAAATAATCGACCAATTAGTTTGTATTAACAAAAATAATGCGCTAATTTGTTTAATACAATACATTATAATGACTGCAAACGCTGATATTAAAATAGAAAAAACAACTCAAAGTAGAGTTAACGAATATGATGTAAACGACGTGCCTTTTGGAAAATGTTTTTCCGATCACATGTTCATTGCAGAGTATGCTAATGGTAAATGGGAAAAATCCTACATTACTCCTTATAAGGATATTCCTATGAGTTTTGCAATGTCGGCATTGCACTACGGTCAGGCTATTTTTGAAGGAATGAAAGCCTATAAATCTTCAACAGGAGAAGTAAGCATCTTCAGACCTTTGGAAAATTTTAAGCGTATGAATAAGTCGGCCATAAGAATGGCAATGCCTGAAGTTCCTGAAGAAATTTTCATGGGCGGTTTAATTGAGTTATTAAAATTAGATTCTGCCTGGGTTCCAACTTCAGATACAGGATCATTATATATTCGTCCGTTCTTAATTGCAACCGATGAAGCTATTGGTGTAAAAGCCAGCGATACTTATAAATTTGTAATCATTACCTGCCCTGCAGGAAAATATTATTCAGAGCCTATCAAGGTTTTGATCGAAACTAATTATATACGTGCTGTACAGGGTGGAGTAGGTTTTGTAAAAGCTGCTGGTAATTACGGCCGTAGCTTATACCCAACCAAATTGGCTCAGCAAAAAGGCTATCAGCAGGTTATCTGGACCGATGGCGCTACACATTCATATTTAGAAGAATCAGGAACTATGAACTTAATGTTTGTGATCGGTAATTCGGTTGTTACACCTGCATTGGGAGATACTATTTTAGCAGGCATTACCCGCGATAGCGTACTGGCTTTAGCAAGAGATTGGGGAATGGATGTTCAGGAACGTAAGATATCTATTACCGAAATATTGGAAGCACATAAGGCAGGAACCTTAAAAGAAGCATTTGGTGTTGGTACTGCTGCTACTATCGCTCAGATCATTGGAATAGGACATGTGGATGATTATTATCCTTTGCCTCCGGTTGAAGAGCGTCAGTTTTCAAACAAAGTTGATGAAACGTTAAGAGGTATCCGTAAAGGAAAGATTGAAGATAAAGCTGGTTGGATGTTCCAGGTGAACTAACTCCGTGTTATAATTTAAAAGCCTTATCCGCCTATGGTGAATAAGGCTTTTTTATGTTCAAAACATTTTTTTTATTCCCAATACAAAACTTTAAATTTGTTGCGCTTGTAACAAAAAGCAGTTAAAATTTTTACTATTGAATTATAAATTATAAATTCAACGGGTCAAACAATAAAACATAACAACTAAACAAACATAAACAAAACACATGGGATATCTTTTCACCTCAGAGTCAGTATCAGAAGGCCACCCGGATAAGGTTGCTGATCAAATTTCAGATGCATTGATCGATAATTTTTTAGCATTCGATCCACAAAGTAAAGTAGCTTGCGAAACACTAGTTACAACAGGACAAGTAATTTTAGCCGGCGAGGTAAAATCAAAAGCCTATTTAGATGTTCAGGAAATTGCACGTGAGGTGATCCGTAAGATCGGATACACTAAATCAGAATATATGTTCGAAGCAAATTCTTGTGGTATCTTATCTGCAATTCACGAACAATCATCTGATATTAACCAGGGAGTAGACAGAAAGAAAAAAGAAGAGCAAGGTGCAGGCGACCAGGGTATGATGTTTGGTTACGCAACTAACGAAACAGCAAACTACATGCCTTTGGCTTTAGACTTAGCTCATGGTATCTTATTAGAATTAGCAGCTTTACGCAGAGAGAACAAAGAAATTAAATATTTACGTCCTGATGCAAAATCTCAGGTTACATTAGAGTATGATGATAACAATACACCGGTTCGTATTGATGCGATCGTTGTTTCTACACAGCATGATGATTTTGATGCAGAATCAAAAATGTTAGCTAAAATTAAAAAAGACATCATTGATATTTTAATTCCTCGCGTTAAAAAGAAGTATCCTAAATACGCTCATTTATTCAATAACAAAATTAACTACCATATTAACCCAACAGGTAAATTTGTGATCGGTGGCCCACACGGCGATACAGGTTTAACAGGTCGTAAGATCATTGTTGATACCTATGGTGGAAAAGGTGCTCACGGTGGTGGCGCATTCTCAGGTAAAGATCCAAGTAAGGTTGACCGTTCTGCAGCTTATGCAACACGTCACATTGCTAAAAATTTAGTTGCGGCAGGTATCTGTTCCGAAGTATTGGTTCAGGTTTCTTATGCAATTGGTGTTGCGCAACCAATGGGTATTTTTATTGATACTTATGGTACAGCAAAAGTAAAAATGACTGATGGAGAGATCGCTAAGATCGTTCAAAAAGTATTTGATATGCGTCCTTACTTCATCGAGCAACGTTTTAAATTGCGTACACCAATATATAGCGAAACTGCTGCTTACGGGCACATGGGCCGTAAGAACGAAGTAGTAACTAAAACTTTCAAATCGCCTGATGGAAAAACAAAAACAATGAAAGTTGAATTGTTTACATGGGAAAAATTAGATTACGTAGCTAAAGTAAAAGCAGCATTTAAAGTAAAATAATTTTAAGCTTATATAATTAAAAATCCCCATTCGAATTTCGGATGGGGATTTTTAATGATTTAATGGTAAGGGAAACTGTCACTTCGAGCGAAGTCGAGAAGCGTACCAATGATAATACTATTCCTTAACAACCTTAACCGTTCTCTTCTTCTCCTTATCCTGAACGGTTAAAAAATATATGCCTGGTGCAAGAACTGAAATATCAATTTGATTAGAGAATGCCACATTAAAAATAGTTTGCCCTAAAGGGTTTTTAATTTCAATGGTGGCGTTTTGTAATTGGTTGTTTTCATCAATGATGTTTAAGGTGGAATTTGCTGGATTGGGATAAATTTGAATATCTATATTATCTGTATTTAATTCATTGATACCGACTTCTTCTTCTTCTGCATAAGGACAAACTGTAAAATCTGATAAAGCAAACGTGAATTGTGGCTGTTGACCTCCCACATAAATATCAAATGGTTGCGGAATACCGGGACTAAGTGTTGAAGTAACATAAGCAATATTGTGATTCTCTATTTGAAAACTCGATCCTGGAACTGCCGTTAAAGGAATAGCTATTTGTAAAGCCTGTTGAGGAATGCAATTATTATCAATAGGTTTAAATATGAAGTTATTGATGACAGGAAAATATCCTCCAAAAGATATGTCAGCAGAAACTTCCACAGACTGATCCTTGTCCTCTATATTAACATAAAACGTATCTCCCGGTAAAACATACAGGCCATAGCAATTTTTTACCGAACCACAAGATGTATATGTTTGTTGTGTTATCTCACAAAAAGTAATGGCCTGCCAGCACTTTGTATATAAGGCATAATGTTCGCCTTTAAAACCCGAAGGACGCGACAAACCATTTTGAGCAAAGGACGTGTATGAGAACACTAACATGAAAAATACAATTGATCTCATAGTATAATTGTTAGTGGGGATATAATAAAGATAAGAATTATTCTTTAATAATTTTCGTCGTTACAAACATTATCTCAGATTGCACGTATTGAAACGATGAAAATAAACCCCACTATCAGTACTATTTTTTGTATTGCCAGAACACTTGATATACCGGTTTCTGAACTACTGTATTTTAAGCTTAAGAAAAAAAGCAGGTAATCTGTTTTCTAAAACTTCGGACAACTCACCAAAACTCTTCTGCTCCTTTTTTTCTTTTTGGCAATTTCGTATACAATTGATAACTCATGGGCACCCCACGAGTTTGAGATTCCGAGTTTAGATACCGTAATATCATAACTATAGCCAATGCGTAAATTATATTGGGTAATATCAAAACCAATTAACAAGGCAATTGATTCGCGGCTGCTGTAAGTTGGTTCGTATTTTTTAAACGGTAAACCTCTGTACCACAAACCTACATTCAATGGCAAGTGGTAGTAGTAAACACCAAGATCAAGCTGATCGTATTTTTGTTGATGGCGGTAATTAAAAGCAGGCGAGAAATAACGTTTCAGTTCCTTTGATTTTTGTTCAATAATAAAACGGTAACCGCCATGCAAACTAAGGCTTATTGGTAATGGAACTCTATCGCCCGTTAAGCTGCTGTTAGGCTGCGTTAAATGTTTAGCGCTTAAACCAAGCCAATATTCTGTAGAATTTAATAAGGCACCTGCAGCAAAATCCATAAAATTCAATTGTTCATAGTTTGATGCTTCAGAAGAGATCCCGGAGCCGGTTGAAATTTGATCATTAAATTTAAGTTTGGTAAAATCAATGCGCTTCATATTGTAATTTAAATTCGCACCTAATCTGATCTCAGAAAACTTGGTTACTTTAAAATGATAAGCATAATTTACACCAAACTGTGAATGTGTTAATCCCGCTGTTCCGGCCTTGTCCTGCATAACAGTTATACCTAAGCCGCTGTTAATATCGCTCATGTTATAATCATAACTGGCCATATAGGTTTGATAGGTTTTACTAATGCCTGGCCATTGGTTGCGGTAATTGGCCACAAAACGATGTTCGTAGGTTACACCTGTAAATGCCGGATTGAGATACATGGGCGCTGCATAAAATTGAGTAAACTGTGGGTCCTGTGCTTTCATGAGCAATGAAAACAATATCCCCGCGATCGTAAAATATAAATATGTACAGTGCTTTTTTATGATCAGTTCTTTTTAGTCAGGCTTAGTATTAATTCTTTTTCAATGATCTCATTAGCCAAAGGCTCCATATCCAGTATCATGGTTTGAAAACCTTCTTCTTCAATGATCGCTTTGTATGCTTTTAACGGATTCATCACCATAATGAATTTTCCGGTTTTTGAACTTGCGTTGTAGATCCCCGATACTTGTTTACTTTCAATATCTATCAGGGTGATCTTGGCTTTATTAGGTTCATTGCCAAATAACACCTTACCTTGTTTCACCTTCAGGTCATTGTCTCCAAATCGTGTATCGATCATGTAAAGGTCAGATCCGCCAAATGTTTCCTCTTTAATGGATGAATAGTAACCATGTGTTCCATTGGCATTCAGTACAAAGAATATATCATTGTGAATGGTGTTAATAGGGTAGCCTAAATTTTCGGGTGGCGAAAACGTATTTGTTTCCTGGTTTAAAATGGTTTTAAATACATCGTACTCTCCAATGGTATTATGTCCTTTCGAACTAAAATACAAGGTCGTTCCGTCAGGATGAAGGAAAGGTGAGTCATCATCTCTTTCGGTATTAATGGTTGGGCCTAAATTCATTGGCATCGACCATTTTCCATTCGGTAATTTTTTGATCCTGTAAATATCTTTGCCACCTAAGCCACCGGGTTTATTGCTGCTAAAATAAATAACACTGGTATCTGTACTAAAACAAGCACTGGTTTCAATAAAAGGTGTATTTATTTGTGGACCTAATTTTTCAGGTGTGGTCCATCCGTTAAAACCAACGCGGCTTATATACAAATCTCCGGTAAGCTGATCTGCTGAAGTTCTAAAGATGATCATTTGATTGCCATCAAAACTTAGTGCTACGCAGGCATCATGTGTATTTGTATTGATAGGCGCTCCTATATTTTTTGGTGCCCCCCATTTATCATTCTCTGTTTTTTGGGATACGTAAACATCTTCATAGTAATTATTATAAACATCTTTTAAGTTACCCATGCTTCCTTCGCGGCGCGACGTAAAGTACAAAACACTTTCATCAGGAGCAATTAAGGGTACATATTCAGCAAAAGCAGTATTTATATTACTCCCTAAATTTTTAATGATAGAACGGTGAGGTTGACTGATCAACTCGATCGCATTTTTACTACAACCTATTCTGTAATCAACTTCGCTATCAGCGATGCTTCTATTCTTGGCATTTACGGCTTTGTATTTCGTGTAATAGTTTATGGCTTCGTTAAAATTAGAGGTCAAATGATAGATCATTCCGAAATAATATTGCACTTCCGGCGTTTGCGAGTTTTTTAATTTTACGATATGCACCATACTTGAATCCGGCGCCTGACTAAGATTTAAGCGACTGATAACCGAGTTTAAATTGGCTATTTCGTGGTTTGGATCAACAGCTAATACTTTTCTGTACAGGTTAATTGCATTGAGATAATCTTCAGCTTCAAATGCAGTGTTTGCTAATTTGAGATCTTTTGCATACAGTTTTGAACTAACTTTTGTTTGCCCGTACATCTGCATTGTAAATAGTAGTAGTGTTATGCGTAGTAGTAATTTCATATAGCTTTAGTTTATCTTAGTAATAGTACATCTCCTGTTTTTGCAATTTTTTTACCGTCCAATGTTGTGGCACTTATTTTCCAGATATATACATCCTGTGTACATAATTTTCCTTTATAATAACCATCCCAACCAATGGTAATGTCTTTTGATACAAATAATAATTCGCCCCATCTTGAAAAAATATTCAGTTCGTATTTATCTATCCCTCTTAATACCGGATGAAACACATCATTGTTCACGTCATTGTTTCCAAATGCTCCTCCATTGCCTCCATTAGGATTAGGAGAGAATGCATTCGGTATTTCAACTGAGCTTTCCAGTTCTGCAATGATCTTGTTAGGTAAATTAAATGTATCAACACAACCATATACATTGCTGGCTACAAGATATATCTGATATTCGCCTGCGTTTTGATAAGTGTAAGACGGACTATGTTCGGTAGAACTATTGCCGTCACCAAAATCCCAATAGTAGCTAACTGCGTTTGCCGATAAATTGGTGAGTGTGACCGGACTTGTAGGTACATACACCAATGTAGGGTTTGCCTGAAACAAAGCAATTGGCTTGGCAAATACTTTAATGATCTTAGAAGACGTGTCTTTGCATCCGTATGCATCTGTACCGATCAATTGAACATTAAATGTTTTGGTAACCTGTGAATTGTTGTAATAAATGTTGGTAGGATTAGCGTCTGTTGAAATATTACCATCGCCAAAGGTCCATTGATAAGTTGCTACATTATTAATAAGTGGAAAATTGACGGTCAATGCCGAACAACCACTATCAGGAGCAGCCACAATGGTAAATTCAGGTTTTGGATGAATAATAACCGGAACGATCAACGTGTCTTTACAACCACTTATTGTGGTAGCAATTAACTGAACTGTATTGGTGATGTTTGCAGTGGTTGTATTTTTAAATGCCGCCGATACATTTGTATTGGTAGAGGTTGTGAAACCAAGGTTCCAGTTATAGCTTGATGCTCCAACAGATGTGTTGGTCAATGTAATGATCTTAGGAGAGCAGGCAGGCGTATCTAAAGTAAAGTTGGCAATTGGATTGAATAAGATCAATACAGGTTTTGTTAAAGAATCAATACAACCATTAGCATTAATTGCCAGTAACGTGCAATTGTATGATTGATTAGCGGTGTTACTTGGGTTTGTATACGTGTGGTTGGTGTTAAAAGTCACATCTGTATTTCCATCACCGTATTTCCATAAATAAGAGGTTGCAAATAAACTCGAATTGGTCATAGTAGTATTGAGAGGCGCACATGAAACACTAGGTGTTAAAACAAAGCTAGCAACCGGTTTGGCGTATATTTCAGGATAGCCTAAGGTTGTATCTTTGCAACCAGATGCTGTAGTTACGATCAATTGAACAGTAAACGTTAAATTGCTTGCTGAATTATTTGTATATGTATGAACCGGATTTGGGGCTGATGAGTTTGGGCTAAAATCACCAAAATTCCAGCTATAATTGGTAGCACCTAAAGTGTTATTACTGAACATAATTGTTTTTGAATTACATTTTGGGGTATCAATACTAAAAGTGGCATTGGGTTTAAAGAAAGTTAATACAGGCACCGTTATCGAATCTTTGCATCCATTATTATTTGTGGCAACCAGCGAGCATGTAAATGTTTGATGAGTTGTACTACTTGGATTAATATACGTGTAATTCGTATTGGTTGATGTGGCTGTATTTCCATCGCCATAATGCCATACATAACTATGTGCAAAATTGCTGGAGTTATTCATTGTTACAGCTAATGGTGAACAGCCGGATGTCGGGGTAAGAGCCGCATCAGCTACCGGTTTGGCATAAATAGTTGTAACGGCATTTGCTGTATCTTTACAACCAAATGAGCTGGTAGCAATTAACTGAACACTGAATGTTAAATTACCAATGGTATTATTGGTATAAGTATGTGTCGGATTAGTGATCGAAGAAAGCAGACTTCCATCACCAAAACTCCAGCTATCGGTTGTTGAACCCTGAGATGTGTTGGTGAAAGTAATTGTTTTTGAAATGCATCGTGGTGTATCAAGCGCAAAATTTGCAAACGGTTTAAAATGTACTAATACGGATTTATCCAACGAATCTTTACAGCCATTTACGGATGTAGCAACAAGTGTACAGGTAAATGTTTGGTCGCTCACATTACTTGGGTTTGTGTATGTATGATTTGTATTGGTTGTAGTTGCGGTATTACCATCACCAAATTTCCATAAATAAGTTGACCCGGCAATGCTTGTGTTTGTAAATGTAGTTGCTAACGGCGAACAGCCTACAGTTGGAGTTACTGCAAAGTTTGCCTGTGGCTTGGCAAACACAACAGGGTAGCCCCAGGTTGTATCGGCACACGAAAAAGCATTGGAGGCAATTAACTGCACCGTGTATGTTTTATTAACCGTTGTTGTGTTCGTAAAAACATGGGTTGGGTTTGGTGAAAAATCCAAAGGACTACCATCTCCAAAATCCCATTCATAAGTTACGGCACCGAGTACCGGTGGAAAATTAACACTCAATGGAGAGCATCCACTGCTTGGGATCATTGTAAAACTAAATATAGGTCGTGGATAGATGGTGACAGTTATGCTTGCGCTATCCTTACATCCGTTAATGCTGGTTGCCACCAATTGGGCAGTGAAGGTTTGTATCAATAACGTTGTGTTCATGTAGGTGTGAGATACAACAGATGTTGTTGCTGTGCTTGAGGACAGATCGCCAAAATCCCAATTATAACTCGTTGCGCCAATGGAGTTATTAGTAAATGTAGCCGCAACCGGCGAACATCCTGCCGGAGCACTCACTGTAAAAGAGGCAGTGGGTTTTGTAAATACGGTAACAGTTGAAGTATGTGTATCGGTACAACCGGCTGCTGTTGCTGCTGTTAGATTAACTGTGTATGTTTTGTTGGTAGCGCCGGTATTTGTAAATGTATCGGCTGGATCTGTAGCAGTTGACGTATTACCGTTACCAAAATTCCAGGTGTAGGAAGTTGCACTGATAGATGTGTTAGTGAAATTGACCGTTAGAGTAGGGCAGCCGTTGATAGGCGTGAATGTGAAATCAGCTGTGGGTTTTACATTGATATTGATCGTTTGAGCAACGGTATCTGTGCAGTTAGCTGTATTAACAATTAATTGCACAGTATAAGTATTTTGTAAACTATAGGTATGTGCAGGATTTTGAACTGTGGAAGTAGCAGTTGGAGAAGCATCTCCAAAATCCCAGTTCCATGAAACAATTGGATCTCCTGCAGCATGCGTAGAGTTATCTGCAAAAGCGGCTGGCGAACCAACACAAGCGTTGGACGTAGTAAAAGCAGCAGTTGGAATTTGATAAACCCTTATTGGTGCTGTAAATGTATGAACGCAGGTGTTTGCGGCTGTAACAGTTAATGAAGCAACAAAAGTTCCAACCGAATTATAATCTTGTGGTGGCGGAAACTGGCCATTAAACGTATTCGTGTTTCCAAAATTCCAGTTCCAGCTTATGGCGCTACTCGACTGATCAGTAAAAGTGGCTCCGATAATAGAGTTACATCCTTTGTTTGGTGTAACTGTAAAATCGGCGTTTGGCCTTGGTAAAATATTAACTACAACTCTTTCGGTATCCGTACAGGAAGCACCGCCACCACCTATCAGAGCAACTACAGAGATCGTGAAAGTTCCCGATGCATTGTAGGTAAATGTTTGTGGACCGTAAGGTCTTGTAACAAATCCTCCGCCGGTTCCAAAATTCCATTTGTATAAATAACCTGTTTGACTAGTGTTTGTGAATGTAACAGCGCTGCCCTGGCAAAACGGACCCGGAGGAGCAATTAAGCCTGCCGTTGGTGGATTAAGAATCGTAACAGATTGAACTTGTACATCAACACCGCATAAATTACTATCCTGTAACATAACGGTATAAGTTCCTACAGATGGGTAAGCTACTGTTAGTGGAGATGTTGGCGGCCATGGTCTCCAGTTTATGATCGAATCGTGTCCTAATCCCCAGTAGTCGCCTAGGTTCCATCTTTCCTGGCGTTGAAATGTGTTTCCTTGTGGAACGCAATTTCGGTTGGTGGTATTGGTATAGGTAAATACATTGTCGGGCCAGCATTTGATGAAAGCCGATGGTGTAATAGCGGCATCATCTTTATCATAAATTTGTATGGGATTAAAATTGGCGATCGTTGGAATAGGGGTACAATAATTTTTTGCAGTAAGTGTAACGGCTGTCTGGCAATTAACCGTTCCGGGATTATAGGTATGTGAAATAGTTTGTCCGGCATTTGAAAAATTGAATGTCTGCAGTGGAGAGCCATCACCAAAATTCCATGTAAACCATGTCGTTTCAGAAACATCTGTACTCGAATTTGTAAACTGTAATGCTTTGGGTGCGCAGGCAGTTGTTACACCACCAATTGGAATTTGAATGGAGGCATTCACCGGTTTCTCCATTACAGCCAGGCCTGTTAATGTACAGCCCAGAGAAGGGATGTTTAAAGTGATGACAAATGTATCGGGTGATGCAGAGTTATAAATATGATTAATTAAAGAGTTAGCCGTGTAAGATGCACCTACTGTATTAGCCGTGCCGTCGCCCCAATTGATCGTATATGCGCCCCAACCTGTGTTTGAAGCAAAGTTCATGTTATAGGTTCCGGTTCCCTGGCAGTTAATAAAATAAGGTTTGTTAACCAAATTGCCTAAATAGTCATATATCTGGGGACATTGAGCGGTTACTAATTTGGTACTGATTAGTAATAAATATATATATAGTATGCGTTTTAGCATGAGTACATTTTAAAAATAAAAACAGGTTCTATAAGCCGGGTTCTGTATTGCTTGCGCAATTTCCATCATTTATCTATGCAGCCTACCCTCTCTGATATAACCGAAGTTATTGCGACGAGTCGCCGCAGGATCAGAGTTTACATGGCCTTACAACATAAGAGGTTTGTCCTGTGCAATTGTTACCAACTGCGCATGTGAGCTCTTACCTCACATTTTCACTATGACCGCGCCGAAGCACGGCTACCTGGTTTTCTGTGACACTATCTGTTACACTCCCATTCCTGGAAATATACCCACCCTTTCAGGTGGCAAATTACCCTGCGTTGCCCGGACTTTCCTCCCTTAAAATAAAGAGCGATGAAACAAACCTGTTTTGTATAAAGTTAAACAAAATGAACAGATATTTCCAATTTTTTTATGGTTTTTTTCCAAAACCCCTTTAGGAAAATAATATGTTAAAAACCGGAAGAAAAAGATGCATTATTTGGATGTTTTTTTGTAAAAATCTTACATCTGTAAGTTATTCATTTCTTTGTAAACCCTTGTGTTTATTGGATTATTTATTGTTTAAATTGATCAAAGAAACATTTTTTTACGTAACTTTTCGAACCAAAAGAGAAGGCTCGAAAACAGTTTATGATCTCAATACCTCAAAATGCAAAAATAACCGAATGGCCTACATCCGTAACCTGGTATGATGAGAATGGAATTTTATATTGTGTGTATAAAAAAGGAGTAAAACGTTCACTTAATGAAACCCGGGAGACAATTAAAGAGTTTAAAAGACAATTGAACGGACAAAAAGTATGTATGTTGGCAGATGTAACTAACTCTGATGATTCTTCAAAAGAGATACGAGAGTATGCTGCTACGGAACTGCCTAAATTTATTAAAGCTATTGCGATGATCTCTGATTCACCACTTGGTAAAATGTTGGCAAATTTATTTTTGACCTTAAAAACACAGCCTTATCCTACTAAAGTATTTAATACCGAAGCTGAGGCTAAAGAATGGTTAAAGCAATATTTGTAATTTATGGAAAATAAGGATCTATCTGTAAGTATTGATTATCAAAAAATTTTTGAGAGTTCCCCTTCTCTCTTTTTATTGTTATTGCCTAATTACCCTGATTTTACGATTATTGGCGGATCAGAAAATTACCTGAGAGCCACACTTACCAAACGAAACGAAATTGTCGGTAAAAAACTGTTTGAAGTATTTCCTGATAATCCGGATGACCTGCAGGCAAATGGTACAAGTAATTTAAAACGTTCATTGGAAAGAGTTATAAATTTAAAACAACAGGATATTATGCCTGTGCAAAAGTACGATATTCCTGTTCCTGCGGAACAAGGCGGTGGTTTTGAAGAACGTTTCTGGGATCCAAAGAATACACCCGTTTTAAATGAAAAAAACGAAATACTTTATATTATTCATCAAGTTGTAGATGTGACCACTAATGTTCTGTTGCAAAAAGAAACTAAACAAAAAACCGAACTGATTAGAGAGAACGAAGATAGGATCAATATTATTTTAAATGCTTTGCTGAAATATACTACGATGGATTTTTCTGACAAGCTAATGGTGTCTGAGAAAGGTGATGAACTGGATGCGATCATTTGCGGATTAAATTCGTTGATAGAAGAATTAGAAGATCACATGAACTTATTGATGAATGCAAACAAGGGTTTAGAATATGCCAATAAAGAACTTGACTCTTTTTCTTACTCTGTTTCGCACGATCTGCGTGCGCCTCTCAGGGCCATTAACGGATATTCGCAGGTATTAATGGAAGATTATGGTAGTAAGTTGGATGATAATGGAAAACACACAATTAGCGTTATTATCAGAAATGCACAACGAATGGGAGCTCTCATCGATGATCTGTTGACCTTTTCGCGTGTTGGTAAACAAAACCTGACCAAGGTGATGTTAAATATGGAAAAGATAGTAGGCCCTATCGTGCAGGAATTCACCGCTCTTCAACATGCTAATGTGGTTGATTTTAATGTTAACCATCTTGAAAACGCAGAAGCGGATAGCAGTATGCTAAAACAGGTATTTACAAATCTTATTTCCAATGCTGTTAAATATTCGGGCAAAAAGGAAAAGGCGATTATTGATATCGGATCATTTAAAGGTAATGGTACTGTTATATATTATGTAAAGGATAACGGCACGGGTTTCGATATGAAATATTATGGAAAACTTTTTGGAGTGTTTCAGCGTTTACATAGTTCTTATGAATTTGATGGAACCGGTGTTGGGTTGGCATTAGTTCAGCGGATCATTAAAAAACATAATGGCGAGGTTTGGGCAGAAGCAGAGGAAGACAAAGGAGCCACGTTCTATTTTTCTTTACCTGACAACTAAAATTATAATAAAAACGTATATGGAAAAATCAATTCACAACATGGAGATCATTTTAGTAGAAGATAGTATGGAGGATGCCAATCTTGTTATGCGTTCTTTGAAAAAAAGTAATTTAAGTAATAGCATCATTCATTTAAAAGACGGTGCCGAAGCACTGGATTTTATTTTTGCAAGAGGTGTATACGAAAGCAGAAATATTGAGGATACACCAAAACTGATCTTACTCGACCTGAAAATGCCAAAAGTAGACGGATTACAAGTGTTACGTGCTATAAAAGCAGATGATCTTACAAAATTAATTCCGGTTGTCATCATGACCTCATCCAGGGAAGATAAAGACCTGTTGGAAAGCTATAAACTTGGCGTAAACAGTTATGTAGTGAAACCGGTTGCTTTTGAAAATTTTGCCAAAGCAGTTGCCGAACTAGGGATCTATTGGTTAATGATCAATCAGTTGCCACGATAAACTTATATGAAAAAGGAACTACAAATACTATACATAGAAGATAATCCGGATGATGCCGGACTAGTTGAGGTAACACTTCGCAAATCGGGATTATTGTTTAAAATGTTGGTTGTTTGTTCAGAAAATGAGTTCGTTACAAAATTAACTGATTTTAGTCCTGACATCATTCTTTCCGATCATTCATTGCCTGGTTTTAGTTCAACCGAGGCCTATAAAATAGCACGAGACCATAATTCTGAAATCCCTTTTATATTGTTAACAGGCACTGTATCTGAAGAATTTGCAGTTGATTGTTTGTTGTCGGGAATGGATGATTATATTTTAAAAAATAATCTCATACGTTTACCTTCATCCATAGACAGAATTCTTTCAAAAAGAAAGATCAAAGAAGAAAAATATATTGTTGAAAATCTTCTTACAGAGTTACAGGCAACTCATCGACAGATAGAAATAAAAAATAAAGAGATTATGGATAGCATCAATTACGCAAAACGTTTGCAGGATGCTATTCTTCCACATGATAAACTTTTTAATATATTCTTTCACAGTAATTTTATCATTTACAATCCGCGTGATGTAGTAAGCGGTGATTTTTATTGGCTGGCAAAGACCACAACCACAGATGACAGAAGTTTGCCATTGACTGTACTAGCGGCGTTTGATTGTACAGGACATGGTATACCGGGAGCTTTTATGAGTTTGCTATCTTCTGTATTATTAAATGATACTTTAAAAAATCCGGAGATCAATTCACCGGGCGAAGCACTTACCAATATCAATCAAAGATTGCCGTCCATTCTTAACCGAAATCACAACGAACGAATTACAGATGGAATGGATATTGCTTTATGCGCGTTTGATCTTCCAACACGCATGCTTTATTTTTCGGGAGCTAACAGGCCATTATGGATCGTTAGAAAAGTAAACGAGGAATTTCAGTTTTTAGAATATAAAGGAACAAAAGCAT
Organism: Bacteroidota bacterium; assembly: GCA_040386075.1. Classification (GTDB taxonomy): domain Bacteria; phylum Bacteroidota; class Bacteroidia; order B-17B0; family Aurantibacillaceae; genus UBA4416. The sequence goes on from JAZKGE010000039.1 coordinate 22,200, forward strand.
CTATCGGAGTACATACGCCTATTGGGCAGGAATTTGAAAATCATCTGATCCAACTGCAGGCAGGTGATCGCTTGTTTATATTTACCGATGGGATTACCGATCAGTTTGGCGGGCCTAACGGTAAAAAAATGGGACGTAAACGCTTAAAAGAAGCTGTTTTAAAAAGTTCTTCCCTCGAAATGCATATCCAAAAAGTATATTTAAGCAGTTTTTTTGTACAATGGATGGGTGTATTGGAACAGGTAGATGATATGTTATTGATCGGGATTGAGATAGAGTAATACGTAATTACATCTTTATTTAAGACCATTTTTCTATAATGGCGATTTTTTAAACCTCTGAATACCCCAAAAACATTGCTATTTTATTTAATGCTACAATTTATAGCAACACAATGCTTGAATTATGATTTAAATTTGTGAAGGATTTGAGATTGTTGCAAACTTGTTAATCACTCTCACTATTAAAATCGTAACTTAAAAACATAAATATAGAAATCATGGCAAAAAAATCAGAAGAAACTATTGAGGCTGTAGACAGAAAAGCAGCAGGTAGCGAAAAATTAAAAGCATTACAATTAACCCTTGATAAGTTGGAAAAAACTTATGGTAAAGGCACGATCATGAAATTAGGAGATACTGCCATTGAGCCAATGGATTCTATTTCAACCGGCTCTTTGGGTTTGAATATAGCATTAGGTATTGGTGGTTTACCACGTGGACGTGTAGTTGAGATTTATGGGCCTGAATCATCGGGTAAAACAACATTAGCTATTCATGCTATTGCAAGTGTACAGCGTGCCGGTGGTATAGCAGCTATTATTGATGCAGAGCATGCTTTTGACCGTTTTTACGCAGAAAAATTAGGCGTAGATACAAAAGGGTTATTGATCTCTCAGCCGGATAATGGTGAGCAGGCTTTGGAAATTGCAGATAATTTAATTCGTTCAGGTGCAGTTGATCTTGTGGTCATAGATTCAGTAGCGGCTTTAACGCCAAAAGCTGAGATCGAAGGTGAAATGGGTGATAGCAGAATGGGTTTACAAGCACGTTTAATGAGTCAGGCTTTACGTAAGTTAACAGGTACCATCAATAAAACAGGCTGCTGCTGTATTTTTATTAACCAGTTACGTGAAAAGATCGGTGTTATGTTTGGTAATCCTGAAACAACAACCGGTGGTAACGCCCTTAAATTTTACGCATCAGTTCGTTTGGATATCAGGAGAATTAGCCAGATCAAAGATGGCGATGTAGTAACAGGTAACAGAACACGTGTGAAAGTGATCAAAAATAAATTAGCACCGCCTTTCCGTTTTGCAGAGTTCGATATCGTTTTTGGAGAAGGGATCAGTAAAGTAGGAGAGATCATTGACATTGGCGTTGAGAAGAACGTGATCAAAAAAAGTGGTTCATGGTTTAGTTATGATGAAACTAAATTAGGGCAGGGAAGAGATTCTGTTAAGAATTTATTTGCCGAAAATCCTGATCTGGCTCAGGAAATTGAAGATAAGATCATTGCCATATTAAAAGAGGAAGCGGCCAACGCTTAATATTTTAAGATTTTTGTTTAGGAAAAGCACTCACCATTTTGGTGAGTGCTTTTTTTATTTTAATGAGTATACTTTTGAAAAATCTATCTCATAAATTGGTGTGAGAGTTGAGATTATAAAAGAGTTAAAGAACAGCTGTAACACTTAAAATAGAATCATTAATACTATGTAGTAGTTATTTATTTACAATCAGTCGTTTAGTTATTTGTTTGTTATTGGATGTTACTTTTACAATATAAACACCGTTTGTTATATTATTAATTTTTAATGTTACGGTGTTGTTTGCTTTTTCTGGTTCTGAAGCCTGCGTTAAAATTGTTTGCCCTATTAGGTTTAATAACTCAATAGTATAAGGTTTTTCATCAAAGTTTAAAAGCTCAATAGTAACATCAGTTGATGTTGGGTTTGGATAAATTTTTAACCCCAGTCCTTCTCCAAAAGAAAGAGAGGAACGTGTTACATCAACAATGTTTGAGTAGGTACTTTTACCACTAAAATCGGTTTGTTTTAGTTGGTAGTAGTTTATCCCATGTTTAGGTTTAGCATCTATCAGCTCGTAAGTATGTGTTTGGGTACTTGTACCTGCACCCATTACTTGTCCTAATTCTTCCCAAGTTAAAGCGTCAGCACTTTTATATACGGTAAAGTAGGCGTTGTTTTGCTCGCTTGCCGTTGCCCAGTTTAGGCTTACTTGGTTGTTGTTTTGTAGTGTGGCAACAAAGTATAATTGCTCAATAGGCAATACGCTGCAAGGTGCTGCTGGTTCAGTAATAGTTATACTTTTTATAACGGAGCAACCATTAGCATCTGTAACTGTTACAGTTTTTACACCTGCATTTAATCCTGCTATTACAGATGTTGTTTGGGCTGTACTCCATAAATAAGTGTATGGACCTGAACCTCCAGTTGTTGTTACTGTTGCAGTGCCTGTTGTATCTCCCATACACAATACATCGGTTACGGCTGTGGTAATACTTGGTGTGCTATATATTAAGTTTAACGTTGCCGTATTTGCAGGACAACAGCCACCGTTACCAACTTGCCAGTAAAAAAAGTTATTACCTTCCGCTAAATTACTAACTGTACTATTATTTGTTGTAGTAGATGTAATAGCTGCTGAGCCTGGTGTTGACCAAGAGCCATTACCGTAAGTCGGGATATTACCCGTTAAGGTACCTGAATTTATGCACAAGGTTTGAGTTACACCAACACTTGCTGTGCTAACCGAATAAGGAGAGATATTTACAAAACCTGAGTATGTGTTAGCATTATATACAATATCTTTTCTACCTATGGTTTGAAAACTAGTGCTTGCAATAGCGCTTGCTGTTGTTGAGGGAGAACTTGTTGCTCCAAAATTCCATATAGCCGAAGCGGGTGCGGTAAATGTTGTTTGAGCATACGCACATATTTCGTTATTATAATAAATTACAGGTTGACCAGCAAGATTGAAATTATTTGTATTAGTAACTAAGGCTGTACCACTTTGCAGATGAATTGAAATGGATTGGCCGGCTTGCCCTACACCGCCAGTACCACCAGTGCCACCACTACCGCCAGCGCCACCATTACCGCCAGCTCCAACTTCAGTAGAACCTCTATATGGGCTACCAGCACCACCAGCACCACCAGCGCCGCCAGCACCACCAGCACCACCAGTGCCGCCAGCACCTGCAGCACCTGCAGTTACTAAAGATTGGATGATATTACCGCCAGTGCCATTATTAAATAAATATACACCATAAGAAGATCCTCCGCCACGGCCACCAGTTCCGCCAGCACCACCTTGAGCGCCACCACCGCCGCCGCCGCCGCCAGAGCCACAACCATCATAGCAAAAAGTGCAGTATTGACCGCCACCGCCGCCACCGCCGCGCCCACCTTGTCCACCAACACCATTATTGCCAGTAGCTGCTATTATACCTGGCTCCCAAAAACCACTTACGTGTGTACCCACGGCTCCTACAGCTCCTGTAGTCCCTGCAGCACCATTTGCGCCGGCAGAACCTGCTGCGCCATTAGCACCAGGGTCACCCCAATTGCCACCACCTCCGCCACCACTATTATTGCCGGCACCCCCAGATACGCCGCCACCTAAGCCACCCGCACCACCTGAGCCACCATCTTCACAACTACCGTTACCGCCGCCGCCACCGCCGCCGCCGCTTCTATTATTTGTAGAAGTGCCTCCCGTACCACCAATTGAACCCGCGTTGCAGCAACTACACCCATTGGTATCCCCAGTGCCATTACCGCCATTACCAGCAGTTGTGCCTCCAGTTCCACCGGTTCCACCAATAATTGTACAATTATTTGCAGCGTTAAAGTTACCGCTTGCATTGGTTCCAACGGCACCAAGGGTAGTGCCACCACCACCACCTCCGCCGCCGCCGCCGCCAGCATCTTCTTCGTCATCTACATCTCCAGCAGATCCATTTCCACCATTTCTTCCTGCATTGCCTGTTACTCCTGTCGTTCCTGCTGCACCTGCACTAGCTGTACCAGGCAGTACTTGTGTTCGTGCAAAATTATAATTTGAACAATTGGTTAAATGCACCCCATAAGTGGACATCCCAGCCACATTAGCATTTGCAGTTGTAATTGTAATATCCTGAAATCTAAAGCCGGTAAGGTTATTTCCATAAAAAGCTGCTAACCTTTGAGCATTAGCAAGCCCTTCAGGGTTTAAGGTGCTACGTCGTATTGTAGTTGCACCAGCTAAACTTGTTTTTCGCCAGTTATTCGCCACTTCAAAACCTCCCTCATAGGTTACAGAATTTTTAATAGTAAGAGCATTATCAATGGTATAAGTACCTGTTGCAATTATGATAACATCATTAGTAGTTGCAATTGTAAATGCATTTTGTAATGATGAAGGACTAGCTTTAGTGCCTGTGCCAACTCCTGTTGTTGTTACATAAATGTGTTGGCATTGTGCGTAAAGTATTGAGCTTATTAATAATGCAATTAAGGTAAAGCTAGTTTTATGTAAAAAAATCATAGTTTTATAATTAAGCTAATATCAACTTATATAGCATCTTTATCAAATAAATGTTCTGAAATGCCAAACTTAGTATATGAAATGCAAAAGTTGAAATTAATGCTTTTTTGAAGTTTACCCTACTTGCGTAAAAAAATGTTCATTACTTAATGTTTAATTGAGAATTGTACAATTAAATTAAAGATAAAGTAATTCTAGTAAAAAAAACTTATAACTCCAGGAGCGATATGTTATCTCTAAATATGAAGTTATTTTGTGATAATTAATATAAGATTTATAAGAATAAATTTAGTTAATATCATTCAACAAACCCGAACGAAAAATATCTTCAGGAGAAACCATGGGTTCATTCATAGGAATTTTATTGCCATACTTTTCATTTAGTTTTTCTTTAACTAAAGCATTGCTGAGGTCAAAATCACTTAATTTTCTTGGTTTGCATAGTTTAATGTTTAATGCATTATGATACAATTTATAAACCAATTCGCTGCAATAAATTCTATCGTCGCTCCAATTAAAAGCTTCATCGTAATTTTTATGTTCGTATTTTTTAAACTGAGTTTTTAGTTTGGTAATATCTTCCGTAGAAAGAACTTTGTTAGATAATCGTTTCACCGTTCCCTTTCCTCTCATTTCAAAATCTTTAAGGGTTGTTTTTCTAACAGGTTGAATGGCTTCATACACTATCCATTCATTATTTTCAAAAAACAAAACTCCGCAATGGTTATACTGACTATGCGTTGCAAGTTGAATGGCTTTGCCTGTTACGCCACTCGTTGTTTGAAAAATTATGTCGCCGTCTTTATAAGTTGTATTAGACCTAAAGCTTAAAATAAAAAATGCAGAAAGAACTGCTACGATAAGTGATTTTTTCATGTTATAAATTTAAAGCTATAAATTGCTGATTCGCCTATTTTATTGCAGGTAAATGCCAATTTTTAATATCTTTAACATAATGAAGTCTATTATATTATTTCTTTTTACGGTTTTAGCCTTCTGCTCTTATTCGCAGGTTAATGCATTGATCAGAGGTCCGTATCTACAGCAAACAGGCCCAAATTCAACCTACATTAACTGGAAAACAAATGTGTTATCCGACTCAAAAATATTGTATGGCACAGTGCAAACCAATTTATCTTCTATGTCTTATATCAATAATTCGGATACAATGCATAGTAATTTAGTGTCAGGATTATTGCCCAATACTAAATATTATTATACGGTCAATCAAAACAATACGCAGTTATGCGGAGATACATTTTATTTTTATACGGCTCCTTTAATGGTTTCAATGCAAAAAACACGATTTTTAGCATTGGGAGATTGTGGTTCTGGTTATGTACAACAGTATAATCTTAAAAGCGCTATAAATTATTACAAGGGCAACAATTATATTAACGGAATTTTATTATTAGGTGATAATGCTTATGAAGGCGGTTTTCAAAACGAGTATCAGCTTGGTTTTTTCAATCCCTTTAAAACAAATTTCATTCTGAATCAGAGCTGCATTTACCCTTCTCCCGGAAATCATGATTATGCTAATGACGCTACATTGGCGATGACACACGCTATTCCTTACTATGATGTATTTGATAGAAACCCACAAAATGCAGAGTTGGGAGGCTTAGCTTCAAACCATAAAGAGTTTTATTCGTTTAATTACGGGAACGCCCATTTTATTTCACTCGATTCTTACGGAATGGAATTAAATACCTATCATTTGTGGGATACGCTTGGCCCTCAGTTTCAATGGCTGGAACAGGATCTTCAGCAGGATCACAGTATGTGGAAGATCGTTTATTTTCATCATCCCCCTTTTACTATGGGAAGTCATAACTCTGATACAGAAGGCGATCTTATTCTTATTAGAAAATACATCGCTCGTTTACTCGAAAAATATGGTGTGGATCTTGTACTTAATGGCCACAGCCATAATTATGAGCGTTCATGGCTTCAAAAAGGGCATTACAATCTGGAGAATACTTTCGATAAAGCACTTCATACAATTGATAGCAGTAGCGCAAAGTATGATGGTACACTAAATTCCTGTCCTTATAATAAAGATACTGCCAATAATAAGGGAACCATTTATATTGTAGCAGGAGAGGCCGGTAAATTGGGAGCAACTCAATTCGATTATCCTCATAACTCAAAATACTTTTCTACTTCAAGTAAGGCAGGAGCATTATTTCTGGAGATCGAAGGAAATAGATTAGATGGTTTTTACTTAATGGAGGACAGTTTGATCCATGATAAATTCACCATGTTTAAGAATGTTTCCCGACATATTGATATAACCGGTTTGATTGGGCAAACAGCAATTCTTTCGGCGTCATGGAATGGTGGCCCATATAACTGGACATTTAATGGAGCCACTACACAAACCCAATCGGTATCAGTTACTGCAACTTCCGAGTTTATCGTACACGACTCATTAAATTGCTTAGCTGATACGTTTAGTATTGGAGTTCTTGGTTTAAGAACCAATAATAAAAACACAAATGACCTCATAGTGTATCCTAACCCCGCTAAAGATAAGCTGTCACTAAGTTTTTCAGACATTAACGGAAAATATGAAGTTAGCATAACCGACAGGATTGGAAAGCGGGTATATAGCATAAGCAGGTATTTTTATAACGGCAAATCAGAACTGGATATTGCTGATTTACATTTAATTGGGGGACAATACTTTATATCCCTTAAAATTTCAGAAAAAACGGTAACTAAGTCCTTTTTTATTGATAGATAATGTAACTTTGTAGCTTAAATAGATTATAAGTTAAAATCAATTTTATGTACAAGATCATTTGCTTTATTTTTTCTTTATCCATAAGCGTTTTTGCTTATGCTCAAACCCAAACCGATGCTTCCGGAAAAAAGCAGGGTTACTGGAAAAAGAAAGATGAAAAAACTGGTAAATTAATTTATGAAGGCTTATTTAAAGATGATAAGCCGCAGGGTAAATTCAAGTATTATTATCCCTTTGATAGTATCAAAGCTATCATGGATTTTAAACAGAATGGAAAATATGCTTATTCAACCATGTTTCATCCAAATGGTAAAAAAATGGCCTTTGGTAAATACATTGGTGAGAATAAAGATTCTGTATGGACCTATTACGACGATAAAGTAACAGTAATTTCAAGAGAATCTTATTTAAATGGACAAAAAAATGGAATGGAGTATGTGTATTTTCCGGATGGCGTTGTGAGCGAAGAACGAAAATACAAGGCCGGAAAAATGGACGGACCATTTAAATTATATTATGATAAAAATCTGGTAAAGAGCGAAGGGATTTATACTAATGGACTGTTAGAAGGTAAGAATATCTTTTATTATCCCGAAGGAAATGTAACGGCAGCGGTTGGTTATTATAAGAATGGTAAAAAAACAGGCCCCTGGATCTACAGGGATAAGAAAGGAAAAGTAACCGAAAAGGAATTGTATAAACCAAACGGCGAATTAGCAACCAAGAAAGAAACAGACGAATTTTTTAATAAAAATAAAGCAGTCGACGAAAAACCAAAAGCGGCAGATATTAAAACTACAACAAAACCAAAAACTACAACAGTTAAACCAAAAACAAAGTAGTATAGTTCTAAGAATAATAAGATGAGCAAGCACGGAAAAGTATTAGTGGCAATGAGTGGAGGGATAGATAGTTCTGTTGCTGCCATGATGTTACACGAAAAAGGTTATGAGGTGATCGGTATCACCATGAAAACATGGGATTACGAATCATCTGGTAGTAGTAAAAAAGAAACAGGTTGTTGTAGTTTAGATAGTATCAACGATGCCCGTTCAATGGCTGTTACTTTCGGATTTCCTCATTATATATTAGATATCCGTGGAGAATTCGGCGATCATATTATTAATAATTTTGTTGAGGAATATCTGGCTGGCCGTACACCAAACCCATGCGTGTTATGTAACACGCATATTAAATGGGAAGCTTTATTAAAACGTGCCGATATGTTGGATTGTGAATTCATAGCAACCGGACATTATGCGCAGATCCGAGAAGAGAATAATCGTAAAGTTATTTTTAAAGGATTAGATCAAACCAAGGATCAAACGTATGTGTTGTGGGGCTTGGGCCAAGAAAGTTTACAACGCACCATGTTTCCTTTAGGAAAGTATAAAAAACCTGAGATCAAACAAATGGCTAAAGATGCAGGTTTTATAGATCTGGCAAATAAAAGCGAGAGCTATGATATTTGTTTTGTGCCCGATAACGATTACCGCGCTTTCCTAAAACACCGTTTACCTGATCTGGAAGCGAGTGTTGAAGGAGGAGATTATATCTTTAAAGGAAAAAAAGTTGGTAAACACCGTGGCTATCCTTTTTATACCATTGGTCAACGTAAGGGATTGGATCTTGCCATGGGTGATCCTGTTTTTGTGAAAGAAATTATTCCTGAAACCAATACAGTTGTATTAGGTGATCTGGAAGACCTGAAAGAAATAGAGATCAATGTACGCGATTTTAATTTAATTAAATACGAAACCTTGCCGCAGGATTATGTTGCTTTAACAAAGATACGTTACAAAGATGCAGGTCGTTTAAGCACGATCAATACCATTGATAATAAATTGAATGTTGTATTCCACGAATCAGCAACAGGTATTGCGCCTGGACAAAGCGCTGTTATTTATGAAGGCGACGATCTTATTGGCGGTGGCTTTATTGATAGAAAACCTTTGATCTTCCAATAGAAACGATTTAGCTATTGTAAACCTGTTAGGCATTAAAGCCTGACAGGTTTTTTATTTTCCCAGATTTATTAGCAAAGTAACCACTTATTCCCAAAACTTAACCAGTTACCAATTGGCGCAAACCTTTCGGTATTGTGGCTGTATAATTGTTTAGTTAGTACATAATAACCTTTTAAAAATACAAATTATGAAAACTCAATTATTAAATATTAAAAACAAAGGGATTTTGTTCTTAATTGTTTCATTGATCATTTCCAACTCTTCTTATTCTCAAAATAAATTAGCAGGTCTTGTATCTTCAATCAACGTGGGATTTGCCATACCAATTGTTTGTGTGCTTGGTTTAGCTTTGTTCTTAGTTACTGCTTTTGTAAAGCAAAAAAATCATTAATGTTTTAAAGTTTTGTGTTTTGTTTGTTTGGGAACCCGGTTGACTCATAGCGTCAATCGGGTTTTTTATTTTGTCAGTTCGGGTGATTTTTTGCTATGTTACTTCGAGCGAAGTCGAGAAGTGTTCCAGGGCCTTACTTGACTAGTTCTCGACTTCGCCCGAACTGACATTTGAGTAAATCTTTCCTATTTAGTATATAGTTTCAATAACTCAACATATACTCTAACACCTTCATCAATTGCTTTCACGGGAATTTTCTCATTATTGGCATGCACGCTTTCCACCATTTCCTTGTTTAACTCAAATGGCAGAACACCAAAAGTCGGTACTTCCACATTTCTGAAATAACTATTATCTGTAGTTGCAGGAAACAATAATGGAATAACATGAGCAGTTGGAAAAATAGTTTGTATAGCAATTTTCATTCGATCGTAGTGTTCATTTAGTTTTGAAGGTTCGGCTTCAGGCGATTCATCCAGAACGGTGATCTTTATTCTTGGATCAACAATACGAAACAACAATTTCATTAGTAAAGGTCTTTCCGATTTATTTGGTAATAAACGACAGTCATAATAGGCGCTGGCTGTTTGCGAAACCTGGTTAACTGCTCCTTGCGGGTTTTGTATTTGCGTTAATTGGTATGAATTAGTTACTAATGTTTGTAAAGCTTCATTTGAATGAATTACCTTTTTACGAAGTGGTTTAAAGATCCACCAGTTAAAATGTTTCAGGATAAAACCTTTGTAACCGCCCATGATATTGCCTAGTGCTTTGAAAGTTTGTTTGGCATTTTTATCAACTACGATACGCTCTTCAGTATTTTCAATTTTTTGAATTGATTTTAATAAGATCCGATTAGCTGTTTTTGAAGAAGGAACCGAACCGTGTCCGTGCGATTTAACAGTTGCTTCCAGTTTGATCCAAATGCTCTTTTTCTCGGCATTGGAAACAAAAAAACACAATTCATTTTCTTTTCCGTCGATCACACCTTTCAATCCGCCACCGCCTTCACCAAATACAACCATTGGTTTCAACAAACTCAGCATTTCAGGTTTGATCATTTTGGCTGCACCGTTCAGTCCGCCTGTTTCTTCACCAGATAAAAATAAAATGATAAAATTTTTATTGATTGAATCCAAAGAAATTGTTTCTTTTATTTTCTTTAGAGCAAATACCTGCATCACTGCCAGACTTTTCATGTCTAATGCACCACGGCCAAATACTGTGTCATTATACACAATGCCTGCAAAAGGTGGGTATTTCCATGAATTTTCTTCCACAGGAACTACATCCAAATGATTGATCATTAAAACAGACGGTAAATTCTTTTCTAAAGGTAAAAGTGATGCACAAAAGTTATAGGATGAATCCGTATCAGTGAAAACAGTGGTGTGAAATCCAAAACCTTCACATAATTTTTTCATGTATTCCCCGGCAGCTTTTTCGTTACCGGATACACTTTTAATTTTTAAGTATTCCGATAATACTTCTACAGGCTTGTTTTGTGAAATAGCAATTTGGTTGTAGTAAAGTATGATAACGAGAAGGATGACCTTATTAAATAATTTTACCATACAGTTAAGTGATGAATAAATGTAACAATAAAATAAAGTCTTTCAGATATTTTTTAGTCAATCGCTTCCTGGATCTTATCCATTTTGCCTTCGGTATATTTGCCTGAAACCACTTCAATGATTTTACCGTTGAGGTCGATCACATAAAAATAAGGAATACCATCATCGCCAGGTTTTAACTGATCTTTTAATAATTTAATATCTGTATCGCAATCTATTACATTGCCCCACAGGTCTTTTTGTGTGGCAGCTTTAAAGTCGGCTGCCGCTTTTTTAAAACCACTGATCAATGGAACAAAATAATAATTCACATCAAAATAACTGGCTACATCAAAGTAGTCTGTGCCTTTTGGTTTGGCTACAAAAATATCATACATCGGCTGGATCCAGGTTTTCAGATCTTCTTCGGCAGAACGTTTATAGCAAATGCCAACAATGGTAAATTTTTTAGTGCCGGCTATTGGAACTGTAATTGCAGTGCCTTCAAGTGTATGCCCATCCATTTTAGGAAAAGGCCCTTTTTGTGCAGTTATATTCAGGCAAAAGCACAAGCTTAGTATGGATAATATGTATTTCATAGTGTTTATATTTTTTATTTCTATTTCCTTTGCGCCTGTCTATTGCAGACAGGTTAAATCTACAGACCTCCTAACATACATACCCTGTCAAATTCCTCGGGTTTTACAATACCAACCGATAAACGTTGTAGCTTCACTAATTGCATATCTTTCAGGTATTCATCTTCTTTTATTTGCGCTAAAGTAACAGGTTTTTTTAATCCCTTAAAAGGAGCAAAATCTACTGCCAACCAGGCTTCTTCTTTAGTAGTTGGATCCTGGTATGCTTCCTTCGCAACCTTGGCAATTCCAACAATACACATGCCTTCATTACTATGATAAAATAAAGCCAGATCGCCCTTTTTCATGGCCCTTAAGTTATTACGGGCCGCATAGTTTCGCACGCCATCCCAGGTAGTAACTTTATCTTTTTTGAACTGTTCCCAGCTGTATTTAAATGGTTCTGATTTAATAAGCCAATAATTCATTTATCTAATTTTAAATAGGGTTATGATCTGTGCACTAATGTAATGCTAAAACCTTCTGAAAGTAACTAATTTAATGTTTTTTGGCAAGCAAAGTTTATAACATTTTGGCTTATAAATTCATCGAAAATAAGTTTGTAGTGTTGTAGTATTTATTAGATTTGTTACGCATTTTAAAACGTACCATATGGCACATTTATCAGATAGAATAAACCTTATTTCAGAATCACAAACCATTGCCATGGCCCGTAAAAGCCGTGAATTAAAAGCACAGGGAATTGATATCATCAGTTTAAGTCTGGGAGAACCTGATTTTGCCACGCCGGACGTTGTAAAGCAAGCTGCGATTAAAGCGATTAACGATAATTACAGCTATTATACACATGTAAGCGGTTATGTGGAGTTACGTGATGCTATTGCGCGCAAATTTAAACGTGATAATAACCTGGATTACACGGCAGATGAAATTGTTGTGTCAACCGGTGCAAAGCAAAGTATTGCCAATGCAGTATTGTGTTTGATAAATCCAGGAGATGAGGTTATTATTCCTGCACCATTTTGGGTAAGTTATTTAGAGATCCTTAAACTGGCGGGTGGTGTTCCTGTTATTATTAATACAACTATTGAGAACGATTTTAAAATTACTGCTGAAGAATTAAAAGCGCACATCACTCCAAAAACAAGAATGATGATGTTTAGCACGCCTTGTAATCCTACAGGGTCTGTATACAGCAAAGCCGAATTGAAAGCGATTGCAGATGTTGTAAAACAGCATGATGAGTTATATATCATGAGCGATGAGATCTATGAACACATTAATTTTGTTGGCGGACATGAGAGCATGGCTCAATTTCCTGAAATTAAAGACAGGGTAATTACCATCAATGGCGTATCTAAAGGATTTGCCATGACCGGCTGGAGGGGTGGTATTATGGCTGCTCCCAAATGGATAGCTCAGGCTTGTGATAAAATGCAGGGACAATTTACATCTGCAACCTGTAGCATTACGCAAAAAGCCATGCATGCAGCAATGGAGATGCCGGCAGAGACAACACATTACATGCGCGATGCTTTTTTGAAAAGAAGAAACCTGGTTTTGGAATTAATGAAAGATATTCCGGGTTTTAAAACAAATACACCACAGGGCGCATTTTATGTGTATCCCGAAGTATCAGCATTATTTGGTAAATCATATAATGGATTTACGATCAATAATGCAACGGATCTTTCGATGTTCTTATTAGATGTAGCACATGTGGCATTGGTTCCGGGAGCAGCATTTGGAGATGATAAGTACATCCGTTTCTCTTATGCGACTTCCGAAGATAAATTAACGGAAGCTTTAAAGAGAATGAAAGAAGCAATTGAAAAATTAAAATAAAAGTTTAGATAAAGACACAAGATCAAATTGTGATTATTAGAAATGAAGAAATTATCTGTAAAAAAAGAACATATACGCGAGATCTTTAGATCGTTTAGTAATTTAAACGTATTGATCATTGGTGATGTAATGATCGATAGTTATATGTGGGGAAAAGTAAATCGTATTTCTCCTGAAGCACCTGTTCCTATTATCTCTGTTAATAAAAAAGAAAAACGCTTGGGCGGAGCAGCTAATGTAGCATTGAATATTCAAGCTATGGGAGCCAATCCTATTTTATGTTCGGTAATTGGGATCGACCAGGAAGGACAATCGTTCATGGATCTTTTAAAAACCCAAAAGTTAAGTCAGAAAGGCATCTTAAAATCGCGCGACCGCATTACAACCGAAAAGACGCGTGTGATAGGTAATAATCACCAATTGTTACGTATCGACGAAGAGATAGAAGAAGACATTACGCCGGCTGAGACCCAACAATTAATTACATTGATCTCTTACATCATTCAGCATGATAAGATCGATGTGATCCTGTTTGAAGATTATAATAAAGGACTAATTACGCCTAAATTAATTTCAAAGGTTGTTGAATTAGCTAAGAGTAAAGGAATTCCAACTTGCGTAGATCCTAAAAAGAAAAATTTTAATGCTTATAAAGGAGTTACTTTATTCAAACCAAATTTAAAAGAGTTACGTGAAGGATTAAAGCTGGATATTAGCTCTGACAATATCAATGAATTACAACGCGCTATCAGTAGTTTCCGTGTAAAACAAAAATTTGATACCGCTTTGGTTACTTTAGCCGAAAAAGGTGTGATCATCAATTCACGTTCCGAGAAACATCATACACCTGCACATATTCGCAGTATTGCTGATGTGAGTGGGGCAGGAGATACCGTTATTAGTGTAGCCTCTCTGTTAGTAGCGTTGCATGTTAATCCAATCGTTATGGCTGCCATCTCAAATTTAGCAGGAGGTTTGGTATGTGAACAAATTGGTGTGGTACCAGTTAGTAAAGAGCAGTTGCTGGAAGAGGCTTTGAAGCTGGACTTCGTAAGGTAATAGTATTCAACACAGAGTTAGAGAGTTTTAGAGGTCACTAAGAAGATTAATAAATGGGGTTAAGCGAAACAGTATATAATTCTCTAACTGAAAAAATTATTAAATGCTGTATTGATGTTCATAAAGAGCTTGGCCCTGGATTAATGGAATCAGTCTATGAAACATGTCTGATTTCTGCTCTGGAGGAAGATGGATTTGATGTAAAACGTCAAGTTATATTGCCAATATATTTTAAAGGAAAGCAATTGGGTAAAAATTTTATTATTGATTTATTAGTTGAAGATGAAATAGTATTAGAATTAAAATCAATAGAATCTATATTACCAATTCATGAAGCTCAACTGGTTACTTATCTTAAATTATCGAATAAAAAACTCGGGTTGCTGATAAATTTTAATGTTGTTTTACTGAAGGATGGAATTAGAAGAAGAATTAATGGAAATTTAAACTAAAAATAACTCAGCGAACTCTTTTACTCTTTTTTCTCTGTGTTGAAATACTAAACAAAAATGGAACCGGTTACACCCTATAATAACAACGAATCAAAGAAAGAGCAGGTAGCTCAGATGTTTGACAACATTGCTTTTCGTTACGATTTTTTAAATTCTTTATTATCGCTTGGTATCCATAAAGGGTGGAGAAGAAAGTGCATTAAATTAATTGCCGACAAACAGCCAAAGCATATTTTGGATGTGGCTACTGGTACCGGTGATTTTGCTATTGCTGCTATCAAACTCAATCCAACAAAAGTAATTGGTATTGATATCAGCGAAGGCATGATGAAGTTTGGAAGAGAGAAATTGCAAAAATTGAATTTGGATAAAACAATTACGCTTCAATATGGTGATGCTGAAACCTGCGATCTACCGGATAATTCGATGGATGCTATTACAGTTGGTTTTGGAGTTCGTAATTTTGAGAACCTGGAAAAAGGTTTAGCAAATATGTTACGCATTTTAAAGCCGGGGGGACAATTATGTATCCTCGAGTTCTCTTCTCCGCGTAAATTTCCGGTGAAACAATTTTATAAATTCCATTTCAAATACATCACACCAACCTTAGGAAGAATGTTCTCTAAAGACACGCGTGCCTACACTTATTTACCTGAATCAATCAAAGCATTTCCTGATAACGACCGCTTTACTGCTATTTTAGAAAAAGTAGGCTATAAGAAAGCTACGTTTAGTTCTGTTGGTTTAGGGCTGGCTGCTATTTATTTAGCGGAGAAGTAGCAATTAAGAAAGCAACGTTGGTTGCACGAAGTTCTTTCACTATTTGATGTCCAGAGAATTGGTTTCTTACCTGGTATGTATAAAATTACACCATCCTGAAATTTCAAAAATGTAGTGTTTATAGTGTATTTCTTTCGGGCATACATAAACGTACATAGACTATCATTAAAATTTCCGACTACAGTTTTGATCTTTAATGAATCAAGAATAGGTTTCGCTAATGCTTCATACATAGCGTGTTGGTCGGTTATTTTATAGATGGTTTGGCGGTTATCATGTTTCAAAAAATCGGGTAAAGAATCTGTAAGGTCATATTTCATTATCTGTTTATATACGTTGAAATATTCAATAGCAACTCCTGCCTCAAAATATACCTTATCGTTAATAGTTGTGTCTGTTGACGGAATAATAAAATCAGAATAGTTACAAGAATCTATTGTAGTTTGTTGAGAGGGATTGAGCCGACTTTTAAGCCAAAAAGCAAATAAGATAATTATAACTATTTTTAAAATTAATCCAATAAAAGATATTGGAGGCTGACCCATGGGTCTTCCGTCAATAGGGTTTATAATAAAATTATCTTCAGGCATATTGACTAGTGCTTTGTATGGCTTTCCTACAGATAATCCGTTAGTTCCAATCTTCTAGGGACGAATTAGGATAAATTCTAATAAACTTTTTTACTTTTTCGCCTTCGCTCTATCATACAAGTCATGCACGATCCCATCCGATAAACCGATCTGAGGAATGAAAATATCTTCAATATCAGCCGTTTTCATAATGGTAATAAAGATCTTGGAAGCGTGCACAATTACATCTGCTCTATCTGGTTTTAGCCCTAATACTTCCACACGTTCTTCGTAAGTATAAGAATTCAGCATATCATTAATGCCTTTCAACTTGCTATAGCTGAGGTTCTTATTTTCTTTCTTGGTCATTTTGAAGATCTTATTGATGTTCCCCCCCGAACCAATTGCCCGTAAAGGACTGTAACCAAATGTTATTTTTTTGATCCAGTCCTTCATCAATTCCCATTCGTCTTTCTCCACTTTGTTCAATAGCATTCTCACAGTTCCTATATTGAATGATTTTGATGCAATTACTTTATGGTTACTGTATAAAGTTAATTCAGTACTACCACCGCCTACATCAATATATAAATAAGAATGTTTTGGATTCAATAATTCTTCAATGTGATTTGAGAAAACCAGTTGCGCTTCTAATTTACCGTCAATAATCTCTACTTCCAGATCAGCTTCTTTTTTTATACGTTCAATAATTTCGTTGCTGTTACTGGCATCCCGCATGGCACTGGTGGCAACGGCTCTGTATGCATCTACTTCATATACCTTAATTAATTCTTTAAAGCCACGCATGGCTGTAATTAATTTTTCAGCTTTTCTATCCGATATCTTTCCGTGGAGGAACACATCTTCTCCTAAACGAATGGGTAAACGTATTAATTCTTCTTTACTAAAATGAGGTTTACCATTTACTTCGTATGCTCTGCAAAATAATAAGCGCATGGCATTACTTCCAATATCAACAGCGGCAAAGATCATATAGTAGAAAGGGCTTTAGTAATGCGTTTGGTCTTCAAATAGGTTTCTTTTTCTTTTTTCAGGTAATTGTATATTTCGTCCTGTACACGAATTTTCTTTTCCCCTGGCTTTGCTTTTTTATATAAATTTTGTTGCAACCTGTCTAAAATACGAACCTTGGTATTACCGGATAACTGGATATTGATAATATCTTTCATTTGTTTTTTTACTTCAGGATCTAAAATAGGAACGGCTACTTCGCTACGGCTATCTAAATTCCGACTCATCCAATCGGCTGAGGTAATGTATATTTTTTCATTACCGTTATTTGCAAAAACAAATACACGGGCGTGTTCCAGGTATTTATCCACTATACTGTATGCCATGATGTTATCGCTAAAGCCTGGTATCTCTGTCACCAACGAACAAATACCTCTTACGATCAGAGTGATTTTTACACCTGCTTGTGAAGCTTCGTATAATTTCTCGATCATTTCCTTATCTACAAGGCTGTTCATTTTCAGTATCATGTAAGCTTCTTTGCCTGCTTTTGCATTGGCGATCTCTTTATCTATAAGATTAACGAAAGTCTGGCGCATATAAAAAGGAGCAACAGCTAAGTGCTTGTACATGCCTGTCCTGAAATTATTAGTGTAAAAATCAAACACATGAGAGATCTCTTCAGTGATATTTTTATCGGCGGTTAATAAACTAAAGTCGGTATAAATGCGGGCTGTTTTTTCATTAAAATTCCCGGTACCAATATGTGCATATTTCACTTCCCTCCCATTAACGCGGGTTGTAATTAAAAATAGTTTACTGTGAACCTTTAATCCCGGTACGCCGTAAATAACGGTAGCACCTTCTTCCTGCAATTTGTTAGCCCAGTATATGTTATTTTCTTCATCAAAACGTGCTTGTAACTCAACCAGTACGGTTACTTTTTTTCCATTCTTTATGGCATTTACCAATGCATTGGCAATTTTCGAAGAGTCGGCAACGCGGTATAACGTTATTTTAATAGAATCTACAATTGGATCAATAGATGCTTCTCTTAACAAAGTAATGATATGGTCATAAGTGTGATATGGATAATGCAATAAAATATCTTTTTGCCTGATCACATTCAGGATACTTGTATTGATATTATTCAGGTATTTATGGTTTAAAGGACGCGGATGCTCGTACATCAGTTTCTTCTCACCAATGTTCGGGAAACGGATAAAATCTTTGAAGTTATGATAACGTCCACCCGGAATAGCATTATCTTTTTTATCCATGCCCAGCTTTTTCATAATAAAGGCAAGCATTTCTTTACTCATGGTGCTGTCGTATACAAAACGCACCGGCTGGCCTTTTTTTCTATCTTTAACACTTTTGGATATTTTCTCAAGCATGCTTTTACTTACATCCTGGTCAATATCCAACTCTGCATCGCGTGTTAACTTAATGTTAATGGCTTCTTTTGTTGTATAACCAAATACCGAGAACATTTCATGAACATTGTAACGTATCACATCATCTAATAAAATGATGTATTTTTTGTTTTTCTCTTGTGGTAAAATAATAAAACGACTTGTTGTTTTAGATGGGATCTCAATAAGTGCGTATTTATTTTTTTGGCTTTTGATAGTAGATATCAACCGGATGAATAAATAACCCGATTTGTCTTTCATGTATGGAAATGCTTTGTTTTCATCTACCATAATGGGAAACAGGTTGGTCTCTACTTCTTTATGAAAGTAATCTTTAACGTATTGTTGTTGTTCTTTATTTAATTGTTTTTCATTGATGATAAATACATTTTGTTTTGCCAGCTCATGCAGCAATTCTTGGTATATCTCTTCAAAATTTTGCTGTTGCTCAATTACTTTGCGTTGAAGTTTGTGCAATAATTCTTTGGGATCGTCACCATAAATAGCAATGGCTTTTTTTCCTAATTTACTTAAACGGTTAATAGTAGCAACCCTTACGCGATAAAACTCATCGCGGTTATTACTAAAGATCCCCAAAAACTTTAAACGTTCAATTAAAGGGGTCGAGGGATCTGATGCTTCCTGGAGTACACGTTCGTTAAAAGAAAGCCAGCTGATCTCCCTGTTTATGTATGGAATTTTGCTTTTTTGCATATGAAAACAACCAATAATTAGTTATCAAATATAAGCATTTAAGGAGAATAGTTTTTCGATTTTAGCTACATTTGAAGAAGTAAAATGACTTTTATAAAAAAGCATATCCCTCTCTTTATTATCTGTGTGCTTCATGCAGTTGGTATTGTTGGTTTTATAGTAAAGCCGGCCTATTTCAGAGATCTTAGTCCTGTTAATTTATGCTTATCGGCAGGATTAGTACTATTGATGAGCAATCAAACCAAATGGCAGTTTTATACAACCTTTTGCGCAGTAGCGATATCAGGTTTTTTCATCGAAGTGTTAGGTGTAAAAACAGAGCTCATTTTCGGTTCTTATCATTATGGTCAGGCATT
>JAZKGE010000040.1:0-13949 GCA_040386075.1 Bacteroidota bacterium
ACACCCCTACTGTGTGTTTTAAGAAATCTTACACAATTACAATTAGATATAAGGTTCATAGAATCAAGTTGTATCAAATAATACTATAACTAGGTTTTAATTAAACAACAATAAAACCTAAAGCCCTGCCGGAATTCAACTTTTGGCAGGGTTTAAAAAATTTCGGATAGCCCCATCAACAAAGCCACAATTCCCATACAAAAAACAAAAATGTATAATCCAACTCCTTCACAATACATTACTGCTTGCGTAGGATCAATTGGATTAACATAAACCGGCGTGGTTTGTTTGATCTCATTCAATTTGTTCTCTGCTACACTTTTCATGTGATTAGCCTGCCCGCCTGCTAATTCAATTAAATAAACCTTAGTACCAAGATAGGTTTCATTATTTACCACGTAACTGTAATCTACTTTTAATCCGTAAGGGGAACGTGATGTAGAATATTTAGGGTGTAAAAATAATTCTTTCAGTGTAACTGTTGCATTAACTTTATTCCACTTTCTGACTTTAAGATATAATCGAATAAACTTAATACTGAACCAAAAAGCTCCAATACTCATTATAACAGAAAAAGCAAAAGTAACGTAGTTCATTAATTATAAACTTGTCCAGGTTGTTAAACCTTGTTGTGTAAATTTAAATGATTGTACACGCCCTCCTAATCCTTCGATGGCTTTAGCCACTTTTATTTTTGTAACTGCAGGGCAATAAAAGAACATAAAGCCTCCGCCACCTGCACCGGAGATCTTTCCTCCTGTAGCTCCGGAATATATAGCTGTAGTGTATACTTTATCTATTAATTCGTTGCTGATAGATTGTGCAATTTGTTTTTTGTTGGTCCAGCCAAAATGCAGGATCTCACCAATCTTGTTCAAATCGCCGCGCAATAAACTATCTTTCATTTGCTGTGCCTGCTCTTTTAAATGATGCATGGCCTCAACAGACTTAGAATTATTTTCCTTAACGTTCTTTACCTGTTCATTGATAATAGTAGCTGACAGACGTTGCGTGGCTGTGAAGTATAACAGTAAATTAAATTCCAGTTCATACAGCACTTCATCTTTTAATTGCAAGGGGTTAACGATCACTTTATCATCCGCCAAAAACTCCATGAAGTTGATCCCTCCAAAGGTGGCTGCGTATTGATCTTGCTTTCCTCCGCTCATTCCCAGATCCTTGCGTTCAATTTCATAAGCCAAACGTGCAATATCGTATTTACCGAGTGGTAACTTCAACCACTCTACAAAAGCTCCTAATAATGAAACTACGATCGTAGAAGATGTTCCTAATCCAGATCCCTGAGGTGCTTCAATATTAGAGGTTAAACGAAACGATAAAGGTTGCAGATCAAATTCTTTAACCAAGCGGTTATAAACTCCTATGAATAATTCGAAACCTTCAACTAATTCTAATTGCGTTTCTGATTTCACCGACAAACACATATCGGTGCCATCAATACAAAATTCGATCTTACCATTTTCCAATGGTTCCAAACTGGCGTATGCATACAGATCAATAGTAGCATTTAAAATAGCTCCGCCATAGATATCACTGTAAGGAGAAACATCTGTTCCACCACCTGCCAAACCAATCCGTAAAGGTGCTTTACTTCGTATTATCATTTTAAATTTTTATATGCCCTTCGCTTCTCGACTTCGCTCGAAGTGACAGACTCAGGGTGAAATTAAGCATTATAATTTTTTATATAGGTCAATAACTTCATCTACAAAGATCTTCCAATCGTATTTTTGTTTTTCTTTTTTCATTCCTTCTGTAAATGCCGCCATACGACTATTATCAAAATAATCTTTGATCCCTTCCGCAATGGCTTTTCCATTAGGCTCTACTACATAGCCTGCTACTTTATCTGGAATGATCTCACCTAATCCTCCAACATTGGTTACCAACGTAGGGACTTCAAAATGAAAAGACACTTGTGTGACACCACTTTGTGTTGCAGTTCGGTATGGCAAAGTAACCAGATCGGCTGCGGAGAAATACAATTTTACATCTTCGTTGGCAATAAATTTTCCATGCAAAATAACACGATCTTCAATTCCATACTTCTTGATTAGATCCAAATAAGGTTGCTTGTCCTCGTAAAATTCTCCGGCAATCACTAAATTAATAGTTGGGTCGGCTTTTAGCTCGTACATAGCATCCAGCAACATATCCAATCCCTTATAATTTCTGATCAATCCAAAAAATAACACCAGTTTTTTATCGACAGGAAGATCTAATGCTTTTCTCGCATCAGCTTTTATTAACTTCTCACCAAAAGATGTATATAACGGGTGCAGTAAATATTTTTTATGCGAAGTAGTAGTGAATTTTTCAAGATCTTTCATCACTGCCTTACTCATAGTTACAAAACCATCACAAGCCTTGATAAAATATCTGGCGAATGCTACATCACCCGGCCGTGTTTCATGCGGAATAACATTGTCGGTAATAGTCAATACTTTTACACCACTTTTCCTAACCATCCGGGCAATGCTTCCTAATGCGGGACCCATAAATGGTATCCAAAAACGAAAGACAATAAAATCGGGCTTTTGTTTTTTAATGAACTGTGCTGTTTTGATCCAGGATAAAGGATTTATCGAATTGATCAATGTGTGGATCTTCAAATTTTTTGGTGCATTACCACTCGTGTCAAACTGCGTACTTCCCGGAAATAAAAAATTAGGATACTGCAAACTATAGGAAATGATTTCGCAATCATGCCCTTGTTCATTAAAGGCTTTACAAAACAACTCATCAAAAGTGGCTAAACCACCTCGTAAAGGATATGCAGGACCTATGATAAAAATTTTTGCCACGTAATACTCCTATTTTTTTCCTACAACCAGTTCGATCAGATCTTTTTCCAGCAAATATTTATTAGCCATCGCCTTAATTTCTTCAGGTGTAATTGTTTTTACTGCTTCAAAATATTTTTCAAAATAATCGTAGCTCATATCAAATTCCCAGATAGCTTTAAATTTATCTGCTAACGAATAAGGGCCATCCACACTTCTTAAAAATTGTCCCAATACATAATTACGCACAGTTTCAAGTTCATCAGCATCAACTAATTCTTCACGCAACGTTTTGATCTCTTTATAGATCTCTTTCAATGTATCATTGGTTACATCCACACCTACTTCGGTTGATATGAAAAAATAACCCGCATTTACCAAAGAAGCTAATCCACTTCCAATACCATAGGTATAACCCTTGTCTTCACGAATGTTAGCCATTAAACGAGAACCGAAGTATCCTCCCAAAATTGTATTTAATACCTGAAATTTAAAATAATCAGGATCTTTTTTATTGAATAACAACCGTCCTACTTTTACTGCAGATTGAATGGCATCGGGTTTTTCAATAAAATGCTTTTGTTGTTTGGTCGTATCAAATGCTACTTTTGGAACAGGTATTCCCTGCACTTTTCCCCAAGGCTCTTTTCCAAAAAAATCATTAAGTACCTCGATCAAATTATCAGGTAATTTACCTGAAGCAATGATCGTACAGTTTCCTGAGTGATAAAACGTTTGATAGAATTCTTTGATCTTATCAATTGTTAAACGATCAAAGTCTTCGTTTTTCACATCTCTTCCATAAGGATGCTGTTCACCAAACACTAATTCCGAAAAGCGACGACGTGCTACCACACTTACCTTTTCGGAGTTAACTAAATGCTTTTGTTTTTTATTGGAAAGATAAATATCAAACTCATCTTTTGGGAAAGTTGGATTTTTGATGATATCTTCAACAAAGTGTAAACTTTTATCCAAATATCTATTCAAGCTAAATAATGCTAAAGAGGCGAAATCCTGTTCAACTGAACATTCGAAAAAAGAACCAAAAAAATCGATCTTATCCGATAATTCATTGGCTGTGTAATTTTTTGTCCCGGTCTCTAATAAATTATTAGTAGCAGATGCCAATAATGGCTGCGATTGATAATACATACCGGCCTTGAACAAAAATTCGATCTTGGTCAATTCTTGTGAGCCACTGTCAATTGTATACACTTTAATACCGTTATTCAAAGTATGAGAAACGGCATGTTGGATATTGATCCTATCTATTGTTTTAAAATCGGGAGCTAATTTTCTGTTCAAGGTCATATGATTTTTTTATTTTCTAAAATGCCATATGGAATAGCCTGTTTATTATATAATAAATGCAGCCTATTTCATGGTTTAAATTTACAGAAATTAGTGGAAATAATGGAAATTAAATCTCCTGAGTTTAGGTCATGCTGAACTTGATTCAGCATCTCTTGAGACCTGATCATACCGATAGCTATCGGTACCAGGGTGACATAATTATTACAAGGAATTCTTAATTTTTAAAAGCTGCTCTTTGATATTTTTTAATTTATCAATAACTTCAACTTTTACCTGATCTGATTCTTTAACGCCACCTTTGAGTTTATCTTTTGCACCCTGAAGTGTGTAGCCTTTTTCTTTTACGAAATGAAAGATCAGCTTGAAATTTTCAATGTCTTTTTTGGTAAAAAGACGATTGCCTTTTTTATTTTTGGAAGGAGTAATGACATCAAATTCTTTTTCCCAAAAACGAATCAGAGAAGTGTTTACATCAAACATTTCAGCAACCTCGCCAATTGAGTAAAATAATTTTTCGGTTTCTTTTTCCAATAATGCCATTACCCAAATATAAAAAACTAAAAGCCTGGCCGGTTTAAAGTTTTTCAACAAAACGGGCTATTGAATTAACATTTTACTTCTTGTCGCTCACAACCTCAAAAGGAATATTGAGAGTTTCCCCTGTATTATCAGATAGGGACAGCATGTGTTTACCTTTAGATGGGTTTAAGCCTAACTGATGAATGTCGCGTGTTGTTCCAACCAATGCGCCATCAATATGCCAGTAAACCGTATTGGAAGACTGACGGTGTGCGATTTCAAAAATAGTTTTCCCTTGTTCACCACTTAATTCGTAGGGGATATAAATTACCGTTCCGGCTTTTGGATAGATCATTTCCATGGATCTTTCTATTTCCGGCTCACAACCGGGTTTGTAGGGAGGTAATGATTTATAAGTTGGATTTTTAGTTTTATAATAATACTCCTGCACCGGTGGTAATACAAACCAGGAAACAGTTTTCATATCTAATGGCGAAACGCAAACATCCGTTACCCTGTATTGCCCTGTAGCATCTATATGAATAGGCTTGTGATAAGTACAGATGAGAGCAACATTACTTTGTTTGGGAATCCATTCTTTTTTTGATTCATTGCAATATTGCGAAACCAAACAACCACTCTGTTTGCAAACTATTACTTGTTTGAGATCAGTTACGGGCATTTTAAACCAATCAGATTTTGGAAGTGAGCCAAAGATCTCGAATAAAATAGGTGCCGCTGCCGAAATACCTGTAAGGCCCGGGCGACCTTCTCCATCGGCATTTCCAACCCACACGCCAACTACGTAATTTCCTGACACTCCAATAGCCCAACCATCTCTGAATCCAAAACTGGTTCCGGTTTTCCAGGCAATTTTTTGCGCATTCCCTAATCGCTTCCAGCTGGCATCAATATCCGGGCGGCCAACCTCAGCCATGGCTTCAAAAGTTAACCAAATGGAGGATGCTGAAATTATTGGCACTACCTGTTGTTTATTGTTTGAACCTTTTTCTTTGTCAACTAAATATTTTGGTTTATTCCAATCATCTGAATGATATTTATGTGAACCATTGTAGTTATTTAGAACCCTTGCCATACTTGCGTAAGCCGAACACATATCCCATAATTTAGCTTCGCCTCCACCAAGTATTAAAGACAAGCCATAATTATCTGCAGAACGATTCATGGTTGATAATCCAATTTGTTTCAAGCGATCCAAAAACTTATCTATCGTATATTGCTGCAACATTTTCACTGCAGGTATATTCAAACTTCGTGATAAGGCTTGTTTGGCAGGCACAGCGCCATCATACGTAAAATCAAAATTTTGTGGTACATAGCCTGCAATTTGTGTAGGGATATCAGCCACTAAAGCATTAGGTAACAATTGCCCATCATTCAGCATAAAACCATACAAATAAGGTTTTAATAAACTTCCTGTACTTCTATTGGCAACTATTACATCTACATCTTCGCCGTGAGGCTCTTTATCTTTTAATGGTGTATTACCAACGTAAGAAACAACTTCATTTTTTTTAATATCCAAAACCAACGCACATACATTGTGAATTTCATTTTGCTTTAGTTGCGAAGCATGTTTGGCCAATATATCCAATACCTTATTTTGAATATCATTTTGTATGGTCGTATTAAAATTATTTTCAGAACTGTTTTCGATCAATGCTCTGTTCAATAAATGCCTCGACCTGTTTGGCAGTGGGAAAGGTTTTTGTGGCAAAGGTTCCTGGATAGCCAATTGATAGGTTTCAGTATCTATTTTTTTTAAGGTCAGTAATTTATAAAGTAATTTATCACGTTTTTGTTTTAACCTGTTATGATTTTTTCCCGGATAAATAATAGAAGGTGAGTTAGGTAATACGGCTAATGTAGCGCATTCTGCCCAAGATAATTGCGAAAGCCCTCTTCCAAAATATCGCCAGGAGGCAGCATCTATTCCTACAACGTTAGTTCCAAACGGCGCATGTGATGAATATAAATTAAGGATCTCCTTTTTGGAGTAAGTTAATTCAACCCTCAGAGCCATAATTAACTCTATCAGCTTTTCGGAATAAGTTCTTTTTTGATTTTTTCTGATCAAACGCGTTAACTGCATAGTGATGGTGCTTCCTCCGCTAACTACCTTTCCGGCCTTGTTGTTCTGTTTGATCGCTCTCCAGATAGACACTGGGTTAATGCCCGGATGTTTATAGAAATATTCATCTTCAAAAGCCAGGATACAACTCTCAAATTTTAAATTAACTTCATCGCTTTCAGGAAATCGCCATTGCCCATCCTTGGCAATTTTTGCAGATAACAAATTACCTTCACTGTCTTTTAAAATAACCGAATAAGAATCTTGAAATAATGACTTTGGCAGACATAATAAGAACCACACAAATAATCCAAAACAAAGGATCAGTGCAATCGATTTTTTTTTATGTTGCTTGAATGAATACAAAAAAAGTCGGGTTTAAAGCCCGACTCAAATTTAATTATAATAAAGTGAAAACTAGTTTAATCCATGCTCACGCTTACGCTTGAACAAGGCATCATCTAACGACATAAATTTAAGATAGATCTCAAAACCACCACTCATGTTACTTACCTGTTTGTATTTAGATATATTAAGATCATAAGCTACGCCAATGGCATACTTACCCATATCCAGATTTATTTGAGGAATGATGGCATCATTAACCCTGTAATACACACCAATATTCAAACCTGTTTCAGATTTCACACCTGTAACTTTGGTTGGATTTTTAAAACGGTAACGTAGATGTGTTCCCAATGTGATCTCGGATGCAAGCCCTTGTCTTAAATAAATAACACTTGGAAGTATTGCAATTTTTGTTCCTTTGATATCTATCCTTGCCTGAATATTTCCAACAAATCGCATTGGTAACTTGTAAGTTGAGCCAGATGCGAATTTTTGAACCGGTTGATTTAAATGATGTGCTGCAGCACCAATTTTTAATTGAAAAATGTCGTCACGCAACATATCGATATTTGCAGATGAGAATTCATAATTCAATCCGACGCCAACATCTGTATTTACAAAAGAAGTATAGGTTACGGCTTCTCCACTTCCTAAAGCGGGATCAATATCTTTACCATTATACTGGTTAGCAAATGTTAGTGAAGCATAGCTGGCGCTATTTTGATTAAAGCCAACGTAAACTGCGCCGGCAATTTTGCTTTTTTTACTTGCTTTCAAAATGGCATTAAGATGCAGTTGTGCTTGTGTACTTCCCATCTTTGCAACCCCAGCCCTATCATTAAATACAAACAAACCCATTCCTAAATAGGCTTTGTTCCTTTTTGTTTTTAGCATTGAGGCGTCTATGGAAATTGCCATTGTTTGATACGCTTTTCCCATTGACGCCCATTGATTCCTGTAATTGGCAACTGCTCTGAAATAACCATCCATGAAGCCCGCGTTAGCTGGGTTTAACCACAAAGGCGACTCCTGTATTTGCGAAAAGTGAACGTCCTGAGCAAAACCTAGTGAGGAAATGAATAATGTAGCTATGTATAAATATTTTTTCATAAGTAGAATTTAAAATAAGATCTGTGTGAACGGATTATCTGATCAAAGTAACATTTCCTTTCAGTACTTTTTCTTCATTACCGGTGGTTGTATATTTTACCAGGTAAGCGTACACACCTGTTTGAGATGGCGATCCCTGAAAATTTCCATCCCAGCCTTTAGTTGGATCAGAAGAATTAAAGACCTGTTGTCCCCAACGGTTCCAAACCTCTATCGTCATATTTTTCACATACCTGATCCCAAGTGGAGAGAATATATCGTTCCGGCCATCGCCATTTGGTGTAAAGCCGGTAGGCAAAACAACGTCTTGCGCTTTTTCACGGTAATGAGCAATTACATTATCTCCGGTAGCTAACATGATCGTTACACTATCGTTAAGCGTATTTGGAGAAGGAATGTGGTTCTTAAATTCCCAGTGATCAAACTCATACAATGCTGTATCAGTAGGTGTTTGCTGAAATATCATTTGTACCCCTCCAAAGTATCTGCCCGACCAAACATAGCTATTCAGGTTAAGTGAGTTCAATTTCACATTACCAGCTCCCGGAGGTTGAACATCCACCGTAATATCATACGGACCGGATACATTATAGCAATCAACAATAGCAGATTCAATAAAGGCACAACGCCTGTTGATCTTAGACTCAAGCGTATCCATGTTCTTGTTCCACTCAACCATAGTACCTCCCCATTTAGCTATCTGACGAGGCATTTCAGGAGTTAGAATGGTTTTAAAGTATTCGAAATGCGGCATGATCTTATCACATTTTAAAGCTGTGTTGATCAAATCTGCATAACGATTGATGTAAAATGATTTAAAATCCGGATTAGTTAGAAGTTTTTCTAAAATTTGAGGGTGGCCTTCACTGGGATTAGTATTACTTCCAAACACATCCACATAATCACAAGGGCTTGAATTCATATCTGTGGTAGGCAATCCCGTAAAATTTTCTCCCAGATCGTATACATTATCCATATCCCAGCTCCAGTAACGCCATTTCTTTTTATCGCCTTGTGTTGCTCTGCCTCTCCACCAGGCAGTATTCCAGTTAATAAAATCCGAGTTTACTACATATGAATTGTAAACCATATAGTCTACCAAGCTTTTAAAGTTGAGTTTGCTCTCTACATATGCGTAATTAGCCACATTGGTCATAGAATTTCCCAAGATGAAATTATACAAATTCACCCAACCGGTATCACTACCATTCCTGATCTGTAAACTACCCCAGTATGCTAAGTTATCGATACTGTCTTTTGGTTGATCATAATAGTATTCCGTATAATCTGCATCAAAGGCTTCACGCAATTCATAAAGACCCCAATAGGCGCCATTTTTAAAAACGATCACGTGTTTATTTCTTCTACCGTCTAATTCGAATGCACTTTTAAACTGGTATGACTGAACAAAAGCATCGCGCATGTGAGCAGAAGGTTTTCCAACATTGTTTGAAGAAGAATAATTATCCGACGCCGCAGCTTTGATCATAATGTGCTGAAACTCTTTGCGCGGACTCACATCATTCATGTTGGCATCTGTAAAGAACTGATGTTTGAAGGCATTGTTGTAACCCTCTTCATCATAAGTTTCAATATCAATTCCTCTTTGCTGATAGGCCCAGGAATCGTTACCGTGCTTATCTGCCGCTCCATAACCTTCTGTTTTAAACGTTTGGTTCTCAAAATATTCAAAATGGGTTTTAGGGTTATTTTGTGTACCTCCTAATAATTGGTTCAATGGTGCTCCTCCCGAAATAGAAACCACTCCATAATGCGAATCAATGGTTTCATTGATCAAATAGGTATTGGTTTCCTTAAAACTAGGTAAAATAGAAGGATTGCTGCTTACCGCATAAGCTCTGATAACAGAAGTAGTACTTGTACTGATAGGTGTGGAAACGTATACAGAAGAGCCAGTTGTTGGTTCTGAACCATCTGTTGTATAATAAATTGTCAAACTATTAGAAGGTGTAACGCTAAGCGAAACGATTTTGGTTCCTGTATAAAACCCAGGAGGTACATTCATAACAGGTGTTGGCGCGTAAGCTGTATAGCCGGTACTTGTATTTGATGCATTCGGAGTTGGTGAAGTAAAGATATTCCAGGTTGCAGCACCATCCGGCTTTCTGCCCATAGCGTGTGTAACCTGAGTTCTTCTCATTTTAAGAGAGTCCTTAATTGACGAGCCGTTAGCCAATATGATCCAATCGCCGTTACATTGTGTCAATTTAAAGTTAGCATGTGTATGACCCGGTGCATCTGCGGGAGTGCCTCTTCCACTGCACCACACTCTCAAAAAGCCACTTGGGGCAATCGTAATTCCCGCAGGAAAAGTATACTTGGTTATATTGGAAGGATTATCGCTCAAATGCCAGCCACCGAGGTTAACGGCTGTTGCGCCCGTATTGTATAATTCCACCCAATCCGGATTATCACCGGTATTATCCGTTGCGCTACCAGTATTTGAAGCCGAATATTCATTTATTTTTATCTGAGCGCTTAACTGACTCATAAAAAACAAAACCGATAACGATGTAAGTATTTTTTTTAACATAAGTTCTTTATTTAACAACCTTAAATATACACATTTTAAATTACAACACAAAATACAGATATTCTACATTTTATCAGTCAAAATTGGGTTCTTAATCTAATAGTTTAAAACTAATACGGATAAAATCCAACTAAATTGTAAATTTGTAGCCTGAAATTATGAGCGATAAAATTGAACATGAATGTGGCGTAGCTTTAATAAGATTATTAAAGCCTTTAAGTTTTTATAAAGAAAAATACGGCAGCAGCAGATACGGTTTACACAAAATGTATCAGCTCATGGATAAAATGATAAACCGTGGACAGGATGGTGCCGGCGTAGCTACAATCAAGTTGGATGTGGAAGCTGGAACGCCTTATATTGATAGACTTAGATCTATTGAACCAAAAGCCACTCAGGACATTTTTTCACAAATCAATGATCTGTACATCAATGCCAAACAAAAAAATCCGGACGCATATGATGATATAGAATGGCAGAAAAAAAATATCCCATTTATGGGAGAACTTATTTTAGGCCATTTACGGTATGGGACTTACGGTGGTAATAATATTCAAAGCTGTCACCCCTTTCGCCGGCAAAATAACTGGATGGCCCGTAACTTATTGGTAGCCGGAAATTTTAACCTTACTAATGTTGATGAATTACTTGAACACCTGGTAGAGTTGGGTCAGCATCCTACCGTGAAAGCCGATACAGTAACAGTTATGGAAAAAATAGGTCACTTTTTAGACAAAGAAAATGACCGTTTATTTAAACATTTCAAAGAACAAGGACTTAATAATTTTGAGATCTCGAAAGAAATTCAAAAGAATATAGATGTTGCCTCTATCTTAATTGAAAGCAGCAAACGCTGGGACGGTGGATACGTAATGGCCGGAATGATGGGACATGGCGATGCTTTTGTGTTGCGTGATCCAAATGGTATTCGTCCGGCATACATGTACAAAGATGATGAAGTATTGGTTGTTGCCAGCGAAAGACCTGTAATTCAAACAGTATTTAATGTTGACATCAACGATGTAACCGAGTTGAAACCAGGTTATGCAGCGATCATAAAAAAAGACGGAACATTTTCAGAACAAGAGATCATTGAGCCTTTGGAAAGAAAAGCCTGTTCGTTTGAACGTATTTATTTTAGCCGTGGTAACGATGCTGATATTTATAACGAACGTCAGCAACTAGGTCGTTATTTAGTTCCACAGGTTTTAAAAGCTATTGATTACGACCTGGATAATACTGTTTTCAGTTATATTCCCAATACAGCCGAAGTGGCATTTGGCGGCCTTGTAGAAGGCATTGATGAACACGTGAATAAATTAAAAGCTACCGAAATTTTAAAATTGGGAGCTAACGTTTCTGAACCAACGTTAAGTAAGATATTATCCAGACATCCACGCATTCATAAAGTGATCTTAAAAGATGCCAAACAACGTACTTTTATTACAGATGATGAAAGCAGGGATAATTTAGTGAATCTTGTTTACGATATTACCTATAATACTGTAAAAAAAGACACAGACACACTGGTAGTTTTAGATGACAGTATTGTTAGAGGTACAACTTTAAAACAAAGCATTTTAAGAATATTAGACAGATTGCACCCTAAAAAAATCGTGATCATTTCCTCTGCTCCACAGATCCGTTATCCGGATTGTTATGGAATAGATATGGCTATTTTAAGCAAATTTATTGCCTTTGATGCAGCTATATCATTAATAAAAGAAACAGGAAAAGAATCCATTTTAAATAACTTATACGAAAAAGCGAAAGCTGAATTATTGAAACCAAAAGAAGATCAGATCAATGTTGTTCAGGAAATTTACAGAACTTTTACCAATGAAGAGATCTCGCAAAAAATTGGTGACCTGTTAAAGCCAAAAGATCTGAAAGCTGAATTGCAGATCATTTATCAAACCATTGAAGGTTTGCACCAATCATGCCCTCATAACCTGGGAGATTGGTATTTTACAGGCAATTATCCAACTCCTGGAGGAAACAAAGTTGCTAATAAAGCCTTTGTGAATTTCATGGAAGGCAGAAATCAAAGGGCTTATTAATATTTAAAAATCACATAAAAAAGCCCTCAACTAATAGTTGAGGGCTTTTTTGTTGCAATTACTATTATTCTACAATTAATTTCCGGGAAGAAATTTTATCACCCACAGAAGTTTTTACAACATAAATACCCGGAGCTAGATCAGAGATCGAAATGTTTTCAGCGATATCCGCTGCACTTCCCAAACTAATGATCTTTGTTGTTTGACCAATAGAATTAATGATCTCAATATTACAAACTGCATTTTGTAAATTGCTTAATTTTACATTGAACTCATTTTTTGCAGGGTTTGGAAACACATTAAAAGAAGAATCAAAATTCAGATCATTTATACCAACGATAGCTGTATTAACCTTAATGGATGCCTCATTAGCAGTATAATCACCTGTTACTTTTAGGTATGATACCGTTAGAAGCGGGAATTTATTAGATGCGTCGTAATACGTATAATCAAGAGCGGTAAGGTTTGCGGACGCCAACCCAAATAAAAAACTGGCAGTAGCATTTAGCCTGACTTTTACCTGAAGAACACCCGTATATGTAGCGCCACCCGGAAGTATTAAAGTGCCGGTACCCGGAGCATTCACATAAATATTTCCGGAAACATTACCATTCATATTATTTGCATTGGCCGTACCTGAAAATGCGTCAGTTTTTGAATAACCATATGCAACCGGCCAGATAAATTTGGTAGCAAGGCTTCCGCTACTGAAATTTAATTTAAAATCAGGGTTATGAATTCCAACGATCTCATATTTTGTAGGGCTGTATTTCATGTAAAAATAAGTTTGCCCGGAAGCTTCAACCAGGTTAGATCCTGTATATGACGACCCTCCTGGCGCAGATGCAACAGAAATATAATTACTCACTTCAATGTTTGAAGAAAGTATTAAATTTGAAAAATCCCATACCTGATTTATTCCGCTCGTATTTGAAATTACACCTGACGAATCGTAAACCTGTTTTGGATTTGTATTGCCCATAACCGGTTGATTGAATGCTTTAGTAAGAGATACCTGCGCAGACACAGAAACCGCAAAGGCAAAGACACTAATTAAAAAGTATTGATATTTCATGCAAATAATTTTTAGTGTTTAGTAAAGTTATGTCAAAAAAAAAGCTTTACACTATATTTAACACAAAAGC
>JAZKGE010000041.1:0-84225 GCA_040386075.1 Bacteroidota bacterium
TGAAAGCACAAGGGATGCGGCTACTAACTTTTTCTTTACTTATTTAAATAAAGGAACTTATGTATTTGAATATCCATTGGTGGTAAATCATTCAGGAGATTTTAGCAATGGCATTACAACTATTCAATGCATGTATTCACCTGAGTTTACGAGTCATAGCGAAGGAATAAGGGTAAAAGTGGTAAAATAATTGGTATAAATCCGGCTTTTTAGAACCCTAAAAAGCCGGATTTTAATAGCTTTACTGTATATTTGTTACTTAAGCTATTGTTTGTATGTCTTACCTTTTCCGTTGCCTTAAATACTTTACTATTATACTCGTTTTACTTTTATCCGGCTGTAATGACCAAGGCTTAAAAGTAGAAGATTTTGACCCTCTTTCTAATTACCAGGAAAACACAAAAGATACTTTGTATCATTTGAATACTGATCTTTCGAATGCTGTTTTGGATGGCATAGAAATTCCAACAAAAAACCAAACCAAGAACGGCTATTTTACTTTTAAGTTTAAGGTAGGAAATACGTCTTCAGAAATCAAGAAATATTATTACAAGATCTTTTACCAAAACCAGGATTATAAATTTGCCGATACATTGGATCTTTCTGATGAGAACTTCTATGGCAGCTGGACAGAAGGATTATACACCTTTAAACCAACGCGTTTTTTATTTCCTGGGGAAGAGATCATTGTAACTGACAGTTTTAAAATTGTTGGTAATCCCCGAAATGAACCAAAATATTTTGGGGCTGACCCAAACAAATACCTGAATGTAGATTCCGTTATCCAGGAAAAAATAAATTACATTCATACCATTCCGGATTGGCTTGTAAAAATTAAAGACAAAGCCACTAAAGAAGGTACCAGCATTGACGAGCAAATCTATCTGAATGCTGTTTGGGCTGTTAATTATGAAAAAAACAACGCTAAAACCGTTAACAACCGCTGGAAACGAAATCCGCGCATGGGTAGTTATGAATTTATGCTGGTAGTCACTTCGCCTGAAGATATCAGTAAGATCCCAATGGGAATCAGAGATCTTCAGCTTACCAATAAAGACGGAAGATTTGAAAACCCATTTTGTTACTTCCTTACAAAAGAAGGGAAAGATCTGAAAAATACGACTGTGCTTTTATCCGGTAAAAAATTACAGGTGTCTACAAAAATGGATCTGGGTGCTGGTATTTATGTAGATAAACTAAGTATCAATAAGTCAAATTTTACTTCTGAAAGTTATGGTTCAAATTGCAACAACAAATCAGAATTATATCGTAAAGCCAATTTCTTTCAGTATTTTCATAATATTGATAAAGATTACACCGTTTATAATATTCCTGAGATAGTGGATGTAACCGGCGATAATTTCACAAGAGCGCAATACAATGAACTAGCAAGCAAATACGAAAAGAATAACTCACGCGTAAAGATGTTTGTTAATACTACCGATTGTCCGTGTAAAACTGTATCCTCAGATTCCAAAAAAAATTCATTGGCTTTAACTACTCCAGCGGCACAACCAGGCAACCTGAAAAAGGAACAGGTTGGTGTTTCTTCACGGATAGGATTTACCTACGGAAAATTTACAGCCAAGATCAAATTCCCTAAAATGCTGAGTAAAGACAATGTATGGAATGGCTTAACAAATGCTTTTTGGTTACTGTTCCAAAGTGAGAACGACTGGAACAAACGAAGAGACTGTAATGCCGAAATTGCTTACATTCCAAAATCAGAACCAAACGGTGATGAATCGTTAAAGCATAGCGTTAAATCAACTCACTATTCTGAAATTGATTTTGAGATCATAAAAGAATCGCAATACTGGCCCAGGACCTCTTATAATAAAGAACATTCAAATGCTACTTATAAAACTGATAATGCTGCGAATAGTGATGAAATTATGGTGACTTGTACCAATTGGGATATGGCTTGTCATGAACCAAAAAAATTCAGTATAGGCGCAAATGATTTCAAATACGACGGTCAAAATTATTTATTACACCGCTGGAATCATTATTACAAAGCTATATCAACCAAGGTCCCTAAAAAGCACAGCGAAATATTTGATGCACCTTATTACTATTTTGAAATAGAATGGTTACCAACAAAGATCGTCTGGAAGATAGGACCCGAAAAAGATAAGTTAAAAACCATCTGTGTGATGGATAAGGATGCGACCGCTATTCCAAATAATCAAATGGTGATCTTATTCACACAGGAATGGCATAATGAGGAATGGTGGCCAACAGCACCTTTCAAACAAAATTTTGTGCCTTTTCCTAAAAAGGATATGATCGGAGAAATTTTAGAAATGACAATTGAATAAAAATTATGGTATTTAGCAGTGTTACGTTTTTAGTTTATTTTTTACCCATTTTTTTGGTGATCTATTTTTTGTCGCCACAAAAATTAAAGAATGCTGTTCTGCTTATTGCGAGTATCCTCTTCTATAGCTGGGGAGCACCAAGATTCATCTTTGTGATACTAGGTACCACAACACTGGATTTTTATTTGGTAAAGCTGCTTTATAATGCCAGCTCAGAAAAAAAACGGAAGCTGTTTTTAATACTATCTCTTTGTTTGAACCTGGGCTTATTATTCTACTTTAAATATTGTAATTTCTTTATTGATAATTTCAATGCTGTTCTATCAACAATGGGTGCAGGTGAAATTACCTGGATAAAGATCATTTTACCAATTGGTATCTCATTTTACACCTTTGAAAGTGTAACGTATGTAGTTGATGTTTACAGACGTATTCATAAACCTTTGGATAATTTCCTGCAGTACCAGATGTACATCATCATGTTCCCCAAATTAATAGCAGGACCGATCATTCGTTATCACGAGATCCATGATCAGATTCCTGATAGAAGCGCGAATGACACTGTTGATAATAAACTAACAGGCTTTTACAGGTTTTGCCTTGGTTTGGCTAAAAAAGTGTTGATCGCCAATACCATGGCATTTACTGCTGACGAAGTATTTAAAATGTCGCCCGATGGTCTTACTTCAGGTTTAGCCTGGCTGGGAATGCTGGCATACACCTTCCAGATCTATTTTGACTTTTCCGGATACTCAGATATGGCTATTGGATTAGGCAAAATGATGGGCTTTAAATTTCCGGAGAATTTTGATAACCCTTATACCTCTAAAAGCATTACCGAATTCTGGAGACGTTGGCATATAACCCTCGGAAACTGGATGAAAAACTATTTATACATTCCATTAGGAGGAAATAAAGTCAGCAGCAATGCAAGGTTGTACGTGAATTTATGCATCGTGTTCTTAATTTCCGGATTCTGGCATGGTGCCGCCTGGACCTTTATATTCTGGGGTGCTTATCATGGCTTATGGCTGGTGCTCGAAAGGGTGTTTTTATTAAAGGTGTACGATAAGATAGGTAAATTCCTGTCTACACTTATTTGTTTCGTACTGATTGCCATTGGCTGGGTATTTTTTAGAGCAGATAGCCTTTCCATTGCGTTTCATTTCATCGGAAAATTATTCACGTTTGATTTTTCCCTGCCAAATCATTTTATGAATATTGAATTTAAATTGTATTTCATATTGGCTGTATTCTTCTCATTTTTTGCGAGTTTTTCTATTGGAAAGAAGATCCAACAAAAAGTATACTACTCTTATTATGGTTTGATAGGAAATCTTTTATTCTCCTTTATTGCATGTATTTTATTTACGTTATGTCTATCGTCTATAACGTCTTCTGACTTTAATCCATTTATTTATTTCAGGTTTTAAACATGAAAAACACTAAACGATCTCCATACTTATTTATTCTTATTGGAATACTTGTGTTTTTGTATATTCCATTATTACAAAACCAATTTCATTTTAAAAAATATATTAAACCATTAAAAGGAGCTTATGTAGAAGCCCTCGATACATCATTTTCTGCTGATGCCTGGTTTAGCGGAAGATACCGTGACATTAAAGATAAATACCTGACTCAAAATTTTGGGCTTCGTAATTATTATGTGATGCTTAATAACGAAATAAATTACAGATATTTTAAAATAGCCAATATCGATAAAGTGATCGTAGGGAAGGGTGATTTTTTGTATGAAACAGATTATATAGAAGCTTATTATGGTAATAACTTTGTAGGAATAAAAGAATTAGTATCAAGGTATAAAAAAATAAAAGAACTACAGGAAACCCTTGCAGCGAATGGGATAGACCTTGAAATTGTTTTTTTGCCAAGTAAAGCCTCCTTTTACCCTGAATTTATTCCTGATAACCAGATCTCAGAAATGAAAGTAAGTAATTATGATTGCGCGACAGCTTTATGCAAAAAACTTAATATAAATCATATTGATTTCAGTGCATGGTTTAAACAAATGAAACCAATCATTCCTTACGACCTTTATCCAAAGACCGGGATTCATTGGAGTAATTACGGCGCTTTAATTGCTACCGACTCTTTAAAAAAACATATTGAATATAACACAAAATCTAATTTAAGGGATTTTGAAATTACCAACGTTGCTTATTCAGATTCCCTGATAGGTCCGGATAACGATATGGGGGAAGTCATGAATTTACTTTACCCGGTAAAAACATTACCCATGCCATATGCCAGTTATTATTGGAAAGAAGATAATGAAACTACTGTAAAACCAAAAGCACTTGTGATTGCAGATAGTTATTACTGGAATATATACACACAAGGGTTGGCAAATAATTTATTTACTGATAACAAATATTGGTACTATAACCAAACGGTTTATCCCGAATCTGAACCAATAAGAGATGTTGCTAAATTGAACCTGCTGGAAGAAATAAAAAAGCACCAGGTTATTATATTAATGGCTACGGAGATCAATGTACATGATATAGGCTGGGGTTTTGTAGATAAAGCTTTAGATGTATTACAAACAAAGAATACTAATTATAAGCGTCAAAAAATATATGTCGGCAATATAAGAGAACATATTTTGCAAACGCCTGAATGGATGGCAGATATTAAGAAGAAAGCGGCAGAGAAAAACATTACGATAGATGAAATGGTAACCCTGGATGCCATTTATGTTTATGAAACCGATTACAATAGGCCTGAGATCGTTGAACAAATAGAAGAAACCAAACAACGTATTAAAAATACCCCCGAATGGATAGCTCAAATAAAAGTAAAAGCCAAAGAAAAAGGCATTTCTGAAGAAGAAATGCTTGAGATAGACTCTAAGTATCTTTACGATACTGAACTTAAGAAAAAATAATTTATAAATTCTTATCGAGTTCCTTTAGTTCCTGAACTTTTTCAGCATATCCCATCTTATCGAACGAATAGATCAGGTTGTTCAAAATACGCTTGATGATATCCAGGTTAGAACAAGGCAGGTAATATTTAATGTCGGGCTCAACATTCAATTGCTTGATAAAAGCATCCACATCGCCCTGGTTAAAGATCAATCCTTTACTGAAAGGGTTGATGTAAAACAGGATATTATCGGATAACGTTTTATGTGAAGGATCAAAAAGGTTTGCAAAATCGTTTACATAAGCCAGTACAAAATGTTGTGGCAGATTAACACCGTAAACCGGAATACCTAATTCTTTACATACTAAAGCATAAATTACGCTTAGCATCACAGGATTTCCTTTCTTGGTTTCGAGAACAACATTGATGAAAGAGTTTTGAGGTGCATGGTAATTAGTGATATTACCGCCAAACTGGTGCACTTCGAACATGATATGATTAATGATCTTAACCTTTTCAATAGCGGTTAAGTCATCGTGCAATTCCAACCAAACATCCTGTTTGATCTGGTGTAACTGCTTTCTTAATTTATTTTCATCCAGATCAGGATATTGATAGCGTGCGATGATACTGCAACCTTTAAACAGGTCGTCCTGTTCATTCTCTGCCCAGTATTTTAATGCGTTTTGTAAGGCCTTGAACTGAATGGTATGAATAATGCCTTCGATACGCTTTTGCATTAACGCATCAAAGCTGTTTTCCCAGGCAGTTTCCAAATGCGGAATAGCCGGAGGACCTAATATAATGAACCTGTTCTTTACTTCTGAATAAATTCCGTCATCCGGATCATCCAATAAAGTAATTAAAGCAATCACTTCTTTTAGGTTCATTTCGTTTTTCTTAGGTCTCATACAAAACAAAAATAGCCCCGAATTGGGGCTATTTTTAACCTTAAATTAGTTTTTCTTAACAATTAGGCTGTTAATCGTTGTAAACTTTCTTCTATTAATATCTCAACGCTTTTGGCGTAATCGCTTGTAAACTCTTTACGGACGCGGTTTGCTATAATAACACAGGCTGTTAAACACTGATGGTTTAATAACTTTCCTAATCCGTATAATGCCGATGTTTCCATTTCAAAATTGGTGATCCGATGGTCTCCTATCCTAAAATCGGTTAACAATTCGTTCAAATTGGGCATAGCAGCCTTTAAACGGATCTGGCGACCTTGTGGGCCATAAAAACCGGGAGCAGTGGCCGTGATCCCAACATGCGTCCCGCTTTGGAACTTAGCAATTAATTGTTCTGAAGCTTTGGCACAATATGGATAAGGTAAATTAGGCATCCAGCCTGTATGCTGTATAAAGGCTTCGCTGATCGAATTATCGCAAACCTTACTCCAACCATTATAAAAATTCAATAAGCCATCCAAACCTAATCCGTGCGAACTTACCACAATTCCGTTAACCGGAATATCGGCCTGCAGGGCTCCACTGGTTCCTAAACGAATGATATTTAACGAACGGTGAACAGGGTTTAGTTCTCTGGTCTCCAGGTTAATGTTAACAGCGGCATCCAGTTCATTCAAAACAATATCAATATTATCGGTTCCAATACCGGTTGACAGAACTGTTATGCGCTTACCGTTAAAAATGCCGGTGTGGGTAACAAACTCACGGTGTTCGGTTTTAAATTCAATTTTACTGAAAAATTTTGAGATCTGTGCTACGCGGTGTTGATCGCCAACAACGATCACATCATCTGCAATATCTTCGGCTTTTAAATTGATATGGTATACGCGATTTTCTTTAGTAAGAATTAATTCGGTTTCAGGAAATTGAGCCATTTTATAGTGATTGGTTTAAATTACTAATTCTAAGTAAATGAGAATAAATCTACTATATATTTCCCAAAAATCAATACACCACATACCACAGCAACGATAGAAGCAACCAGCACCGCCCCCGCTGCCAGATCTTTAATCGCACCAGCCTTGGGATTAAAATTTGGTTCAACCAGATCCACAAAATGTTCAATGGCCGTATTTATAACCTCAAGGCTCATCACTAATCCAAATAAAATAAAACAGATCAACCATTCGGTTTGAGTGATCCCAAAAAACAGACCTGCACATACAACACCAAAAGCCATGAGCGCATGTACTTTCATGTGGTTATCTTTAAAGGCTAAACGTAAGCCGTTAAATGCATAAGTAAATGATCTATAAAATGAAGACATGATAGTTAATGTGAATTACGTTTTGATGCTATTCTGATTTTATCCATTTTCCTTTGTAGGACAATTGTTGTGTCTTAATGACATAAAAGTAAATACCGGCATTCAGATCCTTTATATCAATTTTAAAATTGTTCGTTGAAAAAGAATTTACATATACGCATGCACCCAGTGTATTAAAAAGCATGACTTCGCTTGCTTGTTCTTTTTCTGTCAATTCAATACTCAACTGATCGGTGCCGGGATTAGGATATAATTTATAACTCTGTTTATAATGAGTATTCAGTCCTGTAACAAAAGGACAGAATAAATTACTTCTTTCGATCTGCATTGTGCTATTGATCACATTGTATTGATCAGGTGAGAATTTATTACGGCAATATTTTCTTGAGTAACTCATGATATTGGAAACATCAGGCACATAAGGCGTAAAATTACCATCCAAAGTTGTTCCGGTATATACACAGGATGAATTAACGTTACTTGAACTTAAAATAGGATCAGCAGGCGTATCACAAATAAGATCGCCATCAACCATGCAATTACTTCCATCAACTAACTCACCCTGCGAAATATCACCATGCGTATGAAAAAGGCCAAAATAATGCCCGATCTCATGTGCCAGTGTGCTTCCGTTTGTGGCACACGCAAAGGCCATAACTGCATAATCAACACTCGGTGGAAACTGCGAGTAACCACAAACGGCTGTTCCATTAATGCTTACCGTATTTGCAAAATAAAGATTGATCACATCAGGCGTGTAATTTTGCGTCAATACGATCAATTCTTCTGTAATGTACTCGTAATTATATAATG
The DNA here is from genome assembly GCA_040386075.1 of Bacteroidota bacterium. GTDB lineage: Bacteria > Bacteroidota > Bacteroidia > B-17B0 > Aurantibacillaceae > UBA4416. The sequence continues at coordinate 8,265 of JAZKGE010000041.1, forward strand.
AGTCATCGTAAATGATCTCAGGAGCAGAACATTCAAAAAAGAACATATTGGCATTGGCATAAAAAGCATTCACCGAATCCATTTCGTTCCTGATCTGCTGAATTGTTAACGCAGATGTTCCATTAGCCTTAACGATCAAATGTATCTGATAAGGGATCTGGGTTAACTGCGTAGTTTTATGAATCTGTATATTCTGATTCCTGACTTTTTGCTGTAGCGTATTTGCCCAGCTACTTTTAGCTATTGTACCACATTCAGCAGGTACTACCTGAGCCGTTAAAGGCAGAAATAGTATTCCGAAAATAAAAGCTAGAAAATAGTTTACCATGACATGAGTTTTATACTCAAATTTACAAAAAATAACCTATGCCCGGTTCTATACTTTTTCATTTTGATTGATGTGCATAATGATGTAATACAAGAACCACATGAACACACTAAAGATACAGGTGAAGCCAATGGTATCTTTTTCTAAAAGAATTCCAAAACTCTGACGTACAACCTGGAAAGGATGATTGACCACATTCCAGCTGTTGAATCTTAAATACCTGCCAAGGTATAAACCAAAAGAAATAAGCCAGAAAACAAAAGGTGTTATAATAGCCATGTAAAACGGACTGGCATATTTTTGCAGAATGCCGAACATATCTTTTAATGATTTCATAAAAACGATCATGCCTATGAGGGCAAATGAAAGTAACAACACTAAGTCGAACCACAAAGGAAACGGATCGCGCGGTTTAAGATGAAACAGATCAGTGAGAATATATGGCGAGTTTGGAAGAAACAATAACCACATGATCAAAAGAGGCGCATGCCTGAAATTTAAGTTTTCTTTTTTCTTTAAGTAATTACTCACCCACCAGGGAATAAGTGCAAGGAATAAATTCCAGGCCAGGAAAATATAACTTAATCCCTCGCTTTTTATAATGCGGTAAACCAATAGCGTGCTGCAAAAGGCAATGAACAAATAAATGAGTTGTTTAAAGGATAGTTTCATATGCTTGTGTTTTATTGATTAATGTTTTATTATTTGGGCGTGTGCGGCGGTAGCCGCACCGGGCTGTCGCTACAATCTTTTACTCACTTCGTTCGTAAAAGGATTTTCGCTTGCATCCCTCACGCGATTAGACTCACTTTGTATACAAACTTTTGGTGATCTCCCGATCCCTCAGGTCAAAGCTTCTCCAGTCGTTTGTATAATCCAGCAAATAATGATGCACCTTATCATTTAGCATTTGCACGAATGTTTCCGAATGATATCGCCCTACCCTGTCGCCGGTATAATTTTTCAACTTGGCGTCAATACCATTAAAATTTGGATCTTTGGCAACAGCTAACAATTCAGGTAGATTGGTATCCGATAAAGAGAACAAATAATAAAAATCGACCTGCGCCAATGGTTTGTTCTGAATATTGTAACTGGTAATTAATTTATCCCAGTTAACAGTAGAAGATAATACCAATACCGTGAACCATAAAGCCACATTGGTTCTGATGAGATACCAGTTAGATCGTTTTGTATAGATCTTTAAGAACATGATACATAAGCCAAACGCAGCTAATGCCAGCCACACATAAACGCCTATCCGTTTATAGGTAAAATTAAAATCATGAATATAGATCTGGTTCCTGAAAGCCGTGGATGATAACATCACCACATTTTGAATGATCCACAGATACACAAAAACCATCAGGGCTTTATTGTTTTTCACATCTTTAAACTCTGTCCTGAACAAGTACATGATCAAACTGGTGGCGATGATGATAGAGAAAATAATAACCCCTACTCCATTATGTACAAAATCAGAATGCGTAACGCCTTTAGGCAATCCTCCGTTAAAATAAAGGGTTTGTACATCGCCCATGTTCAAAACCACCAACATCAGGTTTAATAATATAAACAATAACAATCCGGCATAACGCTCTGTATCAAAACGTTTGTGGTTCTCTTCATTTTCAATGGTTTGTTGATTCGATAAAGGCAAATTGTTTTCCCAGATTTCTATAGGTTTAATGACCTTGTGATTCAACAATCCGTAAACCAATAAAAAACCACCCAGGGTAAAGCCTATCCAGCTGAAGCTGATGAAATCCAGATTGATCCACTTGGTATTTTCAGCAAATAAAGGATTTGCATCTTTATACATATTGAAAAAGAAAATGCTAATCAACAATACCAATCCTGTGGCGATGGCTTTATATCCTTTTTTAGGTGAGCCATCATCAACTTTGGCCTGTAAACGCATAGCCGAATCAATAATGATATGCGCTACTGAGAAAGCTACCGAATAGCAACTGAAAGCAAATGAGAACAAAGAAGAAGTTACTACATTAAACGATACGGCTGAAAGCAACAACAAACTTACAACGTTTGCAATAATACTTAAGGCACTTGAATGCACAAAAATACAAACAGCACTTATCAGACACATGGCTGCACTCCACAGCCATTTCTTTTCCTTTAGTAAATTCACATTCTTAAGAATGAGTATCACTAAAAAAATACTATTGAATAACAGGAAATTGATACCGGCGTTTTGCTGGTAAAATAAAAAGCTGTACGCGCCTGCGGCTGTAAGCAAAAGATAATCGTTTTTTTTCATGGTTTTATATTATTGATTATGGTAGTTAAAACATATTTAAAAAAAATGTACATCAGATAAAAGGCCAGAGTCAGCGTTGCGATAACCAAAATAAATAAGGTTATAAATACAAACAGGATTATTAGTAAATCGAAACTTGTTGTTTCTGTCATTTTAAATATTTATTTGGGCGTGTGCGGCGGTGGCTTCGAGAGCCCCAGTCAGCGGTTCCGTGCACTGAGGCTCTCGAAGTGTAACGCGGGTACAAACAAATTTATCGCTTACTGAAATAGCGAACTCTTTACCTGATCAAAGTTCTGATGCAATACAGCCTTTGAGTTAAGTGTTGAGATATCCTTGCATTTTTTTCCTTGGGCATAGGAGTTTCTCAGGTATTTCCATTGTGTAGGCAATATGAACCAGGCACCAATTAAAGTACTAACAGATGCAAACGATCTTTTACCATTACCATGTAAAAAGAATTGCAACCCTACTTCATCTTTAAAAGTAATGGAATAATCAAAAAGTATGTGTTGCAGGTCGTGATACTCCGCTCCGGCTAATGGTTCTACTCCTGACTTTTTCAGAAATTTACCCAGTTCTTTACCGACACTGCCTTCAGGATACATAAGCAATCCTTCGGTAGTGAGATTCCAGTTCTTATCTTTGGTTCCGTAATTAAATACCATTGGCCCTATCAATCCTGCTACCCAGGAAGATGTTTTTAAATGGATCCACATGAGGTGATCGATCATTGTTTTTGATTGTTTTGTTGTTGTGTCCATGATAGTTGTTTTAAGAGTTAAAAATTTTATGTTGGAGGTCATTCATATTTTCATTCAGTAATAATTTGAAGTTCCAGTCGCGGATAGAAGTTGAGCGTTTGCCTTTTTGATAAGCGTCCCGGAAATAAGAGAATTGATTTGGAAATAAGATCGTAGTGATGATACAGGTACCCACTGTAAAAAAGGAAGGTTTGCCGTTACCCCATAAAAAGAACTGCATGGCTGCTTCATCCATCACATTGGTTGAGTAACCTAATAACACATGAAACACATCATGACGTTCGGCTTTGGGAATAGGCTCGAACTTTTCTTTTTTATAGAACAGACCTAATGTATTTCCTAATGTTCCTGTCGCATACCCTAAAAGGTCGGCAGAGTCTAAACCCCAGGCTACCCTGTTCTTGTTTAACTGCCCGTGAATAGGAACTCCTTTTTCCAATAACCATAACACAGCCTTGGCTCTGATGGTTTTTTCTGATTGGTAATTGATCTCTATTTTTTTCATTTCTATTTATTTAAAAGTACTTTGAGTTTCAAAGCTTTTATTCAAAAAAAAGGAACTAACGTCCTTTGAGCAATTTTTCAAGCGCATCCAAATGATCATTGAAAGCTTTCATACCTATTTTAGTTACCGAATAAGTGGTCAAGGGCTTCTTGCCAACAAATTCTTTCTTCACATGTATGTAGGCTTCTTTTTCCAATGCGGTGATATGACTTGCCAGGTTTCCGTCGGTTATCTCAAGTGTTTCTTTCATCGTACTAAAATCCACACTATCGTTCACCATCAGTACACTCATAATACCCAAACGTATCCGATTCTCAAAAGCTTTATTTAAATTATGTATGTAACTTTTCAATTCCTGTTTTTAATTTTTAACCGCAACGATGCAAAGTTCTGATGCAAAGTTCGCAGAGCTAAATTCTATTTTTTCTTTTCATACTTAAACCACATCACTGTTCCATAAACAATATGCAGTACTCCAAATCCCAATGCCCAATATAGCAACCCATTTCCTAAATTAAAAGCGTTTATCAATCCCAGTATTATCTCGCAGATCCCGAAGTAACGGATATCATCGTAGGTATATTTACTGGCATTAATTAAAGCCATCCCATAAAACAACAACATACAAGGTGCAATAAAAATAATAGCACCATGGTATAACAAAGCAACGCAAAAAAGTCCACCGGCAACCAGTGGAATACATAAATTAATTAACACCCGGATGGCAGTATGATCGAATAAGTTATGACCTTCTCTTTTTGCCTTGCGGTTCGAGAAAAAATAAGCGGTGCTGATAGACAGTAGCAAAACAATGGCACAAATTAAAATGAAATTCATGTAGATCTCATTTCTATCCAAAGCGCCCATATCGCCTCTTACGCAACTTTCATAAATATTAACAAGATACACATGTGCCACATAAGCGCCTGCCAGGGCAAAAATGCCGGCAAACACACCCGACAAACCACTGAGTGATAAAAAACGGGTTGATTTTTTCATCATGTTGCGAATATCCTGTATCGCTTCGAGGTGTTGGCTATCTTCTGTTGTCATATTAAAAGCACTTTGCGACACAAAGTTATAAGGAATTTTTAGATGGGCAAATTATTTTAACAATTATTTTGGGATTTGTTTTAACCGAAGAGGGCGGAAATAAAAAAAGAATCCTAGCATCTAAATGCAGCGGAGCTGACAAGCAATCCCTAATAACGATGATAATCCATCGGAGAAAAGCCGTATAAAAAATATGGATGAAAAAATGGGAGAGAAGTTACTTTCGTTTTATCATAATGATTTAATTTAACCTTTCCCAAATCTTTATTAAAATTAAATAATTTATTCAAATTATAAAGATTATCATCAATCTTTATTGAGAGATTCTTAGCATTAGAATGAAAGGTCATATAGTTATTATCGTCATATAAAAGATATCCGTTAGATTCAACTAAATAAGGAGGCACAGATGCGCTTTGAATATATTTTCTTCCATACAAATTCGAATCCAACAAACTAATTCCTTCAATATAATTACTAGACTTAATTCCGGGTTTTATTTCATTATGGATGCTTATGTGGAATAACTGGTTATCTTTAATATTATGCAGTATAAAGCCTCTATTCATAGTAAAATTGACTGTTTTTTTATTAGTGATTTGAATTAAATAAAACATAAAATCTTGCGAAATTTTCACAGGATAAAAACTAATATCAACTGTACTTGTATTTACAATAACATCAACCCACTCTATTTTTTTTAAAACTCCTTTTTTATTATAATAGGCTTTACACTTTTGCTTTCCATTATTTTTAAATTTTCCATTTAAAAAATTATAATCAAAAAGTGTTTTATTAGTAACAATATCCGAGGTGAAATAATTTTTCACCTGTACTATCGAATCTATTTTTTTATAAATTACAGATATGTTAAAATGGTTTTGAGCATTTAAGCTTAAATATAGAAAAATGGCATAAAAAACAATTAAGTATTTTTTCATAGTATCAAATTATCCAAAAAAATGGTTTGTTAACGGGCCTTACAATCATTTTTGGGAAGCTTTAAACCGGAACCCAAAATATTTTCATAACATCTAATTTACAATAATTTCCATTTTTTCATAATGCAAATCTACGGTACACCTTAGATTTTGCAGAATTTGCTTAAACTCTCTAAAACCGAAAGTCCCATAAATTCCCTACCTTTACCCTATGGCAAGAATTTTAGCAATAGATTATGGGAGCAAACGCGTTGGCCTTGCCGTTACCGATCCTTTACAAATTATTGCTAGTGGTTTAACTACCGTTCACAGTAAAGACCTTATTGCTTACCTGGAAGAGTACTTAAAAAAAGAAGCCGTAGAATGTATTGTGGTTGGCGAACCAAAGACCTTACAAAATGAAGCGTCTGACAGCGCGCGTTTTATTGATCCTTTTGTCACGCACTTAACACGTAAATTTCCGCATATTAAAATTGCACGTTATGATGAGCGCTTTACCTCTACTCTTGCGCACCAGGCGATGTTGATGGGTGGTCTTAAAAAGAAAGCGCGTGCTAATAAAGATACCGTTGATATGGTGAGTGCCACGATTATTTTACAGGATTATTTATCTTCCATACAAAGATGATTGTTTGCTTTTTGGGCGTGGCCCGAGGGGCCGGGCTGGCCCGCTTCAATCTTTTGCAAGAGACAGGCAAAAGGATTTCAGCTCGCATCCCTCACGCGGAAAATGCGGAAAGATCGAAGTGTAAGCTCCGAATTTTAAAGTAAACCCGCGTTAGGGATTGCTGCTATTTTTTATTTTATATTGGTGATAGCGAATACAAGTATTTGAGGCATTTGTCTGAGCTCTTTTATTTGTCGGGCAGGGCAAATGAAAAAAAGCGCCTGTGATCTCACAAGCGCTTTTTACTTTTTATGTTTAGTTGATTATTTAAGGATCATCACTTTATAATTAAATGATTGCTTATCAGACGTAATGTTTACCTGGTAAACACCATCTGCTAGCTGCGACACATCCATTTGTGTTTCGAAAGATGAAGTTGTGTGCGAGAAAACTTTTTTACCGTTTGTATCAAACAAAGTTATCTGCGTATTTAATACAGGTGTTTTAACTGTCAGCATACCTTTTGTTGGATTTGGATACATAGCAAATGCCTCTGCATTTAATGTCTGAATACCGGTACAGGCGTCAACCGTGATCATATCCGAAGCTGAGTTGGTACAACTATTACCATCACTATAAGTATATGTAATTGTGTAAGTACCTACGCCTACTGTTGAAGGACTGAATACACCTGAAGAAACGCCTGCTCCGCTATAAACACCACCAGCCGGTGTGCCGCCTGATAACGTAACACTGTTTATGGTAACGCATTGTAAATTGATAGCAGAAGTATTTAAACCAACAGATGGTAAATTATAAACGATGACAGATGTGGTCATCGTATTTGAACAGCTATTCACATCAGTACCGGTTACCGTGTAGGTATTAGTATAAACCGGTGTAAAGGCTACGCCATCCGTCACAAAATTGTCCCAGATATAGGTTTGAGCGCCTGAACCTGTTAAGGTTACAGAATTCCCTACACAAATACTCATAGTAGATGCTGTTATTGAAAGTGTTGGTAAAGCATTAACTGTTGCTGTTACAACAGATGTTGCAGTACCGCATGCATTTTCAACAGTTAATGTATAATTGCTTGATGTAGCTCCGGTAATTGCAGTTGACGACGCATTTGGTGTTCCTATAGTTCCTGCACCTGTCCAGGTATATGTAATAGGTGCATCGCCCGTAACAGAAGAAGCCAAGGCTAAGGTCTGGTCGCTACAAATAACAGAGTTACCTGTAATTGCCGAAATAGATGCCGGTACACATGCAACCGTACCGCCGGTTACAGAACCATCGATGCTCACATTATCAATACTGAAAGTTCCACCGGCAGCTTCAGCATTCCATGCATAAAAACGTAATGCTACCGATGAAGAAGTAGTAGCACCAAAAAAGTTGATCGTGCTGCCATTTTGTGAGTTTGAAAGCGCATCAAAATTCCAGAAAAATTCATTGGTTCCAACTACCGATAAATTAGTATTAGTTACTACAGATGCAGGCAGGTTATTAGTAAAACCATCAACGCTTGCTCTAACTGAGTAGTTTCTGATCCCTGTTCCGGAACGTTGTACAGTAAACGACATGGTATTCAATGCTACTGTAAAACCTGCCTGTGGTGTTAACACGATTTCATAATACTCCGTTGTATTGATACTGCCGGTCATACTAGCGTGCACATCGGTAGAGTTAGTTCCGGTTGGCGAACCTAAAGGCCAGCCTACGAACGAAAATCGCCCGGCTGCATTTGGATTTAAAGAAGGTGTTCCCACAGCCACAAAAGAACCTGAGGTGATACCCACTGCGGTTGGTGTAGGGGTTGGATCAATTACTCCCGAACTGGCTGTTACAGCAGCAAACGGATAAGTTAAAGAAAAAGACTGAGCATTTGCAGCAACAGACAAGCACAAAATTGCAATTGAAAGTAGATTTTTTATCATGGTATATTTTTTAGGCAAAGTTAAAAAAATAAACCCTTCAAATTGTCCAATAGTTATAAATAAAGGGAATTCTTGTGTTAAAAAAAAGTAACGCTAAACCTCTTTTTCGGTAAACACAATATTAAGACTTTCCAACTCATAGAGCATGGGTTCGTAAATTTCTTTCACCAAAGGAATCTGAACGCCATATAATTTGAATTTACCGGTTAAGAAATTCTTAATGGTAATGGCTAATGGCAAACCAACTGTTTTAGCCATGGCAGTATGTACTTCATCATCGCCAATTACAACCAACGATGAATTTAATTTATGTTGAGCGCCTTTCAGTTCGTATTCAAATTGGTGCTGCATCACGATCATATCTTTATCACCTGCTTTCAGCAACCATTTTTCTTCTAATAAATTTTGTAATAACTCTGCCGGAGAACCTTCTGTTAATTTGATGGGGCGGTTAGCGAATAATTCCAAATATTCTAATTTGGTCATAACCTCAGCATCCATATCAGCACCCATAAAAGCAACCAGTTTTTCTTTAACAGAAGCATTCCCTTTTGGAAGGAATGAAGATAGCAGATCAGTATAAGTTAAAGTATTCGCATTTTTTATTTTATAGGTATCATCTGTTAAACCCAGTTTAACAAAAACATTCCAGGCTTTGCAATAACCCGGCATACGCAAAGTGCCACGCAACATGGTTGAGGCATCATGTAAACCATAAGGCTCTTTGTAGCCAATGCTATCGCGGTTGGCATAAGCATCAAATTTACCATAACCTTCAACTTCAATGGTCTCAATTTGTGTATATACGCGGTTGTAAGGGATGAATTTTAGTTTATCTTCTTCTATGAATTGTGCAGTTCCTTGTCCGGCTAAAATTACGTTACGCGGGTTCCAGCTGAATTTATATCCCCATGGATTATCATTACTTTCGGGAGCAACCAAGCCGCCGCAAAACGATTTGAAGCTTGTGATCTTTCCTCCTTTTTCTTCTATTTCATGGATCACTTTCATGGCCGAAGCATGATCAATTCCCGGATCTAATCCGCATTCGTTCAACAAAATTAAGTTCTTAGATTTTGCTTCCGCATCCAGTTCTTTCATGTCAGCACTCACATAACTGGCCGTAGCCATATGTTTTCCAAAACGCACACAATCTCTGGCTACATCGCCATGCATAAATGCCGGGAGCATGGATACCACAAAATCAGATTCTTTGATCAGTACTTCACGTAATATTACATTATTCACATCAAACTCAACGGCTGCCGCTACATCCTTATAATTGCTGATCTTTGATTCAACCGCTGCTTTATTGGCATCAGCAATGGTAATGTGCCATGCGTGGGTTTTAGCATGCGATAATAAGTAATCGATCAAACTGGATGAAGAGCGCCCTGCGCCAATAATTAATATTCTGCTCATAAAATAAATTCTGCACAAAAATAACCTTAAATTTGTTATCAAAACAGATAATATGGTTCAAAAAATAAAAGTGCTGGTCTATTTCCTTTTTATTGGCTCTACTCTTATTTCGCAGAACAACTCATTGGTGATATTCAGCGCTTCTGGAAATCCGTTTTATCTGTCGTTCAATCACGAAACAATTAATGCAACTGCTCAATCCAATGTAAAAGTGTTTGATGTAAATGCCGGCTGGAGCACTATTGAAATTAAGATCCCGGGTGCCACTAAAGAATTAAATTTTAAAGACTCCATTTTATTAAGTAGCAGATCCAAATTTGTAAATAAAGAATTCACTTATGCTTTAATTGAAAAAGGCGAAAAAGCAGAACTTCAATTCAAATCTGTTTCCGAATTATCGGGACCAAAAACACCTCCTGTTCCCCCGGAGCCAAAAGCAACGGCGCCATTGGTTGACAACAGCATTTATGGTAATTTATACAAGGCTGTAGATAATAAGCCAGTGTTTTATACTAACTATGACAAGGAAACATCGACCTGCAATGTTGCTTTAACCGACAAGGAAATTAAATATGGGATCAACCTGATGGATAAAGCCAATGATAAGGAAGCTGCGTATCGTTACCTGTCACAAATCGTTGATCTGAATTGTTATTCGACCATACAGTTAAAAGAATTACTGGAAACAGTGCCTATTGATATGGACCGTTTGAACTCTGCTAAGCAAGGTTACTGGCATCTTACCGACCGACAAAATATTGCAACACTTATGTCTGTGTTCAAATATCAGACTATGAAAGAATCGTTTGTGAATTTTGTGAAAGATGAAGAAAATGTGATCAGGCAAAAGAACTTAAAATGCAAGGAACCGGCTAATGAACAAAAGTTCAATGAGCTATATACCAGGACAACACACACACACCCTGATAACGAAAAAATAGACATCGCAAAAAAATTGTTGATAGATATTTGTTTATCAAGCACTCAAATAAAAAAGATAAGCGAACTATTTACGCACGACCGTGAAAAACTGGAGTATATGAAATATGCTATTAATATTTTAACGGATAAAGAAAACATAAAAAGTTTAGCCGATGAATTTCAATACAGCGGCACTAAGGAGGAATTTTTAAATTACATTTCAAAATTATGAATTCAAGAAAATTACTGATCATTGGATCACTGGGAGCAATAGCCGTGGCGTTGGGTGCATTAGGCGCGCATTTTTTAAAAGGCAAATTAGAAACAGGGTTAATTACTTCCGATCAGTTAAATGGTTTTGATACAGCTGTAAAGTATCAAATGTATCATGTACTCGCCATGCTGGGCTTGTTCTTATTCTCGAAACATAATCCACATAAATTTATCAATTGGGCATACAATAGTTTTTTAATTGGCATTCTCATGTTCTCAGGTTCGCTTTATTTTTTATGTACCCGCAATTTATTGGGAGTAGAAGGATTAAAAGTATTAGGGCCGATCACTCCCATTGGTGGTTTATTTTTTATTGCAGGATGGATCTTCATTGCCTTATTGGGCTTAAAAAAAGAAGATAAGCAGTGAATTTAAGCGGTGAATTAATTGCCCTGCTAACAACACTCTGCTGGAGTTTAGGCATATTTCCGTTTACCGAAGCAGCTAAACGCATTGGCTCGGCACCGCTTAATCAATACCGTTTGTTGCTAGCCTGGTTCATCATTTCATTGATCTTATATTTTTGGAACGACCTCAACCTCATTGAATTATTTACTGAACCTCAACCCTGTCATTTTTTATTCCTAGGTCTTTCCGGTATCATCGGTTTCTCCATTGGCGACTACTGCAGCTTTACGTCTTTTAAATTACTGGGACCAAAATTAGGGAGTTTGTATACAACCTTTGCTCCCGGTGCAGCGTTACTGATAGGCTACATTGCACTCAACGAAAGTATTAACCTGGTTGGGATCTTTGGCATATTACTTACCATATCGGGTGTGATCTGGCTCACGCTGTCAAAAAAAGATTCGCAGGAAGCTACAAAAGTTGGTTATACAAGAGACAAAAAAGGAATTGCCTATGGCATTATTGGTGCTTTATGCCAGGGAACAGGTTTGGTACTTTCAAAATACGGCATGGATTATTATGCCGAAAAATTACCAACCATGCATGCCGTTTGGATCCGTTTATTGTTTGCTTTTTCGGCAGCATTTATTGTTTCCTTAATTGCTGGAAAATTAAGAGCAAACAGTAAACCTGTTTTCACCAATGAGAAAAATAATTTACCTTTTATGTTCCTGGGAACCATTTTAGGCCCGGTGATGGGAGTCACCCTTTCTCTTTTTGCCATTCAAAAACTAGAGGTTGCCGTTGCGCAAACGATTTTTGCACTTTTACCTCTTTTTGTACTGCCCATAAGCCTTATTGTATATAAAGAAAAAATAACGATACAGTCTGTTTTTGCCTGTATCATAGCCCTTGGCGGCGTGTTACTCCTGATCTGGAGGAATGAATTCTGAAATTCTGTAGAAATTAAGTAATTTTTTAAAAAAGCGGTCGTTTTTGTATATTTAAGCAATAAAAAAAGCTCTTATGTCAAAAACCATACTCCTAACCCTTGCGTTTTGTTTAACCCTGTTTTCCAGTGTTTTTTCTCAAAAAGGAAAGAACGGGTCACTTAGTGTATCAACAGCGAATGTTAGAATCAATGAATTTACTGCATTAACCGCTAATGCAGCGGTTGGCAATGCTACCATTACGGTAGCTGCCAGTTCATTGAATGCTAATGGCCGTTTTACGGCAGCCCTGGCACCCGGAGACCTTGTGATGATCATTCAGATGCAGGGAGCATTGATTAAACTAAACCCTTATAATCCATGGGAAGCTTATGTAACAGATAGTCTGTACGGAAGGATCTACAGTTATCAAAATTGCGGGAATTATGAGTTCGCACAGGTAAAGACAATTATCTCTGCTACACAGATCGAGTTAGAATGTGGATTAAAATATAATTATTCAATTGCCGGAAGAACACAGGTTGTTCGCGTTCCACGATATAATGCATTAACGGTTACAGGAACCGGCACATTAACTACCGACGCCTGGAACGGAACAATCGGTGGTGTTTTAGTTGCAGAAGTAGATGGTAATACTACCATTGACGGTATAGTAACGGCCAGTGGCTTAGGTTTTAGAGGTGGGGCGGCATATAGTTCAGGTGGAAATAATTTTTATCCCTTATCGGCAGCTACTACTCCAACAGCACACGGTGCTGAAAAAGGAGAAGGGATTGGAAGCGACAGATTAACTAACGCAATTGATTCTGTAGGAAGATATAATAAAGGAGCTCCCGGAAATGGCGGTGGCGGAGGTAATAATAATAACTGCGGCGGCGGCGGCGGCGGCAATGGTGGCGCTATTGGCAGCTATAACGGCTATGGTATAGCAGACCTTGGTGGAGGAACATTTACAGGCATATGGAACCTTGAATGGCCGGGTAGAGCTTCTGTTACATCCAGTGGCGGTGGAAAAGGTGGATATGGGACTTCCTCTACTACTACAGCAAATATTAATTCCATGGGACCCAATAATACCGCCTGGGGTGGAAACAGACGTTTAAGCGCCGGTGGATTCGGAGGAAGGCCTCTGGATTATTCTACAGGAAAAATATTTATGGGCGGCGGCGGTGGCGGTGGTCACGTTTCAGGAGGTCAATCTAATACCGCATCAGGGATAGGTGGAGCAGGTGGTGGACTTATTTTTTTATTAAACTACGGGACTATTTCCGGTACAGGTTTGATAAGCGCTAATGGATCTAATGGGGCCAATGCTACAGGAAATGTATCGGCTTTTAATACGGTACAAGGTATTGATGGCGCAGGCGGCGCAGGCGCCGGAGGAACTATCATTTTAAAAAGTAACGGAGCTATTTCAGGTATTGCAACTAATGCAAACGGAGGAAATGGAGGTAATCAAAATATTCAGTTATATGTTAGTCCTCCCTTAATTAATACAACCTCGCCTGAAGCTCAGGGTCCAGGTGGTGGTGGTGGTGGTGGTTATATCGCTGCTACAAATGCCGGCTTCACTCAAAATGTAAATGGCGGAGCAAATGGCACAACCAATGCAACTGCTTTTGACACAGAGTTCCCGATGAATGGGGCCACAGCCGGAGGCGCAGGAACCAACAACCAGGTCATTACTCCTTCTTTCTCACTAACAGCTTCTCCTAATCAAACTTTATGTACCAATCAGTCTGCAACTCTTACGGCAACCTCTACAGATGGAAGTGCTGTGATAGGCTGGTATAATGCAGCAGCCGGCGGAAACGCTGTTGCTTCAGGAACCGTGTATGTAACTCCAACTTATACAGCAACCGGAACTTATACAGTTTACGCAGGTTCTTGTCCGGGTATATACCGTGTACCTATTATAATTACAGTAGGTAGCGGAGCAACAATCACTGTTAATAGTCCAACTATCTGCCCCGGACAAACTGTTACGTTAACTGCAGGTGGCGCTACAACATATACATGGAGCACCGGCCCAACAACCAGTACGATCTCTGTTTCTCCTGCTTCCACTACTTTTTATACAGTTAACGGAACAAGCGGCACATGTGTAGGAACACAAACCACGCAAGTTATCGTTTCTTCATCACCTACAGTTTCAGTTGCAGGCGTAACTATTTGCTCAGGCAGCTCTGCAACCTTAACAGCAAGTGGTGCAACCAATTATACCTGGATGCCCGGTGGACAAACAACCACTGTTGTGGTGGTTACTCCAACAACCAATACAACTTATACCATTACCGGTGCTAATGGATCGTGTACAGGTACAACAACAGCTGTTGTTAGTATAACTTCTACGCCTACTTTATCTACCAGCTCAAGAACCATTTGTGTAGGACAGGTTGCCACATTTACAGTGAGCGGAGCAACAACATATACCTGGAATCCGGGCAATGTAACAGGAAGTACTTATACCACGACTCCTGCTTCATCAGGAACGGTTTCGGTGATCGGAGCAAATGGAAGCTGCACTACACAGGTAACAACATCCATCACCGTAACACCAAACCCAACAGTTGCAGTAAGTAACCAAACCATTTGTCCAACACAAACCATTACGTTAACCGCAGGCGGTGCAACTACTTATTCATGGAACACAGGTCCAACAACCAGTACCATTTCGGTTTCACCTGCATCAACAACAGTTTATACTGTAACCGGAACAACCAACTTATGCACCAATACAAGAACAGTGAGTGTAACGGTTGCATCGCAACCTACAGTTGCTGTTGCTAACGCAAGCATCTGTTCCGGAAATTCAACCATATTAACAGCAAGCGGTGCAACCAATTATACCTGGTCACCTGGAGGACAAACAACCTCAACGGTTTCGGTAAGCCCTGCCAATACAACAACTTATACCATTGTAGGTTCCAACGGAACTTGTTCACATACAACAACTGCTGTAGTAAATGTTACTTCAATACCTACACTGGTTGCTAACTCAGTTACTATTTGCCCTGGGCAAACTGCTACATTAACGGCAAGTGGTGCAACATCTTACACCTGGAATCCGGGTAGTATTACCGGAACTACTTATACCATTGCACCTGCGTCTAATACAACTGTTTCAGTTGTTGGGGCTAATGGAACCTGTACAATTTCGGCAACCCTGTCAGTTACCATTGGTACAGGTATTTCCATCTCTGTAAATAGTCCAACTATTTGTGCGGGTCAAACAGCATCCTTAACTGCCAGTGGAGCAACTACCTATACCTGGAGCTCAGGTCCAAACACAAATACATTAAATGTATCACCTGCTTCAACTACTACCTATACAATTTCCGGAACAAGCGGTGCCTGTACAGGAAGTAATACAGCTGTTGTTACCGTTGTGTCTGCTCCTTCGGTAACAGTTGCCAATGCAGCTATTTGTTCAGGAAACACAGTCACATTGACTGCAAGTGGGGCTACCAACTACACCTGGATGCCGGGTGGGCAAACAACAAGCAGTATAACCGATAATCCTTCTGCAACAACCAGCTATACAGTTACCGGATCTAACGGTATATGTTCTAACTCAACAACAGCAACGGTAAGTGTAACTACTACTCCCACAATCGTTGTTGCATCTTCAACCATTTGTCCGGGACAAACTGCTACCTTAACCGCAAATGGTGCTGCAACTTATACCTGGAATCCGGGAGGCGTAACAGGAAACACATTTACAATGAGTCCAGCAAGTAACACTGTAGTTACAATTGACGGAGCCAATGGAACCTGTACCAGTTCAACAACTGCATCTATCACCATTGGAACAGGACTTTCTATTACAGTAAATAGCCCAACGATTTGTACAGGTGAAACGGCGACATTAACTGCCGGTGGTGCTACCTCATACACCTGGAGTACAGGACCAAACACAAATACAATAAGCGTATCACCGCTTACTACAACCACATATACAGTATCAGGTGCAAATGGCGCCTGTACAGGAAGTAATACCGCTGTTGTTACCATTGCCGCCACACCAACTTTAACAGCTTCTGCTTCAGTAACTATTTGTGCAGGCCAATCCGCAACCCTAACCGTGAACGGAGCAACTACTTATACCTGGGAGCCGGGAACTTTAGCCGGATCATCGGTAGTTGTTACTCCGGGTATCAATACAACATATACAGTTGTTGGCTCTAATGGTACCTGCACTAATTCGACAACCTCATCGGTTGCTTTAATTAACTGTAATAATCCTTGTCTGTTTAGTTTAGGACGCGACACTGCATTTTGTTCTCCGATGAATTATACCATTAACGGGCCTTCAGGATATAATTCTTATTCATGGACACCTGGTGGTGCAACAACGCAAAACATCACAGCAACTAATACAGGTACCTATATCTTAACAGCTGATATGCTAAGTAACGACCTGGTTGTGAATGGTGCTTTTACCGCTGGAAATACCGGCTTTAGCAGTAATTATGTAGTACCTGTTACACCGGGCGCCTTTGGTCTTCTCACCAATCCCGGAACCTATCTGGTAACCAATAACCCAAATGCAGCTCATACTAATTTCGATACTTTTGGAGACCACACAACGGGTACAGGTAATATGATGGTCTGTAACGGATCGGCTGTGCCAAACGATATTGTGTGGACCGAAACCATTGCCGTTACTCCAAATACTAATTATAATTTTTCAGCCTGGGTAGCATCTGTTTATGATACTAATGTTGGTAATGAAGCTCAATTACAGTTCTCGATCAACAGCACCCTGCTCGGTTCAGCCTATAGCGCACCACTAACCTCCGGTGTATGGGCCAACTTTTTCACTAACTGGAATTCAGGTGCCAGTACTTCGGCAGTTATTACCATTGTTGATCAGAATACCACCATTGGTGGAAATGATTTTGCTTTGGATGATATTTTCTTTCAACAGATTTGCTCTTATTCTGACACCGTGATCGTTACAGAAAATACAACGCCAACGATAACCGCAAGTGCTACAAACCCGATGATATGTAATGGCAACTCCACAACATTAACTGCAAGCGGAGCCTCTACATATACCTGGACAGGCGGCGTAACTAATGGAACTAGTTTTTCTCCTACTGCTACTGCAACTTATTCTGTAATTGGAACATCTGTTGAAGGATGTACGAACTCAGCTGTTCAATCGGTTACAGTTAATTCAACACCAACTGTTTCGATCAATAACAACAATCCAAATATTTGTGCAGGACAAAGTGCTACGTTAATTGCAAGCGGTGCAATTACTTACAGCTGGTCGAACAGTGTCAATGGAACTTCACAAACAGTAACTCCATCTTCAACAACTATTTATACGGTAACGGGTACAGATATTAACGGATGTGTAAGCACATCTGCCTCATCTACTGTTAATGTTTCGGCTACACCTACCATTAGCGTCAATTCTGTCTCGATATGTGCCGGACAAACTGCTACATTAATTGCAAGTGGAGCAACTAATTATACATGGAGTACTACTCAAAACACTTCCGGTATTACAGTAACACCTGCTATAACAACAACGTATGTAGTTAACGGTGATAATGGCGGATGTTTTGCTAATGCTACATCAACCGTTGTTGTGACGTCATCCCCTACTTTAAATATCAACGCCTCTGTAACAACAGGGTGCGCTCCGCTTTGTATCAATTTTACAGATCAGACGAGTTCATCCTGCTCAACCATCTCTTATAATTTCGGAGATGGAAATACAGGAAACATCAATAACCCTAATCACTGCTTTACTGCGAGTGGCAATTATACAGTGACAGCAACGTGTACATCAACATTAGGATGTTCGAGCACTTATACATTACCTACTGTTATACAGGTTATTTTAACTCCGGTAGCTAATTTTAATATTGATGAAGGAAACATTGTGACTACGGGAACTTTAATACACATGACCAATACAAGTTCCAACGCAACTTCATCGGTTTGGGATTTCTGCAACGGTACATCCATATTTACAAATCCAACAACAACTTATGCTGATACCGGTAGCTGCTGCATTACATTACTGACGGCAAACGGAACCTGTACAAGTTCAGCTACAAAATGCATCAGCATTGTAAAAGAAGCTGTAGTTGTTATACCAAACGTATTTACACCAAACGGTGATGGCCGAAATGAGGTGTTCAAAGTAAATTCAAGCGGATTGAAGAGTTTGAACTGTGTTATTTTTGACCGTTGGGGTTTAAAAATGTACGAGTGGGATGGCATTTACGGATACTGGGATGGGAATGCCCAATCAGGATCGGCACCGGATGGAACTTATTTTTATATAATTAACTATACAGATCAGCTGGATAAAACCACAACTGAAAAAGGTTTCCTGAATCTGTTCAACGGAAGATAGTATTGTGATTTATCAGCAGTAAATAATAAATAACGCAACCTCTATACTATTATAGAGGTTGTTGCGTTTATTAGCAATGAATACAGTAGTCATTGCTTTCTTAAGAAAAAGAACTTTAGTTATTACTTTTTTAGTTTTTTCAGTTGCGGGGTTTAGCCAGGAAATTTGCACTAACGGAATAGATGACGATGCCGACGGCCTTATTGATCTTAACGACATAACAGAATGTACCTGCGATTCTCCTCCACCTGTTGTAACTTCCATTATACCAAATCCCTCTTTTGAACTTATGAGTGCCTGCCCTAATACCTTTAGTCAAATGGTTTTTGCTACCGGATGGTCTTATTACTGTGGTTCACCGGATTATCTCAATACCTGTAACTATGTTTTTCCTGCTGTAAATACTGCAAGCATTGCGCCTTTTCCTTCGGGAACAGGCATTGCCGGTGAAATATTTTTACAGGATTATAAAGAAAGCATTTCCTGTTGTTTATCTACGCCAATGAGCGCAGGAACTTCTTATAAAATAACATTTGACATTGCTTCTGCTCCGCTTGATCCTGTTACTTTGGATTTAATATCAGGTGGTATCCAGTATGGCCCGGTTGATATTACAATTTACGGGGCTGCAAATTGCAACACGGTTGGATTAAGCAATACATCACCTTGTCCCACAACAGATCCGGCCTGGATGGAACTGGGCTCTGTAACCTACACACCTAACATGTCGTGGAAAAATGTGTCTGTTACATTTACACCAACAACAAATATTAATTCTATCATCATAGGTGGGCCCTGTACCCTTCCCTCATCTTACCCATTAGGTTCCATACCAACTCCAACCTATTATCCTTATTTTTATTTTGACAATTTTATTCTGAATAATTCTGATTCGTTTGGTCCTTCAGTAAATATAACAAGTAGCGGACATTATTGTACGGATGATCTTGTACTAATGGCAAATCTTGCGGATACTGTAATGCTAAATCCTACATTACAATGGTATCACAATGGTGTTGCTATTTCAGGGGCCACAGGAACTACATTGAATGTTTCTCCCGGGACAACAGGCTTAGGAAATTACCAGGTTTGGTTAAATACCGGCGCATACTGCGTATTAAGTACAAAATATAACGTAACATCATCTGGGCCGGTTATTGCGGTTAACAGTTTATCTATTTGCCCCGGAAGCGTAACTACGCTTTCTGCCTCAAGCATATGCAGTTCTTATGTTTGGTCAACGGGAGCTACAACCAATAGTATTCTTGTAAATCCAACTACTACTACCACTTACACAGTTATAGGATCTCTTGGAACATGTACCTCTCAGGCCATTAGTAAAGTTTCTATATTCTCTCCTAATCTTTCGGTAACAGGCAACAAAGTTATCTGTGCCGGACAAAGCACTACACTCACCGCAACCGGTGCAGCCAGTTTTTATTGGGCTGAACTAATCACATCCTATTCACTAAATTATTACTCCGGGTCAGTGGTGATTGCAACACCGTCAGTAACTAATACCTATTCAGTGCATGGTATTTCCGGAACAGGATCCAATACATGTACATCGCAGGGAGTGGTAACGGTTAGCATTGCTCCCTCGCCAACACTTACTATAATACCCGACAGCAGTTTAATTTGTGCCGGAAATTCGGTTACCCTAAGCGCTTTTGCAAGCGGTTCAAATACCTATACCTGGAGTTCCGGAGGTACAACATCGGCAACAGCTGTAACCCCAATGAGTACCACATCATATACGGTTTATTCCAATATAGGATCCTGTATTTCAAAAGCAACAGCAACTGTGCACATAGCTCCGGATTTTAGTTTTTCAGTTAGTTCTCCAACAATCTGTTCGGGACAAACTGCTACTATACTTGCAAGTGGAGCAAATTCTTATACCTGGGCCAGCGGATCTCATAGTAGCACCTATACAACCCTACCACTTTATAACAATACTGTTTACAACGTTACAGGCGGAAATGCTTTGAATTGTACATCTATTGCAACAGCTACTGTTTATGTATTTCGTCCTGACGCCAATTTTTCAGGATTAAATGAATCAGTTTACACCGTCGGGAACAATTTACAACTCACTAATCAAAGTTTAGGATCATCGTCTTATAAATGGAGGTTGTGTGATGACATGATATCTGTCAATACAAATATCTTTCTTCCGCTAAAGGATACGGGAAATTGCTGTATCACATTGATCGCTTATGAATCTTTATGTGTGGATTCCATAACAAAATGCTTTCAGATTTTACCAGAACCAATCATTTCGATCCCCAATGTTTTTACGCCCAATGGAGATCAACACAATGATCTGTTTAAAATAACAACAACCGGAGTAAAAAAATTGAATTGTGAGATATACGACCGCTGGGGTTTAAAAATGTATGAATGGGAAGGATTTGATGGTTTTTGGGATGGTAAAACCGGCGCTGGAAATGTTACTTCAGGTACCTATTTTTATATTGTTAACTATACTGATTCAAAAAATAATTCCCAAACTCAAAAAGGCTTCCTATCTTTGTTCAGAGATTAATTATTTGTCCTTTCAATGAACGAATTTAGAGAAGAACTTCTTATCAAATTATCTATACCTATCTACGCTATCGTGATAGGTATAGAAATTTTTTACAGCTACTGGCACGAGAAAAAATATTATTCAACCAAGGGTTTGTTGTCTAATATTTATCTTACAACTCTTAATTTTTCGCTGGATATATTAGTACGCGGTATTTGCCTTGCTGTACTGTGGTATTTTTATCAGTTCCGTTTTATGGGGATCGATAAAGCTGCGCATCCGTTTTTATACTGGTCGGTATTATTAGTATTACAGGATTTTATGTTTTACTGGTTGCATCGTGCTGACCATTATTGCCGTTTATTTTGGGCGGTGCACGTCACTCACCACTCTTCCGAAGAGTTTAATTTAACGGTTGGTTTCCGTTCTTCGGTATTTCAACCTCTATACCGCTTTATTTATTTTATTCCTTTATCCCTGGTTGGTTTTGATCCACTGGATGTGATGTTCATTTATGCAGCTACTCAAATTTATGGTATCCTTATCCATACCAAAACAGTAGGTAAATTAGGCTTTTTAGAGTGGTTCCTGTCTACACCTTCTCATCACCGGGTTCATCATGCCAGTAATGTTAAATACCTCGACAAGAACATGGGTATGGTATTTATTATCTGGGATCGTTTATTCGGTACATTTGAAAAGGAAGAAGAAACCGTAGTGTATGGGTTAACAACTAACTTAACGAACTATAATCCTATTACAATGGTGTTTCACGAATGGCATGCGATATTTACGGATCTCAAAAAACAAACCTCTCTCAAGCATAAATTCATGTATGTATTTGGTCCTCCCGGATGGAGCCACGATGGAAGCCGTAAAACATCCAGGCAACTGAGAGACGAATTAAGATCCAAATAGTATT
Organism: Bacteroidota bacterium; assembly: GCA_040386075.1. GTDB lineage: Bacteria > Bacteroidota > Bacteroidia > B-17B0 > Aurantibacillaceae > UBA4416. The sequence continues at coordinate 30,429 of JAZKGE010000041.1, forward strand.
GTACATTTGTTTATCTTTACCCTATTATGGCAAACGTAGTAACACTTTTCAAACGCTTAAGTCATTTTGTAAACCATAGGCTTTGGCAGCTTAGGTTAGAGAAACTGGACAAAAAGCAGGGCTTTTTACTAAAACAATTGCGGATCTTCATGCTGGCTATCAAAGGATTTAATGAAGATAATTGTTTATTAAAGGCATCTGCTCTTACCTATTACACCTTGTTTTCCATTGTACCGGTTATTGCTTTGGCCTTTGCTATTGCCAAAGGATTTGGTTACCAGGAAGATCTGAAACGACAGATCCTTGAAAAATTCAGCGACCAGCAGGATATATTGACTCAGTCGTTTGGTTATGCCGATAAGATGCTGGCAAATACACAAGGCGGACTAATTGCAGGAATTGGTATCGTTTTGTTGCTTTGGGCAGTTATGAAATTATTAGGCAGCATTGAAAATAGTTTTAACGAGATCTGGGAAATAAAACGAGACAGAACATGGGTGAGAAAAATTACCGATTATTTATCCATTATGTTAATTGCTCCTATCTGCCTAGTATTATCCGGTGCCATTACGGTGGGAATAAAAACAAGTATCGAAGCGGTTTCGTCAACTTATGTATCTCTTAGTCCTATAGCTTACATTTTATTAAAATTGTTAGCCTTTTCTCTTATATGGGCAATTTTTACTTTTATCTACATCGCTCTCCCCAATACAAAGGTTAATTTTAAAGCCGGAGCAATGGGCGCTTTGGTTGCAGCTATTTTATTTGAGTTGTTACAATGGGTGTATCTGGCATCACAGGTTGGCGTGGCGCAATACAACGCTATTTACGGTAGTTTTGCGGCCTTACCATTATTTTTAATATGGGTTCAATACTCCTGGTACGTTATGCTGTTTGGTTCAGAATTGGCTTTCGCTAACCAAAATGTAGATCATTATGAATTGGAAAACGATATTACCAATATCAGCGATCGTTATAAACGTGTTATTGCTTTACTGATCGCCAACTATGTGGTAAAGAATTTCAATGAAGGAAAACCTGCTTTAACTGCTATACAGATCGCAAAAAAACTGGATCTGCCTGTTCGTCTGGCAAGAGCTATTATCAACGAATTTACAGAGGTTGGTATCTTTAGCGAAGTAAGAACCGGCACCGAAAAAGAAACCGGTTATCAACCCGGCATTTCCGATACAAAATTAACAGTTAAGTTCATCATCGATAAGTTAGATGAAAAAGGTGTTAATCAATTACCGATAGAAGACAGCAAAGAACTGGCTATTGTAAATAGCTTGATGAAGGACATGGATGATGTATTGAATACCACTAAAGGGAACATGCCTGTTAAAGACCTGTTCTAATTGCCCTGTTACTGATTTTATTAGTAAATTAGGGTAGTTTTAAAATTACCTTTTGTTTCGTTTTAAATTTTTCATACTACTATTATTATCTGTAAATCAATTTGCATTTGCACAGGATTCTTCATCCGTATTTAAAAAGCGAAAGATCGGGTTAGGCGTTTTTTGTGTCACCATGACCTCAGGCTCATTGATCTATTTGAACCAGGCCTGGTATCAGGAGTATAAAACTTCTAATTTTCATACCTTCAATGATAATGCAGAATGGCTGCAAATGGATAAGGTGGGACATACTGTTACCAATTATCAAATAGGGCGCATTATGATGGGCGCTATGGATTGGGCAGGTTATACAAAAAAGAAGCAAATACTAATTGGTGGTTTAAGCGGGTTGGTATACATGAGCGCCATTGAAGTGATGGATGGCTATAGCGAAGGCTGGGGATTTAGCTGGGGCGATGTAGGCGCTAATGCTTTAGGAAGTGGCATTGCTATCGGGCAAAAAGCTTTGTGGGATGAACAACGCATCCAGTTAAAGGTCTCTTATCTTCCTTCTCCTTATGCAAAGTATCGTCCGGAACTGTTAGGAAATTCATTTGCGACTGAAATGCTGAAAGATTATAACGGCCAGACTTATTGGCTCAGCATCAACCCTTCTTCCTTTATGAAAAAAGAAACCAAATTTCCGAAGTGGTTGAATGTTGCTTTTGGTTATGGCGGTAATGGTATGTTAGGAGCCTTTTATAATAATGTGGTGGTGCAGGATGAAAGCGGTAAGGTTACTTCTTTTGAGCGTTATCGCCAGGGATATTTTTCATTGGATGTAGACTTAACACGTATCAAAACAAGATCAAAAGTATTGAAGTCTATTTTTTACGGATTGAATATTATTAAAATTCCTTTTCCGAACTTAGAACTGAGTGAAGGGAAACTAAAGTTTAATTATTATTAATAAGTATTGCCAAGTGTTGGGCGCGTTCCTGCAAGAGACAGGCAGGAACCGGGCTGTCGCTGCAATCTTTTGCAAGAGGCAGGCAAAAGGATTTCCGCTTGCATCCCTCGCGCGAAACTTGCGGTAATATTCGGAGTGTACAATCGAACTTTTGAAATGTAAATCCCGCGTGAGCGATTGTAGTGAAAATCCTTTTTGTGCCTCCTTTACAAAAAGATTGAAACGGAAAGCGCGACGGCACTGCCTCTTTGTGCCGGCACGCCCTAAATTACTGATAAAAAATATTCTTTCTTGCATCAGCCCACCAAAATCAGTTCATAATCTTAGTCTTCAAAAGCCTTGCAGTAATCTTAATTTCTATTTACATTTAGTTCATCAATCCTAACAAAAACAAACCATGCAACTATACTCAATAAACACCGGGCATTTTAAATTAGACGGCGGCGCTATGTTTGGCGTTGTACCAAAATCATTATGGAACAAAGTAAACCCTGCCGATAATAATAACATGTGCAGCTGGGCCATGCGTTGCTTATTAGTGCAGGATGGTAAACGTTTGATATTGATTGATAACGGTATGGGTAACAAACAGGATGATAAATTCTTTGGCTACTATTATCTGCATGGAAACGACACTCTTGACAAATCTCTTGCAAAACACGGTTTTCACAGGGATGATATAACAGATGTATTTTTAACGCATTTGCATTTCGACCATTGTGGTGGAAGTATAGAATACAATGCCGACAGAACAAAGCTAACACCGGCATTTAAAAACGCTACCTACTGGAGCAATAACAAACACTGGGATTGGGCAATGAATCCAAACCCACGGGAGAAAGCCAGTTTTTTGAAAGAAAATATTTTACCGATACAGGAAAGCGGGCAATTAAAATTCATTGATGGTACACAGGAATTAATTCCCGGATTTAAGATACAGGAAGTATTTGGCCACACCGAAGCCATGATGCTGCCATTAATCACATACAAAAACACCACCATTGCTTTTATGGCCGATTTGATTCCTTCTGCCGGACATTTGCCAATACCTTATGTGATGGGTTATGATATGAGACCATTAAATACTTTACAGGAAAAAGAACTCATGTTGAAACAAGCATTGGAAAACAACTGTACCTTATTCTTTGAACATGACCCAACTATCGAGTGTTGCTCGTTGATCCGCACCGAGAGAGGAATCAAAATGGATAAGAGTTTTGATTTGAAGGAATTGTAATGAGCGAAGAAAAAACAACAAGAAAAAGAGATCTGCTACCACTATGGATAAAGATCTTTCTATGGATCTTCCTGGTAATGGCCTGCATTGTACCGGTTGTGATTGTTTCAAGTATTCTGAAAATACCTGCCAGCCTATCACTCTATGGTATGGAAACAAATTATTTTTTTACGGTATATGGTGTTATCATTTCTGTTCTAATGCTCTACAAAGGCATTGTTGCTTTTGGTTTATGGACCGAAAAAAAATGGGCTGTAAGTCATGCAATCATTGATGCCATTGTTGGTATCACTGCCTGTGTTGTTATGACCCTCGTTCCTCTCTTTTCCAACAACGGTATGCATTTCACATTCAGACTGGAACTCATTGCATTGATTCCTTACTTAATTAAAATGAAGAACATCAAACGCGAATGGAACGATGAACCACTGGTTGAAGAAAAAGAAAAAGAGGAACCAAGGGATGCTGAACCACCGGTTGTCGTATACTCGAGAAAAACGTATAAGTGTGAAGATGGTATCTTATCAATAGATCAGGAATTTCAAAATCCGAATCTCGGAGAAAAAGTTTTCTTAAATGACAAACCCGCTCCGTTTGGAAAATATAAACTTGGCTTTATGTCATATATATTTGTTGATAATGGAATTATTGAAAAGATCAGTTCAACTTAAGATCATTAGATCCGTGTAATTTATTTCCCGCTATTTTTTTTATAAAACTGTTGCTTCCATTGCCTAATGGATATAACTTACAGGCAACTAATTTGCATAGTTTGACTAAACCAAATCAATCAAACTATGATCACAACAGCCATCGCCCTATTTTCGTTAGCCGCAATAATCGGTATGGTCTTATTATCTTTTGTATTAAAAGGAGAACATCCTCCAAAATCATTAGTGTTCACACACGGGCCGTTAGCCCTGGCAGGCATTATCTTATTGATCGTTTATTCAACTAAAAACAATCCTATTCCTTTAGAAAGTATTGTGCTGTTCATCATTGCGGCTACAGGCGGCATTGTATTGGTAGCGCATCATTTCATGGGAAAAACTATTCCAAAATGGTTAGGCATTATGCATGGATTGATTGCCGTAGCAGGGTTTATTTTTTTACTGATTTTTCAGTTTGCGAAATAACTGAATAATATTTTTCTTTCCATTTTTCTTTTTCCTTGATGAAAAAGAAAACAAAAAATCAAGAACGAACGCCAACTTCAATCTTTTTCGGGGCGCACAGCGCAAGAACACCCGAAAAAATTGACTGCCCACATGCTGGCTCAAAGCTTATTACGCTTTGCCCTGCACCGTTCGTTCACGTCCCCGCGCCGTTTCATATAGCTTTTAGTAGATTTGTTTTTCAGTTTGAATTTTACGTTCATAGCCCAACCCGAAGGCTTGTGGTTCCATGCGTGAGGGATGCGAACGGAAATCCTTTTGCCTGTCTCCTGCAAAAGATTGGAGTGGGCCAGCCCGGCCCGACTGCCTCTTTGGAGGGACACGCCCAAAACATTTAAATTCAAATAATAGAATAAAACCTTAATTCATGATCAACTCCGGAAGCCCCATTGGAGCTGAGTCAAAAAATGCCAGTTCAAAGATCTCCACTTTCACATCCTTGATAATAGGAAATGTAGCCAGAATATCCATGATCTCTTCCTGGTTATTAGCCTGCATGGTAACCCATAAATGGCTGCGTTCCATATCCAAAGCATAGTTCAATATTACACGTTCCTCTAATAACTGATTAACGCGTTCGCGTTGTTGTGGTATCAATGCTGCAAAACGACGGGTAAAAATATCGGGTAATTTTATATGAATCTGGAAAGTATCCAGCATCTTAATAGAGTTCATTTTTTGTTCTTAATTTATAGTAAATGTAGTGAAGCTATTGCGATTTTGAGTTAAATTTGTCGAAATTTAGATAATTTAAGATTTAACAGATATGGGACGTATTTTTCAGACCAGGAAAGCAACAATGTTCAAGCGCTACGCCAAGATGGCGAAGCAATTCACTAAGATCGGGAAAGAAATTGTAATGGCCGTTAAGCAAGGTGGACCTCATGCGGAGCTCAACCCGAAATTAAGAGCTTGTATTGCCAATGCCAAAGCTGTGAACATGCCAAAAGCCAACGTGGATGCTGCTATTAAACGTGCTTCGGAAAAAGACACCAGCAATTACGATGAAGTGATCTATGAGGGTCACGGTCCATACGGTGTACCGGTTATTGTAGAATGTGCCACGGATAACCCAACGCGTACTATTGCGAATTTACGTTTATATTTTAGCCGTTCAAACGGATCGGTAGGTACTACCGGATCAGTAAGTTTTATGTTCGAGCGCAAAGGTTTATTTAAGGTAGACTCTACCGGACTTAACCGCGATGATGTGGAATTGGACCTGATAGATTATGGTGCCGAAGAATTAACCTGGGATGATGAAACGAATGAGTTAATTGTGCAGGTTGCCTTTACAGATTTTGGAATGATGCAAAATGGCCTGGAAGAAAAAAAATACGTGGTAAAAGAAACTATCAAAACTTATATCCCAACCACTACACAGGAATTAACAGACGAACAGGAACTGGAATTTCAAAAAATGCTGGATAAAATGGAAGATGACGATGATATCATGGCCGTTTATCATAATCTGGCGTAATACATTTCAACGTTTGTCACTTCGAGCGAAGTCGAGAAGCGTTCTAATTATACTACTTGTTCTCGACTTCGCTCGAACTGACATACATAGAGTGAGAGCTCGATTGACATAAACCCAAAAGAAAAGAAACGTGGAAAAGAAATGGAACATACATCAGATCAGCAATCCGGAGGTTGTTTCTACTTTACAAACTCAATTATCAGTTGATAAGACCATTGCAAGTCTTTTGGCTTTAAGAGGCATCAGCACCTTTGAGGATGCCAAAACATTTTTCCGCCCGTCGTTAGATATGCTGCACGATCCTTTTTTAATGAAAGGAATGGATGTCGCCGTTGATCGCATTGTGAAAGCCATTGCCAACAAAGAAAAAGTATTGATCTTTGGCGATTATGATGTGGACGGAACAACATCGGTAGCATTGGTTTACAGTTTCTTTAAAACATACATTTCAGAAATGCGTTATTATATTCCCGATCGTTATGCCGAAGGTTACGGCATTTCTTTTAAGAGTATTGACTACGCCCAGGAAAATAATTATTCTTTAATTATTGCATTAGACTGCGGTATCAAGGCCAACGATAAAATTGATTACGCTAATTCTAAGAATGTTGATTTTATTATTTGTGACCACCATTTACCGGGCGATGAGATTCCGAAAGCGGTTGCAGTATTAGATCCCAAACAAAACGATTGTCCCTACCCTTATAAAGAGTTAGCCGGTTGCGGCATTGGTTTTAAACTGGCGCAGGCATTTTGTATACAGAACGGGATTGATACTGAAGAAGTGTTTAAATATTTAGACCTGGTTGTCACTTCAATTGCAGCCGACATTGTTCCTATTACCGGCGAGAACCGTGTATTGGCCCATTATGGCTTAAAGAAATTAAACACAGATCCCCGTCCGGGTTTAAAAGCACTGTTAGCACTTAACAAACAACAGGACAAAGAACTGGATGTGAACACACTGGTATTTACCATCGCGCCACGCATTAATGCAGCCGGACGAATAGAACACGGTTCTAAAGCTGTTGAATTATTGATCAGTGATACAGATGAAGCCACTGAGTTCTCTAAAAAAATAAACGAAACCAATTTACAACGCAGGGATATTGACATTAGCATTACCGACGAAGCGTTTGAAACCATGGACCTCGATCCGATCACACCTTTCAAAAAATCAACGGTACTATTTAATCCATCCTGGCACAAAGGTGTTGTAGGCATTGTGGCTTCGCGCATGATAGAGCGTTACTACAAACCAACCATTATCTTAACCGAATCTAACGGTATGGCCACAGGCTCGGCACGCAGTGTGAAAGATTTTGATGTGTACACCGCCATTGAAAACTGCAGTCATTTACTGGAGCAGTTTGGCGGACATAAATTTGCAGCAGGCTTATCTTTAAAAACAGAGAATGTGAAAGCTTTCACCGAAGCTTTTGAGAACGAAGTATCTCGCAGCATTAAAGATCACATGCTCATTCCTGTAGTGGAAGTTGACCTGGAAATTACACTTGATGACATCAGCGATAAACTCATCCGCATCTTAAACCAATTTGCACCACATGGTCCGCATAACATGACACCTACTTTTTGCAGCCGTGCTGTGTTAGATACAGGCTTTGCCAAAGTGGTTGGCAACAACCATTTGAAATTAGAAGTTTACCAACCCAACACAAAGCTTACCAAAATAGAAGCCATTGCTTTTAATAAAGGAGATTATTTAAATTTCCTGAAACGCAACATCCCTGTTGATATCGTTTATAAAATCAAAGTAAATGAGTTTAGGGGGACAACCAGCATTCAATTAATGATAGAAGAGATCAAGGCTGGTTAATTTTGTTTCGATCGGAGTTTTATCCCCCTCTGGAGGGGGCGCAGGGGGAGGATGTTCTCTGTCACTTCGAGCGAAGTCGAGAAGCGTTCCATGAAAACTTTCTCTTTTAACGTAACGTCACCCTGAACTTGTTTCAGGGTCTCTAGTTAATGCAAATCTAGAAGTTTTTTTAATAGGGCGTGCCAGCGCAACCTACTCCCACTCCGCTCAGCATCCAAGGCGCCGTCGGGCTGACCCACTGGCTTCGAGAGCCTCAGCCACCGGTCATGGACACTGAGGTTCTCGAAGTGTTCCGCTTGCATCCCTCACGCGAGGATCGCAGCGTTGGAACACAGCGGAGCGGGGTAAAAGTAAATGAGTTTAGAGGTACTACCAGCATTCAATTGATGGTCGAAGAGATCAAGGCTGGTTAAGTTACATCTTTGTAGCTGTAATTGTGTAGGAATGTGTTCCACCTAGTCCACCACAGCTAGAACTCGAATAAGTAAACTGCATTTTTTTTTCTAGAGTCGAATTTTCCACTGCCGCCACAATTTGAAAAGCTGCCATTTCTTTCCACTACATATACACTGTCGATATTTTGAAAATTAAAATAGACAACTTCTCTTGGACCATGTTTTAAATAGTAAATTTTATGGTCTACAGTTCCTTCTACTATTGGCTGATAAATACCTTGTGCACGATATTGATACTGATAATTGAATTCCCAAGTCCCGCAATATTTATTTCGATAGTCAATAAGTCTTTTTTTGCAACCAATTGTCATTAAAAGTAAGATACTTAAATATTTTAATAATCTTGTCAAATGTGTTTTCTAGGTTGTATATCAGCACTTATTGTCTATCACTTACTTATATCCGCTATAAAAAATCGGCAATGATACACCCATTTGTATAATATCGCTACCAGATAGTGTATATACATGCCTATCAAATATACAACAAAAAGCCACTATTTCTTAGAAGGCTTTTTATTTAGTACGTCATTACGAGAAGGTACGGCGAGGTAATCTCAAACATTGATTTGTTGTGTATGAGATCGCTTCGTGCCTCGCGCTGACGAAGGAATGTGTGTACGTCCTTAATTAAATCACTTATCGCCTTTAATTGATCACTTATCAGAATTATACAGCCGTTTATTCATTGGATAATTTTTACGTAAAAGATGTAGGTAATTTTATGATCTAACCACTAAATTATTTTTTATGAAAACGCCCAATCATTTCAGTAAAATAAATGTCCTGCTTATTTCATGTTTTGGTTTTATCAACGCTATCTTCTGCCAGCAAACCTTTCACAAGGCTTATGCCACGCCGTATGATTGCCGTTTGGTTTATTCGCAGGAAACACCTGAAGGAAATATTATTTCGGCCGGAAACTCATTACCCGGAAACACAATCATACCTCCTTATACGTTGCCCGGCATCAGGGAGCGCATCTGCCTGCTTAAAACAGATGGCGACGGGGATACTCTCTGGACCAAAACTTATGGAGGCATGGATCACTACCGTTGCAATACCATGCAACAAACCTCCGATAACGGTTTTATCGTTGGCGGAAGGGTGGTCGACTCTATCATAGGCGATTCAAAGTTCGTATTATTAAAAACCGATCCTAATGGTAATATGCAATGGTCTAAAACCTATAACAGCATGGATAATAACGAAGAACTATTTGCCGTGAAACAAACTACCACCGGCGATTACGTGATGGCAGGTAATGGCTTTGTGGGTAAAGTTGACGGGAGCGGGAATTTGCTTTGGGCAAAAGATCTGAGAGATCCCGCTGTTAATTTACGCATTCGTTCCCTCGACAATACATCCGACGGAGGCATTATCCTGGGAGGCTCTTTGGATACACTTGGAAAACCATCCTATGCTTATTTAATAAAAATGAATGGTGCAGGAAATATTATTTGGTCCAAAACATATAATAGTATCTACAATCAATACGACGAAGGTAATTCTGTTTCGCAAACTTCCGACAAAGGTTTTATTTTGACAGGAACAACCTATTATCCTGTGGGGCCTAATACAGCTGTGAATCATATTTACCTGGTTAAAACCGATTCCCTTGGTAATTTAGTGTGGACCAAAAAATTTGCGAGTGGTGCCAATGATACGGGTTATGATGGGAAGCAAACAGCTGATGGTGGTTATATTGTTACGGGTGGTTCCTGGGGAATGGTTGGCAACGGATTAGTGACCAGTAATGCTGTTTTAATAAGAACAGATGCCATGGGTATTGTAAGCTGGTGCAAATACTATGGCATCATCGTTAACTCGGGCGAACAGCCTGCTTCTGTTTCTCTTACAAATGGCGGGGGTTATCTGGTGTCGGGAATCACGACCGATAACATGGGATACCCTGATCAATTTTATGTTTTAAAAACAGACGGCTCGGGTAATACAAGTTGTAATGGCTATAGCTGGCCCTTGCACGACAGTGTGTATGTATCGGTTGTGCATAATTATAACCAGCCCATTATTAATTTAACTCTTACAACTGCAAACCCTGTTATCAATGAAAAGCATTTATTGTGTAATACCATTGATGCCTGCACCATTGGTGCAACAGGTTTACAGGATAACAAGCAACCAGAGCCTCAGGTAAGCATTTTTCCAAATCCTGCAAACGATATTTTAAATATTGATATGGAAAGTCTGAACGAAAAAAGTTTTATAAAAATATATAATGCTATAGGAGCAGAGGTATTAACCGGATCTTTACCGGCTCATCAATCATCACTTAATATTAGCCACTTACAAAGCGGTATTTACTTCGTGAAAATAACTTTGGGTGAAAGTATGATCACTAAAAAGATCATCAAAAAGTAATAGTAGAACTGATCCTTCCTATTAAAAGCACCTCTGAGAGATCAGAGGTGCTTTATTATCTGGTATTGCACTACATTGAGAGACATTTACCCTCCTTAAAATCCAAAAGACTTAACTAAAACCCATTCAATTCCTTTCACTAACCGTTTTTTGTATTCACAAAACGACTAGTGGCATCCGCAAAATGAATTGTGGCACCCGCAAAATGAGTTTGCGCAGCCCAGGAATGAATGTTGGCATCCGCAAAATGGATTTGCGCACCCTAATAATGAATGTTGGCATCCGCAAAATGGATAGTGGCACCCGCAAAATGAGTTTGCGCAGCCCAGGAATGAATGTTGGCGCCCGCAAAATGGATTTGCGGAGCCCATAAATGAATCCCGGCACCTTAACAATGAGTGCTGCGATCTACATTTTCCGAGATTTTGCCGTGAGTTAGCTTCCGGCGAGGCCCAACATTCTCTTAAAATTGTACAGGTCACTATTTTTTGTAGTTTTATATAAAAAATGGCTTAGTGAATACACATTTTGCAAAATACCTGCTGTACTCTTTACTATTTGTAAATGTAAAAATGTTATACAGTCAGACCGGTATTACCATGGATAGCCTGGTTAAACAATGGGAGCTCAATGGTGTTCCTGCTGAGCGCGTAAACGACTACCGGGAATATATTTCAAACAGGTATAAAAAAGAACGCTGTAATTACGGAACTCATACTCAGGCAAACACTCATAAAACCACCACGGAATCGCTGTGCTTTAACCCGGGATTTGAATTATCAGACTTTAGTAACTGGGCACGAATTACCGGAATATCAAATTCGCAGGGAACTATCATTCCCATGGTTAATTATAATAATACCAGTAGTAACAATTATTCCTATAACACATCTGTAATGGGACCCGATTGTTTTGCGATCAATTCTATGATACCATCAGACAGTATTACAGGCGTTGGTTACGACTACTACTCTTTTGATGGCGTTAAATACAACTTTAAAACCATACCAAATACCGGCGGAAATTATTCGGCCCGTATTGGCCACGCAGACCCAAATTATAAAGCCAGCAAAATTGAATACGAATTCAAAATAGCGGCCAACGAACCCTATATCATTTATAATTACGCCTTTGTGTTAAGCGATGGCTCACATGTAGACGGTGAACAGGCTGCTTTTTCGGTTAAACTAACCGATAGTGTTGGCAATGTTATAACTATGCCGAATTTGCCTTATATGGTAAACGCCAATGATGCTATTGGCAATCCCGACTTTAACTTATCATTTATCAAATCGGATATTAATAATGTGTATTACAAAAAATGGACAACTGATACGATCAATTTGTGTGAATATATCGGCCGAACATTTAAACTGGTTTACGAGGCTATTGATTGCATACACGGTGCACATTTTTGCTATGCTTATGTGGATGCCAAATGCAGCTCCATTACTATTCCCGCTGGACAAGCCATTTCCTGCAGGGATTCTTTAAATACAGGTTTTGTTGCTCCACCGGGATACACAAATTATCAGTGGACAGATGCGCATGGCAATCTGTTATCAGCCGCACAAGGTGGCAATCAATCGTTTTTAAGCCTTAGTCAATACCTTCAAAATTGCAGTACCGGAAATTGTTCGGTAAATAACAATGATGTGTTTACGTTAACCATGACAACAGATATAGGTTGCGTATTAACTACCCTGTATACTGTCAAAAATTATTCGATCGGCGTGTCATCCTTCAGCCAGATCAATTCCTGTGTTGGAGGAAATAGCGGAAGCATTAACCTGTTGCCAACCGGAGGATTAAATAACAGTCCTTATAATTATTTGTGGTATAGTAACAACTGTTCAGGCAATGTGATCGGCACATCAAACCCGCTTACTAATATTCCTGCCGGCGATTATTGTGTACATATCAGTAATGGAAATTGTATTCCAAAAGACACGATCATTCATGTTGCTGCTTTGCCTGACCAGATAAAATTTGGAGAAGAAACTTTACCTGCCTGCATCGATTCGTTACATACAATTCATGCCGGTAATGGATCAGATTATTTATGGTACCAAAACAATGTGATAGTTCCCAATCAAAATAGTGATTCTCTTCAGATCGATCCTATGGATCTGAATTCATCATACACATCAGTGTATACTAACCCACAGGGTTGTAAGGATTCAACACTTTTTCATTTAAGCTTAACAGGTCGCTCCACCTTTAGTGTAGTGGCATGTCCCAATGATAGCATTGCGTTATTTGTATCACCCGCTTCACATGATCCCGAAACATACCAGTGGTATTTGAATGGTTCTGCTGTTTCAACTGCAGGGCAAAATGATTCTATCAGAACATCCGTGCATCATTCACATTACATGTATGTAAGCTACTATACAGATAATTGCAAGAAAATAGCAGATGATTTTGTGAAGGTTTTTCCGGAGCAATTATTTTTGCCAGACAGAACCACGAATGTATTTACCCCTAACAATGATGGAGCCAATGATATTTTTTATCCTTATGAGCATAGTGATCTGTATTCGCCAAAAGCCATTGACCTGGAAACCAATGAGTATGAATTAGCTGTTTATAACAGGTGGGGAACTTTGATCTTCAGAGCTATTCAGTATTCGCAAGGTTGGAATGGAAAAACAATAGACAATATACCTGCAAGCGATGGCACTTATTTTTGGATAGCGAGCTATGTATCCAATTGCACAACCAAAAGCGAAAAGACCATTAAAAAAGGTTTTGTTCACCTGGTGCGTTAATAATAATACCTACTTCCTGTTCTTACTATCTATTAAAATAGTAACAGGTCCATCGCTGATAAGACTTATTTTCATATCAGCGCCAAAGATCCTGTTTTGACAGGTTTGTTTAATAATCCTTTCAGGCATATAGGATTTTTTTTGTGCTTCCTAAACCCTGATCCCAATAACCGTTACATCATCTACCTGTTCTAAATTGCTGATCCAGTTAGTGAAAGTTGTTATGAGTATTTCTTTTTGTTGAGTCATTGGTAAGTGTGCGTTAGCGCTTAATAAACTCCTCAGATTTTTACTCATGAATTTTTTACCAAGTGCGCCGCCAAACTGATCAGGGTAACCATCAGTTAACGTATACACCACATCGCCCGGTTTTAAATCAAACTCATGTCGCGTAAACGAAATATCCTGTTTATCATGCTTTCCAACAGGCATTTTATCTGGTTTCACTTCTATTACTTCCAGACCTCTTACTATCCAAACAGGGTTATTGGCAGCAGCAATGTATAATTTACGATTTTTAAAATCATACATGGTAAGGCTGCAGTCCATACCGTCTTTACCACCTTCAACGCTGCCATCTTTTTTTAACCGGTTAATAATTGTTTGGCGGGTGTGATCTAAAATTTCACCGGCATCAGAAGAATGTTCAATGGCTTTCTCAAGGCTGGTAATATTAAGTAAACTCATAATAGCGCCCGGCACGCCGTGACCGGTACTGTCGGCTGTTACTAATATAAAGCAATCGTTTTGCAATTTGGATGCCCAGTAAAAATCGCCGCTTACAACATCCTTGGGTTTAAAAAATACAAAATAATCTTTCAGGTGTTCATCCAGCAACTCTTTGGTAGCCATAAAGCTGCGTTGTATCCGTTCGGCATAGTTAATGCTGTCGGTTATTTCGCGGTGCTTTTCCTCTACCAGATGTTTTTGTTGAGAGATGATGATATTTTGGCGTTGGGTTTCCTGCTCTTTAGCTTCAATGATCTTTTTTTGCCGATTGGTGACTCTGAAACGGTTAAACATAAAACCTGCAAATAATAAAACTAAACATAAGCCGCCGTATAAAGCAATACGTTGTGTTTTTTCCTGTTTTAATTTCGCTTCAGAAACTTCAAGCCTGCTCCGCGCTATCTTTTTTTCTTCAATAGATTTTATGGAATCAGCGGCAGCCTTTTTTTCATACTCATATTTAAACTGCGATCTCACGGCAGCTTTTTGGCTGGTCTGACTGCGCAAACTATCATTCATTTGTTTATGCAACAAATGCATTGTGTAAGCCTCTTTCCATTTACCCATCTCACTGTAAACACGACTCAGTATCAGGCTTGACTGGGAAATATTGTAAGGGTAACCTAGTTCCTGAGACAGTTTTAAACTGTTCTCACCCACTTTGGCAGCTTGGCCATAATTTTTTTGCTTCATGTAAATGTCGGATATTTTAAACAGTATGGATGATGTGCCGTCTTTATCCTCTAACTCTTCATACAACTTAAGACTTTCCTGGTAGATACCCAGAGCCTTATTCATTTCATTTTTCTTACGGTATATATCTCCCAGGTTAAAATATGTAATTGCAAGCGCCGATTTATTCCCGGTCTCTTTACTGGTTGTTATACTTTTTTCATAATACTCAAGTGCCTTGCTGAGATCCTTCAGATTATAATATAAAACCCCTATAGCCGAATAAGCCATAGCCAAACTAATTTGATTCTTCTGCTCAAGGTTAATAGCCACACTTTTATTATAGAATTCCAATGCCTTATCGTAATCTTCCTGCTTAAAATAAATAGCACCAAGGTTATACAAGTTCGCACTCATACCCTGTATATCACCGATCTTACTTTGTATGGCCAGGCTTTTGGAAAAGAAATCGATTGCTTTTGGAACATCACCCTGATCACCATAAACAGATGCCATTTTGTTATACGAAGTTGCAAGGCCACGATCTTCTTTTAGTTCCTGGTATATTTTAATATTATCTTCATAACGGGTTACGGCATTCGCAATATCACCTTTCCTCGCATACACATCACCTATAAAATTATTGGCGGCAGCTACTCCTGATCTGTCATTTATTTCTTCTGATAATTTCAGACTCTTGTTGCCATACATAAGGGCCTTATCTGCATTACCCATACCGAAATAAATAAAACCCAACCCATTTAAACACGAGGCCATGCCGGCCTTGCTATTTAGTTCGGTATTGATCTCCAAACTTTTATGATAATACTCAAGTGCTTTTTTCAGGTTACCATCATCCGCATAGACCACAGCCATATTTCCAAGGCTGGTAGCCTGATGCTTTAAATAAAACTTATAAAGAAATGTTCCTTTTTGATGCTTCTTAAGATTAGCTTCTGCCAGTTTTTTTAACTCGCTGTTAAATCCCTGCCACTCATCATCACCCGCATTTTCGGCCAGATCATTGAGCAGGTTACATCGGGTTGTATCATGCTTTGCTATTTTAAGGGCTTTTTTTAAAGAGTCTACAAGATTATCCTGCGCCGGTAAGAACAGCGACATGAAAAAGAAAACAATAACACTTAGTTGTTTCATATTTTAATACTAACGGATTACGATACTGCAAAATATATAAATTTCTTTTATTTAAAAAGACAGTGGCCTAAACTTCGGGTTCTTTTAACTGTATTGCCATCTATAACTTCCTGTCGTTGTTTGTATGACATCACTATCATAAACCATACTATTTGCGGCCGCGCTCTGTTTATCTACTTTTGTAGTGTCAACTATTAATTACAAAAAAACTTCCATCATGAATCACATCAACTACAAGTCGCTTACACCCATCAAGGTAAATATTTCAGCTGAAAAGGTATTACCGGCTATTCACCAAAATTATAATACAAAGTTTTCGATCTTACCTTATACAGTACCGATGGAATACACAATTGTGAATTTCATTATGGATAAACTAAACAAGTTTAAAAGGATCTATTTTGAAGATCTGATCGAAGAAGTCTGCAAAATATTTTGTGTAGAGGCCATAAACGGAGCATTACTGGATACCTTATTGACGAAAAAAGGGGCAGAATTAAACAAAGGTTACCTTATCATTACCAAATCATAAGATTTTTTTAGATCAAAATTAACCGGTGTTTGAGATTGCTTCTCCCGATAGCTATCAGTACCGCTGGCAATAACGAGAAGTTCAAACTTTAACGTAAACCCCGCGCGAGGGATGCGAGCGGAAATCCTTTTACGAACGTAGTGAAGTAAAAGATTGCAGCGGGCCAGCCCGGTGCGGCCACCGCCGCACGCGCCCAAAATCTTAATGCTAACCTGTACTTATAACAAACCTACTCCCTGTTCTTACTATCTATTAAAATAGTAACAGGGCCGTCGTTGACGAGACTCACTTTCATATCAGCACCAAAAGATCCGGTTTTGATAGGTTTATTAAGTAAAGAAGATAATTGTTGAGTACAATATTCGTAAAGCGGAATCGCCATATCAGGTTTAGCCGAACGGATAAAAGAAGGACGGTTTCCTTTTTTAGTGGAAGCAAACAACGTGAATTGGGAAACCAATAATACATCTCCGTTAATGTCCTGCAACGATAAATTCATTTTATCATCAGTGTCGCTAAAGATACGCAGGGCAATTAGTTTCTGGCAAAGCCAGTCGGCATCGTCTTTGGTATCTGCCTCTTCTACTCCAACCAAAACCAAAAATCCTTTTTGGATCTGGGAATACACAGAGCCATCAATTGTTACCGAAGCTTCGGAAACCCGCTGGATAACAAAACGCATGATATTATTTTTTGTAGTTGGCTACACCTTCATCCAGCCATTTGATGTAATCAGGAATACTTGGATCATAACCACGGATCTTGTTCAACACTTTTTCATTTCCGTCAACCAAAATATATAAAGGCTGTGTGCTTTGTCCGTATACTTTTTCTTCCATGTATTTGAACTTATCGCCTATGTCGGTTAGCTGCCGTTGTTTACCATACCATTCAACCGTTTCATAATCTTTAGGATCAAGCTCGCGTTTATCATCTACGTACAAAGAAACCAATACCACATTATTATTCAAGCGCTTGATCACTTCCGGATCTGGCCACACGTAATCTTCTGTCTTACGGCAATTGGCACAGGCATGCCCTGTAAAATCGATCAATAAAGGTTTACCAACTTTTTTAGAATAAGCCAGGGCATTTTCGTAATCATTTTTAAAATGTACAATGCCATTTTTGTTCACTTCCATGAATTTTCCAAATTCTTCGTCCATAGGCACAGATGCTTCGGCGCTAGAGCCTCCACCTGAACCACCAAAACCATGTGGCGACTCAGAGTATTCTAATGGAGGTAAAATACCAGAGAATAATTTTAAAGGTGCGCCCCACATGCCTGGAATTAAGTAAATGGTAACAAAAAATGAAGTGATGGCTACAAATAAACGCCCAACAGAAACATGTTTCAGGTCGCTGTCATGTGATGTTTTGAACATGCCCAATAAGTACATGGTTAGTAAAGCAAAGATCACGATCCATAAACCAATAAATACTTCACGGGTCAAGATACCAGCCTGCACTACTAAATCGGCATTAGATGCGAATTTTAAAGCCAGTGCTAATTCGATAAATCCTAAAGTTACTTTCACTGCATTTAGCCAACCTCCTGATTGAGGTAAAGAATTTAACCAACCCGGGAAAGCGGCGAACAAACCAAACGGTAAAGCCAGAGCTAAAGAGAAACCAAACATTCCCCAGAATGGCCCACCTAAATTGCCTGTTCCTGCTGCTTCAACCAATAAAGTACCAATGATAGGTCCTGTGCAGGAGAAAGAAACCAATGCCAACGTAAAGGCCATAAAGAAAATTCCGATATAGCCGCCTTTATCTGATTTAGCATCCATTTTATTAACGAAACCGCTTGGCAACGTAATTTCAAAAGCGCCCAAAAACGACATGGCAAAAACCAGTAACAAAACAAAAAATGCCAGATTAAACCAAATATTTGTTGAGAGGGAATGCAAGGCTCCTGCACCAAAAATGATCGTAACTCCCAAACCTAAACCAACATACAATACAATGATGGAAATAGAATACAGGAAAGCGTTACGAATTCCCTGTGCTTTTGTTTTAGATTGTTTGGTAAAAAAACTCACATTCATGGGGATCATCGGGAATACGCAAGGTGTTAATAAGGCAAGTGCCCCGCCAATAAACCCGGCAATAAAAATACCCCACCACGATTTTGGTGTTTCCAGTGATTTATCAACTGCCTGAGATACCTCTTCTCCTAATTTATGTTTAATGTTTTTCTCTTCCGATTTTAATGCTACCGTATCTTCAACTATGTTTGTTGTAACACTATCGGTAACAACTGCCGTTGAAGCCGTGTTTGTTATTGTTGCTGCAGTTGTATTTAAACAAGCTGCAGTTCCCTGTGCTGTAAATTCAAATGTTTCGCCCGGAGGAGAAAGGTCGCATTTGGTATCAGTACAAACCTGGTATTCGTACTTCCCTGTTATCTTTATTTTTTTATCTGTTTTTAATTTAACCCGTTGTGTAAATGTGGCTTTATGTTCATAGTATTCCACATTCACTTCAAATACTTTATCAAACTCTTTAATAGGTGTGCTTTGTTTCACCTTGCCCACCAACTCATAATCATTCGACTTGTCAAACTTAAACACAGTTGGCAAAGGTCCATCTTTTACTTCATTCAACGAATACATGTGCCATCCATCTTCAATGGTTACATTAAATAACAGGTCGTATTCACAGTCTGATACTTTTTTGGTTGTGAATTTAAGCTCCGCATGAAGTTGTTGAGAGATCAAATGGGAAGAACCTATAACCAGTAATAAAAGAAGGAGTGATAATTTTTTCAGCATAAACAATATTTGTATGGTAAAAGTAAAATTAATTTGATAAAAGTGTCTTTGAGTTTACAATTCAAATCATATAATTATGAGATTCCTAAAGACCCGTTTTTTGAATGCTTATTTAGCAGGAATGGTTACCATAAAGTCTAAAATAGACGGTGGCAGGCACTGTACATCATTACAGGTCATAAATTCCAATGAGGTTTTAACCGTTAAAGCTTTTGTATTTTTACGCTTTATTTTTTGTTTAAACATGGCTTGTCCCGAAAAAACGAAAACCTTTGCCTCAAATGCCGCCACATATTCTTCGTGGGCATCACCTTCTTCTACCTTGCCAACTAATTCAAAATCAGCGCTTGGTGTTATTGAAAACGAGGTTGGGATCGGACCAACATCCGTTGGGCGCTGAGAATAGATATGCCATTTTTTTTCGATGGTTGCTGTAAAAACAATTTCTCCTTCTGTAGCAGATTTTTCAACATAAGAAACCATCCAGGTAACGGGTTTTAAAGGTGTTTGAGAAAAGCCGGAAAGGGTAAAAAAGGAACATAAAATGAATAAAAACTGTTTCATAGGTCTAATTTTTTAGTGAAAATAGACAAATAAAGTTAGTTGGGAGAAATTGAATTCTTAAAAATTGTTAGGGATTAGGGATCAGTTCGTCTCCATTATGCTGAATCATCCCT
Source organism: Bacteroidota bacterium (assembly GCA_040386075.1). Classification (GTDB taxonomy): domain Bacteria; phylum Bacteroidota; class Bacteroidia; order B-17B0; family Aurantibacillaceae; genus UBA4416. The sequence goes on from JAZKGE010000041.1 coordinate 50,614, forward strand.
AATTATCGGACCTTTCGATACTTTTGCAAAAGCATCCAAAAGCTATTTTTCTTTTCTTTTTCCTTGACGAAAAAGAAACAAAAAGTCAAGGCAATTCGCCAACCTCCATTTACCCCGCAATAGCTTGCCCCGAATGGCGGTTCGCACCGAATTGCCAAAGCCAGCCGCACTATTACCAACGTATGCGAGAACGAAAAAAGTCGAATTTACAGTTAAGCCCCGCGCGAGGGATGCAAGCGGAAATCCTTTTATGAACGAAGTGAATAAAAGATTGCAGCGACAGCCCGGTGCGGCCACCGCCGCACGCGCCCTAATAACCTTAAAACAATTAATTAATTAATGATCATCTCGTAAGGTAAGCGGGCCTGAACACCTTTTAAGGTCAATACATTTTTTAATTGTTTGATGTAGATGTATTGTTCCCCTAAGTTATTCTTCATGGCTCTTGTTTCCATTTCATCTTTTGTATTTCCCAATAATTCCTGTATAGGATCTTTTTGTTTTGGCAGGCTCAGTATCTTATAATCTTTTAATTTAGCTTGTTTAGCTGCATAAGCAATGGCATCACTAATGCCACCCAATTCATCTACCAGGTTTATTTTAATAGCATCTGTTCCACTCCATACACGACCCTGCCCTACGCTATCAATATTGTTTTTAGTAGTTTTTCTGCCTGATGCCACTTTTGAGATGAATACATCATATATATGTTCAACGCTTTGTTGCACATATTCAAACTCTTCGGGCGATGCTCTTCTTAAAATAGTGCCTACGTCACTGTGCTTATTGGTATTTACAGTATCAATGGTAATTCCCAGTTTTTCGGATAAAGTTTTTTGAGCATTTGGGATCATGCCAAATACACCTATTGAACCTGTAATGGTATTTGGCTGTGCAAAAATACGATCAGCAGCGCAACTGATATAATAACCACCACTGGCGGCTACATCGCCCATGGATACAATAAATGGTTTTGCTTTTTGAGCTAATACAGTTTCTCTCCAGATCACATCAGATGCTAATGCGCTTCCACCCGGTGAGTTCACACGCAATACAATAGCTTTTACATTTTTATCCAAACGGGCTTCTTTAATAGCCTTTACTAATCGTTCGCTACCAATACTCTCTTCTCCTCCATCACCACTGTTTATTTCGCCAACGGCATAAATTACAGCGATCTTATTTTTTGATGATTTAAAATCTGAATTCGCATCCGAGTAATCTTTTAACGACACAAAATTGATCTTATCTGTCTCTTTGATCTTAATGTCTTTTTTAATAGCACTAAATACCTCATCTTCATATTTAAGATCATCTACCAATTTATATTTCAAGGCATCCTGTGTACTTCTGATCGATAGATTATCGGCCATAGCATTGATCTCATCTACAGGTATGTCACGTGTTTTACTGATCCCCGAGGTCATTTGGCCCCACAGAGAACCCATATAAGTTTCAACCTGTGCACGGTTAGCCTCGCTCATTTTATCCAGCATAAAAGGTTCAATAGCGCTTTTAAATTTACCATGACGGAAGATCTGAACTTCCATGTCCATTTTTTCCAGCATTTTCTTATAAAACATCATCTGGGAACTTAAGCCTTTGATCTCTAAACCACCCTCAGGATTTAAATATAAATTATTGGCGGTGGTTGCCAGGTAATAACCCTTTTGAGAATAGCCTTCGGAATAGGCATAGATAAATTTACCTGAGGTTTTAAAATCCAGTAATGCATTTCGCACTTCTTCCAATGTTGCAAATCCTGCCATCGGATTGCTGACCTCTAAATAGATCCCTTTGATATTCTTATCTTCCTTTGCTTCTTTAAGGCTGGCTAAAATGTCATCCAAACCAATTGTCCCTTTTGGCATAAATGGTCCCAGATCCATTTCACCAAATGGATTTTTAATACTACGTTCTTTGATATCGCCATCCAGGTTGATCTTTAAAACCGAGTTCTCTTTGGAGCGATAACCTTTACCTTCTTTCATGGATATAGCCTGGGTTACCATGCTGGTAATAGATGCGATCACAATAACAGTGATCAAAACGCCGGTTACGATTATACCTAAGCATGAGCCAAAAAATGCTCCGAAAAATTGTTTCATATGTGTGTTTTATTATCTTGATTCTTACAGCAATAAGTACACCAGCCAATAGCTAGTCATATTTATTTCTTACATCCACCTAAATTAATATACTTTCTGCTATTTTTACCAATAATTGTATGAACGTTACGTATTTATGTTTAGGCGGTAATATTGGCGACAGGGAAAAAGCCCTGCAACTTGCCTTGCTTAAAATTGAGGAACAGGTTGGAAAAATAACAGCTGTATCAACTATATATGAAACAGAAGCCTGGGGAGTTGAAGATCAACAGCCCTATCTGAATCAGTGTATCGAAGTAAGAACAGAATTAATTCCCCTGGAATTAATAAATAAATTGTTATCCATTGAAAAAGAACTGGGAAGAGAACGTACCATAAGCCAAACCTATGAACCAAGAACTTTGGATATTGACATCCTGTTGTATAATCAGGATATTATCGATACGGCTGAATTAACCGTTCCTCACCCACGCCTGCACTTAAGGAAATTTGTATTGATACCGCTTGTTGAAATCTGTCCTGACCTTTTGCATCCTTTATTAAATAAAACTATCTTTAAATTACTAACCGATTGCGAAGACCGATCGGAAGTAACACCATTTAAAACTCATCATTAATATATGTTCATTTGTATAGAAGGTAATATAGGTTCAGGAAAGACCACGCTGGCTCAGGCATTAGCCAAAAAATTAAAAGCTGTGTATCTGCCCGAACAATTTGAAGAGAATACATTATTACCTTTATTTTATAACGACCCTAAAACCTTTGCCTTTCCCACGGAATATTCATTTCTGATCGACCGACAAAAACAGCTCAGCAATTACTTTGAAAGTATAAAAAAAGGTACGATCACCGTCAGCGATTTTCATTTTGACAAATGCCTGTGTTTTGCCAAAACCAATTTATCGGAAAAGGATTTTTCGTTTTTCAAAAAACATTTTAAACCTCTTCGAAAAACCATTCCAACTCCCGACCTGATCGTTTATCTGGATACCTCAACAGATCTGTTGATCAAAAATATTGAAAAGCGTGGTAGAAAAATTGAAAAAAGCCTCAAAAAAAACTATCTTGAAAAGTTAAAAAAGTCGCTTGATTCATACTATATGATTGATGGCAAAGTAAACACTCTGGTTCTTATCTTAACCATAAAACAATATAACAACTCGGTTCTGGAAAATTGTTGTAAAGAAATCCTTGAAATTATCAATAAAACAAAAAAATAATATATATTTATATATGCCTTTTACTAAAATTTTACTTTTTGTACTGCTTGCTGTTTTTAGTTTTTCAGCAAAAGCGCAATATGATGGTGAGTTAAAATTCATTGGTAGAAACTTTATGAGCAATAAACCCCTGAATGGTACTAAGATAAAGGTAATGAACGGAACCAAAACCGTTACCGAATTTGACACCAAAGACAATAATAATTTTACTACCAAATTAGATTATGGTAATATTTATGATATTTACTTTATAAACCCCAGATGTCAGACCATGTTCATCAGGGTATTTGCAGATGGCGTTCCTGAAGAAAAACGCTACTATAAAATAACTTATGCCCTGGATATTCCTTTTTTTATGAGGGATCCAACTGCACTCGATTCAATGCAATTCACAAAACCATTTCACCAGATCATGTTTGACGGGAAATCGAAATTTGTGGATGATACAGCTTACATGAATAAATTCATCAGGAACATTTATGCAAAACCAAAGGCAATTGTAAAAAAAGACACAACCGTTCCTATTTTAACAACCGAAAAAATAAAAGAATACCTGCAACTTGCCGGTAAATTAAGTTTGGATAATGATAAGCAAACACCTATTAAAAACAAAACAGTGACCTTATTAAATAAAAGAGGCCAGGTGATCTCTACTTCTCAAACTACAAACCATGGAACCTTTGTTTTTCAGGGTGTCGATTCTAATGAAGCAGATGGTGTAACTGTAGCATTAAACAGCGAGGACAATCCTAACAATGACAAAGTAAAACTACAAAGTAGTGGATCAGATAACATTGAATCTGTAAATCCTGTTTCAGGGCAAACCTATTTCTTTAAGAATAGTCAATCCAACCAACTTATCAGCAAATTAACCGATAACGACTTTAGATTTAATATTGCCGGTAAACTGGTGGCTACAAGAGGTAATGAGAAAAAGATCGGTTCCAATAAGACCGTTTATCTCTTGAACGACAAAAACACCGTGATCCAAAAAACAAAAACAAATGTTTTAGGAACTTTTCTATTTCCTGAAGTAGTTCCCGGAAAAGATTATGCTATTGCTTACGATAGTGCTGATGCTGAGACTGACTTTATCATGAATTTATTTAGTGTAAAAGATAAATTCATCAGGCGTCTGGATTCTGTTTCCGGTAAAAAATTCATTTATAAATTCTTATCCGTTTCAAGCAGTACATTTAATGATCTGGTAATGGACGATTCGGAATTAAAAATGAATGTCAATGGAAGATTGTACGGTAATAATAAAAATAATCCCCTGGCCGACATGAAAGTTATGTTGTTAAATGACAAATACGAAACCATAGATTCAGCTATGACGAACAAAGATGGAGATTTTTCTTTTAAACATTTACCTTACAATAAGCAGCTTTTATTATCAGCCGAGAACGAAAAAAATATCCTGGAATCGTTTGATAATATTTTAGTATTTGATAATGCTGATAATCTGATAAAAATAGTATCGCAGGTTAAAGGAAAAAAATTCATGTATAAACCCTTAGAAACCGAACAGATTAGGCTTACCGAGATCTATGTAGATGATCCATGGTTATCGATAATCGAAAAAGAGAACAACGCTAAAAACAAACCAGGCGATAATGAAACAATTGTTGAGAACATCCTGTTTGAATTTAATAAAGCAGAACTCCAGGAACAATCAAAACAAACATTGGATAAAGTAGTATTGGCGATGCTTAGCAATAAAAAATTCAATATCGAATTAAGTGCACACAGCGATAGTAAAGGTGGCGATGCTTATAACTTAAAACTAAGCGAACAAAGAGCGAATACATCCAAACAATATATTATCAGCAAAGGAATAGACGCTGAAAGAATAAAAGCCAAAGGCTACGGCGAAACCAGGCTTTTGAACAATTGTGGCAATGGCGTCATCTGTAGCGACGATGAACATTCTGTAAACAGACGCCTGGAATTTAAACTGACCTTTAACTAGTACAATGTTCCCTTCTTCCGAAATTATTGAAGCCTCACAGGTTATTTACGAAGACAATCATTTAATTGTCATCAACAAAAAAGCATCCGAAATTGTACAGGGAGACAAAACCGGCGATATGCCTTTATCTGAGAAAGTAAAGAATTTCATCAAGCAGCGCGATAACAAACCCGGCAATGTATTTTGTGGTGTTTGTCACCGTTTAGACAGGCCGGTATCCGGCATTGTGATCTTTGCCAAAACCAGCAAAGCATTATCACGAATGAATGAACTTTTCAGAGATAAGACCATACAAAAAACCTATTGGGCCGTGGTAAAAAATAAACCACCAAAGATCACTGACCGCTTGACTCATTATTTGATTAAGAACGAAAAGAACAATACCTCCAAAGCATTTACTACAGAAAGGCCCGGTGCATTAAAAGCTGAGTTATCTTATACACTTATCGCGTCTATCTCCAATTATCATTTACTGGAGATCAATTTATACACCGGTCGTCATCATCAGATACGCGCTCAATTATCTGCAATTGGCTGCCCTATTAAAGGCGATTTGAAATATGGTTTCGACAGATCCAACCAAACGCCTTTCATTCATTTGCACTCTTACAAAACCGAATTCGTTCATCCTATCAAACAAGAACCAGTAAGCATAACCTGCAAGCCACGAACGGATGATACAGTGTGGAATGAATTAACTAAATTGATCTAAAAATGAAACAATTAATAATCGTATTATTTTTAGGATTAGTCATATTCTCTTGTAAAACAAATAAACAGAATATAGCAACCTCAACAATTGATAACGGATTAATTAAAGATTGCCCGGAAGAGCTAATCAATAACCAAATGCCAATTGTTGGAAAATCAGAAAAAAGGACATCTCGATACTACATTTATAAAGGCTTAAGAAAAGAGATTAAAGACTTCGATTCTGCTTGGGTAAGTAAAAATTGTAACGTAAAAGAAATAGTAGTACAATAAACTCATTTATTCTGCAATTTGGGAAACATATTTCTCATTTTAGAATTTATAAAAAATCACAAAAAACGGCCATAAAGACTTTTAACAGGCTCAAGAAGCATTTTTTTACTTTAAAATAAATGGCATAGTTATCATACTATATAAATACCTGATATGTTATCAGGAAATTTAAATATTCTATTTATGATAACGTTTATTGAAAATCTACCTGATAACATGGTTGGTTTTAAAGCTACCGGAGAAGTGGATGAAAGAGATTTCACTCAGATCGTATTGCCAAAAGTAAAAGAATTAGTTGAACGCACCGACCAATTAAATTACATGCTCGTGTTGGATACTTCCATTAAAAATTTCAGTATGGGAGCCTGGTTCAAAGATGTGGTGCTGGGAATAAAATATATTACCAAATGGAACAGGGCCGCTATTGTCACCGATACTGATGGGATCATAAATTTTACCGAATTTTTCAGCCTGATATCACCCGGTGAATTTAAAGGATTTGAACACAAAGATCTTCAGAGTGCAATTGATTGGTGTTCGGGAAAAGCCGGCAAATAAATTATTTACCGGTAATTAAAAATTCTGTACGTCTGTTCTTTGCCCTGCCTTCTTCTGTTCCATTTTCAGCAATGGGTTTATTAGGTCCGAAACCTTTAGCTGTAATACGTTTACCATCAACGCCTTTTTCCTCTAAATAAGCTTTTACTGTATAAGCACGATTGGCAGAAAGAGCTTCGTTGGATTTTACCGCACCAACATTATCTGTATGCCCTTGTATCTCGATTTTGATACTTGGGTTTTCATTAAGGTATTCAGCAAAAGATTCCAATACAATAAAGGATTCTTTTTTCAGATCGGCAGAATTGGTATTGTAATATAAATTATTCAGAACAAAAGAACTTCCGGCAGCCGCTTCATTCACTTCAATACTCACTGGTTTTGGTTTTTTTTCAAAACTGGCATCTTTAATGCTCACTACTTTTGAACTAAATGCATAATCATCTTTTTTAACAGTGATCAAAATATCATCTTTCTTTTTCAGGTTAACAGCCACCATAAAAGTACCTCTGGTTGAATCAACTACGGCAAGTGTTTTTTCTTTGGTAACCGTATTCATAATTTCCACTTTTGCACCTTCGACCTTATTTCCTGATTTATCTTTCATCTCTCCGATTAAGAATGTAGTTTCCTGCGGACGAGCCTCTTTGTATAGGTCAAATGAATACAGATCAAAACGTCCTATGCCTTTACCTCTCATCTTGCCTTGGTCGTATGAAAAGAAATAACCCGTTTTACTATCTGTACTTACTAAAAAGCCAACATCATCTGCTTCGGTATTGATAGGATAACCAATGTTCTCTGCTTCCAACCATTCTCCTTTATCATTTTTGCGAATAAAGAATATATCCATTCCTCCAAAACCAAACCAACCACTTCCTCCTGTTTTGAGACTTGGTCCACTACTAAAATACAGCGTTTCACTATCTGAGTGAATGAACGGTGTTTTCTCGTCGCCATCAGTATTTATTTTTGGACCTGCATTTTGTGGTACTCCCCACACACTGGTTTTAGGATCTTTTTTTGTAAAGTAAATATCAACGCCTCCATAACCACCAGGGCGGTCGCTGGCAAAATACAGGGTGTTACCATCTGCGCTTAACGTTGGCTGCGAATCCCAGTAAACCGGATGATTAACATTAGCGCCAATTTTACTGATCTCGCTCCAGATATCATCGCCTTCATTCTTACTCATATAAATATCACAGTTAGGTTGGGCGCCACCTTCATTTCTTGTCATGGCAAAATATAAGACCTTATTATCAATGGCAATGGTACATCCGCCCTGATTATCATCAGTTGTATTAAATGGCGGCGACATTTCCTCGCCCTTATTAAACACTCCTGTGTTATCCCGGGTAGCTACCATAAACACCTCTTTTTCTCCATCCAGAGCTTTTACGGTGTTCATTGATTTTAAAGGTACTTTACGTGTAAAATAACAGGTCTTATCATCGGGAGATATGTAAGCCAGGTATTCATCAGTTTTAGTAGATACACCTGTTACAACTTTAGGATCAAAGGGTACTATTTTCTTTTTCAATTCACTTTCTTTTTTAGCGAATTTGATCATTTCCTTTGCCTGATAAATTTCGCCTTCGTATGTTTTTGAGAATTTTTTTTCGTCATCATCCCTGAACTTAATGAACTGCTGAAGGTATTTGATAGCTGAATCATTTTTAGTTTCCTCATAATAGTTAAAACCAATATAATAATACGGCTCCGAATGTATTTGAGGGCAAACAGCAATAGCTTTTAGAAAAAAAGGAACGGCTGCTGCAAATGATTTATTTTCTAATTTACTATGAACCACAATCTCTCTGGCCATTGCCATGTTGGCTTCTGCAAAATCCGGTTCTTCGGCCAGACATTCTCTCAAAAAAGCAAGTCGCTCCGGTTTTTTATACTTCTTCTTATCCGTTGCTTTTTCGTAAAGCTTAAGGGCTTTTTTATTATCTATCTCAACACAATATTTAGATGGAGTTTCTTCTTCCTCTTGTGCAAAGAAAGAAACAGAACAGAATAAGAAAAAAGATAATAAGAGTTTGTTCATTGGATTTCAGATTAATTAACCAAGTATAAAATTGCAAGATAAAATGAATTTATACTTATTGTATTATACTATTTTTAAACTTATTTAGGTTTATAAACAGGGGTTTGTTTCTCGGGTTCAGGTTTTGCCGCATTGTCGTTTTTATCTTTATCCTTACGGATATCAATAGCAGGCTCATATACCCAAATCCCTTTTTTCATTGACAAAGCATCAAAGCTGCCATCCGGACCGTAATACTGATACTGGCCTTCCAAAGTTGGATCAACAGTATTAGGGGCCAAGTGGCTGTAAATAATTTGTTTTCGGTTAGCATTATATTTCAAAGACATCGCCACTTCTCCGGCATATTCAAACATGACACGTTTAGCGAATTTCCCTGGAATTTTAAATACATCTTTTCCAAACACAGGAGTTCCATCTGGTTTAAAGTATAAGATATCAATGAATTTACGTTGTGTTAATTTGTCGTTTCCGTCCCAACCAAATAGCGTGTAGAAATCATCGTCGGATTTAATAATCTGCCCGTAGTACAACATACCAAACCATTTACTTGGGTCTGCAACATAGTTTTCGGGAGTTTTAACGGTAGCAGATTTATCGAGTAATGGATATACTTCGTATTGTGAAGTGGTTTCTTTTTTAAACATTCCCTTTTTAATGGTCTTTGAATTATTAACCTGTATAAATCCAAAGAACGCATGAGTTTGATCTTCTCTCAACATATTCCAGGTAATGATCCTGAATTTTTTATCAGGCGCCATTAATCGTGATACTTCTTTGATACTATCAAAAGGATATTGCATTGATCTTTCATCCTTCAGGATCTCATTCCATAAAGCAATGAATTGGCGGTTTGCTTCAAAACGATTAGATTCTTTTTTACTAAAAAACACTCTGGCCTGAATATGCTTCAAAGAATCTTCCAGATCAGAAAAATGTTTGATATCCGTTTCTGATAGTTGAGCAAAGGCCGAGAAGCCTAATAATAGCATTGAACTAAAAAAACTGAATACCCGCATTTACCTATAAGTGATTTATGAACGGAAAGTTACAGAAAAAAACGCATTCTTTTGAAATGCGTTTCTTAAAGAATATTAAAACTCTTCAACTGTATTTAAAGTGATAAAGCTTAAGCTAAAGATCCGTATAATTTCATACGTTGTTCTTTCACACTTTCGTTAGACAAATATTCGTCATAGGTCATTTTTTTATCAATAATGCCATTTGGCGTTAACTCTATGATACGATTTGCAACCGTTTGCATGAGTTCGTGATCATGACTTGTTAATAATACAACACCTGTATAATCCTTCAAGGCATCATTATATGCAATGATACTTTCCAGATCCAGGTGATTGGTTGGTTCATCCAGTATCAGCATGTTTGGATTTACCTGCATCATACGACTGGTCATACAACGTACTTTTTCTCCTCCCGATAAAACCGAACATTTCTTCATTACTTCTTCACCGCTGAATAACATCTTCCCTAAGAATCCACGCACATAGCTTTCATCTTTGTTAGATGAATACTGTCGTAACCAATCCATCAGATTCATGTCGCCTGTAAAATACTTGGCATTATCGTTTGGCAAATATCCTTTATGAATGGTTGTTCCAAATTTATATTCTCCGCTATCTGCTTTATCTTCTTCATTGATGATATCAAATAAGGCAGTAATAGCTAAATGATTTTTTGCGATAAAAGCGATCTTATCTCCCTTCGAAACATTGATGTTTACATTCTTAAATAAAACACCATCTGCATTTGATTTGGATAGATTTTCGATATGTAAGATCTGATCTCCGGCTTCACGTTCCTGTTTAAAAATGATACCCGGGTATTTACGCGTACTGGCAGGAATTTCATCGATCACCAATTTATCCAATAATTTTTTACGCGAAGTAGCCTGGCTCGATTTACTGGCATTGGCACTGAATCGACGAACGAAATCCTGTAACTCGGTGCGTTTGTCCTCCATTTTTTTGTTAGCATCACTGCGTTGCTTCAATGCTAACTGACTCATTTGATACCAAAAACTATAGTTACCGGTATATGTTTTTAATTTATTGTAATCAATATCGCAGGTGTGAGTACAAACTGCATCTAAAAAATGTCGATCGTGACTAATAACAACTACTGTATTTTCAAAATCAGCTAAATAATTCTCTAACCAGCTAATGGTTTCAACATCCAGGTCATTGGTAGGCTCATCCAGTAATAAAATATCAGGATTCCCAAAAATAGCCTGGGTCAATAAGATCTTCACCTTATCTTTTCCTGTTAAGTCTTTCATTATTTTATAATGAGATTCAACCGGGATACCAACATTGGTCAATAAAGTAGCTGCATCACTTTCTGCATTCCAGCCATTCATTTCACCAAATTCGGCTTCTAACTCTGCTGCTTTGTTTCCGTCAGCGTCGTTAAAGTCTTCCTTAGCATAAATAGCGTCTTTTTCTTTCATGATATTGTAAAGACGTTTGTTTCCCATCATTACTGTATCCAAAACCGAAAACTCATCAAACTCAAAGTGATTCTGTTTCAATACACTCATGCGCATACCCGGTAAAATACTAACCTGGCCTTTGTTTGGCTCTATCTCACCTGACAGGATCTTCATAAAAGTAGATTTACCGGCACCATTAGCGCCAATTAACCCATAACAGTTACCCGGCGTAAACTTTACATTTACCTCATCAAATAAAATACGCTTGCCATATTGCAAACTCACATTAGAAACAGAAATCATCTCAAAAAAAATTAGGCGGCAAATATACGAAAAAAATAGTGCTTTTTATACACAAAAAAGGGACTTAGTTTTAGCTAAATCCCTTCTGTTTATATTTATTGGATAATCTATTTGCCCATATGATCAGCTACTTTTTGTAAAACTGCTTCTGCCCTTGCAGGATCTCCACTTTTATCTTTAACGGAAACCATAACCTCTAAGTATACATCACCGTTTACAAACTGTGATTTTACATTATGAAAGTATTTGTTATCAAATTGGCTTTTACCAATTGGTTGTATGTAAGTAAAATAGTAAAATGTTCCATCGTTTTTTTTGTATTCCTTAAACTCGCCTATTTTAACACCTTTTTCTGATTTAAATAAATTAGTTACATAAGTTTTATATCCATCCAATGATTCCTGTGATGCTTTAAAGTCCGCATTTACCACCATAGACGTTTTACCAGCATTAATAATAACAAAATCAACTCCCGATTCAGGATTTGCATTATAGCTGTAGCTAAAAGATTTGGTTGATGAGTCAACGTAAGCATTATAACTTGTTAAGGTTACGCCATCAATTGTAATTGCTTTAGCAACCTCACTGTAATAATTAAAATCTTTTACTGCCGGTGCTTCCGGCGCCTGAGCTACTGCCTCTGTTTTTACCGAATCTACTACACCAGTTGTTTCCTCTGATTTGTTCTCTTTGCTTCCGCATGAGACCAATGATAAACTTACCATTAAAACTGCTACAAGAGGGCTAATTGTTTTTTTCATATTTTTTAAATTTTGTTAATTTTAATGAAGGTTTTCAGGACTAAATATATACAACAAACTATAAGTCCGGCAATAAAGTTTCAAACTTATTTTGGCCCTTTAAAAATTAGTTTTTATTACCATTTCTGTTATCTAAATTTTAGTCTTTTACCTAAAAAAAGGCTAATTTCGCTCATCTAAAAATTAAACTATGCCAAAAGGAATTTATAAAGTGCCCGTTGCGGTTAACGAACCTATTAAAAGTTATGCATCAGGAAGCCCTGAGCGTAAAGAATTGCAAGCAATGTTGAAAGAATTGCGCAGTAAGAAGATCAATATTCCTATGTATATTGGCGATAAAGAAGTTGAGAGTCATGTATTGGTAAGATTACACCCACCACATGATCACCAGCATGTATTAGGTCATTTTCATAAAAGCGATAAAACACATATAACACAGGCTATTGATGCTGCATTAGCAGCCAAAGAAAAATGGGCCAATTTAAGCTGGGAACACAGGGCCAGCATCTTTTTAAAAGCTGCTGAATTAATTGCAGGTCCTTACCGTGCTAAATTAAATGCAGCAACCATGTTAGGTCAAAGCAAGAATGCTTTTCAGGCTGAGATCGATAGCGCTTGCGAGATCATTGACTTTTTAAGATTCAATGTCCAGTACATGACCGAGATCTATGCTGAGCAACCAATTTCTGGTCCCGGTGTATGGAACCGTTTAGAATGGAGGCCTTTGGAGGGATTTATCTATGCGTTAACGCCGTTTAATTTTACAGCCATTGCCGGTAACTTACCAACAAGTTGTGCTATGATGGGAAATGTGGTTGTTTGGAAACCAAGTAACACACAGGTTTACAGTGCAAATGTATTAATGGAAATTTTCAAAAAAGCAGGTGTACCGGACGGTGTTATCAATTTAATTTATCCAAGCGGACCAGATGCAGCTGAAGTAATTTTTAATCACAGAGATTTTGCAGGTATTCACTTTACAGGAAGCACCGAAGTGTTCCAAAATATCTGGCAAACTATTGGAAACAATATTCATAAATACCGTTCTTACCCTCGTATTGTTGGCGAAACAGGGGGTAAGGATTTTATCATGGCACACAAATCTGCCGAAACAAAATCATTGGCAGTTGCTATCTCCCGTGGTGCATTTGAGTATCAGGGACAAAAATGTTCGGCAGCTTCACGTGCCTACATTCCATCTAACTTATGGGAAGAAGTAAAAGGGTTTGTATTAGCAGATCTGAAAGACATGAAAATGGGACCAACAGAAGACTTTACAAATTTTATCAATGCCGTTATTGATGAAAAAAGTTTTGATAAATTAGCTAAATTTATTGACAATGCTAAAGCAGACAGCAATGTGGAAATAATTGCAGGCGGAAACTACGACAAATCAAAAGGTTATTTTATTGAACCAACTATTATTGTAGCTAAAGACCCTAAGTATGTAACTATGTGCGAAGAATTATTCGGACCTGTGTTAACTATTTTTGTTTATGACGCAGATAAATACGAAGAGACTTTAGATCTAGTTGATTCAACTTCTCCTTACGCTTTAACAGGTGCAATTTTAGGTCAGGATCGTTATGCAATAGAGTTAGCTACAAAAAAATTAAGTAATGCTGCCGGCAACTTTTATATTAACGACAAATGCACAGGAGCAGTAGTTGGTCAACAGCCATTTGGTGGCGCTCGCGGTAGCGGAACCAATGATAAGGCTGGAGCAAAGATCAATTTATTACGGTGGGTTTCGCCACGTACCATCAAAGAAACATTTACACCTCCAACAGATTATAAATATCCGTTCTTACAGGCAGATTAATTATCATCTAATTCTTAAAAAACCATTCACCGGATCGGCGAATGGTTTTTTTATTTATATGGTCTAAATAAAAACTTGCTTAAACTCTACTTCGTATCTATATTTAGACGCCAACAAACACATTTAATATTCATTGCATTGAGTTCCATCAAAAACATAGTATTTAAAAATTTCACCTTAGATCTTCATGATGAAGGCTATTACGAAATTACGATGGAAGAAGATGGTGTGTTTGGCTTTGAAGATCTGGATGAGTTAATACAGGCACAAATAGTTTTTGGAGAAAAGAAACTACCTGTTATCGTCATGTGCGGAGAATACTCCTCTACTGATATAGATTTTATAAAACACCTGGCTAAAAATGAAAACGATCCTTACTCAAAAGCCGATGCTTTTGTTTTAAGATCAGTAGCTCAAAGATTAATTGCCAGTTTTTATATTAAAATTGTTGCGCCCGAACGGCCAACAAAATTTTTCAATAAGAGGGCCGATGCCTATGAATGGATCAAGCAATTTATGGAGTAAATGAGTATCTTTGTAAAGCTTGAAAAAAATACTGATCATACTGTTAAGTTTATCCTTTTCGGCTTATAGCCAGGAAAAACAAAGTGCTTTTAACTTATTGGTTGTAGCTGGTGTTACTCCTTCACAAGTTCATGGCGATAACTATAGCGGTTTTCATAAATTAGGATTTATGGGAGGACCGGGTGTAGAAACAGTTTTCAATGAAAAAGCAAGTATGAGTTTATCTTTTTTATTTATTCAAAAAGGAGCTCGCAAAAATCAGAATATCGAAAAAAATGATCTCACCTATTATTATTTGAATCTCAATTATGTAGAAGTACCACTGATGGTAACCTATACTCAAAAACGATTTTTATTTGATGTTGGCGTTTCTGCAGCTTATTTAATAAATTACATTGAAGGTTCTGAGGCCGGTAATTTCACAGGCGTATATCCTTTTCAAAATTTTGATTATTCGGTAAAAGTTGGATTAGGTGTTAACCTGTCACCAAAGTGGTTCGTGAATTTCAGAAGCAGTAATTCTTTTATTACAACCCGGCCAAACAGAGTAAAACAAGCCATTTATTACAACAATATTATTGCCCGAACATTTAACAAAGGATATTACAATAACATATTAGAGTTTACATTAGGTTACCGTATTAAAACTAAAAAAAGCAAAATTGAGCCATAAACATAAAATAGTTGTAGCCATAACAGGTGCCAGTGGCAGTATTTACGCTAAAGTGCTATTAGATAAATTATCAAAATTATCAGAGCAGATAGAGCAGGTTGGAATTGTAATGAGTGATAATGCCAAAGATGTATGGACACATGAATTGGGAAATGAAGATTATAAAAATTATCCGAACTTCACGTTTTACGATAAATCAAACTTTTTCGCTCCATTTGCTTCAGGTTCAGCGAAATACAACACTATGATCATTTGTCCGTGCAGCATGGGCACCATGGCACGTATTGCGAGTGGTATCAGTAATGATCTTACCAGTCGTGCTGCGGATGTAATGTTAAAAGAACGACGCAAATTGATCTTAATGATCCGGGATACTCCTTACAGTTTAATCCATATTAACAATATGCAAACAGTGACACAGGCAGGTGGCATTATTTGTCCTGCATCACCATCCTTTTATAGTAAACCCAAAACCTTTGAAGAATTAGCTGCTACAGTAGTTGACAGAGCTTTAGACCTGGCAGGATTAGACATTAGTACTTATCGCTGGTCGGAATAGAATTTTAACAATTTTCCCAATTTTTGTTAGCTTTTTTTTGATAAACACCTCGGTATTTTTCATATTTTTGAGATAAAATTAAATTCATCTATAATGAAAAGACTTTTATCTATTATTTTTATCGCTTTAACGGTAAACGTGTTAGCGCAAACAGCTATTGTTACACCTGTGGGACAAGCATCCGGTGTAACAATAACTAACATTACTACGAACTCATTTAAAGTGAACTGGACTCCGGGAAGTGGGGTGTATGAGCTAGTTATTGTAAAACCTTATGCCAATGCTATAAGTGCACCCATTAATGCAAATGGCACATCTTACAGCTCAAGCTCTGTATATGGTGCCGGAACTAATATTGGAAATGCCAATTTTGTTGTTTACAAAGGATCAACCGCAAACTCTATTACAGTTACAAACCTATCTCCTAATTTTCTATACGAAGCAATTGTGTATTCTTATAATTATGGGTGCACCAATTACATTTTTGGTTCATGTACAGCTACCGGCTATTTATTTAAAACAACTGTTTCTTCATCAAATGCTGAATCCCATTACACCCTCGCTAATGAGCCAACAGTTGCCCCATCATTATCTGTTGTAGGAACTCCGGGCGCAACTACAGCAACCCTTAGTTGCAGCGGTTCAAGCACTTACAACCTGATAACTGCTTATGTTCAAAATGCAGGTACTTTTAGCAATCCGGTTGATGGGACTTATTATCCACCGTCAAGTGTATTTGGAAGTGGTGCGCAGATTGGCGGAACCGGAACAAACAATTTTTCGGTATATAGTGGTTCTGCAAACGGTACTGTTAACCTAACTAATTTAACGCCTGCTACATCGTATTGGGGAATTGTTTATTCTTACAATGGATTATACGGCAATTCCACAAATACAAGTTATAATTACTACACCAATTATGATTATGTTTCTTTTTCGACCTATAACACACCGCCTACTATAAATTCAGTCTCAAACTATACCGTTTGCCAGGATGCTGCAACAAACTATGTTTCATTATCAGGAATCGGAGATGGAAGTACAGCTGAAACACAAGTAGTAAGTATCAGTGCTTCCTCCAGCAATACATCATTAATTCCAAATCCAACAATAACATATTCCAATCCTAACTCTACAGGAACATTGAGTTTCAAACCAAATGCCGGTCAATCGGGAACTGCTGTGATTAGTGTTTATGCAAATGATGGTGGCCCTAATAATAGTCAAACGATCAAAACATTTACAGTTACTGTTCTAGGGATTCCTTATCCTGCCGGAACTATAACTACTGCTACTACAACTTTATGTCAGGCAAAAACAGGGGTTGTATTTAGTGTTCCTCCAATAACCAATGCAACTACTTATAACTGGTCACTACCATCAGGTGCAACTGTTACAGCAGGAGCTAACACAAATGCAATCACTGTAAACTTTAGTACTACTGCTACTTCCTATAATGTTAACATATACGGAAGTAATACTAATGGATGTGGAAATGGTGGTCTTTCGTATTTACTTGTGAATTTTGATAAGCCGCCAACGATTTCGAATGCAGGTGCAAATCAACTTATATGTAATAACTTAACTGCCCTAACTGCAAACACTCCATCTGTTGGAACGGGAGTATGGAACTATTGTTCTTCAGGATTAGGCAATTTATCATCAACCGTTACGCCAAACACTAATTTACAGGTAGTAAATAACCAAACAGTTACAGCTGCCTGGACGATTAGCAACGGGGTTTGCCCGTCAAGTACATCAAGTGTTGTTGTTACAAATATCAATGGTTCCCCTAGTTGCACGCCTTATGCTGACTTTGTAGCAAACAATACAGAAATTTGCCAGGGAACTGCAGTAACATTTAGTAACACATCAGTTGCTGCGGTTGGTCCAAATACATATACCTGGACCTTTGGAGCAGGCGCAACTCCTGCAACTTCTACTTCAACAGCAGCGGCTATTACAGTAACTTACTCTTCTGTAGGCGTAAAAACCATAACGCTTTCAATGAATAGTGGCGCAGGTGGTTTAACAATGGTAAAAAATGCTTATATAAATGTGATCACAATTCCAACCGCACCTGTAACTATTTTAGGTAATGGAACTGTTTGTCAGGGACAAAGTGCTGAAAATTATTTTATTAATACAGTAGCAGATGCAACCGGTTATAACTGGACCTACCCAAGTGGTGTTAATCAAAATACCGGAGGTAATACAAATGCTATTACTGCTAATTTCTCTACAACTGCAACCAGTGGTAACATTGCTGTTACAGCAACCAATGCCTGTGGTTCAAGTGCAGCAACAAGTAAAAGCATTACTGTTAATTTATTACCAACTCAGGCTAGTGTAATTTCGGGTAGCAATACTGTTTGTCAGGGTGTAACTACTGTGACCTATGTTGCCAATAACTTAAATAACGGTTTATCATATACCTGGTCAACGCCAAATGGATGTAACATTGTAGGAGGATTAAATACTAAAACCATTACCGTTAATTATGATAACACAGCTACTTCAGGGCCGATGAGTGTTTATGGAACAAATGGATGCGGCGACGGTGGAATTAGAAACAAAGCAATAACAGTAAATCCTTTACCGGATGCAGCAGGTACAATTACCGGATCAACTTCCAATTTAGTGTGCCCACTTTCAACAAATATTAATTACTCAGTTGCCCCTGTTACCAATGCAACAACTTATGCATGGGTTTATCCTGCGGGATATAATGTAGCAAGTGGAGGAACCAGCAATTCTATTTTCCTGGATGCTACGACCGGAGCTAGTAATGGAGCTATAAAAGTTGTTGGAAAAAATGCATGTGGCAATGGCGATACATCGAGTGTATTAGCTGTAAATATTACAGGTTTACCTACTCAACAAATTTGTGTAGTAACTGTAGACAGTTCATCTGTTCACAACGAAATATTCTGGCAAAAGAACGGGGCGTCAAATGTTGATAGCTTCAGAGTTTACAGAGTACAATCATTAATACTTGACACATTAATTGGAACTGTTGGATATAATGATCTGAGCAGATTAGTAGATTCAACTGCAAATCCAAATGTAACCAGCTTTACCTATAAAATTGCAGCAGTTGATCTTTGTGGAAATGAGGGTCCGAAAAGCGGCGAACATCAATCTATTCACTTACAAAGCATATTTACACCTGCTCCTTTAAAAATGGATTTGATGTGGAATTTATATTCGGGCGCAACTGTAAACAATTACAGAGTATTAAGAGATACGAATAATTCGGGCAACTGGGTTGTAATTATCAATAACCTGGCGCCAAATGCAACCAGTTATACCGATTATGGAATTCCACCGGCAGCAAACAGTGTGCAATACCGTGTGGATGTTATTTGGGCAAATTCATGTGATCCAACGACCAAAGTATCTCAAAGCATTGTTAACACTACTAAATCCAACACTAAGGACTACACGATCAATGTGATAACATCTGTAGCTAAACAAAATGAGATCTTAAATTCTATCTCATTGTACCCAAATCCTACAAAAGATATCTTCGAAATCGGTTTAGCGGTAGGTATGGAAAGTTTTGACGTTGAGATCTACAATCAACTGGGAAGCCAGTTAAAATCAACACATGTAACCTATACAGATAAAGCAACTATTGACATCAGTGAATTTAGTTCAGGAATTTATTATGTAGTTGTAAAAACACCAATAGGCTCGGTAACCAAAAAGGTTTCTAAACTATAATTGCCCATTTTCTTAAATATTAAAGGCTGTCTGTGTAAGGCAGCCTTTTTTTATTAAATTTATGCTGCAAAATGTTAAAAAGAATTGTTTTCATATTGATCCTTATTTCCGGTTACTCATTTCTGAGAGCTCAGGATTACAATTTTAAACATTATGGTCAAAAACAAGGATTAGTAAACTCAAGCGTTAAATGTATCTTTCAGGATAGCTATGGCTATATGTGGTTTGCTACGCAGGGAGGAGGGGTCAGCAAATTTGATGGCAATACATTTACTAATTATGATAAACAGGATGGATTGGTTGGCAATGACGTCATTTGCATTACAGAAGATAAAGATAGAAACATCTGGATCGGGACCGTTGATGGAGTTTCTAAATTTGACAGAAAGCATTTTACAAATTACTCAACCAAAAATGGTTTAAAAGAAAACAAGGTATTTCACATTTTATGCGACGATAATAAAACATGGATCTCAACATTTGGCGGAGGTATTGCTATTTTAGAAGGCCAAACATTCTCATATCTTAATACAAGTTCAGGATTGAGTTCTGATAAGGTTTTTTCGGTATTTAAGGATAAGCAAAATAAATACTGGATAGGAACCAGTAAAGGAGGCATCAATATTTATAATGGAAAATCATTTACGGTCATTAAAGATGCGAAGAACTTTAATTCTTCTTCAGCGTTTTGCTTTTTTGAAAGTTCAGACAGTAAAATATGGATAGGAACTCCCGGGAAGGGCATTTATTACATTGAAGGTAATGTGTTTCATCAACTTGATATTCCATTGATTAATACTGATTATATTTCAGGTATTACTGAGGATAAACAGCACAACATTTGGTGTGCCACCGAGCATGGGCTTATTAAAATAAAACCTGACCTCAAATACAAATTATTCAATACCAATAATGGTCTTTCGGGAATCGATATATCTTCTGTTTTGTGTGATTATGAAGGCGAAATTTGGGTTTCCTGTTTTGGGAACGGTGTGTTTAAACTAACTAATGAAGCTTTATCTGTTTACACCAAACAACATGGTTTAAGTGAGAACAGGGTTTTTGCGTTTTGCAAAAAAAATTCAGGCTTTTTATTCAGTACAACAAACGGGTTGAATTATTTCAACGATAGTATTATAGAAAAAGTTGTTTTGCCAAACGAATTGAACGAAACTATTATTACATCATTGCTTTATGAGAACAAAAAATTATATGCAGGTACAGATAGTAAAGGCCTTTTTATACTTTCAGAAACGAACAAGAATAACTTTTCAGTTATAAAACATATTAATAAGATCGATACAATTGAATTAAAGACCATAGTAACCTGCATACAAAAACACGAAAATAGTTCAACTATATGGCTGAGTTTATATGGAAGCGGTATACTAAAAATAACAGATAATACAACACAACTTTATACTAGAGAGAACAATACACTTCCCACAAATGATGTGTTGTGCATTTATTTGATCAAGAACGACCTATGGATAGGAACTATCGGCGAAGGCTTAATGAAACTTAATACAACTGATAATAGTTTAAAAACATATTCAGCAAAAGAAGGATTTACAAGCAAAAGCGTTTTTTCTATCAACGAGATAAACTCAAAGATGATTGCCGGTACAATTGATGAAGGCCTTTTTATTTTAGATCAAAACAGATTTATTAATTATACTAAAAAAGATGGTTTACTCAGTAACGCCATTAATGCCATTCAAAAAGCAAATGCTAATACGATTTGGATCGGCACCGACCTTGGTGTAAATAAGATCAGTTTAAACAAAGACTATAGCATACTGGAAGTAAAAGCCTATACTGATGAAGACGGATTGAAATCGGCTGCGATTGAACAAAATGCGACATTAGAGCAAAATGGGTTCATCTATTTCGGAACGGGCGAAGGTCTGGTGTCTTACAATTCAAAAGAAGATATCATTAGTAAGCAAAAACCTAAGCTGGTTATTACAGATCTACTTTTAAAGCATTCTAAAATTGACAGCACAAAAGTGCAATATGCAGGCTTGTCAAAATTAAATCTTCCTATTAACCCTATTTTTAATTACAAACAAAACGACATTACATTTAAGTTCAAAGCGCTGTCAACACAAACCTCACATTATCAGTTTTTACTGGAAGGATACGACAAGGACTGGTCACCTTTACAAACTAACACTGAGGCTGTCTTTACCAATTTATCACCCGGAAAATACATCTTTAAATTAAAAGCGATCAATAAGTATAACGTTGAAAGCGATGTTGTAGAATATGCTTTTGAGATAACGCCTCCTTTTTACATGCGTTGGTGGTTTTATATTACATCTATCATCGTGATCATTGCAAGCATCTTCTCGTTTATCAAATACCGTACTCAAAAACTGATCCGCGAAAAGCAGGTATTGGAAACAAAGGTAACTGAACGTACCTCAGAATTAAAAAGCGCGAACTTACATCTCAACATAGCTATTGAAGAAATAAAAGACAGTATCAATTATGCTGAAAGGATTCAGAGTTCTATACTTCCGGAAACCTCTGTCATAAAAGAACATTTACCAAACAGTTTTATCTTATTTAAGCCAAGGGATATTGTGAGTGGCGATTTTTATTGGTTCAGTAAAACAGATGATAAATTATTTATTGCCTGTGTAGATTGTACAGGTCATGGCGTTCCGGGGGCTTTTATGAGCATGATCGGAAACTCCCTGTTGAATGAAATTGTTCTGACAAAAAAAATAACAAGTCCTTCCTCTATTTTATCCAGCTTAAACCGCAGTATTTTTAAAGTATTAAAACAAAACACATCCGAATCGAGAGATGGGATGGACATGGCTTTATGCATGATCGACAGAAAGACTAATGTATTAACCTATGCCGGCGCTAATCGCGAATTATTGTTGATCAGAAATGCAGAACTCATAGAATACAAGCCCACTAAAAATGCGATCGGAGGATTTACTGATTCAAATACTATTTTCAAAGAAACAAGTATCGAGATACAGGCAAACGACCTGTTTTATATGACAACCGATGGTTATGCTGATCAGTTTGGAGGAGAGAAAGGAAAAAAATTAATGACAAAGAATTTCAAGGACTTTTTACTACAGATCCATACCTTACCAATGCATCAGCAACAGGAGCAGCTTGACAAAAAGATCATCAACTGGATGGGCAATGAACATGCGCAGGTAGATGACATCTTAATTATTGGCTTAAAACTCTAATTACCCGTTAAAGACAATTCGTTTTTGTATTGGAGCGGTAATGTCGTGCTTATCAAATATTCGTTTAACGATCTCCACAACATCAGAGTTGATCTGGGCGTAATTAGCAGCTGAACTATATGGCTTGATAGAAAGGGTTACAGCATTGTCGATAATTTTAACAGCCGCTATTTCAGGTATAGGGTCTTTTAAAATATGCTCATGTTTCAATAAAGCCTCTGTCAATAGCTCCTTTACTTTATCAATGTCGTTGGCAGCAGATATAACAACCTGTACGTCGCCTCGTAAAACGCCATTCTTGGTATAATTCACTATTGTGCCATTTGATACAGCACCGTTTGGTAAAATAATTGTTTTAAGATCGGCGGTTAAAAGTATAGTATTGAATATTTGTATCTCTTTTACTGTTCCGCTTTGTCCTTGCGCCTCAATTGTATCGCCTACCCTGTATGGTTTGAATATCAGGATCAAAACACCTCCGGCAAAATTAGATAAGGAACCCTGTAAAGCCAACCCTACAGCTAAACCGGCAGCTCCTAATATGGTCACAAAAGATGTAGTTCCTATGCCGATCATACCGGCTACTGTAACGATTAGGATCACCTTTAAACCAATTGAAATAAGACTGCGTAAAAAACTACGCAATGAAATATCCAGGTCGCGTCGCTCCATGGATCTGGTAGCAATCTTTGATAAACGTTTGATCAACCACATACCGATTATAAGTACCAGTAAAGCGCCAACAACTTTTGGTGTATATTCAATTAAAATAGAAATAACATGTTCAATATGTTTTTCGATATTTAAAGGTTTAATGTTCATGTTTTTATTTTTATATTTAGACTTCGAAGATAATTAATTGATGCGTTTAATTTTAGTCATATTACTTTTTATTTTTAGCAGTAACTCTTTCTTTGCCCAAAAGAAAGGCTGGGATACCACCTATTATACAAAATACAGGAACAGACTGATCGTTTCTTTTTTTCAATCTTACAGAAATTATCAAATTGATATTGCACAGAAATTAACCAAAGACTCTTTAGGGAAATCAAACATATCCTATCTTGCAGAGGCTAACCTGATCTATGGGTTAGAGGTTAATTATGATAAATTTAATGTATCCATTGGTTTTAAAAATCCATCAAGGGATAAAGCTAAAAAGGGCGATACCAAATATCAAAATTATGCCTTAAATATTGGTGGCAACCGTTGGATCCTGGAAAACAGCTACCGCAGTTACAGTGGATTTTACAACAAAAATACCTCCAGTTACGATACAAGTTTTCTAAGAACAGGTGTGTATGATCAGTTTCCAAAACTGAGTACCGAAGCATATAAAACCAAATTCTTATTTTTCACTAACGCTAATAAATTTTCGTTCAAGTCTGGCTACTCCTGTAATTACCAACAAAGGAGATCAGCTTTTAGCTTTGTGCTATCAGCCAATATTTATTACAACCGAATGAATTCCGACAGTTCGTTCTTTCCATACCCTATCAGAGATTATTATGATACGCACCGCTCTATGAATGGATTGAATGTATTTGCTTTTTCAGTATACGGAGGTGCCAGCTGGAACCTGGTGTTATGGAAAGCCTTTTTTATGAACCTTACATTGATTATTGGGCCTGAAGAACAATGGAGAGAATACAGATACCTGGATACTTATCCTACACGAAACATTTTTTACAGTTCTATCTCCGGAGATTTCAGAGGTTGCATAGGATTGAATTTCAAGAAATTTTTTGTGCTGTTAAGTGCTACTTCTGATTTTAGCTGGTACAATGCCAGCCAGATTACTTACTTATCGAAATATGGCGGCGTCAATTTTTCGTTAGGATACCGCTTTAGGATGAAGCCTTCCAAAGGCTATCAAAAATTTCAACAAAGTAAATTATACAGAAGGCTGGGTTAAACCTAAAACTTCAAATGCTTCACAGAGATCCCTGAATTTTGTAATTCTTTCAATGAATTGATCCCGATCTTTAGATGATCGTTCACAAAATCAGTGGTTACTTTTTTATCGCTTTCTTCGGTTTTTACTCCTTCTGGTATCATAGGCTGATCGCTGACTAACAATAAAGCGCCAACTGGAATTTCGTTATGAAAACCAACACTGAAAATAGTAGCCGTTTCCATATCAATAGCCATCGCGCGAATCACTTTTAAATACTCTTTGAATTTTTCATCGTGTTCCCAAACTCTTCGGTTAGTAGTGTAAACCGTTCCTGTCCAGTAATCGCGGCCACTTACACGAATGGTATATGAAATGGCTTTTTGTAAATTAAAAGATGGCAAGGCTGGTACTTCGCTTGGAAAATAATCGTTGGATGTTCCTTCACCTCTGATAGCTGCAATTGGCAAGATCAGATCGCCAATTTGATTTTTCTTTTTCAAACCGCCACATTTTCCTAAAAACAAAACCGCTTTTGGATGAATAGCTGTTAACAGGTCCATAATAGTTGCTGCCATAGCACTACCCATACTGAAATTGATGATCGTAATGCCATCATGTGTTGCGGTTTGCATCGGTCTGTCTAATCCCTCTACTTCTACTCCATTCCAGTCGGCAAACATTTTTACATAACCACCAAAATTGGTTAGCAATATATATTGTCCAAATTCTTCTAATTTTTTTCCGGTGTAACGTGGTAACCAGTTATTTACAATTTCCTCTTTAGTCTTCATCTATCTGATTTTTTGATTAAGCTAAGGTACAAAGTAATTTTATGTTTAGAAGATTATTATTTTATCAATTTAATGTTATGGTTAGTTTGGGTAAGATTTGATTTAAAAATTTGGGCGCGTTCGGCGGGAGCCGAACCGGGCTGTCACTGCAATCTTTTTTGCTTCACAAAAAAGGATTTCCGTTTGCATCCCTCGCGCGGCTTTACTTTTCAACTTGGGAACTAAGTTCTAAATTCGCATTATGCTCGCGTGAGGGATGCGAGCGAAAATCCTTTTGCCTGCCTCCTGCAAAAGATTGAAGCGGGTCAGCCCGACGGCGCCCGTTCTTTGCGCCGACACGCCCAAATCTTTTTACCTCTTATCTTTATTATTATTTCTTCTATCTTTATTGCATTAATTATGAATTTACCTGTACTTAATTTTCCGGTTGTTGAGTTCCGTTTTCAAAAAAATGAAAAAGGAAACCTGCAGGTATTTGATATCATTCGTAAAAAGTTTGTGGATATAACTCCCGAAGAATGGGTAAGGCAGCACATCATTCATTTTTTGGTCAATTACAAACAAGTTCCTGCTTCTATGATATCTGTAGAAAAGCAACTGGTGTTGAATAACACCAAACGACGAACCGATCTGGTAGTATTTAATCCAATTATAAAGCCTTTAATGATCGTTGAATGCAAAGCGCCTGAAGTTAAAATTGATCAACGCACCGTGAATCAGGCTTTACGCTATAATTTGCAACTAAACGTGCCCTCTGTTTTTTTGAGCAACGGGCATCAACATGTATTCCTTAAACTGAGTCCAAACGAACCTGAAATACTTAAAGATGTTCCTGACTACGAAAATCTGCTCAAATTCTAGCTTTTTGTAGACATTTTGTAACTTTTTAATAATTAACGAGTTAAACTATTTAGCAAATGTTAAAATTGTTAAAATGTTAATAATAAACATGTTATTAACAGCATTTAACAATGCTTTTTTAAAATAAAAACAATATACTTGCAAAACTGGAAATTTTAACAGAAAAAGTGAAAACCAAAAACATAGCCATAACTTTATTAATGATGGGATCATCATTAATGGCTAGTGCATTTTCACCTGCTACTATAAATACAAATATTAAGCCAAACAACTTCTTCACATTTTCAACTCTTAATCCGGATGAAAAGCCGATAAAAGATGATGGTAAAAAGAAAGCAGTGAAGCGTGACGATACAACCAAAACAACAATTAATCCTTTAAGCCTTGTTCTTCATTCAGAGGATCATGAAGACGAGGAAGTTGATTCATTATTGGCTTTCCCGTCAAATGACCTTTACTCTAGCTGGGATACAACAGTTATACACCCTTATTCTTTTGCTGATAGCTTTAAACAGGATTCAGCAATGGTGAAATTAACCGAAGCTACAGACTGTGGATTTGTATTACCATTTAATGGAAATGTAACCTCAGAATTTGGCTGGAGAAAAAGAAGACCTCATTATGGTACAGATATAGATCTTGAAACCGGAGATACTGTTATGGCAGCTTTTGACGGAATGGTACGAATTGCCAAACTAAATAGAAGTTATGGTAACGTTGTCATCATCCGCCATAAAAACGGTTTGGAAACAGTTTACGCTCACTTATCAAAAATATTGGTTGAACCAGGACAAACAATTGAAGCCGGACAAATTTTAGGATTGGGTGGAAACACAGGACATTCATTTGGTGCTCATTTACATTTTGAAATTCGTTATTTGGGTCAGGCAATGGATGCTGAAGATTTTATTGATTTTGCAACGGGTACTTTGAAAAAGAACGAGTGCATGATCACTAAAGCTGATGTTGAAACCAAATATGACCTGAGAGCTTTGCACAGCCGTCAAAAAAGAGATTTACACCTAACACGTGCAACAGGAACTAAATCTAAATATGGTAAAGTATATACTGTAAAAAAAGGAGATACTTTAGGACGTATTGCACAAAGAAACCATACTACCATCAAAGCCATCTGCAAAAAGAATGGCATCAAACAAACCAAAGTATTACGTTTGGGACAAAAATTAAAAGTTTAATCACTATCGAATATAAATGAAAGCCCTTTGTGAAACCACAAAGGGCTTTTTGTTTTTCTTTTGAAATGGATTATCTTTAATTAAAAGAAAAATGATCATGGCAAAACAACTTCTTATTACCACGCTGCTTTTTCTTCAATTACTATCATTTGGACAAGTGACAAAAGTAACTGATGTACGTGAAATTACTTTCTTAGAAGTGTATAAAGACGGCAGGCTACATTGGACAAGTGTAAAAGAACATAACAAGACACCTTATGTTATAGAGCAGTTCAGATGGAACAAATGGATAAAAATAGGCGAAGTGGATGCCGTTGGTATGCCAACTCAAAATCAGTATTCATTTCATCCGGCACCACATCATGGCGAAAATATATTCAGGATCATCCCATTTATAGGATCTGATTCTACTTCTTACAAAGATGTGAGATGGGTTGCGGAAATGCCCTTGGTAAAATTCAGTGTTCAAAAAAAAACACAGGAGATTATTTTTAGTTCCGAAACCATGTATGAGATCAATACTATATCAGGTGAACTCATGAAAAGAGGTTATGCACTATCTGTATCCATTGAAAATCTCCCTAAAGGAAATTATATTTTAAATTATGACAATTTAAGTACTGAGTTTAAAAAATAAAACTGATTGTAATCCTATTTTAAATTTATTTAATCATGACAAAGAGCAAACCACTAATTATCATTCTTATTACATTAAACTGCATCGTATTACTAGGGCAGATCTGGCCGGAAGGTATTCCACCATTTGCCAGAATAGTAAACATTCTTTTTCTTGCCGCTAGTTTATTGTATTTTGTTTTATCATTAAAAAAACAATAATTAAAATGTACAATATAGCGTTTCAACATATCAACTGGGAACAGATTGAAAAAACAGAACACAAAGGTGAAACCGGGACATCTTTCTGGCAAACCTTAATGCTGGATGGGTTAAGAATTAGGGTTGTTGAATATTCAGCAAACTATCTGGCCGATCATTGGTGCCAGAAAGGACATGTGGTACATTGCCTGGAAGGTAGCTTTATCAGCGAAATGGAAAACGCTGAAAACATCGTACTTTCCAAGGATATGAGTTATGTAGTTTCTGACGGCCTGAGCTCACATCGTTCCTATTCCAAAAACGGCGCGAAATTACTCATCATAGATGGTGGATTTTTAAATCCACATAAAACTGCTAGCTTTGATAAATAAGTAAATATAAAATTGATACAAGTCAGGAAATATTTTCTATTAATTATTTCATTAGTTTACATCTCATGTGCAGAATTGCTTGCTCAGCAACCCGCTTATTTTACTTTTGCCGAAGAGCAGTTCAGAGGGACCCAGATATATGATGTTATTCAGGATAAAGAATTAAACTACTGGTTTGCAACTAACGAAGGTCTTTATTGCTTTGATTACTATCATTACAAAAAAATAGAGTGTAATGATGCAAAAGGTAGTTCTGTATTTAATTTTACCATCAATCATGAAGGAACGATCTATTGTCATAATCTCAATAATCAGATCTTTCAGATAAAGGACAAAGAGTGCTCGCTATTTTATGAACTTAAAACCGATGAACGTAGCTCTGATATAAGCCTTTCTATTACCGATGATGAAAATTTGATCATTGGATCAAAAAAAATAATTGTGTTGGATAAAAAAGGCAAGAAGATAGCGCAACAGGCAATGCGTAATCATTATCTCGGACAAGCGTTTGTGGTGAAAAACAAAGGCATTCAATTTCATCTAAATGGTGCCGATTCAATTATAATGTATAAAGATGGGCATTTTACGAAAAATAAACTGAGGTTTTTATCAGGAAAGCTCCAAACAGAAAGTGTTCTTAAATTCTTCACCATCGATGATCTATCATATGCTTTAGATCAAAAGACCAAAGAATTATATAGCTATAATACATCTGTATTTGAACTAAATTTGTTGCAAAAAAACCCTTCGTTTGAGAGAAGTGGATCTATAAGACTCTACGAAACAGACCATGAACTTTGGATCACCGGAAGTTTACCGGGAGTTGCTTTGATCGACAAAAAAATAACATCCCAAAATTATCCGATCTATTATGAAGATCATTTTATTTCTGATGTTTATAAAGATATGGAAGGAAATATACTCCTCAGCACTTTTGATAAAGGTGTATTAGTGATTCCCGACACGAAAGTACCTGACGTTATTCACTCTTTCAGAGATGATCCTGCAACAGCTTTATATTCAGATCCTGTATTAGGGTTAACTGTTGGCACTTCCAAGGGAAATTTGATGAGTTATATAAATAATAAACTTGTTACAATTAATGACAAAGGCAAACGACCTATTGAAGCTATTTATGGAAATGCTGTAAGCGATTTCATTATTTTTGATGATGAGCATATCCGTGTTTATAATAAATTAAACAGATCTATCTCAGATATCTTAGAAGCCTCATTAAAAGACGCTGTTATTATTTCAAAGAACAAATTCTATCTCGGAACTAATCGAGGTATTATTGAATTAACAGCAGATGCAAATCATACGTTCAGTATGCAGACAGTAAAAGACATGAACTACAGAATTTATTTTCTGGAATATTGTTCTGAAGACAGTTGCCTGTATGCATCTACAGCAAACGGCCTATTCATGATCAAGACTTCAGGATCAAGCAAACAGATCGTTCATGACAATAAGCCTGTTTTTCCAAATGGTTTGGTTTGTGATAAAGGAAAAATTTATGCCAGTACAAAAAAGAATGGCGTGCTTGTGATACAAAAAGGTAAAGTAATTGATGTTATAAGGCCTGTAGTGAATGATAAAGAAGAAGTTCTAAAGAAAATGGTCATTCAAAACAACACTATTGTTGCTGAATCTTCCAATGGATTATTTCAATTTGACATGAATGGAAAATTATTAAGATCCATTCATTCCGTTTTTGGTTTTTCTTCCAAAAAGATCATTGATTTTATATTTCATCAGAACCAATTGTGGGTAAGTCACTCCGGAGGGTTACAACCCATTGATCTAAATTACAATGTATCAACTTCCATAAAACCGTTTATTCGTATAGAAACTATTTTTGTGAACGATGAAGCAAAAACTTTTTCAACAAATAAGATATTGAATAGCGATCAACGGAAAATACAATTCGTTTTCTCGTCGCCAACATTAAAAAACAGAGAAACTACGCGTTACCATTATAAACTTGCGGGATACGATACTAAATGGAACATCAATAATTATGAGTCAAATCAAATTACATACTCTGCACTTGCACCGGGAGATTATACTTTTTATCTAAAGGTTGAAAATCAAGGTGTTTTCAGTAAACCCATCGCCTACTCTTTTACTATTGCATCTCCCTTTTATGCACATTGGTGGTTTATTGCAGCTGTGATCATTTTATTTTTGAGC
Organism: Bacteroidota bacterium; assembly: GCA_040386075.1. Lineage (GTDB taxonomy): Bacteria > Bacteroidota > Bacteroidia > B-17B0 > Aurantibacillaceae > UBA4416. Next base: position 81,697 of record JAZKGE010000041.1, read on the forward strand.
ATCGTGGTTATGATCTACAGATGGCAACTAAATATTCAGCGTAAAAAATCACAACAAATTAACGAGTTAAATGCTTCTAAATTAACGGCCATTCAATCGCAAATGAACCCGCACTTTATTTTCAATTCATTGAACTCTATTCAGGATCTGATATTAAAAGGCGATGTAGAACACTCCTACTCTTACATTACTACGTTCTCAAATTTAGTGCGAAGAACATTAAGTTATTCAGAAAAAGATTTTATAGATTTTGATCAGGAAATAAAATTACTGGAATTGTATTTATCTCTTGAGAAGCTACGTTTCAAAAAAGAATTAAACTACACCATCGATATTAAGAATGTAGAAGATATTATGCTACCGCCATTATTGATACAGCCATTCATAGAAAACTCTTTGATACATGGCTTATTACATAAAGAAGGGCAAAAGAATTTAAAAATAACCTTTGAGTTAAAAGATACCTTGATCTGTACGGTTGAAGATAATGGTATAGGGCGAGAAAAATCGAAAGCCATTAAATTAAGGCAACGTTCGGAACACGAATCTTTCTCAGGCAAAGCTATTCATAAACGGTTTGAGATTTTAAGTAATGTATTTGAAGGAGATTTTGGATACAGCTATGAGGATCTATGTGATGATAATAAAGAAGCAATAGGAACAAAAGTAATTTTAAGTATCCCGGTAAAACATAAATTTTAGTCCGTTGCTGAATTAAAAGAGATGATTCATAAATTTGATATTAAATATTAAAAAACGAATAGTACGTTTGATGCCGATGAAAAAAATCAGGGCCATATTAGTTGATGATGAGGAAGGTGCAAGAGATGTGCTTGAAAATTTATTGTTACGTTTTTGTCCGGATGTTGAACTGATAGCTAAATGCAACCATGTATTACAAGCCGTTGAAGTCATTAATAAAGAGCAACCCGACCTGGTTTTTTTAGACATTGAAATGCCCAATTATTCAGGCTTTGAAATCGTTACGTTTTTTAAAGACATTAATTTTGAGATCATATTTGTTACGGCTTATGATCAATATGCCATCAAAGCATTTGAAGTAGCTGCAATGGATTATTTATTGAAGCCTATTGACATTGAACGTTTAAAGAATGCTGTTGCAAAAGTTATTCAACAGCGTAACATACAATATCAGTCGCAGCGCTTATCATTATTGAGTAATACTCTGGAGAGTAAACAGATCAAAAATATTATCATTAGCGATAAAGGCCAGCAAAACATTATTCCGATAGAAAGTATCATTGCCATTGAAGCACAGGAATCATACTGCATTCTGCATACAACAGATAAAAAACACATTGCCAGCAAAAATCTTAAGCATTTTGAGACACTATTAGAAAGTTTACCTTTATTTTTCAGGGTACATAAATCCTGGCTCGTGAATAAAAATTACATCAAGCATTATTCAAAATCCGACCTTAGTATTCAACTCTCTAACGGATTGACAACCAAACTCTCAAAATACAAAAAAGCAGAGTTTGAAGAGGCTATTTCTGCCTGAAATTATCCATTCCTGAACTCAATTGGCTGTTGCTGAAGAATCATTAATTCATGATGGTTTTTGTCATACGTTTGTTTGATATAAAACAAATAACTATGAAAAAATTATTATTCTTTATTTTAAGTGGCTTATTTTTAATCAACATTAATGCGCAAACAACTGCAAATTTCGAATGGGCCAGAAAAACAGGAGGCACTGGTTCGGATCAAGGTCGATCCGTTGCCGTAGACGCATCTGGTAATGTTTATACCGCTGGTAGCTTTCAAGGAACGGTTGATTTTGACCCAGGCGCAGGCACATATACATTGGCCTCTTTAGGATCGGATGATGCATATGTTACAAAATTTGATGCACTTGGAAATTTTATCTGGGCCAAAACATTTGGAGGAACTTCACAAGAGATCGCTTATGATATTGATCTTGATCAGAATGGTAATATCTATACAACAGGCCATTTTGAAAACACCGTTGATTTTGACCCTAGTGCATCTACTTACACAATAACATCTTTGGGTTTACAAGATGTTTTTATAAATAAGTTAGATCCTTTAGGAAATTTTATATGGACAAAAGTTTTAGGAGGTACAAATAGTAATGTCCCCTATAGTATTGATGTTGACGCTACTGGAAATGTGCATACAACCGGTTATTTTTCAGGTAATATTGATTTAGATCCTAGCGCAAGTACCTATACTATAAATGGATTAGGAGGTTTTGATATATTTATTTCAAAATTGGATGCATTTGGGAATTTTTTATGGGGTAAAAGTATAGCGGGGACAAGTAACGAAATAGCTTACGCCATTACTACAGATGCTTCAGGGAATGTATATACAACAGGTTATTATGGTGGCACCGTTGATTTTGATCCAAATGCAGGTAGCAGTCCAAAAACATCATCTGGTAATCAGCCAGATGTATTTATTTCAAAATTAGATGCTTCGGGAAACTATGTAAATGCTATTGGATTAGTAGGTAATTGGACAACAAATCAAGCTAATTCAATT